>DAOTVC010000053.1:0-32983 GCA_034437215.1 Anaerolineae bacterium | reverse complement strand
CTCGCCCCAGGAAGGGCTCGCTCTCGCCTTCGTGGTAGGGGTAGGCCGTATCCACGTAGTTGACCCCGTGATCGATGGCGTAGCGAAGCATGCGCGTGGCCTTCTGTTCGTCGATCTGTTTCTTGTCGTTCCCCGTCGTCGGCAGGCGCATGGCGCCGAAGCCGAGGGCCGAGGGTTGCCAGTCAAGTTTGCCGAAGGTGCGGTATTTCATGTGGGCCTCCTTGTGCATTGTCTGAAATGTGTTTGTAGCCCAAGAGCCGAAAAAAGTCAAAGGACGTCAGAGAGTGTCCGCGTTTGACTCCGCAGCAAGCGGGCGAAGAGCAACGCCGGACGCCGGTTGCCAAAACTCGAAAAGCGGTCGACAATCAGGGGACAACTACTTTCAGGGAGGAGATTGATGAACCCCACAGACACCCAGGCGTTGAACCGACGCGTAGAAGAGCTTTTGAGCCGGATGACCCTCAAGGAGAAGGTGGCCCTGCTCTCGGGGCTCGACAACTGGCGGACGGTGCCCCTGCCGCGTTTGGGCATCCGTTCCATTGTCATGTCCGACGGTCCCCACGGAGTGCGCACCGAGGCCCGCAGCCCCTACCGCCCCATCGGGCCGGCGACGGCCTTTCCCACCGGCGTCGCCATGGCGGCCAGCTGGGATCCCGCGCTGATCGAACGGGTCGGCGAGGCGCTGGCGGAGGAGACCCTGGGCTTGGGCTGCCAGGTGCTCCTCGGCCCCTGCGTGAACATCGTGCGGACGCCGGTAGCGGGACGCAACTTCGAGAGCTACGCTGAGGATCCCTACCTGGCGGGGCGCATCGGCGTCGCCTGGGTCAAGGGGCTGCAGCGCAAGGGGGTCGGGGCCTCCCTCAAGCACTACGCCTGTAACAATCAGGAGTACGAGCGCTTCCGGGGCAGTTCGGAGGTCGACGCGCGCACGCTGCGGGAGATCTACCTGGCCCAGTTCGAACAGGTGGTCAAGGAGGCCGATCCCTGGACGGTGATGTGCGCTTACAATCGGGTCAACGGCACCCACGCCAGTCAGCACACCCACCTGCTGCGGGAGATCCTCAAGGAGGAGTGGGGGTACGAGGGGGCCGTGATCTCCGACTGGAACGCCAACCACACCGTCTTCGAGTCCGTGGCCGGTGGGCTCGATCTCGAGATGCCGGGCCCGGCGAAGTACTACGGCCCGTTGCTCGAGGAGGCGGTTCAGATGTGGCAGATTGCGCCGGAGTTCGTCGACGACGCCGCGCGGCGCATGCTGCGCCTCATCGGGCGCGCCGGGGGGCTGGACGAGGAGATCGAAGGCGCCGGGGGGGCGGTGAACACGCCCGAGCACCAGGCGCTGGCGCGCGAGCTGGCCGAGGCGTCCCTCACCCTGCTCAAGAACGAGCGGGCACTCCTGCCTTTAGGAGAGCTCTCCTCGATCGCCGTCATCGGCCCCAACGCTCAAGCGCTGGCCTACGGCGGGGGTAGCTCCGCCGTCGAGCCGCCCTACAGCGTGGGCCCGCTGGAGGGGCTGCGCGCGGCGCTGGGTGACGAGGTCGAGATCGGCTACGAAGAGGGGGCTGACAACTGGAGCGATCCACCCCTGCTCCCGCCCGAGTGGGCGCGCTCTGCCGAGGGCGAGGGCGAGGGGTTCCTCACCGAGTACTTCAACGGGACGACGTTGGAGGGGGAGCCCGTCGCCACCCGCGTCTATCCGCAGATCGCCTTCTGGTCCATCTACCTCCCCGAGGGGGTCAACGAGGAGGCCTTCGCCATCCGCTACCGCGCCACCCTCACCGTCCCCGAGAGCGGACAGTACCGGCTACGCCTCATCAACAGCGGTCTCGCCCGAGTCATCTTGGACGGCGAGCTGCTGCTCGAGAACGATACGACGGCCCTCACCGAGGTCCACATGCCCTACGAGGCCGCGGGGGACATCTTCCTGGCGCTGGAGGGGGGGCGCTCCTACGATCTCCAGGTGGAGTACGTCAAGCCTGCGATGGTCGACGCACGCGCGCTCTACCTCCACCTGGCGCCGGCGCCCCAGCCCGAGGAGGACGACCGCCTCGAGCGGGCCGTGGCCCTGGCGAAGCGTTCCGAGGTCGCCCTCGTCTTCGTCGGCATGCCCTCCTTCTTTGAGTCGGAGGGGCACGACCGGCCCCACATGCGCCTCCCGGGGCGCCAGGAGGCGCTGGTACGGGCCGTCGCCGCCGCCAACCCCCGCACCGTCGTCGTGGTGAACGCCGGCTCACCCGTGGAGATGGACTGGATCGAGGAGGTGCCCGCCGTGTTGTTCGTCTACTACCCCGGCATGGAGGGCGGCAACGCCATCGCCCGGGTGCTGACGGGCGCCGTCAACCCCTCGGGGCGGTTGCCGGTGACCTTGCCCGTCCGTTACGAGGACAACCCGACCTACGGCAACTATCCCGGAAACCGCGAGGTCCGCTACGGTGAGGGGCTGCTGGTGGGCTACCGTTACTACGACGCCAAGCAGGTGGCGCCCCTCTTCCCCTTCGGGCACGGACTCTCCTACACCACCTTCGACTACGGCGCCTTCGAGGCGCCCGAGCAGGTAGCGCTAGACGCTCTGGAGGAGCAGCCGGTCGAGGTCGCCCTCACCCTGACCAACAGCGGTGAGCGACCCGGTGCCGAGGTGGTGCAGCTCTACGTCCACGACGTGGAGTCCACCCTGATGCGCCCGCCCCAGGAGCTCAAGGGCTTTGCCAAGGTCTACCTGGAGCCGGGGGAGACGCAGCGCGTCACCTTCGCGCTGGACCGGCGGGCCTTCGCCTTCTACCATCCCCACGAGCGTCGTTGGGTCGTGGAGCCGGGCGACTTCGAGATCCGGCTGGGCGCCTCCTCGCGGGACATCCGGGCGCGGGCCACGGTGACCGTGGATCTCGAGCATCTGCGGAAGGAGGATGCCGTCTGACCGTCCTGCAGCTGGAGCGCCATATCATCTACGGTCCCGTCTACTCCCGGCGGCTGGGCCGCTCGCTGGGGATCAACCTCCTGCCTGCGGAGCAGAAGGTCTGCTCCTTCGACTGCAGCTACTGTCACTACGGGCCGACCGACGTGCGGACCCTCCGGCCCCGCTGGGAGGGCTTCCCGCGGGTTCAGGAGGTGGTGACGGCCCTGCGGGCTGCCCTGGGGCGGCACGCCGACGTCGACTACCTCACCTTCTCGGGGAACGGTGAGCCGACCCTGCACCCGCACTTTCCCGTAGTCGTCGCGGAGGTGGCGGCGCTGCGCGACGCGCTGGCCCCCCGGGCCCGCCTGGCGATCTTCTCCAACAGCACGACCGCGGGGCGGGAGGAGATCCGGCGGGCTCTGGCCCGCTGCGACGTTCCCATCATGAAGCTGGACGCGGTGGAGGACGAGCTCTTCGCGCACATCAACCGCCCGGTTTCGGGTATCTCGCCCGCCTCCGTCGTGGAGAGCCTGGAGGCCCTCCCGCGGCTCGTCATCCAGACGGTCTTCATCGACGGGACGCTCTGCAACTACGAGGGAGCCCCCTTCGAAGCGTGGCTGGGGGTGCTGCAGAGGCTGCGCCCCCTCCACGTGCAGATCTACAGCACCGATCGTCCCGTCGCCGGCCCCGGGGTGCAGCGGGTGCTCCCTTACGTCCTGGAGCGGCTGGCGACCGCAGCGCGAGAGCGCACCGGACTCGACGTCCAGGCCTACTACTTCTGAACCCAAGGAGGTGTCAAGATGACCCTGCTGAGACTGGAACTCTTCACCCGCGATCTGGAGGCGGCCCGCCGTTTCTACGCCGAGATCCTGGATTTCAAGGTGGCGGACGTCCATCCCGACGGCTACACCGTGATGAAGTGGGGCAAGGTGCGCATTGATCTGCAGCCCGTAGGGCATCTCCGTCCCGACCATCCGGTGAGACCGGGTTCCCAGGAGCGGGTGGGGCTGGGGATCGAGATCGTCTTGGAGGTGGAGGACGTGGTCGCGGTGCGCGACCGGGTGGCAGCCGGCGGCTGGCCCCTCGCGAGCGCTCTGCAGGGGCGCCCCTGGGGGGCGAGGGACTTTCGGGTCCTCGATCCCGACGGACGCTACGTGCGCATCACCTCACCCAGCGGATGATGTCCGGTTCCGGACTGGGCACGACCGACGTCCTGCTCATCGCCCTGCTGTTGACGACGGACAGCCTCTACTTCATCTTCGGGCGCATCCTGCACGCGCACCTGGCACCCGACGTCTCCTCCTTCTACATTCAGGCCCTGGGCGTCGTCGAGGTGGGGCTCTTCGCGCTCCTGACCGGCGGTCCGGATTTGAAGGTCCTGAAGCGGCACCTCTGGCTCTTCGTGGCCATCGGCGTCCTCGTCGGTCTGGGGGCGTCCATCACCTACGAGGCGATTACCTTCGTCGATCCGGCGACGGTCTCGATGTTGAGCAAGACCTCCATCCTCTTCGGCGTGCTGCTGGGCGTCCTCTGGCTCGACGAGCGCCTGACACGCTATCAGATGCTAGGAGCCGGCGTCACCCTGGTGGGGGTGGTGCTCATCACCTTCCAGCCGACGGGCAGCCGGATGGGCTTCGGCTACGTACTCGTTATCGGAGGGGCGCTCCTGATCGCCCTGCACGCCGCCCTGGTCAAGCGTTACGGGCAGGGGATACCGATGCTCGACTTCCTCTTCTTCCGTCTCTGCGGTACCAGCCTCTTTCTGCTGCTGATGACGACCCTTCGGGGGAGCCTCATCTGGCCGGGGCAGTCTTTCTGGATGCTCCTGCTGGCGAGCACGATCATCATCCCCCTGGGGCGCGCCGTCTACTACATCACCCTGCGACGCCTGAGCCTGAGCCTCCATTCGGTGATTCTGGCGTTGAGCCCAGTGACTGCCGTCCTCTGGTCGCTGCTCCTGCTCGGGTCGTCCCCTTCCTTGCAGGAGCTGCTGGGCGGGAGCGTCGTCATCGTGGGGGTGCTCATCACCCTCATGACGCGCTCCGCGAACCCAAGAGGCGAATTTGTGGCGAAAGGGGGTAGACAGCAGGAAGATATGCCATTATAATGTTGATTATACCTATTCCCAACGATTATCCTCTTCCAACAGCAAGAAGGAGACACTTCATGTCCGGTGAGATGCGATTCATCTTTCGTGCCCAAGACTACGATGCTGCTGTCGCTTTCTACCGCGACGGTCTGGAGTTCCCCATCATCAGCTCCTGGGATCGTGGCCCTACGAACCGGGGGACCCTCTTTCAGGTGGGCAAGGGGGTGCTTGAGGTGCTCTCTCTCCGCCCGGGTGAGGAGTATCGGAGCCTCGAAGGGCTGGAGCTGGCCTACGAGGTGGAGGATGTGGAGGCCTGGTATGAACGGGTGGGGGCGCAGGACTTGCCTATCATCCGCAAGCTCGAAGATAAGCCCTGGGGTCACCGGGCTTTCTCCGTCAGAGATCCCGACGGCTTGAAGGTGATGATCTTCACCGTCATTGAGAGCTAAATGTCCCCTGAGTGGTTTGAACTAGGTTAGTCCCTCTTGACTTTACACGCAACGGATGCTATACTGATTAGGTAATCGATAAGTCATGACCGGTCATTACCAGAAGTGATGAGGAGACCCCTTGTCCATTTCGCGCGATAATCCGATACCCCTCTACCGGCAGCTGCAGACCTTGTTGAAGGACCAGATGACCGACGGTCGTCTGGAGCCCAACACGCGTCTGCCGTCGGAGCGCGAGCTCTGTGAGAAGTACGGCGTGAGCCGGACGACGGTGCGCCAGGCGCTCCAGGAGATGGAGCACGAGGGGTTGGTGGAGAGTGTACCGGGACGTGGCACCTTCGTTATTGAACCGCTGCTCTCGTTGCATACCCGCGTCTCCCTGCGGGGTTTTACCTCGGACATGAAGCGGAAGGGGCTGCGAATCTCCAACGTCCTTCTGGATGCTCGCCTCTGTGCTAGCCCTGATGAAGAGGTCGTCAGGTCGATGCAGCTGAGCCCCACGGACGAAATTGTCTGTCTGGAACGGTTACGACTGGTCAACGACTCGCCTCTGGCCTTGCACATGGTCCATCTCAACCACCGTCTCTGTCCGGGTATTCTGGACTACAACCTGGCTCAGGAGTCGCTCTTTCGCCTTTTGAGAGAGGAGTACGGTTTAACGCTTGCCACGGCTCACGAGGATGCTTACGCTACCCTGGCGAGCGAGAGGGAGATCGAGTTGTTGAGCCTCACGCCTCCTGCTGCCGTAATGCGCACCGAACGCACCACCTATCTCGACACCCGTGAGGTCATCGAGTTTGCCTATGCGACCTACTGTGGCGACTGGTATCGGTTGCACGTTTATGTAGAGACGAAGTAGTAGGCATCTACCCCCCTGATTCACGGGGGGCGTATCTCATTTTCAACGTTAGGAGCTCTCATTATGATCAACATCGTCGTTGTCTCCCACGGAGACTTAGGCGAGGCGCTCATCCGCTCGGCGGAGATGATCGTGGGCCCTGCAACGAACGTCTCTGCTATCTCCCTTCAGCCGGATGACAGCCCCGCCAGCTTCAAGGAGCGGTTCGAAGAAAGGCTGGCGTCTCTGGAGGGAGAGGAGACGCTCATCCTTATAGACCTCTTCGGGGGAACGCCCTACAACGTCGTTGCCCGCGAGGCCTTGAAGGAGCACGTGGAGTGTATCACGGGCGTCAATCTGCCCATCATGTTGGAGCTGCTGGTCTGTGCCGATACGGCTACCGCCGCGGAGCTGGCGGAGTCCATCACGCTGGCCGGTAAGGAGTCTGTCCGTAACCTCGGGCCGCTTTTGAAAGAGGGGGCCCAATGTTAAGGGGGAAGCGTTGTCCCATGAACATGACGTTCACACGTCTTGTCCAAATAACCATGATCGGAGAAGGAGGTGAGTAGCATAGACAGCTGGGGGTTAGTGCGCATCGATGACCGTCTTATTCACGGTCAGGTGATCGCGGTGTGGTGTCGGCACCGGAAGTTCGACCGTATCGTCATCGTGGATGACGAGGTGGCCGCTGATTCCTTCATGCAAGAGATTCTCTGTCTCTCCGCACCACCGGGGTTGGAAGTGGTGGTATATCCTGTTGAGAAGGGTATAGAGGACCTGCAAGCCCAAACGTCAGGACGTGGGACGACGATGATTCTCATGAAGACTCCCTTTGTTGCGCAGCAGCTCTTCGAGGGGGGGCTTGAGTATGAGCAGCTCAACATTGGAGGGATCGGCAGTCGGCCCGGGCGCAAGAACATCTTCAAGAACATCGCAGTATCACCTGATGAGATAGCTGTTCTCAAGGCTCTCATGGATCACGGGGTGGAGATCACCCTGTTGACCGTCCCCGGTGAGAAGTCCAAATCCTTCTCGGAACTGGCCGACAAGTTGTGAGGGTCGATGGAACTCTCTCTCGCCATTGTCTAGGTATTCTCTTATCACAAAGGAGCAAGCAAAGATGAAGTTCGAACGCAAGCAGATGAGCAGGGCGATGATCATCAGTATGCTCTTCCTCCTGGTGGGGGCGGTGCTGGTGAAGGCTGCGCCCTTCGGACAAGAGGAGGCCCCGCGTGTGAGCCTGGTCACAGCGATTGCGGTGGGTGTAGCCTACTACATCTCTCTCTCCCCCTTCCTCGGAAATCTCGGCTTCACCATCTTCTACCGCCCCCTTATGGCCGGCACCGTCGTCGGCCTGATCATGGGCCAGCTGGGGAGGGGCATCGCCATCGGTGCCAACATCAACATCCTCTACCTGGGCTGGATCTCGGCCGGCGGCTCCCTGCCCGGTGACCCCGGTCTGGCGGGTTACTTGGGCACGGCGCTGGCGTTGGGAGGCGGATTGGATACCCAGGCGGCCCTCGCCGTGGCGGCCCCGCTGGGGCTGTTGGGAGGCCTCACCTGGTCCCTACGCATGTCCACCTGCTCCCTCATCCCCCACTGGGCCGACCAGCGGGCGGCAGAGGCGGACATCGCCGGGGTAGCGCGGAGCAACGTTATCTACTCCCAGCCCTTCCTCTTCTTCGTCTACGCCGTCCCCGTGACGCTGGCGGCTTACCTGGGGTCGGCGGCTGTGGCCCAGGCACTGGGCTGGATCGGCGGCAACGCCGGCTGGGTGATGTCGGGTCTCTTCGCCGCCAGCGGCATGCTGGCGGCCCTCGGTATCGGCCTGAACCTCGTCTTCCTCTTCCGGGGTAACGAGTGGCCCTACTACTTCGTGGGCTTCATCGTCGCCTCCTTCATCGAGGGCGAGGTCAATCTCCTGATGCTGGCCATCATCGGCGCGGCCCTGGCCTACGTGCACATTCTCTTCACCACAGGCTTCACCTCCGAGACGGAGGGCGCTGCTGAGGAGCGGGAGGCGCCGGGTCTCTTGACCAAGCGCGACGTCTTCAATTCGTGGATCAGGTGGCTCTTCTTCTCTCACGCGGCCTACAACTGGGAGCGACTGCAGGGTCTGGGCTTCGCTCACGCCATGACCCCCATCATCGAGAAGCTCTACAAGACCAAGGAGGAGATCCGCAAGGCGCTGCTGCGCCACCTGGTCTTCTTCAACACGCAGCCCGACATCGGCGGCATCATCCTCGGTGCGACCGTCGCCATGGAGGAGGAGCGCGCCGCGGGCGCCCCCATCTCCGGCGACGCCATCAACGGCGTCAAGACGGGCCTCATGGGCCCCATGGCCGGCATCGGCGACACCGTCCAGCAGGGCATCGTGATCCCCATCGCGTTGGCCATCGCTATGAACATCGCCACGGGCGGGGACGTCACCGGTGCGACCCGAGGCAACATTCTCGGCCCGCTCTTCTTCCTCGCCGTCGGCATAGCCTTCGCCTGGGGCGTAGGTTGGTTCCTCTACTGGCAGGGGTACAAGCAGGGTCGCAGTGCAGTGGCCAACATTCTGCGCAGCGGCACCCTCAACCGCTTCATCCAGGGCGCGGGCGTTCTGGGTAACTTCATCATCGGCGTCCTCACCGTCTCCTTCGTCTCCATCTCGACACCCGTGGCCCTGACCATCGGCGGCAGCGTCTTCGAGGTGCAGGACATCCTCAACAGCTTCATGCCCAACCTCCTGCCGCTGGTTCTGGTCATGTTGATCTGGTGGCTTCTGTCCAAGAAGGACGTCCGCCCGACCTGGATCATGTTGGCAATCATCGTGATCGCCATTGTGGGTGCTTATCCCATCTGGCCCGGTATCAATCCGGAAACAGGCGAGGCCATCCGCGTGGGGCTCTTCGGCTGAGGCCGAGAGGTACCTAGTAAACGAATCTGGCTACAAGGGGGTGGCCTGTCTGATTCGGACGGGCCACCCTTTTAATATCAGGTAATTAGCAAGGAGAAGATTATGAACGGATTAGGACTAAAGCAACATCGTTGGAATCACCTATTTCGGGAGGACGGCAAGGTTCTCATCGTGGCCATGGACCATCCCAGCAGCTTCGGCCTCATGGAGGGCATGGAGAAGCCGGGCGAGGTTCTGACCAAGGTGCGCGCCGGCGGCGCCGACGCTATCCTCACCACCTACGGCGTCGTCACCCGCTTCGCCAAGGAGATCGGCGACATGGGTATCGCCCTCCGCGTCGACGGGGGTACCTCCTTCCTGGCTCAGGATCGCGGCCCCTCCCGCCTGCTCTACAGTGTCGAGGACGCCCTGCGTGTGGGCGCCGACGCCGTCTGCAGCATGGGGATGCCCGGTTCGGTCTTCGAGGGTGACACGCTTCCCTACCTGGCCGACCTCATCACCGAGGCGGCCATCTGGAACGTGCCGGTCATGGCAGAGATGCTGCCGGGCGGCTTCGAGAACCCCAAGGAGATGTGGACGACGCAGAACATCGGACACGTCTCCCGCATCGGCGCCGAGATGGGCGTGGACTTCATCAAGACCGCCTACACCGGCGACCTGGAGGGCTTCCGCGAGATCGTCGCGCAGGTGCCCGTTCCCATGGTCGTTCTGGGAGGCAGCAAGTCCAAGGATCCGCGCGATCTGCTGCAGGGGATCTACGAGTCGCTGCAGGCAGGCGCCCGCGGCGTGGCCGTTGGGCGCAACATCTGGCGTTACAAGGAGCCCGACAAGATGACGGCTGCGGTTGCCGCCCTCATTCACGAGGATGCTACCGTTGACGCCGCGCTCGAGTACCTGAAGTAGTCGAGTGCGAGGAGGCATAGATGACTGAGACCTATACGCGGGCGGTCTTTACCGCCCCTGAAACTATACGGTGGGACGAACTTCCTCTTCCCGAACCCGGCCCGCGTGAGGCGCTGGTGAAGGTGAAGGCCTGTGCTCTTTGTACCTGGGAGCAGCGGATGTACACCGGTGAGGAGCACTACTACCCGCTGGCCGGCGGGCACGAGATCTCCGGTGAGTTGGTGAAGCTGGGTGACCGGGTCTTTATGGACGTCGAGCCGGGGGACAAGGTCGTTGCCGGTCCCCTGACCCGCTGCGGCTACTGTGCGGCCTGTACCCGCGGGCTCAACAACATCTGCGACAACGCGCTGAAGGCTTACGCGGGCCGGGACGTCCCCGGACCGGCGGGCCTCGCCGAGTACATTCTCGTGCAGGACAACCAGCTCTATCCCGCTCAGGGAGAGGCTTCCTTTGAGGAGCTGGCCCTGAGCGAACCCCTGGCCTGTGTCATCCGCAGTGTGCGGGCGGCCAAGGTGGAGCGGGCCGACGACGTGGTGGTGGTGGGGGCCGGGATTATGGGCCTCATCCACCTCCTGCTGGTCAAGCAGTCGGGCGCTCGGGTGATCGTGAGCGAGCCCGACAAGGAGCGCGCCGCATACGCCCGAAAACTGGGGGCCGCGGCCATCATCGATCCCAGCGACGGCTCCTTCGTCGAACAGGTGATGGACCTCACCCGGAAGCGGGGCGCCGACGTTATCTTCAACGCCGTCAGCGTCGCGGCTGCCGTCGAGCAGTCGGTTGCCGCGCTGGCCAAGGGCGGACGTTCCCTCGTCTACGCCAGCATCTACCCCAAACCCGCCAAGATCACCATCGACCCCAACCTCTTCCACAAGAAGGAGATCACCCTCACCGGCACGCTGAGCCAGAGCCGGCAGGAGGTGCAGCAGGCTGTGGACATGATTGCCAAGGGCTTGATTGACATGTCACCTCTCATCTCCAAGACCTTCCCCCTCAACGAACTCGAGGAGGGCCTCAAGGCCGCCCTCAAACCCGATACCTACCGCGTTCTCGTCGAGATGTGACCCCTTTACACAGGCGGCAGGGCGAACTTCGCCCTGCCGCCTGCGCATCTCATCTGAGGGTGTTTTCTTCGCCCGCTTTTTGGTGTGTCGCTGCACTCCGCGCGCGGAGCGGGCTTTGTTTTATGGGCGCGCAACACACCCATAGTGAAAATGTGATTTCCTCACAAGGGTAGAGTCGTGTGCCAAGGCACGTATCAAGGCCCCGTAGAAGGGCTGAACCTTGGCGTCCCCTGCCACGTGTTTTGCTTGACTTCCCGCTCCTCCCTACCTATACTTCGCTTGCAGGGCCTGGTACGCTATCCGCGAGGTCCTTCCTTATTGGGTACCGGTGCTTGTCCACCCCGGCCAAGCACGAGCAGCGGGCGAATCAGACCACGATCAGGATCGTACGGTGCCGGTGGCAGAGCGAGTGCGGGTGACCTGTGCGAGATCCTGAGCGCGGCGCAGGATGACAGGCAGGTCGCGCTTTTCGACTGCACGACCAGACGACTACACGACTATCTGACCATTTTCGACGGAGGTGTCGGATGAACGGTGGGCAGGTTCACGAGCCCAAATACCGTGTCAAAGAGCCCAGGAATCTCTCCCCGCGCATTCGCTGGCTGCGCGACTACTACTTTGAGGGGGTGGAGCGACGGTGGAACAACGAGTTCACCGCCTGGAGCACGGGTACGCCCTGGGATTTCCAGTACGAGGAGCTGACCTTTTACATCGTGCCGGAGACGTACGCCTTCTTCCAGACCTTCCGCTCGGCGCTCAAGCAGGTGGCCCGCTCCGTGGAGCTCCACCCCGATTTCTGGTCGTGGAGCCTGCCGGAGCGCAAGGCCTGGTTCAACCGGGAGGTGATGGTCGACTACGTGCCCCAGGAGCTTCTGCCGGGTGACCTGCTGGCGGGCGCCCGCTTCAACGTCATGTCCTCGACCTGCCTCAACGAGCGGGAGGCCCGGGAGTACGGGCGCCTCGTCCAGGGCAAGGGGGGGACGCGGGCCGCCATCCAGTGGTTCCACGACCACGGCTACGGCAACGGCGGGCCGACGAGCGGGCACCTCATCCCCGACTACCCCCGGGTCCTCGAGGAGGGCTGGCGCGGGATCCGCGCCGACCTGGAGGCGCGCTACGCGGCCCTCACCCCCGAGGAGCAGGGCGGCCCGCGGGGGGCGCAGCTGCGGGCGATGCTCATCGCCGCGACGACGGCGCGCCGGGTGGCGGAGAGGTACGCGCAGCTCTGCCGGGAGCGCGCCGCGGGCGAGGAGGACGAGGGGCGCCGCGAGGAGCTGCTGCAGATGGCGGCGAACCTCGAGCGGGTGCCCTGGGAACCGGCCCGGAGCTTCTGGGAGGCGCTCCAGGCCCTCTGGCTCACCCACTTGCTCGTCATGGCCGACGAGAACTACCCCGGCCCCGGCACCTCCTTCGGGCGCATCGACCAATACCTCTACCCCTTCTGGAAGCACGCGCTCGAGGCGGGGATGGAGCGGGAGTTCGGCAAGGAGCTCCTCAAGTGCTTCTGGGTCCACTGTAACACGGCCTACGACGCCCTCATCCGCACGGGCGGCAATCAGGGGATCACGGCCGGCTACGGACAGCTCCTCACCCTCTCGGGGATGGGGCCCGGCGGCGAGGATCTGACCAACGATCTCACCTACGCCCTGCTGGAGGTCATCGACGAGATGTCGCCCATCCTGGAGCCCAAGCCCAACGTCCGCCTCCACCGCAACTCGCCCGACGCCCTCCTGGACAAGGTCGTGGAGATGATCGCCGCCAGCCAGGGCGCCCCCTTCCTGCTGAACTTCGACGAGCGCTCCATGGCGGGGATGCTCCTGGAGGCGCGCAAGTCGGGAGCCGAGGCCCTCATCCACTCGGAGAATGTCTGGGACTACGCCCCCGTCGGCTGCCTGGAGAATACGATGCAGGGCAACGACCGTTCCGGCACCGTGGATTGCAACCTCAACCTGCTCAAGGCCGTCGAACTGGCGCTGGGCAACGGCTACGATCTCCTCCCCTTCAGAGACCCCCTGACCGGGCAGACGGAGCGTCGCAAACGGTGGGGGCCGGCAACCGGTAACCCCGCACGCTTCGAGACGTGGGAGGAGTTCTGGGAGGCCTACGCTGCGCAGACCCGCTTTATCATCCGGAAGATGGTGGAGCTCTATGAAAAGAGCGAGGCCGTCCGGGCCCGCTTCTCTCCCACGCCCTACCTCTCCTGTCTGGTGGGGGGCTGTGCGGAGCAGGGGCTGGACGTGACCCAGGGTGGGGCGGCGCTGAGCTACGTCACCATCGAGGCGGTGACCTTCGCGACGACGGTCGACTCCCTGCTGGCGATCAAGTACCTGGTCTTCGACGAGGGGATCTGCACGCTGGAGGAGCTGGTGGAGGCGCTGCGCGACAACTGGGACGGGCACCAGGTGCTCCAGGCGGTGGCCCTCAACCGGGCGCCGAAGTACGGGCGCGACGACGACGAGGCCGACGCCCTGGGGCTCCGGGTGATGGAGCTCTGGACGGAGGAGACCTGGAAGCACAGGACGGTCTCCACCGGGCGGCAGTTCCGCCCGGGCATGCTGAGCTGGAACTATTGGGTCTCCGACGGCTTCATCCTGCCCGCCAGCCCCGACGGGCGCCCCAAGGGCAAGTTCTTGTCCAACGCCCTCTGTCCCTCCAACGGCGCCGACACCGAGGGGCCGACGGCGAACGTCAACTCCGTGGGGAAGGTGCTGGGTGGGCGCTCGCCTGAAGGGGAGTGGGAGGACTTCGTCAACCTGCTGCCCAACGGGGGGAGCCACACGATGACCTTCAGCCCCTCCCTGCTGCGGGATTCCGAGCACCGGGAGAAGTTCAAGGCCTTCCTGCGGGCCTACGTCGAGCAGGGGGGGACGGCGCTGCAGATCAACATGGTCGACGCCGACATGCTGCGCGACGCCCAGAAGCACCCCGAGAACTACCGCCACCTGCTGGTGCGGGTGACGGGGTACAATGCCTATTTCACCAGCATCGGCAGGGAGCTCCAGGACGAGGTCATCGCCCGGGAGGCCCACCGGATTTGAGGAGAGCAGGGGAGCGAGCATGAGAGCGGTCGAGATTCAGGCACCCAACCAGGTCGAGGTCGTCGAGCGTCCCCGGCCGGAACCCGGCGAGGGGGAGGTGCTCGTGCAGGTGATGGCGAGCGGTATCTGCGGCACCGACGTCCACATTCTCCGCGGGGAGTACCTGGGCGACTACCCCGTGATCCCCGGGCACGAGTTCTCCGGCGTCGTCGCGGCGGTGGGGCCGGGCGTGAGCCGCTTCAGCGTGGGGGACCGGGTGGCGGTGGAGCCCAACATCGCCTGTGACAACTGCTACAACTGCCTCCACAACCGGCAGAACTTCTGTCTCAACTGGCAGGCGGTGGGCGTGACGCTGCCCGGCGGGATGGCAGAGTACACTCTCGCGCCCGAGAAGGCGCTCTTCGACGTGGGCGAGCTGCCCTTCGAAGTGGCGGCTTTCGTGGAGCCCCTCTCCTGCGTCGTGCACGGCGTGGAGAGGGTGGGCATTCGAGCGGGAGATCGGGTGGCCATCCTCGGCGCGGGCCCCATCGGCGCCCTGCTGCTCCAGGTGGTCCGCCTGGAGGGCGCGACGCGGGTCACCGTCGTGGAGCGGAATCCTGCCCGGCTGGCGCTGGCGCGGGATCTCGGCTGCGACACCGGGCTCGAGGAGCTCGATGCCCTGGAGCAGGACGCCTACGACGTGGTCATCGACGCGACGGGCGCCGTCCCCGTGATGGGGCGGACGACGGAGTTCGCGCGGCCCGGCGGGCGGGTGCTCCTCTTCGGCGTGCCGCCCCGCGGCTCGGAGCTCACCTGCGACGCCTTCGAGATCTTCCGCAAGGGGCTGACCCTCCTCTCCTCCTACACCTCGGTGCGCAACTCCTACCAGGCAGTGGCGCTGCTGAGCTCGGGACGGTTGGAGGTCTCGGCGCTTGTCTCCCACCGGCTGCCGCTGGAGAGCTTCGAGCGGGGCGTGCAACTTATCGAGGAGGGGCTGGAGGAGGTTCGGAAGGTCCTGATCCTGCCTCTGCCGCTGCCTCAGCCCCAGGAGTGACTATGTTCTTCAGACGCAGAGGGAGAGGGCGCGCGCCCAAGCAGGCGGGGACGGACGGGGAGCAGAGGGCTCCCGCGCTGACGGCGCGCATCCTGCACCTGCAGCGCCTCTCCACGGAGGACGGGCCCGGCATCCGCACCACCGTCTTCTTCAAGGGCTGCCCGTTGGCCTGCCGTTGGTGCCACAATCCCGAGAGCATCTCCCCCCAGCCCCAGGTGCAGTGGCTGGAGGATCGCTGCGTCGGCTACGGCACCTGCGTCACCGCCTGCCCCCACGGTTGCCTCGAGCTGACTCCCCAGGGGATGGAGATCGACCGGGAGTGTTGCACGGGCTGCGGCGCCTGCGCGCGCACCTGTCCCGCCCTCGCCCTGGAGTATCTGGGTCGGGAGGTGGAGGTGGAGGCGCTCGTCACCGAGGTGCTGAAGGACCGCACCTACTTCGCCACCTCGGGGGGCGGGGTGACCGTCTCGGGCGGGGAGCCGACCCTGCAGGCGCGCTTCGTCGCGACCTTCCTCCGCCGCCTCCAGCAGGAGGGGATGCGGACGGCGCTCGATACCTGCGGCTTCGCCGCCCCGGCGGCGCTGGCGGCGATCCTGCCCTACACCGACCTCGTACTCTTCGACCTGAAGGAGATCGATCCCCAACGCCACCGCGACTTCACGGGGGCCTCCAACGAGCGGGTTCTGGACAACCTGCTCTTCGTCCGCGACCACCTCCTGCGGATCTCGGAGCGGGCGCCCGCGGCACGCCTCTGGATTCGCACCCCGCTCATTCCGGGGGCGACGGCGACCCGCGAGAACCTGGAGGGACTGGGCGCCTTCCTCGCCGCCCACTTCGTGGGCGGGATCGAGCGCTGGGAGCTCTGCGCCTTCAACAACCTCTGCCGTGACAAGTACCGGCGCCTGGACCTGGCGTGGGACTTCGCCGAGACGCCCCTCATGACGGCGGCGGCGCTGGAAGAGGCGGCGGGATGGGCGCAGGGCTCGGGCGTCGACCCCGAGATCGTGGTCGTGACGGGGGCGACGCAGTCAGAGTAGAGTCAGGAGTGGCAAGATGCGCGAACTGAAAGAGACGACCTTCTCCCCACAGGAGATGAAAGCCTTCGAGCCGGTGATGAAGGTGGGGATGTTGGCGACGGTGAACGACGAGGGGCTGCCGCACCTCACGCTCATCACCTCGTTGCAGGCCGCCTCGCCCACCCAGGTGGTCTGGGGGCAGTTCACCGAGGGGCAGAGCAAGGGTTTCGTCCGCCGGAATCCGAAGGTGGGCTTCCTCATCATGACCATGGACCGGCAGCTCTGGCGGGGCAAGGCGGACTTCACCCACACGGCGCAGGCGGGGCCCGAGTACGAGATGTACAACCGGGTGCCCATGTTCCGTTACAACGCCTACTTCGGCATCCACACCGTCTACTACGCCGACCTCGTGGCGCAGAGCGGGCGGGAGGCGCTGCCCATGGGGCGGGTGGCCCTCGCCGCCCTGCAGACGTTCCTGGCCCAGGCGCTGGGCCGCAGGGGTGAGGGGGAGGAGGCGATGAACGGCTGGACCCGGCAGCTCCTCGGCAAGGTGGGCAACCCCAAGTTCCTGGCCCACGTCGGCCCCGACGGCTACCCGGTCATTGTGCCCCTCTTCCAGGCTCGGGCGCCCGACGCCGGGCGGGTCATCTTCTCCCTGGGCGCCTTCGGGAAGGAGCTCGCCGCCCTGCCCGCGGGCGCGACCGTCGCCCTCTTCGGCATGTCCCTCGATATGGAGGACGTGCTGGTGCGGGGCACCTTTTCCGGGGTGAAGAGGCAGGGGGGCGTCCGCTGTGGCACCCTCGACGTCGACTGGGTCTACAACTCCATGCCGCCCGTGCCGGGCCAGGTCTATCCCCCCGTCCCGCTGGAGCCGACGATCGACTTCTGAGGGCCGCCTACTCCCCCACCTCCACCCAGGTCACGACCCCGGCCCCCTCCTGGAGCCCCGACGGCGACGCTCGAGAAGGTCTCCGCCCCCTTCTCACCCCAGGCCCAGCCGGCGAGGAGCAGGGCCGCGAGCAGGAGCGTCAGCACTCTTGGGTGTCTCATCTGGGACCTCCTTCCAACAAAGCAACTCTCACCGGTGGGCATTCAAAGGAAGGTGGGGCTTGAGGACTGTAAACGTGTGGGGCTCCGTACTGCGTATTCCGTGTCTCCACGCACGGAATACGCAGTACGAAATACGCAATTCGGCCTTACTTCAGCGCTTCCATCCCCTCGAACTTACGATAGGGCCGGAGGATCTCCAGGACCTCCCGGTCCTCCGCTGTCTGCTCGCCGGTGACCATGCGCGCCAGGAGCTCGCCCAGGCCCGGACCCAGCATGAAGCCCTGCCCGCACATGCCGATGGCCATGAGGTAGCCCTCGAGCTCCCGCGCCCAGCCCACGAGGGGTGAGCCGTCGGGCGTCATGGGGTAGAGGCCCCGCCAGGTGCGCCGCACGCGGATGTTGGCCAGTTTGGGGACCAGGCCCACCATCCGCCGGGCCACCAGGGGCAGGAACTCGCTCGTCTCCCGCCGGTCCAGCCCCGGAACGGGCGGGTCGGGCGTGATGCAGAAGACCACCTGCCCGCTGTGGAGCTGGTAGAAGTAGTAGTTCTTCGAGCCCGGCGCCGGGCGGATGTCCACGACCATGGGATCGAGGAAGTGGGCCACGGGCTCGGTGATGCCCGCCTCGTGGGAGTCGGGCGCGATGGGGTGGGAGATGCCGGCCATCTGGCCCACGTGGGTGGCCCAGGGGCCGGCGGCGTTGACGACGATGGGGGCGCGGTAGGTACCCTGATTTGTCTTGACCCCCGTGACGCGCCGGTGAGGACCGCGCATCAGCGGCTCCGTGAGGATCTCCACCACGCTCTCGTTGAAGCGGAACTCGGCGCCGGCCCGCTTTGCCGCGTCGTAGAAGGCGTGGCCCGCCAGGAGGGTGGAGCAGTGCCCGTCCTCCGGCGAGAAGGTCCCGCCGATGAGCCCCGCGGGGTTGAGGTGGGGGATGATCTCCAGGAGGTCGTCGCGGTCGTACCAGTCGATGTTCAGACCGTAACGCTTCTGGATCTCCAGCAGCCCCTTGAGCGTCTGCTCCTCCTGCTCGCGGTAGGCGACGAAGGAGTAGCCGCCCCGCGTCCACTCCAGGTTGTGCCCGTAGACCTCCTCCCAGGTGGAGACGATCTCCAGGGAGCGGAGGCAGAGGCGGATCTTGGCGGGGTCGGAGTGGGTGGCGCGGATGCCCCCGATGGCGGCCTTGTTGGAGCCCTGCCCCTGGCTGGCGAACTTCTCGATGATCAACACGTTGACGCCCGCCTCCGCCATGGCCAGCGCCGCCGGCACCCCCACGCTTCCCGCACCGATGATGATGACGTCGTAGGTAGCATCAGACATGGAGAATCTCCGGTACAGAGATAGTGCGTATCGCGTATTGCGTACTGCGTCTGAACCCTACGCAATACGCAGTACGCAATCGTAGGACAATCGAGCTAGGCATTGTGTTCCTCCTCGTCCTCACTCCCCATCCCCGCAAAGACGCCCAGGGGGGCCTCCATGAAGATGGGGCGCTTGACGTTGGGCGTCACCTCGTTCAGGCTCACCCCCTCCTCGCGGAAGAGGCGGTAGATGAGGCTGGTGCAGGTTTTGCCGCCGCAGGCGCCCATCTGCGCCCGCGTCACCGACTTGATCTCGTTCATGTCGCGGTAGCCGCGGCGGATGAGCTCACGGATCTCCCCCGCCGTCACCCGCTCGCAGCGGCAGACGATGGTCTCGTTGGAGATGGGCGCGATCTCCTCCTCGAGGGCGTCCTGGACGACCCAGGGCTCCTGCACGCGGACGCCCGCGATGCGCTTGGCGATCTCCCGCGGCGCCTTCACCTTGAGGACGACGGTGTGGTCGCTGCGCTTCGTCTCCCGCACGCTCGCCACCTCCACCTCGCCCAGCACCTCCCCCTCGGCGTCGAGCACCGTCACGCTGTCGCCCACCTCGACGCCGGCCTTGGGGAACTCGTAGGCGAGGGTGACCAGGGGCCGCGCCGCGTCCTTCCGGTAGTCCACGAGGGTGATGGCGAGCCCGGGACAGATGGTGACGCACTTCTCGCAGCCGATGCAGGCCTTGGCGTCGACGTAGGGGCCGAGGAACTGGGGCACGGTGCGGATGTCCTCCTCGGGGATGTGGATGAGCTGCTGGGGGCAGACGGAGGTGCAGGGGTTGCAGGGGATCTCCTGGGAGCAGTGGAAGATGGGGAAGACGCCCTCCTCCTCCTCGAGGACGCGGGCCTCCACCGTCTCGCCGGGGTGGGACTTGAGGATCTCGGCGGTGCGGTACCACGCCTCGGGGACCGCGCCGACGTCCAGGCCCAGGGCGCGGGCGATCTCCAGCCCGGTGATCTTGCCGGAGAAGATGGCGGCGGAGGCCTCGGCGATCTCCTGGGCGTCGCCCGCATCGAAGACGGCCATGCCGAAGTCGCGGGCCTTGAGGGTGAACTCGTTCACGGGGTCCAGGCCGACGGCGATGAGGACGGTGTCGCAGGCGAAGGTCCGCTCGGTGCCCGGCAGCGGTCGGAAGCCCTCGTCGATCCGGGCGATGGTGACCGACTCCACGCCGTCACTGCCGTTGGCGCTGAGGATGGTGTGGGAGGTGTAGATGGGGACGCCCAGGCGGGCGAGTTTGTCCTTGTGGACCTTGTAGCCCCCCACCTCGGGCAGGGCCTCGACGAGGCCGACGACCTCGATCCCCGCCTGGAGGGCGTGGTAGCCGGCGATCAGCCCCACGTTCCCGCCGCCGACGATGAAGAGGCGCTGCGCCGGGCGCACCAGGTCGCGGTTGACCAGCGTCTGGAAGGCGCCCGCGCCGTAGACGCCGGGCAGGCTGTTACCGGGGAAGGCGAGGGACTTCTCGCGGGCCCCCGTGGCGACGAGCAGGATCTCCGGCTCGACGAGGACATAACACTCGGTGAGGGTGTGAGCCGCGACTTCTGTTTCGCCCTCTCGCCCCCTCGCCCCCTCTTCCGCGCTTCGCAGGATGCCCACCTTGCCGTCGCTGTAGACGCCCAGCGCCGTGCTGTTGAGCCAGACCTCGACCTCCGGGTGGCTGCGGGCCTCCTTCTCCAGCCGGGTGGCGATGTCGATGCCCCGGGTGCCGGCGTAGACGGCGTTGATGGAGCCGAAGAAGCGGTGGGTCTGCAGCACCAGCTTCCCGCCGAGGCGGTGCTTGTCGTCCACGAGCAGGCAGCGGACGCCCCGCTCGGCCAGCTGGATGGCCGCCGACATCCCCGCGGGCCCGCCGCCCAGGATGAGCACCGGCACCCCGACGGTGCGGGGCTCCCTGCCGGCGGGCTGTTCGATCCCCGTCGCCTCCACCTCGGGCAGGACGGGCAGCCCGTTCAGCGGCTCGACCTCCATCCCCGGCTGCACGGGGGTCATGCAGGCCTTCACCGTCCTGCCGCCGGCGACGACGAGGCACTGGGAGCACTGCCCGTTGGCGCAGAAGATGCCCAGCGGCGCGCCGTCCTTCGGGTGATGCCCGAAGATGTGGATGCCGTGGGCGTAGAGCGCCGAGGAGATCATCTCGCCGGGGCGGGCGGTCAGCGTCCGCCCCTCCCAGGTGAACTCGACGGGCTCGAAGCTCTCCACAGGTAGGATGGGGTGTTCGGTGATGCGATCGTTGCTCATGTGCACTCCTAAAACTATTGCGTGTTGCGTATTGCGTTTACGCAGTACGCAATACGCAGTACGCACTCTATTTCAGTAGATACCGGGGATCAGTGCCGCGCTCCTCTTCTCCGGTCCGCCCCTCATTATAGGATGCGCGCGGCGAGATCGAAACTGAAACTAGACCGAATTTGGGGGGTCGAAAGGCACACCGCGTAACCATCGCACAGGTGTTCAATCAGGTCAAACTGCTTTTTATCTCGTTAACGAGCACGAGAGCGTGAAACGTGAATTCCTCACGCTTCACGTTTTACGCTTCACCCATGGTTCTTAGACATGGCTTCATTGATGGAGGACTCTACCTATGCGGTCATGTGTGTCGCAGCGTACAGCTCTCGTGAGGGTACTCGATCTCGACGGTGGCGTGCTCGCAGGCAGCGAGGTCGCTCAGGGCCTTGGCGGCGCACTTGATCTCGATGGCCTCCTCGCGCGTCGTCTCCCCGTCGACGACGATGTGAGTGGTGAGGACGTGGTGCTCGCCGTCCAGTGACCAGAGGTGGGTGTGGTGTACCGACTCCACGTGCTCCAGGTCAAGCAGTTTCGACTCGATGGCGTCGACGTCCAGCCCCTCGGGGACGCTCTGCAGGAAGAGGGCCGCCGTCTTGCGGAGACTGCCCACGACGTTGTAGAGGACCCAGAGGGCGATGAGCACCGAGAGGATGGGGTCGAGGACGTGCACCTCGGCGAAGAGCAGGATGATGCCGACGACGAGCACGGCGAACCAGCCGAGGACATCCTCCAGCAGGTGGAGGGTCACCACCTCGGCGTTGAGCGTCTGGCCCTTGCGCATCCGCAGGGCCGCCAGCCCGTTCACCAACACCCCGCCGATGGCGAAGAGGACCATGCCCCGGGCGTTGGCGGGCTCCGGGTTCATGATCCGGGGCACCGCCTCGGAGAGGATGACGATGGAGCCGGCGATGAGGATGAGGGTGTTGATGAGGGCCGCCAGCAGGGAGAAGCGCCGGTAGCCGTAGGAGTAGCGCCTGTCCCTGGTGCGGTGGGAATAGCGGTCGAGGTACCAGGCGATGCCCAGGGAGATGCTGTCCCCCAGATCGTGGAGGGCGTCGGAGAGGATGGCGAGGCTGTTGGTCCAGTAGCCGCCGACGAGCTCCACCAGGGTGAAGCCCAGGTTCAGGAAGAAGGCGAGCTTGATGTCGCCCGTGGTATCGTGGCTGTGGCTGTGCTCGTGGCTCATGGGTTTTTGCGTGGCCGGCACATGCGGGAGGGGTTAGGCTTTGCGGGGAACGGGCATGCGCCGCCTTCTCCAATCCCGCAGGCCGAAGGGGGCGTAGAGCAGCAGGATCATCACCAGACCGAGGAGCTGGATGATGGGGATGTACCAGGGCCAGGAGGGCAGGACGTCGAGGAGGCTGGCGGTCTCGGGCTTGTGGGCGACGAAGAGGTAGTTGCTGCCCAGCAGGGCGTTGAGGCCCATGATGGCGAGGAGGTAGAGGTTCCCGCCGATGATGACCCGCTTCACCGACTTCCAAGTCGGGCGGTAGCCCTCGACCGCCGTCATCGCCACGGCAGCGGAGACGATGGCCCCGTGGGAGACCATGACCTGGATGGAGCGGAAGTGGGGGAAGCCGTAGAGGCCCGCGTCGGGCGTGAGCAGGGGCTGCAGGGCTCCGGGGATCCCCAGGAGATAGGCGAACTCGTAGATGGCGTAGTTCTTCGTGATCAGCATCACGGCGCTGAGGAAGACGAGGGCGCTGCAAAGGTGCAGGGGCAGCATCGTCTGAACGCTCCACTGGCCCGTGGTGTAGTTCCAGAGGTGCCAGGCCAGCTCGTCGACGATGAGGACGGCGGCGAGGGTGTAGCGCAGGGTGCGGCGACCACGCTCCTGAAGGCGGGGCGCCCGCAGGATGAGCCAGAGGTTGAAGAGCAGGACCGCACTCAGGGCGACGAGGTGGTAGGTGCCGAAGAGCCGGAAGGGTGCGCCGGCATAATCGAGGGCGAAGAGATTGTCCATAAGAATACTCCTTGAAGGATAGTGGTTGGTCCCGCTGTGCCGGATGGTGATCTCCAGATCCGATAGGGAGCAGGGATTGGGGATCAGGGATTAGGATGCTCGTCTACCCAATTCCGTCATCCTCGCTCCAGGTCTATGATCGAAGAGATGGCTCTGTTGAAGACTCCGATTTTTAAGTGGGCCAAGAGATCCACTTCGTGCTTGGATCATCGAGGGGGCTCTCAGGGCAGGTCGGGACAGAAGTCGACGACGGCTGCCTGGGTCTGGGAGCTGGCGATCACGCCCATGCGCCCCTCGATCCCCCCCGGGTTCAGGGTGGCGCCGGTGATGTCCGCCACCGCATCTCGCAGCGCCGGCAGGGAGAAGGTGAAGGCTACGGCGGCGCCGTCCTCGTCGATCGTCACCGCGGGCGCAGCCGGCACCCGGGCGTCGTCGGCCCAATCCCCCTGCGCCGGGTCCCAGATAAAGATGTAGGGGTCGAGGGTGCCGTCGGGGTAGAGGAAGACGCCCGCGCCCACCTCGGTTCCCAGCTCCGGATTGATGTAGCCGGCGCCGATGGGGCGTCCGGTGGCGGGATCGCCGTCCACGTCAAGGGCGACGAGGAAGTGGTAGTTGAGCGCGCGGTCAGAGGGCAGGGGCTGCTGCAGCGTGAACCAGAGGGTGAGGCTCTCCCCGGAGGTGTCCTCGAGCTCCAGAGGGGCCGGCAGGGAGGTCTGCACGAGGGTGTCGGCGGTGACGTTGCAGCCGGCGATGTCCACTCCCTGGGGAGGTGAGGCGATGGCCTGCCCGCCGCCCAGGCTCACCACATCCCCTGCCGGATCGGCGGGGACGGCGGCGGGGGTCGGCGTGGGTAGTGCGGCGGTAGCGGTGATCGCGGGCAGCGTCAGGGTCGCCGCGGGACCCTCCAGCGTCGGCGTGGGGAGGAGCACGGGGGTTACCGTGCCCGCGAGCTCGGGCGTCGGGCCCACAGGCAGGGCGTTGGGCGTCTCGAGGACCTCGGCGACCTCCTCGGTGGGAATGACGGGCTCCGTGGCCTCCATATCTGCGCGTAGGTTGCGGACGAGCGTAAAGGCCACCACGACGGCGATGACGATAATACCGACGACCCCGCCGCCCACCAACAACCAGAGGGAGAAGCGGGTGCGGGGCTCCTTCACCTTCTCTCCCAGGTGGTAGCTGTAGGGCGCGATCGTGTTTTCTACCTTATCGCCCGTGCGCTTGCGCAAGAACTCCGCCCAGTACTGCAGGATCTCGTTCAACCCGTCCCGGATCTCGGGATCGGAGATGGTGCGTCCGGCGGCGTAGAGGTCGGCGCTGAGCAGGCGCACCACATCCACGTTGACGGCCTGCGGATTGCGGCTGCTCTGCGCCTGCAGCGCTTGGTGTCGGGTCAAGAGTGATTGGTATTCGTCCATCGTCCCTTACCTTTCTCTCCGAATCTCATCCTATCCCTCCTATTCTACCAGCTGTCGCAGGATAGTCTCAAGGCGCAGCGGCTCGCGGGCCAGGAGGCGGGCCAGGTAGCGGGCAGCGTCCAGGAGGTAGGCCTCCCTCTCCGTCGACCCCGGCTCCCCGAACTGCTCGGCGTTGCGCGTCAGGCGCCGGGTGATGAGGGCATCGACGGGCACGTCGCGGTTTTCGAGCAGGGGCTGCATCCAATCGGGGCGCGCGATAATCTCCGCCACCTCGCCCTGGCTGCAGACGGTGATCTGCCGCAAGACCATCGGGGGCTGGGGGGGAAGTCCGTAGTAGTAGCGCTCCTCGCTGTCGCAGTAACCCACGGCTGCTACGCTGATCTCCACCGGAATGGCCCGCTCCTGCTGGTCGGCGATGATCTCCTGGTGCTCGGGGTTGGACTCGTCCAGGGTCACGGCGAGGTTGCGCAGAAAGGGATCGTCCTGCAGGCGGATGTCGTAGACCAGCCCGATGAGCTGGCCCTGCTCCTGCTGGATGGGCGCCCGCACGAAGGTGCCGAAGGTCGGCACCTGGGGTTCGGGGATGCGGGAGGCAACCACGTAGCCGCGAATGTCGGCCCGCAGTACGTTCCCGATGGCGATGGTGCTCTCTTTTCCGTTCACATATCCTCCTATGGATTACCGCCGCCCCAGGTAGGACTTCTGCCGTGCCTTCTCCGAAGGGTGGACCACCACGCCGGCCTCCAGCAGGCGACGCTGCAGGAGAGCGTCGAGCGCCTGCCGGTCCTGCAGGGTGACGAGGGCCAGTTCGTGGGCGCGGGCGAGGGCGTAGGGATGCCCGCCTAGAACGCAGGACTGGTGGACGAGCACCCGCTGCATGCTCTCCACCCACTCCCCCTGGCGTGCGGCCCACTCCGGGACCTCCACTCGGGCGATGACCGGGTAGCCCGGCTCCCCCACGTGGAGGTAGCAGAACCAGATGGGGTGACCGTACCGCTGGTGGCGCTGGTTCAAAGACGAATTGCGGCGAAACCAGGGCGAGCGCTGACCCGGCTCCAGGAAGCGGGCCATGAGCACCTGGTCGGTCAGGAGCAGGCGTTGCGGCTCGGTTGTACGCTCCGGGTCGGGGTGAGTGAGGCGCAGCAGATCGACGAGGGGGCGACCGCCCGGGCGCTCGACGAAGCCGATGGGCATGCCTCCCTGCTCCCGCATGCGGCTCAGGGCTGCGAAGTAGGCGGGGAGCAGGGCGTCGATCTCCTCCTGGGAGCGTCCACTGTAGGGCCAGAGGAGGGGGCCGTCGGTGAGGGCCAGGATGGGCCGGGGAGCCTCCTGCTCCACCTCGGCAACGAGGCGCGCCAGGAAGGAGAGCTCGGCAACGGCGCGGCGCATGCCCAGCTGGTGGGTGATGACCTGTCCCTCCTGATCGTAGAGCTCCGCATCCTCGTAGTGGAGGCTCGCCGCCGTCTGGGAGCGGGGGGCCTCCCCATCGTAGGTGAAGAGCAGCCCGCCCATCTGGAGCAGGTAGTAGAGGACGGGGGCGTGCCGGTCGGGCATGATCTGGGAGCCGTCCACGGCGACCAGCACGCTCTGCCGCGCAGGCGCTCCCGTAACCGCGACCCGCCGGTTGAGGGGGCCGTCCTCGACGGGCTCGGCATAGGCGGTGGTCTCCTCTTCCTCCTCCTGCAAGCGCTGCCGCAGGGAGGCTGCCTCCGGCCCGCTCTCCAGCCAGGTCAGCAGCTCCTCGACCTCGAGGGCGCGCCGCTGCCGCTTCTCCACGGCGTGGGCGCCCAGCGCGGTGATCTTGCTTTTCAACTGCTCCAGACGTAACATGGAACCTCCACGGATCTCCTCCCATTATAGTGGAGCTATCCGAGGGAACAACCACCCCCCTTTTTGAAACGGGAATCTTTGTTAAAGCTTGGTTAATCCAAGAGGGCGTGCATAATTCCTTAGCGATTTCCCAACTCTATCCCTTAAATTTGGGATTTACCTATTGATTTCGTTGGGATAGTGGTGTATAATGTGGGAGATTGTGGTTAAAAATGGGGGAAAGTGGGGAAACTTCCCTCATGGACAGGAAAATCACCTCTCAAGTGGGGAAAGCCAGGGTTCAATGTTTCTCGGACAGTACCAGTACACCATAGACGACAAAGGGCGCATCACCATCCCCTCGCGCTTCCGGGATGAGTTATTGGGCGGTTTGGTGATCACCCGCGGTCTGGATCGCTGTCTGGCACTCTATCCCATGGGTGTGTGGAAGGAGATCGCCGACAAGGTGAACGCTCTGCCCATCACCTCGCCCCAGGGGCGGGCCCTGCGCCGGCTCTTCTTTGCCGATGCGACGGACGTCGCGCCGGATCGCCAGGGACGCATCCTCATTCCGGAACGGTTGTTGGAGTACGCCGGCCTGGATTCCGCCAACGAGACGGTGGTGGTCGGGCTGGATCAGTACATGGAGCTGTGGGAGCCCCAGCGATGGGAGGAGCAGCAGGCGCGCCAGATGGCGATGATGGAGGAGAACCCCGCACTATGGGAGAATCTGCAGATCTGAGGGCCTCGTCCTCCTACCACCACGTTCCTGTGCTCCTCGCCGAGATCCTCAACGAGCTGAACATCCGCTCCGGTGGCCGTTACATCGACGCCACCGTGGGCGATGGCGGGCACGCCGTGGCGATGCTGGGCGCTTCTGCACCCGACGGACGCCTTCTGGGGCTGGACCGTGATCCCGCTGCCGTACAGCGGGCGATGGCGCGTCTCGAGCCCTTCAGCGGGCGCACTGTCATCGCACACGCTTCCTATCACCTGCTGGGTGCGGTGGCCCGCGAAACGGGCTTCGTGCCCGCCGATGCCGTGCTCTTCGACCTGGGGTACTCCTCCCCCCAGATCGACAATCCGGAGCGGGGCTTCACCTTTCGCGCCGAGGGCCCGCTTGACATGCGCTTCGATCCGACGTCCGGCGCGCCCACGGCAGCCGATCTGGTGAACACGCTGCCCGAGCAGGAGCTCGTCGCCCTTCTGTGGGAGTACGGGGAGGAGTCCCACAGCCGGCGGATCGCCAAAGCCATCGTGAAGGCGCGTCCGTTGACGACGACGTCCGAGCTCGCCGAGGTGGTGGCCGCGGCGGTAGGGGAGCGCCGGGAGAAGATCCATCCGGCGACGCAGACCTTTCAGGCGCTGCGCATCGCCGTCAATCGGGAGCTGGAACGGCTGCTGGAGGCCCTGCCCCAGGCGCTGGAGGTGCTGCGACCGGGAGGCAGGCTGGGGGTCATCGCCTTTCACTCCCTGGAAGATCGTATCGTCAAGCAGTTCCTCAAGCGGGAGGCGAGCGACTGTATCTGCCCGCCCACCTCGCCACTCTGCACCTGTGAGCACGAGCCGCGCGTCCGTCTGGTGACCCGGAAACCCATCACGCCCTCGGGGAGAGAGCTGGAGGCGAATCCGCGCAGCCGGAGCGCCAAGCTCCGGGTTGCCGAGAAGCTGCCAAATTCACCCTGACAAGCCGACAGCAGGTTGCCAGGTTGTCAATTTGTCGTTCTGCGATAGTATCCCAGCCTTTAGGGACGAGAGTTGCTGGCTGCATTCAATCACGTTGAAAGTAGGGTAGGCAAGCGCCTTCAGGGGTCTTCTAGCCCACTTCAGCTTCGGGAGTAGAGATTATGACAGTCCTATGGCAAGAGCGAACCCACGGTGTCCAGCGGCGCCAGGAGCACACGAACCGCATGGTCGCTTACCTCTTCCTGGGCGTCGTCATCGTGGCCTCAGTGTTAGCGGCTGCCTATCTGAGCCTGGCGGCTGCAAATGTGCGCCTCACCGACGAGGTCTGGCAGATGGAGGAGGATCTGATGGAACAGCAGCGGGTGAACCAGGCGCTGATGGTCGAGATCGCCCACTACAGCTCCATCCCTGCCCTGCAGCAGCGCGCCATCGCCGCCGGCTACGCCCCCGCCTCTCAGATCCACTTCCTGCAAGTCGAGGGACCCTGAGATGTTACGCGGTCCTGACGCTCGTCTGCGGCTGATCGGTGTGCTCCTGGTCGCCGTGTTGCTGCCCGTCGTCGGCAAGCTCGTCCAGCTCCAGGTGCTGGAGCACGGACGCTACGCGCGGGAGGTCCGGGCGCTCGTGGAGCGCCGTTATGCGCTGCCCGCGGCGCCTACCGGGTGCGTGCGTGACCGTCGCGGTGACCTGCTGGTGGGCAATATGCCCGTCTACGACGTGGGGGCCGAGATCCAGACCCTCACCGATCCCGTCACCGCTGCCAAGGCCGCCATCACCCTGGCCCCTCTTCTGGGACGCCCCGCCGAGGAGGTCCGAGACGCCCTGACCATCCGCCCTTCCGAGAAGGAGAATCTCTTCGTCTGGCGGATGTTGGCCAAGGGCGTGCCCGTGGAGACCGCCGAGGCCATCGCGGCCCTCGACTACCCCTGGATCTCCCTGCAGCCCACGTGGTCCCGTTACTACGCCGAGGGGGATCTGGCGGCTCACCTTCTGGGCTTCGTCAACCAGGAGGGGGTGGGGTACGGGGTGCAGGCCTACCAGCTGCGCATCATCCGGGGGGAGCAGGTGCAGCAGTGGGGCGAGGTCACCGGGAATTCCGAGCCCCTGCCTCACGAGCTGGCAGGCGGGACGGCCCTTCCCTACGCCGGGGCCGATCTGCGGCTGACCATCGACCGGACGGTGCAGGCCTACGTGGAGGGGGAGCTGGATAAGGCCCTGGTGGAGTACCAGGCCGAGGGCGGGGCCATCCTGGTCATGGACCCGCGCACGGGTGCCATCCTGGCGATGGCGACCCGACCGGCCTACGAGCCCCAACGCTACCCCGACTACGCGGCCCAGGGGGATGAGGCGCTCTTCCGGAACCCCGCCATCAGCCGGCCCTACGAGCCCGGCTCCGTCTTCAAGGTCATCACCCTGGCGGCGGCCCTGGACTCGGGCCTCATCGACGCCGACTGGTCCTACGAGGATCGGGGCAGCCTGGAGTACGGCGGCATCCCCGTCTACAACTGGGACCGCGGCTCCTACGGGCAGCAGAATCTGCAGGGGATTCTGGCCCACTCCCTCAACGTGGGGGTGGCGACGCTCTCCACCCGGGTGATGGGTGCCGACGTCTTCTACGGCTACATTCAGCACTTCGGCTTCGGACAGCCCACGGGCGTGGAGCTCTCCAACGAGGCTGCCGGGACCGTCCACACCCCCGCCGACTGGGACTGGACGGACAGCTACCTGTCGACCAATGCCTTCGGGCAGGGCATCGCCGTGACGCCGCTCCAGATGGCGGCGGCCGTGGGCGCCCTCGCCAACGACGGGACGCTCATGCAGCCCTACGTCGTGGCGGAGCGACGCTACGCCGACGGACGGACGGTCGTCGTCCCCCCGCGCCCTGCCGGGCAGCCGGTCTCCGCGGAGACGGCGCAGACGCTGGCCGGGCTGATGGCGAACGCCCTCGAGGAGAAGGTGCCCCAGGCGACGGTGCCCGGCTATCGCATCGCCGGCAAGACGGGCACTGCCCAGATCCCCGGGGTGGGCGGCTATGAGCCGGAGGAGGTCATCACCTCCTTCGTGGGCTTCGGCCCGCTGCCCGATCCGCAGCTTCTGATTCTCGTCAAACTCGATCGTCCGGGCATCGCCCCCGAGCTGCGCTGGGGCACCCGGACCGCAGCACCGATCTTCCAGAGGGTGGCGGCCCGACTCTTCGTTCTGTTGGGCATCCCCCCCGGGCATCCCGTGGCGGAAGGGGGGCCGTGAAGGTGAGGTCGCATGGTTAGAACGCTGACGTTAGCCGACCTTATAGCAGGGATGGGTGGCGGGCATACCTCCGGACTGGAGATGCCCGTAACGTCCGTTCTAGACTCGCGCAAAGCGGGGCCGGGCGCGGTCTTCTTCGCCTTCCGCGGGGAGAACGTGGACGGCCACGACTACGTCGCCGACGCCTTCGCGCGGGGCGCCGTGGCCGCCGTCGTGGAGCGGGAGGTGGCGGTGGAGGGCACCGTCGTTGACGTGCCGGGACCCCTCCCGGCATCTGTCGAAACCCCGCTGGTGCTCCGCGCCCCCGATGTCCTGGCCGCCCTCCAGCGGGCGGCGTCCCACTGGCGCATGGAGCTCAATCCGCGGGTGGTAGGGGTGACGGGGAGCGTGGGCAAGACGACGACCAAGGAGGTCGTCACCCGGGTGCTGGAGCAGCGCTACAAGGTGCTGCGCAGCACGGGCTCCTACAACAACGAGATCGGGCTGCCGCTGACCATCCTCAAGCTGACGGCGGCCTGCGAGTACCTGGTCCTGGAGATGGGCATGTACGTGCCCGGCGACATCCGCGCCCTCGCCAACATCGCCCGCCCTCACGTCGGGGTGCTGACCAACGTCGAGGTGGTGCACGCCGAGCGGGCAGGCAGCCTGGAGAACATCGCCCGGGGTAAGCAAGAGCTCGTCGAGGAGCTGCCCCCCGAGCCCGTCGGTGTGGCAATCCTCAACTTCGACGATCCCTGGGTGCGCCAGATGGCGGCGGCGACCCGGGCTCGGGTCCTCTTCTACGGGCTCTCACCGCGGGCCGATCTCTGGGCCGACGAGGTGGAGAGCCTGGGGCTGGAGGGGATTCGCCTGTGCCTCCACTACGGGAAAGAGCAGCTCTACCTCCGCGTGCCCCTGCTGGGCCGCCACAGCGTGCACACGGTGCTGCGGGCGGCGGCGGTGGGGCTGGTGGAGGGGCTGAACTGGCAGGAGATCATCGAGGGGCTCCAGGCGCCCGGCGCCCAGCTGCGCCTCGTGGCCGTCGGAGGGCCTCAGGGCTCCCTCATCCTGGACGACACCTACAACTCCAGCCCGCCCTCGGCGCTGGCGGCCCTCAACCTGCTCCAGGACCTGGAGGGGCGCAAGATCGTCATCCTGGGCGACATGCTGGAGCTGGGAGAGTACGAGGAGGAAGGGCACCTGAAGGTGGGCTGTCGGGTCGCCGACGTGGCCGCCCACTTCATCGCCATCGGCGAGCGGGCGCCCCTCTTCCTGCACGGGGCACGCCTCTGCGGCTTCCCGCGCGAGCGGACCCACGAGGTGGAGAGCAACGCGGCGGCGGTGGCCCTCGTCGAGTCGCTGCTGGAGCCGGGGGACGTCATCCTGGTGAAGGGCTCGCGGGCGCTGGCCATGGAGGAGATCGTCTCCGCCCTGACCGAGGAGGCCTCGTGAGCTTCGCCCTGATCCTGGCCGGCATCTCCTTTCTGATGGTCGTCTTCTGGGGGCGTCCCTTCCTGAAGCTCCTGGAGCATTGGAAGATCGGCAAGCGCATCCGCATCGACGGGCCCGACCGGCACTTCACGAAGATGGGGACGCCGACGATGGGCGGTCTGCTCATCCTCATCCCCGTGGTCATCATCACGGTGGTGCTCAACATCTACAATCTTCTCGGGCAGACGGTGATCGGGCGCTCGATCCTGGTGCCGCTGGGCGTCATGCTCTCCTACGGTTTCCTGGGCGCCCTCGACGACCTGGCAGGCGTGCGGGGGATGCGCCGGGGGGAGGGCTTCACCGCCCGCTTCAAGATCGTTATCGAGCTGTTCATGTCCTTCTTCGTCGCCCTCATCCTCTACTACGGCCTGGAGCTGCGCAGCATTGCCCTTCCCGGGGTGCCGGAGCGGATCCCCATCGGGCTCTTCTACATCCCCGTGGCGATGATCGTCATCATCAGCTCCAGCAACGCGGCGAACCTGACCGACGGCCTCGACGGGCTGGCGGGCATCATCCTGGCGAGCGCCTTCATCGCCTACGGCCTGATCGCCGATCTGCAGGGGCAGATCTACCTGGAGCGTTTCTGCTTCACCATCGTGGGTGCGTCCTTCGCCTTCCTCTGGTACAACGCGCACCCTGCGGAGATGTTCATGGGGGATACGGGCGCGCTCTCTCTGGGGGCGACCCTGGGCGTGGTAGCGCTGATGACGGGGCAGTGGCTGCTCTTGCCCCTCATCTTCCTCGTGCCGGTGGCGGAGGCTCTGTCGGTGATCATCCAGGTCTCCTACTTCAAGTATACGAAGCGCAGGTATGGTGAGGGGCAGCGGGTCTTCAAGATGACGCCCCTGCACCACCACTTCGAACTGCAGGGCTGGTCGGAGACCCAGGTCGTGCAGCGCTTCTGGCTGGTGGCGCTCCTGACAGCGATGGCGGGCGTGGCCCTGGCCCTGGTCTAGTCGCCGGAGTGGTGCGGGGCCAGCAGGTTGAAAAGCAGAGCGGGAACGCAAGAAAGGTGAGTGAGGTGAACTCGGTGGTCATTCTGGGACTTGCCCGGCAGGGGAAGGCGCTGGCGCGCTTCTTCGCCGGGCGGGGGGCGCGGGTGGTCGTCTCCGACCGCCGCGAAGCCGCAGCCCTCGAACCGATGCTCGAGGAGCTGGCGGGGCTGGACGTCGAGTACGCCTTCGGCGGGCATCCCCTCTCCCTACTCGACGGCGCCGATCTCCTCTGCATCAGCGGTGGGGTCCCCGCGGATCTCCCCCTCGTGCAGGAGGCGCGCCGGCGGGGCATCCCGGTGACCAACGACGCTCAGGAGTTCCTGCGCCGCTGCCCGGCGCCGGTCATCGGAATTACCGGCTCGGCGGGCAAGACGACGACCACCTCCCTCGTGGGGCAGATGGTGCGTGAGGCGGGCTTCACCACCTGGGTGGGCGGCAACATCGGCAACCCGCTGCTCAACGACCTGGGCGCGATGT
>DAOTVC010000052.1:0-16900 GCA_034437215.1 Anaerolineae bacterium | reverse complement strand
CAGACCTCAAACGCGCCCGGAGGAGCCGTTTCATCCCGACTTCAGCGAGTGCGGGAAGTTATACTTTTACGAACCCTAAGGATGACTGCCCAGAAAAAACTCCTTCCAACACGGAGAACACCGAGAAAACCAAGGAGATAGTGAAATATTTTTATAAAAAGCGCTCTTTTGCCTGATTTTATGAAGTCCAATTTAAAAAATCTCCGTGCCCTCTGTGGTAAAAAGGCTTTTTCAGCAGAGTCAAGGATGTGCTTCCGGTAGTGTGCTTGCTGGAGCACACTCTCTTGGTGGTAATCTGTGGCTTGAGCCACAGGCGATACCGGGCAGGGCTCATCAACTTTAGCCTTTTATGTCAGGATCAGTAAAGTCGTTGACTTTCGACTGATCTTCAGAGGAGAGAATGAGAAGCCAGGTAACCTTCTATGCGGTAGAGCAGGACTTCGCGTCGCTGCTAAACTTCGCACAGGATCGCGGTCTGCTGGCCCTCCCTCGGATTGTGCCGACGGACGTCTATGACCTCGCCCAGGTGGAAGCCCTCTCGCCCCTACAGCGACGAGGTGAAGGGAGTTTCTACCTGATGCCAGAGGAGGTCCCTGTCGTGGAGGCCTTCTACAAGGAGTTTGACAAAGATCCCTCCCGCTCCTACTTGATGCCGCACGTATCGCCTGTGATCAAGACGGGGCCCTGCCGTCGCGAGGACGATGAACTCTACCATAGTCGTATCTACATTGCTGCACCCCGGCAGGGCCCTGGAGCGGCTCGCATCCATAAAGCCTACGACGAGTTGGCCCGGTATCTACGTCAGTGGACCAAGGTTGAAGAGGGCACCTACGCCGGACCGGTCACCTTCCAGCGCGTGAAGAAGGGCGAGATCAGGCTCATGGTGATAGGAGGGCGAGAACTCCAGATAGTGAGGGATGCGGAGACACCGGAGTGAGCGCCAAACGCAACCTCTACCTCGATCGTGACGGGAAGCGCGCCTTCCTCGTCCCGCCCGAGCACGAACTGCCCCCGGGAGACCTCACCGTCCTGGGACTGGATGGGCGTGCGCGACAGGTCGACGGGACGGCGCTGGCACCCTTCGAGGTCGACCCCAGAGAGGCTCGAGCGCACGTCCACGAACGGGTTCAGGATCTCGCGTCCCGGTTCAAGTCGCCCCCCGCCCCCTCTCCCGGGAACGGGCGCGGACTGGGGCGCAGTCCCCGCCGCCTGGCGCGATCCCTGAGACGGCTCGTTGGCGGCTTTCGTGCACTCCTCAGGGGCGTCGTCTCTGAAGAACCCGAGGTACGCAGCAGCGCCCGCGGAGAGGTCCGGCAGCTGCGCGCCTGGCTGGCGGAGCGGGGAATCGAGACCGACGAGGGGCTGGAGTGGTTGCCCGACCTGCTGCGGGCCCAGTACCGCGTCGAGGGGGAGCTGGGACGGCTCAGGGAGAGCGCTGCGGCCCTCGACCCCGTGGGCGAGGATCTCGAGACCTCCCTCGAGGACGTCGCGGCGGGCCGTCGTCTCAGGGCCCTGCGAAGAGCCGTGCAATCGGGTGGCGAGCCGGAAACCCCGCTGGAAGTTCCGGTCATGAAATTCTAAAGGGCGCCTGGCCACAGGCCTGGGTAGGGGAGTTGAGTCCCCCGAGGTCATATCTCCCCTTAAGAGGGCAAGAGGTTTTGTCTATCTTCCGACAGGTCCGAGGCGTCGATGACATCGGGGCTAATCAACCACTCCTGTTCCTTCTCAAAGGTCGAGGTGTAGACAACCTCACCGGCATCGATGTAACTCGCACACTTCAGATTAGCGAAAACGCCCGGTCCAGAGGGGGTCGAATGGGGTGATTGGAGGGCAATCTCCACCTCGAGCCGCACCTCTCTGAGAGCCGCCAGAGGTATCTTGTGAGCCTGCAGATCCTCGACCAGCCAAGCAAGCAACACGTCGGCTATGTGGAGATCGACAAGCGGCTCTCCGTTGTGCCGGCAGAGACCCTGCAAAAGGTCAATGACCAGGAGACCACTCCCCTGTTCGGCGAGCGTATCCCAATCATAGTAGAGCTGCCAACCGCAGAACATATGACAGAGGGTGTGCGCGCTGTGCTTGAGACGTTTTCTTCTCATAGAGGGGATCGATCTCCACTCTTCAGGTCTGAAATGACTTGCACAAGTATACACAGATCCGGATAAATTCTACCTCAAATCACCCGCGCCGCAAAACCTGCACCACCTGCCTCTGACCCTTCTCCAGTGCCAGATCCAGAGCGGTCCGACCCCAACGGTCGCGAGTCTGGGGGTCGGCCCCGTAGTGCAGAAGCACCTCGACGGTGTCTGCATATCCCTCCGCGGCCGCCCAATGGAGCAGGGTCTGACCGTTGGGGTCTTTTGCCGTGACGTCTACTTCCTCCATCCAGGTTTGAATTTCCATCGTGTTCTGCATCGTAGATTCCTCCAATTTTGTCCAGGTGGGGAGCCGAGAACCTTAATAAAGGGACTTGTGTGAGGCAAGCCGGCTTCTGCTGCGCTTGTTGAACTTCCACGTCCCACCTGCCCCGGGAGGTCCCGGCGTCCCGGGAGGACCCGGCGTCCTCGGGGGTCCCGGCGTCCTCGGGGGTCCCGGCGTCCTCGGGGGCCCGGGGGGCTCAGGTGTCTCCGTCGGCTGGGGGGGCTCAGGTGTCTCCGTCGGCTCGGGGGGTCCCGGTGTCCCGGGGGGTCCCGGCGTCGTCGGGGGTCCGGGGGGCTCGGGCGTCTCCGTCGGCCTGGGAGGCTCGGGCGTCCCCGTCGGCCTGGGGGGCTCGGGCGTCCCCGTCGGCACCGGGGTCTCCGTCGGCACCGGGGTCTCCGTCGGCTCCAGCGTCTCCGTGATCTCCATCGTAGGTGGCCCGGCGAGGATCGGGGTCCGAGTAGGTGTTTGCCCTGGACGATCGGGTTCACGCGTGGGAGGAGCCGGTTCGGCTGTCGAGCGTTCGCGTGTCTCATCACCGCTGGGCGAGCGCGTAGCTCCGGGAAGGGTAGAGGTCCTGCGCGGCTCCGGCGAGGGAACGATTCCCGGCTGCTCCCGCGCCTCTTCCTCCTCCTGAATACGCCGATCCTCCTCGAGCACCTCTTCCACAACCTCAGGCCGCACCCGCGCCACCTGGGGCACCTCCCGCGGCTCCGCACTGTAGTCGGCCGCCAACAGAGAGGTCAGGTTACCGCGGTAGATAGCGCTCAGGGGTGCGAAGAGGGCCAGCTGTACGGCAAAGGCAACCCCCAAAAGGCCGGCTATTACGGAGAACAAACTGGTGAGCCACCAAATGAGATCACGTGTAGGACGCATAGATCCTCCTCTTCCCCAGGGCGTAGACGTCCACGAGCGTTTGCCGGCCCTTGACGCGCGTGCACCCGATGTGGGCGACCTGATCTTGCCACCTGCCATTCAAACCCTGGTAGGTCTCTGCGGCGAAGAAGATATCGTACGCGTCGTACTCCTTGTTGAAGTCACTCAGCCTCTGAGCGACGTTCACGGCATCTCCCAGCACTGTGTACTCCAACCGCTCCTCAGAGCCCACCACGCCCGCGACCACACTTCCGGTGTTGATGCCGATGCCCACCCGCAGCGGCTCCTCCCCCCGGGACTGCCGGCGGCGATTAAAGGCGTCCACGTATTCCAGCAGCGCTACAGCGGCAGCCAGGGCATCCTGCGCACTATCAGCAGGGGAACGCGGCTCAGGAAGCACCCCGAAGAAGGCCAGAGCTGCATCGCCCACAAACTTGTTGACAACGCCGTTGTGGTTCCGGATAACCTGCACGATGCCGCGCATGTACTCGTTGAGCAGTTCGATGACCTCCGCCGGTTCCGCAGTCTCCGAGATGCGGGAAAAGCCACGAATGTCGCAGAAGAGCACCGTGGCGGTCACCTGCTGGGCGTCCAGGCGGACGCTGCCCCCCTCTACTCCATAGCGTAACTGCTCGGCGACCTCAGGGCTCGCGGTCAGACCCAGCAGATCCCGATAGATGCGGCCCTCGCGCAGCTGCACCACCATCCGGTTGAAGCTTGTAGCTAGCGACGCCACCTCGTCGAAGCCCCGGGGATCTACCTGAGTCGTCAGGTCCCCTTCGGCCACCTGCTCCGTGGCCACCGCCAAGAGGCGTACCCGTTCCACCACCCGTCCCGACAACCAGGCCCCTACCAGCAAAATGAGCAGGGTAAAGAGGCCGAAGAGTAGGAAGAGAGAACCACGTGTGGGCCCTCGAGCGTCGGTGATAAACGTAAGGGGCATGGCCACGGAGAGAACGCCCAGATCCTGTCCCTGTCGCACCTCGAAGGCGCCGAAGATCTCGACGTAGTCATGTCCTGCCACTTCAATCTGGCGGCGTAGCACCCAGTGGCCCTGTCCGCCCAGAGCGATGCGGTAAGTATCCTCGTCCAAGGCGAAAACGTCCCCGGCGTAAGGCAGCCGGGTCGCTACGGGCTCCCCTTCCACGTAGACGGAGACCCGCGCAAAGGCGGCACGGTCGAGCCGCTCGACGAGATTATCGAGATAGGTGCCGACGAGCAGCACCCCCACAATCTCCTCACCCTGTCGCAGGGGGCCGGCGGTGTAGAAGATCCAGCCCTGATCGGTCTCGACCAGATCGGCATACTTGTCCCCCAGTTCGTCGCTCTGACCCGAGAGCGCCTTCCGTACGAGGGGCCACTCCCGGTAGTTTCCGGCGACCTCAGAATCGTAGTCCACCGCGCTCCCGCCGGTCCGGTGGTGTAAGGTCACCAATGGACCTCCTGTCCCGTCTAACACCTCGACCGCATCCAGGTGTTCGTTGACCGCCAGGGGACGAATGAGGGCCTCGATGGTCTCCGTCTCCGCCTCCCCCCCGACCACGGCACCGGTCAGCCCCTCGGTATAGGCCATGAGCCGCCAGATGCGCAGCTGGTCCCGCTCGACGTAGACGACGGTGTCCGCGGCCTTCTGTCCCGCCTCCACCAAAGCAGTCTTGAAGAGGCCATCCAGAATGTTCGCAACGAGCTGAGTGACCAACAGAGCGGTAATGAAGGCGACGACGAGGGCGAGGAAGACGTAGGGCACGGTCAATTGGATGCGCAGCTGCTTGAAGGCGTCTTTGAGCTGGCGCGGAGAGTGACTGCCGTTCCCATCCTGCTCACCGGTAGTCCCCAGAGCCGGTTCGGCATCCCCTCCGGTATCCCAGACCTCTTCCACGTCGGTAGAGAGCCACCCCGCAATATGGGACGAATTCCCCCCTGTATTTTGATTTCTCATGTTCCCCTCATCCAACTAACAGTAAGAGCCGGGGTCGATCAATATGCGTTGTAGAAAGTAGTGTTCGGCCAGAAGCCGGCTTTTTTCGGCAGAGCCAACGATTGAGAAGGGCGGGGGGATCGAGCCTTCAAAGTCTACAGAGCGCCCCCCTCCTTACACACTCCTTTAAAGTTATATCGTTGCAACCCCCTTCTCGGTCACGTCAACTTGTCCCTCTCCCCACTCCGGCTATACTACAGCCATCCCGTTCTCATACGCGCAACCTCGGAGGCAGATCCATGAAGAGAGATCGTGTACGCCGTTACACCATGTTCGCCCTGCTCTACTTCTCTCAGGGGACAATTCTCAGCTACTTCACCGCGCTCAATGCCCTCTATCTCCTCGACCACGGCCTCGACATGACCCAGGTGGGCGTCTTTGCCGCCATCGCCCTCGTCCCCTTCGTCATCAAGGTCCTGCTGGGGATGCTCAGCGACAACGTCAATCTCCTGGGTCTGGGCCACCGCAAACCCTACATCCTCATCGGACTCCTCGTCCAGACCCTCTGCCTCGTCGCCGTCCCCTTCATCGACCCCGCCGCCTACTACTGGGGCTTCGTCGCCCTGGCCTTCACCCTCCAGATGGGGATGGCCCTCTACGACACCTGCACCGATGGCCTCGCGCTGGATACTACCCCCGAGGACGAGGAGGGCATCATCCAGGGCTTCATGGTGGGCGGTCGAGCCGTCGGCGTCGTCATCACCGCCTCCGCCGTCGGGCTGCTGGCGGAGCAGGTCTCGTGGGCGGCGGTCTTCTGGCTTCTGGCGGGGCTGACCCTGCTCCCCATCCCGATGGTGCTCCTAGCGCAAGAGCCGGAGCATAGCGTGGAGCGCGCCTTCGACTGGGGCGCCTTTCGTGCCTTCCGGCGCACACCCGTGCTGGCCCTGGCGGCCCTCGGCTTCCTCTTCTTCCTCGTCATCACGGGCACCAACCAGAATGTGAATCCCTTCCTGCAGGCGGAGTTCGACATCCCCCTCAGCATGGCGGGTTTCCTGACCACTGTCTGGGGCCTGGGCGTCGTCGGGGGCGGGGTGACCGGCGGCAGGCTGCTGACGCGCCTCGGAGACCGGCGGGCGACGCGCATCGCCCTCGTCGTCTCCCTCTTTGCCATCGCGGCCCTCGCCCTGACGCCCACCTCCCTCCTGGCCTGGCCCCTCGTCGTCCTCTTCGGGCTGGCTTACGGCACCTATCAAACCGTCTACTTCGCCCTGGCAATGAAGTACACCGATCCGCGCATCGCGGCCTCCATGTTCGCCATTCTCATGGCCTCTACCAACGTCGGACAGGGCGTGGGCGTGGCGCTGGCGGGCGTCCTCGCCGACAACGCGGGCTTCCGCTGGACCTTCCTCCTCCTCACCGCCCTCAACCTCGCCGCCCTGCCCCTCATGCCCCTCGTCTTCGGCAGACGCGCACCAAGAACGGCGCCCGGAACGTAGAAGCGGCGGGAGACCGGCCTCCCGCCACCCCTATACTTGCACGAGGACGTTCCTACGGTATGTACTCCCATTCGCCGCCCTCGGGGCCTAACCGCCACGTGCCGCCATCGTGGGCCTGGATGTAGGTGTGGCTGTATTTCCAGTGGGAGGTGCGCTGGATGGCGGTCGTGTAACCCTGTTCGGGCTCCGTGGCCCAGCCCAACCGCTCGCGCACGTTCGGTTGCTCCCGCCAGACGAGGCCGAAGCCGCGGATAGGCTCGTAGTAACCCGGTGGGGGGTCGATCCCCGGATCCTCGATGGGATCGCCGGGCTCCCACTCGTCCTGAAAGGCCTGCCAGGCGGTGACCCCACCATCGTCGTAGAGAACGTAGATCCGATCCTCCGCCTCCACCCAGAGCATCACCCCCTGCTCGAAGTGCTGCTCCGCCCCACCCGTGTAGACCGCCGGTCCTGCCGGGCAGATGTCGGGCGCCGGGGTGAAGAACCAGCTGTCGGGACAGGTCAGCGGCAGGTTGAGGGTCGCAGAGTCGCTGCGCCCCTCGTCATCGTAGACGTAGAGCTGGAAGCCGTCCGAGTTGCGCCGGTCGCTCGAGATAGTGTAGGCCATCGACCCCGTCGGGTCCACCGACCAGAAGCTGCCGAACTGGCCTGTGGGCAGCAGGTGGTAGAGGGTGGCACCCGTCCCCCCATAGGTCTCCCACTGCAGGAGGATGGTCTGGCCCGGGTCGGCGATTTCGACGTCGGCGTGGAAGGTGAGGATCTGCGGGCCGGGGGGATAGGCGCGCAGGATGAGGGGCAGGTAGGCGCGGAACTCGGGGTTGACGACGATCCTGTGGGATGCCGCAGCGCTACCCCCGCCGTTGGCAGCGGTGACGCTCACCGTGTAGGTCCCCGTGACGCCCCAGCTGAAGGCGACGGCGTCGGTGTAGGCGGCGAGGGTGTGGGTGATGGGAGAATGGCCCGTCGCCCGCCAGGTGTAGGTGAGGGGCAGGGTCGCCGTCGGCGGGGTGACGGAGGCGGTGAAGGTGTAGGAGACGCCATCCTCCCCGACCGCCGGTCCCTCGACGGAGAGGGACGTGGGAGGCAGAGCCGGCAGCGCGCCGGAGATGGGCACCACGCGGCGATGGCCCGTGTCGGCGACGAGGATGCGCCCGAAGCGATCCACCACCACGCCGTGAGGCTGGTTCAAGGTGCCGCCGTAGGGTGGATCGGGCGTTCCGTGCTCCGTGTGGGAGCCTCCTGCGCGATCCAGCACAATGACCGTGCCCTCCGCCGGGTCCGACACGATAAGATGGTCACGTCCGTGAACCGCCACGTGAGAGGGGGCGTTGAAGATCCCCGTGATGACCTCCGTCGACGTGAAGTTGGAGCCATCGAAGTCGAGGAGCTGCAGGCGGGAGTTCCCCCGGTCGGCAACGACGATCTCGCCGGAGGGGAGCACCGCCAGCCCCTGGGGATCGTCGAAGGTGCCCCGGTAAGCGCTCACGAAGTCGCCCGCGAGGGTGAGGGCCTGCAGGCGGTCGTTGCCGCTGTCGGCGACGAGGACGCGCGCCGACGAGGCGCCATCGAAACCGTCCCAGACGGTGAGACCCGCCGGTCGGTCGAACTGGAGCGGGCCCGTCCCCCGCTCTCCCCACTCCGCGAGAAGATTGCCCCGACCGTCGAGAACGCGCACGGAGTGGCGCGGGGAGTAGGCATCGCCGGGATGGGAGAGGAGCAGGCGCCCCAGGGGGTCCCGGGCCAGGTAGCGGGAGTCCTCCAGGTGGAGGTCGAAGCTGCCCAGTGTGTCGTAGAAGTCGCCCTCCTCCGTCTGCAGGAGCAGGGCGTAGCCGTTCTGGGAATCGAGCACCAGGCGCTCGCCCCCCTCCGTCAGCACCAGGTCGTAAGGGTTCTGCAGGCGCAGCGCCCAGAAGAGGTTGCCGAAGCCGCTCTCGCGCCCCTCGCCGTCGACGGCGGTCACGGCGTAGCCCGCGGCCCGCGCGCTCATATCGTAGGTGAGATCGTGGGTCAGGGCCGTCGTGCCGGTGACCACCCGGCGCCACGCGTAGGAGGGGCCGGAGGTGCGGTAGAGGTGGTAGGCGACCGTCGAGGGAACCGCCGACCAGGTGAGGGCCACCTCGCCGTAGGCCTGGGTGCCCGTCAGGACGGGCGGCGGCGGCGCGGCGGCGGGCGGAGCGTGGGTGGTGAGGGTCAGGGTCTCTGCCCCCCGCCAGGCGGCGAGGTTGAAGGCGGTGATGTCCAGCCAGAGGTACTCCTCGTGGGCGGCGGTGCGCACCTCCACGAGGAACTCCTCGTTCTTGCCCACGACGCTGATGAGGCCGAAGGGGTTGTCGCGCAGGGCGTGTCCGGTAGGGGTAGTCACGACCTCCCCCACGTCGAGGTTGGGGAGCGCAGCGGCGCCGGAGAGGTCGGTGGTCACAGTGAACTCCGCCGCGTCGTCGATGACGCCGTGACGACCGCCCAGCATGGCGGGACCGCCCGTGCGCTTGTAGAAGCGCAGGGTGACGTCGGGCGCGGGTTGCCCCCGGTTGTCGAGCACCCGCACCGTCGTGGTGAGGGGGACGTCGTAGAGGTACTCCCCGTAGTAGCCGCGGCGGTAGCCCGCGTTGGCGTTGAGGGCCAGCGCGGTGTGCTCGGCGAAGAAGGGCGGGTCGATGCCGGCGTTGTTCATGAGGCCCACGAAGCGGGGACGGTACTCCATCTGCACCGGCTTGCCGGCGGCGTCGCGCACCTGGGGGGTCTCCAGCGCCACATCGAGGTTGTAGAGATCGATGATGCCCAGCTGGTGGGCCAGCTCGTGGAGAAGCGCGCCGCTCACGTCACTGTCGGGGTGGTAGTAGGGATTGCCCACGCGGTCGTCCTGCTGCATAAAGAAGGCGCCGTCCCGGGTGGGATCGACGGGAGGCGCGCTCCCCGTCACCAGGATCTCGTCCAGCCGCACCCGCTCCACGACACCCTGAGGCGCCGCGGGGTAGACGGAGCGGGCGAAGGCGGCGTTGAGGGCGGCGATCTGCTTCTGGAGCCAGTCCTCGGCGGAGAAGGGCCACCGGGGATCGACGGGGGTCTCCAGCGCGGCGTAGAGGTCGGGCGTCACTGCCAGGACGAGGCTCAAGGCGTCGGTCCGATCCTCCACGACGTTGTTCGACTCGTAGGTCTCGGGGAGAGCGTCCGCGGGGTCGACGACGAAGGCGATGGTGTGGCTGCCCAGAAGGCGCTCGCCGTCGAGGGTGTGGTCCCAGATCCAGGCGAAGGTCGCCGTCCCTGCTTCGTCGGGCGCCAGACCGGCGTGGGTGCCGGAGAGCACGTCGGCGCCGTCGACGCGCCAGACGAAATTGAAGGGGTCGCCGGCGACCGTCCCCTTGTTGGCGAAGTGGGCGGTGAAGGTGACCGTCTCCCCGGGCGCGGGCCAGCGCCGATCCCCTTCGGTGCCCGGGCGTAGGTAGGGCTTCCCCTCGACGGTGTAGAGGACCTCGTAGCGGTGGTAGCGGGGCTCCCGGCTGATGTAGGTGACGTCCAGATCGACGCCGGCGGGCTCCGGCAGCCGGGATTTGGCATCTTGGGGCTCGGCAGTCACGACGAGCCCCACAGCGAGAAGCAGCCCGGCGGTCAACAACACAATCGCAATCCTGTAAACGCTCATGCTCATGCTCATGGTCTCCTTCCATCTCTATTCGGACACGGAGAGAGCAACGGTTGCGGCGGTGAGGGAGCATCGACAGGCACGGACGCCGTGCCTACTCCCATTATAGAATAAGGGACACGGCATTCGCTACCCTTCAACCTTGCGGATGCGTTGCGATTGTGTTTCTATCTATCAATTCGGGCAGGGGGGTTCGTAGTCAGCGACGTAGCGTCAGCGGAGTCGCGTGTGACGTCACTCCGCGGCGCTCCGTGGCTAACTACGAGCGGGGGGTTCGTCGTCAGCGACGTAGCGTCAGCGGAGTCGCGTGTGACGTCACTCCGCTGTGCTCCGTGGCTAACTACGAGCAGATACATCTCATCGTCTCCCCTATGCCTCGTACCCCTCCGGGTTCTCCGACTGCCAGCGCCAGGTGTCGGCGCACATCTCCGCGAGGGAGCGCTCGGCTTTCCACCCCAGATCGGCCTCCGCCAGGGCAGGGTCGGCGTAGCTGACGGGAGCGTCGCCGGGCCGGCGCGCCACGACGTCGTAGGGGATGGGCTGCCCTGACGCCTCCTCGAAGGCTGTGACGACCTCGAGGACGCTGTGGCCCTGCCCGGTGCCCAGATTGTAGGTCACGACGCCGGGATTCGCCCGCAGCTTCTCCAGCGCAGCGAGGTGCCCGCGCGCCAGGTCGACGACGTGGATGTAGTCGCGGATGCCCGTGCCGTCGGGCGTGGGGTAGTCGCCGCCGAAGACCTGCAGGCGGGGGCGGCGCCCCACGGCGACCTGGGCGATGTAGGGCACGAGATTGTTGGGTATACCGCTGGGATCCTCCCCGATCCGCCCGCTGGGATGGGCGCCCACCGGATTGAAGTAGCGCAGGAGGGCGACGTTCCACTCGGGATCGGCGGTGTGGAGGTCCCGCAGAAGCTCCTCGACCATCCACTTGGTGCGTCCGTAGGGGTTGATGGGGCCGAGGGGGAAGTCCTCGCGGATGGGCATCGTCTCGGGCGTCCCGTAGACGGTGGCGGAGGAACTGAAGACGATCTCCTGCACGCCGTAATCCGCCATGACGCTGCAGAGACTCAGTGTGCCGGCGACGTTGTTCCGGTAGTAGTGGAGGGGCCGGGCGACCGACTCGCCCACCGCCTTCAGCCCGGCGAAGTGGATGACGGCATCGAGGGAGCCCTCCTGAGCAAAGACGGCAGAGAGGGCCTCCCGGTCCAGGAGGTCCACGAGGTGGAAGTGGAGCGGGCGTCCGGCGATGGCCCCGACGCGCCGCAGGGCGCTCTCCTTGCTGTTGGAGAGGTTGTCGACGACGACGACCTCGTGGCCCGCCTCCAACAACTCGACGCAGGTGTGGCTGCCGATGTAGCCGGCCCCTCCGGTGACCAGGATCTTCATGATGCTCCCCCGTTCTCGTCGTCCGCCGGACTGAAGTGACGCTCGAGGTCGTAGGGGGAGAAGACACCTTTCTCCGTGATCACCGCTCCCACCAGGCGCGGAGGTGTGACGTCGAAGGCGGGATAGAAGCCCCGCACCTCGGGCCGGGCCGTCCGCCGCCCCATGGCGTGGAGCACCTCCTCGGGGTCCCGCTCCTCGATCTCCACCGTCTCCAGGGTGGGATTGGAGGCCGAGGGGGTCCCGACGACGTAGAAGGGGACGTCGTTGTCGTGGGCGCCGAGGGCGATCTGGTAGGTCCCGATCTTGTTGACCACGTGCCCGTCGAGGGTGATGACGTCGGCGGCGCAGATGAAGACGTCGACCAGCCCCTGGGAGAGGACGAAGCCGGGCATGTTGTCGGTGATGAGCGTGACGGGCACGCCGATCTCCGCCGCCACGCTCGCCGTGAGGCGGGCGCCCTGGAGGTAGGGCCGGGTCTCCGGCGCGATGAGGGAGACGTCGATGCCCCGCTCCTTGGCGACCAGGAGCACGAAGCCGATGAGGGTCTCGGCGAAACACTGGGTCAGGATCGTACAGGGGTCGGGCAGCAGATCGACGGCGTAGGCGGCGATGCGCCGGGAGCGCCGGTAGCGCGCCTCCCGCCTCCGCTCCACGAAGGCCAGCGTCGCCGCCTCCAGATCCTCCCCCGCCCCCAGCGCCCGCTCCGCCTCCTCGCGAATGGCCTCGACGTGCCGCACCATCTGCTCGGAGGTGGTGGGGCGGGCGTGGGAGAGGGCGTAGGCCGCGTCGCGCAGCAGCGCTCGCGCCTCCTCCTGCGGCAGGCCCTGTGCATCGTGGGCGGCGCTCACCATCCCCATGGCGGCTGCCATCCACGGACCGCCGCTCTGGGTGACCATGTCGGTGATGGCCTGCGCCACGTCACGGTAGTCCTCACAGCGGACGTAGGTCACCTCCGCCGGGTAGCGGCGCCGGTCGAGGATGAAGACCTCCCCGTCCTCGTACCGCGCCACGTTCTCGTACTGCAAAAGGAAGCCCAATCCTTCGTCGGCTCGTGTCATCGCATCCTCCTTAAAACAGAGTGAGCAGGGAGTAGAGAGCAGGGAGAGGGATTAGGGATTAGAAATCAGGGATTAGGATATATCCCTCGATAGCCCTACTTGATCTGCTCGACTCTCCACTCACTGCACTTAACCAATTGGGTGTGTTTCAATCCAGTTGTGAGCTATCCGTAGCTGAAACGTAAAGCGTGAAACGTGAGGGCCTCACGGTTTACGTTTCACGTTTCACGCCTCGGTTTAACTCAAGTGAAACACACCCTAACCAATTCCTCTAAAGTGCTGCTTGATAGACGATGCTCTTTACGCATCCCGTATCGAGTATAGCCCGCCGGTCGCCTAGAGCAACTCGGGTCTTTTGGGTTTCGCCGGGTGGTGGGGTGAGAAGCTCTAAAACTAGCCCACATGGCTGCTGCGGTGGGGCGTACCAGACCTTTCCTGCGTTGTGGCAGGCAACGCGTGGTAAATGGCCCTGTTGTACCCTGCGAAATCCTGGAGAGCCAGCAACTCGTACGACAAAAGTCGCAGAGACCCGAATGCCAGATCTGGTATAATAGAAACATATCTGATAAATCAAGACATCGAAGGAGGACGACCGATGAAAGTTGTAAAGGCCCAAGAGGCTACAAAGATGGACAACGTCCACGGTGTGGACGCTCGACCGCTGCACAGTACCGAGCACGTGCAGGTGGTGATGATCACCCTGGAGCCCGGGGAAGAGCTGAAGCTGCACGTCACCCCTGTCGACGCCTTCTTCTACGGGCTGGAGGGTGAGGGCATCGTGGAGATCGGTGGGGAGCAGACGAAGATCGGACCTGACGTCCTGGTGCCCAGCCCGGCGAAGATCCCCCACCGGCTGCTCAACGAGGGGGACGCGACCTTCCGCTTCCTCGTGGTGAAGACCCCGCGCCAGAAGGAGGAGAGCCGCCTCCTGTAGCGGCACAGACATCGGCGAGGAGTTATCAAGAAGCACGGAGCCGGAGGACGCAAGAGCGCTCTCCGGCCTTTGCTTCCTGTGCGGCCGGGGCTACAATGGCGTTGTCATGAAGGATCAACACCACCCCCTGAGCCGGATCCCGCTCCTGGCCTCCCTCTCGGAGGCGACGCTCGCCCGCCTGGCCGCCGTCGCCGTCCGCCGCGCCTACGCGCCCGACGAGATCATCCTCCTCGAGGGGGCGCCCTGCACCTCGGCCTACTTCATCGAGGCGGGTCACGTCTACGTCTACCGCCTGGCGACGAGCGGACGGGAGCAGGTGCTCGCCAAGCTGGGACCCGGTCAGGCCTTCAACACCGTTCCTCCCTTCAGAGAGGGCGGCGTCAATGCCGCCAGCGTCCGCGCGCTCACCCCCGTCACCCTCTACTCGGTGGAAGCCGGTGACTTTCGACGCCTCGTCCGCGCCCGCGCCGACCTGGCCTTCGTCGTCCTGCAGGACTTCGCCGCCCGGCTGGCGCACCTGACGGACCTCGTGGAGGATCTCTCCCTCCGCTCCGTCCGCGGGCGCCTGGCCCGCTTCTTGCTGGAGCGGGCGGAGGAGGGCGAGGTGGAGCGGGAGTGGACCCAGGACGAGATCGCCGCCCGTCTGGGCACCGTGCGGGACGTCGTGGGGCGCAACCTCCGGGCCCTCGCCGATGCGGACCTCATCGAGATCCGCCGCCAGCGCATCGTCCTCCTCGACCGGGAGGGACTCGAGGCCGAGATCTGCGGGTAGAACCTCTCATCTCCTCCCCACGTGAAGGAAGACGGAGTGCGACTTTTGTCGTAGCCCCCATCCCTCCCTTCTGGTAGGATGAGAGGGAGTTAGAGAAAGGCGGCAGCTGCGTATGGAAGAGTGGGCTCTACCCGAGATCGACCTGGAGCGCTGTACCCGCTGCGGCGCCTGTGTGCGACGCTGCCCGGGAGAAGCGGTGGAGATGCAGGCGGGCGGTCCCGTGATCGTGCGCCCGGCGGACTGCACCTACTGCGCCCTCTGCGAGGCCCTCTGTCCCGAGGACGCCATCCGCTGCACCTTCACGATTTCGTGGGGCTAGAGACCTCTCCCCATCTTGAATCGCGTAATTCAAAGGTCGGCAGATCCGTGCATATTCCGTATTGCGTACTGCGTATTGCGTAATGCAAGAGATGGCTCTCCTGAAAGAAGGGGGGACTAACCGCAAAGGACGCAGAGGTCGCAAAGACAACTTAATATTTCTAAGGTTTACACCTCGATGAATTAATAATCTGTATCTCAACTTTGCGTTCTTTGCGCTCTCTGCGGTTAGCTAGTCTTTCTTCAGTAGAGTCAGCCCTTCTTTTTGGGAAACCTCCTCAATCAAAAGGAGAGCGCTGTCCAAACCTCAAGCGGTCACGTCAAGGAGGGCATCTGTGCGTACAGCTGCAGTTCGGGCATGGGGAAATGCCGGGGATTGTAGGTCAGCAGCACCAACCCCTGACCGAGCGCCGTAGCTGCGATAAGCGCATCGGGAACATCCAATGTCACCCCTTGCTGACGGTAACGTCGGATAAGGTCCCCGGCTAAGTCAGCCGTAGTGATGTCGAGGGGGTAACCAGCCAGGGCATCGAGAAACCGCAGGGTGCTTGCGCCTTCGTGGGAACGCATCCCGGCCAGCACTTCGGTGCGCGAGATAGCTGCGATGCTCAATTGCCCCTCGAGTGCGAGCCGGGTCAGCAGCGTCGTCGTCGGTACATGTCCGCGCAGATGCTGAATGAGGACATTGGAATCTAACAGGTACTCAGCCATCCAATCCCTCTGCAAAGAGGGGGACGCGCCGCCAAGAGGAGCGTAGTTCTTCCAGCCAGCGATTGACATCCTCAGGCGTGGCTAATTCAGGATGATCGGCCGTAGTCCAAGCCCCGGCGGTCGCCTTGAGCGCGGCCAGCACTTTGAGACGCGCCAGATAAGTCGCCGTTGCCTCAACGATCACCTCACTCCGCTTACCGGCAGGCACCAGGGCATCCAGCTCCTGTAACAAGCGCTCAGGAAACATCACATTGATTCTACGTGTATTTTCGCTCATCTCTATCCACCCACTGTGTGTGTATGATATACTCTTATTATACACCAGTTTTCATCTCTGGAGATGGACAGGTGCCTCTCAAAAAACGCCACCGAGCAGACTTCGCTCGGTGGCGGGAAGTTCGACTTTTGAACCATGCGCATTTGGTGAGCTTCTGTTCCGCAGTCGGGCGAGCATCACGGCTCCTCAACCGTTACCGGGATGCGGATCAGCGGCATACCATAAGTGCCAACGTCCGGACGCCATTCCCCGGCACCTCGCCACGAGCGGAGGTAGTAGGGATATGGATACGCCATGACCATCAGCGTGTGCTCGCCCGCTGCCAGGTGGCTCGGAACCTGGACTGCGTAGGGGATGTAGTCCCTCTCCAGCGCGGTCTCTGGCGATATAGAGAGGAGGTCACTCTGCGTCGGGTGATCGTCCCAGAAGACCAACGTGCGAACGGGAATGTCCGCTGTGTCTGTGGAAGCAGGAGCCCAGAAGCGAGCATAGTAGGTCACCGCTTCCCCGGCCCGGACCGTGTCGCGGGTCAAGAGTTGACCGTATTCCCCCGGCTCTGGTTTCTCCTTGGTCAATAGCGTCCCATTGACCCGCACCGTCTCTTCAGGAGGCAGGTAACGCGCTTCTTCAGGCCAATCAAGGGGACTTTGGGGCACTTGGTCCGTCACCCAGAGCAGCAAGCCAAACGCAAAAGAAAGCGTCGCAGAACGACAGGTTTGCGTCTCATTCTCCGCAGGGTCGAAGGACTCGCCGGGCGTAGAAATGTCAAACTCGTGCTCGGGCTCGATTTGTACTTTCATCTCATCTAACCTCTCAATGACATAGGAGGGGAATCCTCGAGGATTCCTCTCCTGAATCTGATAGAGCACGCTCACTGTACGTAGTGTGTCTGCTCGGCCTTGCCTTCACCTGGCATATCAGTACTCCAATGCCACTCAGCTTTGGTCCAAGTTGTGTAGTAAGCGGGCACAAGCCCGCCTACTTCCGCCAGCGGCGTCGTCGTGGGACAACTGTTGCCCCCGTTTGCCCCCGCGCTGGAACCATAAGTCCCGATCTGACCGGCATCGTTATAAGCGTGAGATTCGCAAGTCATTTT
>DAOTVC010000051.1:0-24802 GCA_034437215.1 Anaerolineae bacterium | reverse complement strand
AGCAACCCGCTCCACGGCTTTTTGATGGGCAGACGAGGGCGTTGCCGGCGGCATTGCTCACTGTGCGGATTTCAACAGCGGGTTGGGGTATAGATCCTGGGTCAGGAGGCGGTGCAGTCGCGGTCAGGCAGGATCGATTCGACGGTTCCCCAATCCCTAATCCCTAATCCCTAATCACTCTATTATCGAGGAGGTACTCATGATGGAAAACGCGTTCGAAGAACTGAGATGGCGGGGGCTTATCTACGATTTCACGGAGGGGCTCCCCGAGCTGCTGGCGGAGGAGAAGGTCACTGTCTACATCGGCTTCGATCCCACCTCCAGCAGCCTGCAGGTGGGCAATCTCCTGGCGTTGATGGGGCTGGCCCGGCTCCAGCGCTTCGGGCACACGCCCATCGCCGTCGCCGGCGGGGGGACGGGCATGATCGGCGATCCCAGCGGCAAGAGCAGCGAGCGGCAGTTGCTGAGCTTCGAGGAGGTCGCCGCCAACGTGGAGGCCATTCAAGGGCAGCTGGCGCGCTTCCTCGACTTCGAGGTGGAGGCGAACCCGGCCCGCATCGTCAACAACGCCGACTGGCTGCGCCCCCTGCGCTTCATGGACTTTCTGCGCGACGTGGGCAAGCACTTCAGCGTCAACTACATGATCGCCAAGGAGTCGGTGCGGACGCGGCTGGACCGGGAGGAGGGTATCTCCTACACCGAGTTCAGCTACATGCTCCTGCAGGCCTACGACTTCCTCCACCTCTTCGATCACGAGGGCTGCACTCTCCAGGCGGGGGGCAGTGACCAGTGGGGTAACATCACCGCCGGGGTGGAGCTCATCCGCCGGATGCGCGGGCAGCGCGCCTACGGATTGGTCTACCCCCTCGTGACCAGCTCCGGGGGTGTGAAGCTGGGGAAGACGGAGGCGGGCACCATCTGGCTGGACCCCGAGCGCACCTCGCCCTACCGCTACTACCAGTTCTGGCTCAACCAGGACGACGCCGACGTCATCAACTACCTGAAGTACTTCACCTGGCTGGATCGCGAGGAGATCGCGGAGCTGGAGCTGCAGGTCGCCGAGCATCCCGAGCGGCGGGAGGCCCAGCGGACGTTGGCCGAGGAGCTGACGCGGATGACCCACGGCGAGCAGGCGCTGGAGAGAGCGGAACAGGCCTCCCGGGTGCTCTTCGGCGGTGAGATCGCCGGGCTGAGCGCGGAGGAGATTCGCGACATCTTTGCCGACGTCCCCTCCAGTGAGCTGCCCCGCGCGGAGTTCGAGGGGGAGGGTATCGCCGCCGTCGACCTCGTGGTGGAGAGCGACCTCGTGCGCTCCAAGGGGCAGGCGCGGCGTCTCATCGACAGCGGGGGGATCTACGTGAACAACGTGCGGGTGAGCGACACCGCTGCGCGGGTCACCCTCGAGGAGAGCGTGGAGGGGCGCTTCGTCGTTCTGCGCAAGGGAAAGAAGAGCTACTACCTCGTGCAGATCCGTTGAGCGCCCCCGGCGCTTCGCAATCTAGGGCACAGCACCCCCCGGTGGTTGGGGGGTGCTGGTGCGTCAGAGTTCAGATCCGGCGGAGCGGGACTACTCCTCCACGGTGGCGGGGACGCCGATCAGCGCCATCTGGCGCAGGGTCTCCAGGAGCACCGCGTCGGCGAAGACGTCCTTGGGGATGAAGTCGATGGCGCCCAACTGCAGTCCCAAAACGACGGCTTCCTGCTCGTCGTGAGAGGTGAGCATGATGATGGGAATGCCGGCGGTCTCCTCGATCTCCTTCAACGTCTGGCAGACCTGAAAGCCGTTCATCTCCGGCATCTGAAGATCCAAGATAATCAGGTCCGGATGGAGATGCTGGGCCTGTTCCACCCCCCGGCGACCGTCCTCGGCGCGCACGACCTTCAGCCCCTCGCTCTCCAGCAGAGCGCGCAGGCGCAGCGCCTGCGTGGGGCTGTCCTCGACAATCAAGATGGTTTTGCGTGAATTGGTATGGGCCATCGCTATCTCCTACTCTCCTGTGCGCTTCACGATGCAGACCTGCAGGTCGCTCGAGGGCAGTTTTTCGACGTTGATCTCATCGACCATCCAGCGAATGTCGCGGAAGGCGCTTGAACGGGGCTCCAGGGCCTCGGTCTCCTCCCCGTTGGGCTGGATGACGCAGATGACCCGGACGCCCCTTCCCTTCCCATCCGTAGGGCATCCGAAGGTGATCTGCCCGCAGCGCCGGTCGCCCATCTTCAACACGTAGGCGAGCGATGAGGTCGCCAGCGAGATCCGCGCCTGGTCGACGGTGTTGAAGCCGACGGCGCGTGCCAGGTCCCGCACGCGCATCCGGGCGGAGATGATGTCGAGATCTTGTCGTATCTGGACGGTTTCGTCCTTAATCTTTTCCATAACAAGGTTCCTAGGTTCTATCTCTGTAATGGACGCCGATCTCTTCCACGCTCTGGGCGATCTGCTCGAGGGAAAGGACGGCGTCCAGGGCGTTGCGCAGCATCGCCTCGCGCGGCATGCCGTAGACCACACAGGTCGCCTCGTCCTGTCCCAGTGTCAGCCCCCCGGCTTCGTGCAGGCGAATCAAGCCCTCCACGCCGTCATCCCCCATACCCGTGAGGATGATGCCCAGGGCGCGGGAGGCGTGAACCTGAGCTAACGACTCGAAGAGGTAGTTGGCGGAGGGCCTTAACCCCTTGTAGGGCGGCCCCTTGTAAAGTTCGATCACGCCCTTCCTGTTCAGCTGCATGTGGTACTCGTCGGGCGCGACGAGTACGCGCCCGCGCTGCGGTTCGGCGCCATGGTCGGCCAGACGCACCTGGAGGGGCGTCTGGGCGTCGAGCCACTCCGCCAACCCCGCGGCGAAGCCCGTCGTCACGTGCTGGACGATCAGGATGGGGAGGGGGAAGGCGGCGGGCAGACGCCCCAGGATCGCCGCCAGCGCCCCCGGCCCCCCGGTCGAGGAGGCGATGCCGATGAGGCGGAGGTTGGCCGGGATCTCCGGGATGAGGGTGGGCGGGTCGCAGCGCGGGCGCGTCGCCACTGCCGCTCTCAGGGGGGTGGCGCTCCGCTCCCCCCACCGACGGACCACGGGCACCCCCGCCATGGCGCGCACCTTCTGCACGAGAGCCTCACAGGCAGCGGTGTCGGCCAGACCCGGCTTGGCGACGACGGTGAGGGCGCCGGCCCGCAGGGCTTCGAAGCTGGGATCGACGTCGGTGCGCATCAGCGTTCCCGTTACGAGGACGATGGGGGTGGGGACCTCCTGCATGATCTGACGGGTGGCCTGCAATCCGTTCATCCGGGGCATGTGGATGTCGATGACCAGAACGTCGGGACGCATGCGCTTGGTCAAGCGCAGGGCGTCCTCGCCGTTGCTCCCGGTGCCCACGACCTGGATCTCGCTCGACGTCTGCAGGAGGGAGACCAGGAGATCGCGGGCGGTCGGCGAGTCGTCGACGACGATGGCCCGGACGACTTCACTCTTGCGCTTCATAGATCTTCGCTTTCTCCTCCAGCTCCAGCTGGCGCAGGGTCTCCAAGAGCACGTTTCCCGAGAAGGCGTCCTTGGGGATGTAATCGATGGCACCGAGGTCAAGGCCTTGGCGCACCGCCTCCGTCTCTGTGTGCGCCGTCAACATGATGATGGGGATATCCCGCGTGGCCAGACTCTCCTTGAGGCGCTCGCAGGTCTTCAGCCCGTCCATCTCGGGCATCTCCAGGTCGAGCACGATGTACTCCGGCCGGTAGTGCTGGGCCATCTTGAGCGCCAACCTTCCGTCCAAGGCCCAGAGGACCTCCATCCCGTGTTGGCGGAGCAGCTCCATAAGCGAGAGGGCTTGTACGGCGCTGTCCTCGACGATAAGTACGGTCTTCGACTCTGTCATGGGATTCGATATCTCGCTCATAGCAGCTGCTCGACGACGTCCAGCAGGGTGTGCTGATTGAAAGAGCCCTTGGTGATGTAGGCGTCGGCTCCGGCTTCAACTCCCCGTGCCTTGTCGGCGGGCGAGTCGAGGGAGGTGACGAGGATGACCGGGAGTTCCGTCGTGCGGGTCTCCTCGCGAATGCGCCGGGTCAGGCCGATCCCGTCCAGCCGGGGCATAGAGACGTCGGAGATCACCAGATCAGGGAGGGGGCTGCTGGCAAGGATGAGGTTCCAGGCCTCCTGCCCGTCGGTGGCGACCTCGATGGAGTAGCCGGCGGCCTCGAGGATGTTCTTCTCCAGCGTCCGGGTGGTGAGGGAGTCGTCCACGATGAGGATGTGGCGGCGTTGGCGCTCCTTTGACGGTGCCCGATCGGGATCACGTTGGAGGTGCAAGGGGCCTTGACCCTCCCTTAGAGCCAGTTTCAGCAGGTCCGCAGCGTTCAGGACGAGGACGATCTCGCCGCTGCCCAGCACCGTGGCCCCTGCCAGCCCTCCCACGCTGGCCAGCTGTTTGCCCAGGGGCTTGATCACGATCTCCTGCTCACCGACCAGCTCATCGACGATGAAGGCCATCCGCCGCTCCGCAGCCGCCAACACCACGACCACCAGCTCCGTGGCTCCCCTGCCGGCCCCGTTGTCCGGGAGCTCCAGAACATCGCTCAGCCGCACGAGGGTGAGCGGACGCTCCCCGTAGAGGATGGTGCTCTGTCCGCCGAAGGGGCTGACCTGCTCCGGTCGCACCGTCAGGATGCGCTCGATGGCGTTCAGTGGGACGGCATAGCGCTCACCCGCCGTGCGGACGAGTAATCCGCGAGAGCTGCTGAGGGTCACCGGCAGCACGAGAGTGAACTCTGTGCCCCCACCGGGGGTCCAATCGACGCTGATGCGCCCCCGCAGATCCTCGATATTGCGCCGTACGACGTCGAGTCCGATGCCCCTTCCGGAGATGTCGGTGACGAAAGCGCTGGTTGAGACCCCGGCGGCGAAGATGGCCTCGACCAACTCGACCTCCCCCAACTCCCGCTCCAACGTGCCCTTCCGCTCTGTCACGGCTTCACGGATGGCCTCGATGTCCAGCCCGCTGCCGTCATCGGCAACGGTGATGACCACGTCTCTGCCCAGCTGTTCTGCGGTGAGGGTGATGTGGCCTGTGCGCGCCTTGCCCGCTGCTTCACGCTTCTCCGGCGTCTCGATGCCGTGGTCGACGGCATTCCGCAGCAGGTGGATGAGGGGGTCCTTGATCTGCTCGAGAACCCGCTTGTCCAGCTCGGTCTCCCCTCCCCTGATGCGGAGGACGGCCTCCTTGCCCGCTGCCTTCGCGAGGTCGCGCACCATTCGCCCGAAGGTCGGGGTGATGGTGTGCAGCGGCAGCATCCGAACCCGCTTCACCTCCTCCTCTAGCTCGTCGATAACCAGGGACATGTGCATGGTATCGTTGGCGTACTCACGCGAGAGGTCACTCAGCTGGGCGTGCATCTCTCGCAGGTACTCCTGGCTGGCGCCCACATAAGTGATCATCTGAGACCGGTCTCTGTCTTCACCCTTGCCATTGTTCTGCTTCTCTTCCTGGCGCAGGAGCCGGGTGTAAGCGCTGCGCACACTGAGCCACTCTTTTTGCCAGAGGGCCAGCTGCCCCTCGATCTCGCGCAGCTGCGCCAGCCGCTGCTCGGCCTGGATCTTGGTGATGAAGAGCTCGCTCAATTGCGCCATCAACGCATCCAGTTTGCTGACCTTCACGCGGATGGTCTCGTCGAGCTCCCCCGTGCCGGCAGGGGCGGGCACCGGAGCCGGGGTACGCTCCTCGGCAGGGGTGGGCGCCCGGCTCCCCGGCTCGGTGGGGGCCGGCGCTCTGCGGAAGGCCTCCAGTCCCTGCAGGACCTCCAGGGCGTCCGCCGAAGGCGTTACGGCACCGGCCTCATAGTCGGCCTGCACCGCCTGAATGGCGTCCATGGCGCGGTAACAGCCATTGAAGAAGTCGGGGGAGGGCGCTATCCTCTCCTTCCGCAAGCCGTCCAGCATGTCCTCGAGGGCGTGCGCCAGCTGCTCGATGACCGTGGCGCCCACCGCCCGAGCGGCGCCCTTGAGGCTGTGGGCAGCGCGGAAGATGGCGTCGAGATCCACGCTCGCTGCGTGGCCCTGCTGCTCCAATGTCAGCAGGCCCTCCGTTATCGTCTGGATGTGCTCGGCCAGCTCCGCCCTGAAGCTGTTGAGCAGCTGCTCCCGGACCTTCGAACTGATGGACATGCGCTTCTCCCTGTCCTTAACCTACAGCGTGTACTCTTGTACCGTGTCGTTCAACCGGCGGGCCAGTTCATTCAGATCCTGAGCCGCCTTCTCGGCCTGGCGGGTGCTCGCCATGCTCTGCATCATCGCCTGGTTGATGTTCTGCATCGCCATCGCGATCTGCTCGACACCCGAGGCCTGCTGCTGCCCACCGGCGACGACCTGGGTCGCCGTCTGGGCCGACTCGTTGATGACCGCGGCCAGCTGCTCGATGGCCCCCCGGCCCTCCTCGGCCAGCTGAACCCCCAGATCCACCACCTTGGTGCCCTCTTCGGTGACCATCACCGTGGCATTGATGGCGTTCTGAATGTCGGTGAGGATGGCGCGCACCTGAGCCGTGGCCTGCTTCGACTGCTCCGCCAGGTTGCGGACCTCCACGGCAACGACGGCGAAGCCCTTTCCGTGCTCCCCGGCGCGAGCGGCCTCCACGGAGGCGTTCAGCGCGAGCATGTTGGACTGGGAGGCGATGTCGTTGACCGTCGAGGTGATCTCGCCGATCTGCTGGGTCTGTTCGGAGAGGGCCAGGATGTTCTCGGCGATGCCCTCCACCCGCTCCTTGATCTGGGCCATGCTCTGCATGGTCTCCTGGACCGCCTGCATACCGCCACGGGAGACCTCGACGGTGCGTTGGGCGGAGTCGGCGACCTCCTGAGCGCGGACGATGGCCTGCTCGGAGATGGCCTTGACCTCGTCCACGGTCGTCGTGGTCTGGGTGATGGCTGCGGACTGCTCGCTGGCGCCCGAAGCCTGCTGGGTGGTCGCCGCCATGATCTCCGTCGAGGCGGAGGAGAGGTTGTTGGCGGCCTCCCGGATCTGCTGGATCATCTGCTGAAGGTTGGCGGTCAGGTCGTTGAGGTTCTGACCCAGCCGGATGAGGGGGTCGTTGGGGTTGTGCCCGTTGCCGCCCACGTCCAGGCGGGCGGCCAGGTTGCCCTGACCCACGATCGCCATGTGGCTCACATATTCCTCGACGGTGGCCTGCAGTCTCTGGCGCCGGGCCTGCTCGTTGCTGAGCATCTCCCGCAGCTGGCTGACCATCTGGTTGAAGGCGCGCGCCAGGATCCCGGACTCGTCCCGGCTCTTGACCTCGGCCTCCACGTCCAGGTCACCGTTAGCGACTGCCTGCGCGGCCTGGGTAATCTTCACGACGGGACGGCTCAGGGTACTGGCGAGGACGAGCGCGATGATCACGACGGTGACCGCCGTCACCCCGCCCACACCGAGCATGAGGGTCTGCAGGGTTGCGGCGTCCTGGTAAGCCTCCGCACGGTCCTGCTTGGCGAGGATGACCCAGGTGAGATCGTCGCTGACCTGCACGGGGGCGTAAGCCTCGAGCACCGTCTCCCCACGATAGTCGACCAGCTCCTCCACGCCCGTCTCACCGGCCAGGCCGGCCTGCACAGAGCTGCTGGTGATCCCGTTCTCCTCGGGGGTGCCGGCGAAGGAGGCGGCGACGGAGTGGTCGACGGGATCTATCACGGAGTCGGAGCGCATGCGCATGTCCGGCCCCACCAGGACGGTCTCGCCGGTCTCCCCCATCCCCTCCCGCTGCTGCATGACCCTGTCAATCTCGTCGACGGGCATCCGCGCGGCGAGGACCATGGCGACGCGATCCTCGTAAGTGATGGGGGCCGCCAGGAAAGCCACGGGCTTGTTGCCGGCCGGGGGATAGGGGGCGAAGTCCGCCATCTTCTGCTTTCCGCTCTCCATCACCTCCGCGACGAGCTCACCGAGGGCCGTATCCCGGTAGGGGCCGTTCAGCAGGTTCGTCTGGTAGTCCTCCGCCTGGGCTGCGGAGTAGAAGACGACGCCGTCAGGCGTGATCAAGAGGAGATCCTCGAACATCTCGTGATTTGCGATATACCGGCGGTAGTAGTCGTCATCGGCGCTGTCGAAGGTGGGGATGAAGGCTTCGACCATGTCCATCTCGGCGAGCATGGCCCATTGGATTCCTCCGACCAGCGTCACCGGTGCATAGGCACTGAGGACGTAGATGCCCCGGTAGTCCCTGAGGACGTTCACGCCGCTCTTGCCTGCCAGGGCCGCACGGCTGGCCTCGGTGTCGACGCCGTTATCGGTGACCGTGCCTGCCAGGGAGGTCGCCACGGAATGCCCCACGGGGTCGAGATAGGAGTCGGAGCGCATCCGGAAGTCAGGCCCGACGAGGTAGGTCTCCCCGGTCTCCCCCAGTCCCGTGCGCTCCAACATGATGGTGTTGATCATCTCGGCCTCGATGCGCACCATCATCACGCCCAAGAGGAGATTGTTCTCGTTGATGACGGGGGTGGCCAGAAAGGCCGAGGGGCTATCGTCCGCCGGTGCGTAGAGGCTGAAGTCCTGGAAGGCGAAGCCCTCCAGACCTCTCCGGAAGGCCTGGGCAGCCCCGCTGTTCTGCAGGGGGCCGGAGATGAGGCTCTCGCCCAGCTCCGCTTCATTCTTAGCGGTGTAGACGATGAGGCCCTCGGGGTTGACGAGGTAGGTATCGGCGTAGCCGTAGTTGTCGTTGAACTCCTGGAGCCAACGCCCGTACTCGACCTCCACCGCCTCCCACTCGGCGCTGCCCACGGTGCCGGTGATCATGGCGCCTTCGAAGGCCTGCAGCGCTGCAAAGACCCGGTCGCTCTTGGCCATGACGCTGATGTCGGACTTGCGCTCCTGGAAGTAGAGCTGCAGCTGGAGCTTTTTCATGGCCAGGGTAGACTGCAGGGCGTCGAAGGCTTCCTCGCGCAGCGCATCCGCCGTCTCCGTCAGAAGGTGCACGTCGTTCGCCGACTCGGCCAGCTGGGACTCGATCCAATCCTTTTTGACCTCCATGACGGCCTCGAGCTGGTTGGTCGCCGCGTTCTGCAGGGCTTTCTCCGCCTGCAGGACGGACAACACGCCCACGATCCCCAAGGGGATGAGGGTGATCACCAGAAAGGCGATCAGAATCTTGCCGCGCATAGACTGAAAGAAGGACAACTTCATCTCACTGTTCATCGTTCCTCCCGTAGACATCAAGAGATCTCCTCACGTATTCGTAGGGCCTCATCGGCCAATAAGAGCTGTAAATCCAGGACGATCAGGGTCCCTGCAGACTCCCTCCCATCCGCCTTGCACCTTCCAACGCCGCGCACATATTTCCGAGGAACCCCCCGTGCGGTTGCGGAGGCCTCCTCGAGATCGTCCAGGGGCACCTTGTCGACGGTCAGGACCTCATCGGTCAGCAGGGCCAGCTCCATCTCAGGCGTCGAGACTACGACGACGTAGGCCTGACCGGTCCCCTCTTGCTCGGCGGTCGGCAGATCGAGGAAGCGCCCCAGGTCGAAGATGGAGAGGATGCGACCGCGCACGTTGACCACCCCGGTGATCCAGGGCGGTGTGCGGGGCACCCGGGTAATCTGCTGCAGCGGGCGGATCTCGTCGACGTAGGTCGCCTCCAGGCCGTAGATCTCGTCACCCAGCCGCACGAGCACCAGATCGAGGTGTTCGCTGTCATCTTCTTCGACCTCGACCTCTGCCAGCCGCGCCGCACGCTGTGACCAGATCCGACGCAGCTCTGCTTCCGAGAGGGACTGTTCACCGCTGAGCGCCTGGATGGAGGCCTCCAGCCGGGCGCGGACCTGCACCCAATCGAATTCTCTTTCCTGACCGTCTGATCCGTTGCCCTTCATACCTTATCCTCATCAATCTGCCCGCTCTCTGCTCCCCACTGTTGGAGTTGGCGGACGACCGTCTCCCGCAGGCTGCCGACACTGATGCCCCCCGATTGGGGCACGATCTCCTGATCGGGCAGGGCTTTCAGGAGGCGCCGCACGTTGTCCAACGACTTGAGGGCCGGCGCCAAACGCCCTTGATCGTGGTAGAGACCTGCCAGCCCATAGTGTCCCAGAACGAAGGTGCGATCGAGAAAGACGACCTTCTTCATGGCCTCTACGGCCTGCGCCAGCTCCCCCTGGTGTTGCCGGACGAGGGCCAACGTGTAGTAGGGCTCGAGCGCGACCTTGTTGACCTCGATAGCCCGGATGCACCACCGTTCGGCCTCGGTCCACTGTCCCAGGTTCGCGCAGGCTGCGCCCAGCAGGGTATAGATGCCAGCATCCGGGCGTCCCCTCTCGACGACCTCCAGCAGCAGGCTGCGGGCTCTCTCCGAGTGCCCGTAGTCGAGGAGCTCGCGGGCCTGTGCCACGCGATCCTCGACGGGTGGAGCGGCTGCGGGGGCAGCTGCGCTTACGGATGGGTTGGTGGAGGGCAGAGGCGGGGGAGCGGGGGGCGACGCCTCTTTCACAGAAGAGGAAGCTAACCACTCGCAATCTTGTGGTACGGCGGTGGGCCGGCCGGTGCGCTGGTAGCAGATGGCGTTGGGGTAGGTGCGTGCTTCGAATTTCTGGTAGGTGACGAGAGAGTGTTCGGAGTGGCCCACCGCCAACCACCCACTGTCCACGAGGGCGTCGTAGAAGCGGTCGACGATCTGTTGGGTGATCTGCGGGGTGAAGTAGATGGTTACGTTGCGGCAGAGGATGAGATCCAGGTACATGGTGTTGGTGCGGTAGGAGGGGTAGTCGTCGTCGGCGAGGTTGAGGATGTTGAAGGTGACCATACGACTGACCTCGGGGACCAAGCGGTAACGTTGGTCCTCGCGCCGAAAATAGCGCGGGCGCCAGGCTTTGGCCCGCTCCTCGCGGAAGGCCCATTCACTGTAGAGGGCCTTCTGGGCGCGGGCCAGGGCTTCGGTGTTGACGTCCGTTGCCAGGAGCGTGATGCTCCACGTCTCCACGTCCGGTAGGAGCTCCCGCAGCGTCATGGCGAGGGAGTAAGGCTCCTCGCCGGCGGCACAGCCGGCGCTCCAGATGCGCAGGGTCCGCAATGAACGCCGGCGCTCGATGATCTCGGGCAGGATCTCTCTGTAGAGAGCATCGAACTGCCCGGTGTCGCGGAAGAAGTGGCTCTCGCCGATGGTGAGGGCGTTGACGAGCTGTTGCAGGTAGACCTCGCTCTCGTGAGAGGCGAGGAGGCGGTAGTACTCCTCCAGGGTGGAGCAGGTGGAGGCGGCGAAGGCGCGCAGCACCCCCTGCTCGAGGTCCGGACGCCGCTTCTCGGGGAAGTGCAGGCCGTAACGCTCGTGGACGAGGCGGCTGAAACGCAGATAGTCGCCGTAGCCCAGGGTGGGGAGTGCTGAAGTCGAAGCGGTGCCCTCTCTCATGGCGTTTCCGGATTATCCTGCGACCGCCAAATCTTGGACCTCCCCTGCGAGGGGCGTGGGCAGGGCGTCCAGGGCCTCTTCTAGCGCCTGAACCTGCCGCGGGTGGAGCAGATGGTGGGGGGCGAGGATCAGGACGGGTTCTCCTTCCGCGTGGACCAGACCCTTCAGGAGAGGGAGCTCTCCCAACTCGTCGGGCAGGATCTCGTGGAGGTCGAGCACATCGGAGGCGGAGACCGTCACGACGTCCAGGACCTCATCCACGATGAGCCCTACCGTCCGCGGCCCAATCTCGACGAGGATGATGGGGGTGTAAGGGCCCGGCGGCAGGTCGGGTAGGCCCTGTTGGCACCGGAGGTTGATCACGGGGATAGCCTTGCTGCGGACGTTGATCACCCCCTCCACAGCGGGATGGGCCTGGGGCAGGGGCGTGATGGTCACCATAGGGATGATCTGAGCCACGCTCTTCACGGAGAGGGCCAAGGCCCGTTCCGCCAGCCGAAAGAGGAGCAACTTGTGCTCGGTGGCGGAAGCCCCGTCTCCCCTGCTCTCTGGCCTTTCCATCTCAACGCCTCCTGTGCGTATTGGGTTTCAAACTGAATACTTACGATCACATCTTTTTTGGTGGGATATACGAGCATACAGAGCGCTTCGACCACGCTCTGTGTATACTATAATCTAACCTTGTGTGGAGGGCTATAGGGAGAATACTACACTTTGTGTGGGAGATGCCCCACAGGGGGTGAGCCGGGGAAACTACTCGAGGGAGGTTAGACCGTACTGAATGGCGAACTTGACCAGGGTGGGGAGGTCGTGGATGTCCAGCTTCTGCATGATGCGCCCGCGATAGGTCTCGACTGTCTTCGGGGAGAGCCGGAGGATCTCTGCGATCTGGGCGCTCGACCGGCCCTCCACGACGAACTGGAGGACCTCCAGCTCGCGGGCGCTGAGGCGTTCGAGAGGGCTCTGTTGCTCCTCGGCGAGGCCCCGGTGGAGCAGGTAGTCCTCGATGATCCTGTTCGAGATCTCGCTGCTCAGATAGCGCTCTCCGGCCTGGACGCCGCGCACGGCGCTGACCACCTCCTGAGCCGCCGACTCCTTGACCAGGTAGCCGTGGGCACCGGCGCGCAGGGCCCGGAAGATGTGCTCGGAGGTCGAGTGCATGGAGAGGATGATGATCCGGGAGTCGGGGACCCGCTCCCGAATGTGCTCGGCAGCAGTGATCCCGTTCATCTCCGGCATCGCGATGTCGAGGATCACCACGTTGGGCCGCAGCGTCTCGACCTCTTGAATCGCCGAGCGACCGTTGCCCGCCACCCCCACCACGGCGATATCCGGCTGGGCGTCGAGAAGATAGCGTAACCCATCGCGTACCACGGCGTGGTCGTCGGCGAGAAAGACGGTGATGGTCATCGCAGGATCTCCACGACGACCTGCGTTCCGCCGTCGGGTCCCCGGCGGACCTTGCACTGGCCACCGATGGCCTCGGCGCGCTCCCGCATGGAGACCAGTCCCCATCCGCGCTGCTTACCCGGCGTGGTAAGACGGTCGGTGTCGAGGCCCCTGCCGTTGTCGGTGATGGTCAGCCGCACACGGGAGGCATTGCTCTCCAGATTGATCTCCACACAGGTTGCTTGCGCGTGCTTGGCGACGTTGGTCAGGGCCTCCTGGGTGATTCTGAAGAGGGCGTTCTCGGCGGAGACCACCAGGGGATTGGCGATCTCCTCCCCTTCCACGTCGACCTCGATCCCCGTCCTGTCGGCGAACTGTTGGCCGTACCAGCGCAGGGCCGCCAGGAGTCCGTAGTCCTCCAGAACGGGAGGACGGAGCTCCTCCATCACCCGGCGCACTCGGGTGGTCATCTGTTTGAGCAGCAGGGCGGAATCATCGAGGCGGGCCCGCAGCGGCTCCGGCGCCTCGAGCAGCACCTGACTGCGGATGATGCTGAGGTTGATGGAGAGAGCCGTGAGATTCTGGCCGATCTGGTCGTGCAGCTCGCGCGCCAACCACTGGCGCTCCGACTCTTCGGCTTCCGTCAGGCGCGCCGCCAGGGAGCGGAGCTGCTCGCGCTGTTGGCGCACCGACTCGTAGAGCCGGGCGTTGTGCATACCCGCTGCCACCTGGCCGGCGAAGGCCTCCAGGCGGTGGGCGTGGGCTGCGGTGTAGAAGCCGGGCTTCGTACTGCTGAGGTTGATAAAGCCCGCAACCTCGCCCTCGATAAAGAGGGGGGCACAGATGTGGGAGCACAGCCAATCCGTTCCCGGAAGCAGGACCCAGTCCTCGTTCTGACGCCTATCCCTGGTGATAACAGCGTGCTTCTCTGTGGTCGCCCGCTGCAGGTCGGGAAAGTCCTGTAGGTGATAGTTCTGGGTCCGGACCCACTCTAAGAATTCACTGTGCTCATCAAAGCCCCGTTGGCGAACGATGGTGAAGGCTCCCTCTGGGTCGATCTGAAGGATGGAGGCCGTATCATAGGTGAGCACCTGGGTCAGCACGTCGAGAACGTGATCCAGGATTTCGTCCAGATCGAGGGTGCTTCCCAGAGTTTGTGCGGTGTAGCGCAGGGCTTCGGCCAGCTGGCGCTGGCTGCGCTCCGATTCCAGAAGTTGGATCTGCTGCAGGGCGATGGTCAGCGAAGCGCTCACCTCCTGGACGATCTCCATGTCGTGGGAGGAGAAGGTGGCAGGGCTCGCCCCCCCCATGTTCAGAGAGCCGATGAGATTGCCCTGCGAGAGCAGCGGGATGACCAGCAGGATCCCCTCCCCCTTCTGGCCCAGTGTCATCTCGCGCAGCCGGTCCTCGTTCTCCACCAGCCAAGTTGCCCCTGTCCGTAACTCCTCGAAGAGATCCAGATAGGCATGCCAGGCGCGAGCTTCACTCCCCTGCATCCTCTGGGCCTGGAGGCCCTCCTCGATCGCAATAAAGTTCATCTCTCCGTGGGTGTGATCGAAGAGGGTGACGCTGCCCCAGTCGAAGCTGATGAGGTGCTGGAGGTGTTTGAGGGCCTCCCGGGCGACCATCTCCGAGGAGGGAGCCGCCAGGATGGCACGGTCGATGGCCTGTAATCCCTTGAGGCGCTCCGTTTGGCGGCGCAGGGCCTCCTCCGCCCGTAACTGCTGGGTGAAGTCCTCGATGGTGAAGACGGCTCCCCGCAGATGCCCCTGCTCATCTTGCAGGGGAGCGCCGTTGATGGAGAGATAGACCTGGCGCCCGTTCTGCAATTCGATGGCGTGCCGGACGTCGTAAATCGCCTCGCCCTTCTCGCGAACCTGGTGGAAGGGGAACTCCTTCTCAGGAAAGGGCCCACCCTCGTAGGTCGTGACACGCCATTGGGGATCGTTGTAGCGGCGTTGCAGAAGGGCGCTGCGCGTCAAGCCCAGCACCTCCTCGGCACGGGGGTTCGCGAAGACGATCTGGCCCTCGGAATCCACCATCACGATGGAGACGGGGCTGGTGTCCATGATGCGCTCGAGGGTGTCGTGCTCCTCCTGCAACGCCTGCGTCGCCTCCCGGTGCTCCAACCAGAGTCGGAAAGCCTCCCCAATTCCTGCCAGAAGCGCCTGTTCCTCGGGCAGGAAGGGGCGTTCCTCGGTGTAGTAGACGGCAACGTAGCCCCGGCTCTCACCCCGTCTCCGGATAGGAACGCGCAGTCCGTAGGAGAGCTCGGGAGAGTAGGGACCGGCGATACAGCGCTTGCCGAAGAGCTCGATGACCGCGACGGTCAGCGCCGGGTACTGCATGCCCGCCACGAGGTGGTCGACGGCTCGCTGACAGAGCTCCGTCGTGGAGAGTTCGGCCTGCATGTCCCGGTGGATGGCGTAGAGGCAGGTCAGCTCCTTGACGCGCTCCTGCAGCGCTACCTCTGCCTGCTTGCGGGGGGTGATGTCGATCAGGGAGGCCACGCTTCTCCGGGTGCCGGGGATGAGGGCGATGGACATGTAGATGTCTCGCCTCCTGCCGGCCCTGTCGACGAACTCGAATTCGTAGTGTTTGGGGGCAGCGCCCGGGTCCGTGCGACGGAGATGGTGGTACGTCTGCATACGGCGCAGATCCTGCCCATCGACAAACTCCGTCCAGCTTCTTCGCCCTTCGATCTCGCCGCGGGGGTAGCCCGAGAGGTTGGCAAACTCCTGGTTCACCAGCGAGATGGTGGTGTCCTCCTCGATGATCATCATCGCCGTCCCCGTGGTCTGAAAGAGGGTGCGGTAGTAGCCCTCACTCTGCTCCAGGGCCCTCTCCAGGGCGCGGTGCTCGGTATAGAGACGCGCGTTCTCCACAGCCGTCGCCGCCGAAGCCGCCAGGGCTTCCATCAGCTCCAGATCGCTTTCCGTGAAGTGATTGGGTTCCGTCGAGAGTACCTGGATGACCCCCGTGGTCGTCCCTTTGACCCGCAGCGGGACGGCGAGCAGGGCGTGGAGGCCCAGATCGACCTGCTTCTCGACGCGGGGGTAGAAGCGCTCGTCCTGCCAGACGTCCTGAACGATGAGACTCTCTCCCGCGGCGATGACCCACCCGGCCAAACCCACGCCCTGGGGCAGGCGCCAGCCGCAGACGGCGTCCCGCTGCGGCCCCGTCGCCTCCTTGCACACGACTGCGTCCTGGTCCAGAAGCCAGGCAGAGCAGGCGACGACGCCCAGCAGCTCGCGCACCTCTTCCAGGACGGCGCTGAGCACCTGGGCGAGGTCCAAGCTGGAGTTGAATTTGCGCCCGGCGCGGTTCAAGAAGGCGAGTTCTTGATTCCTACGCTGCAGAGTTTCCGCCTGTCGCTCCGCCTCAGCAGCCTGCTGTTCCAAGCGGGCGTGGAGCAGGACGTTCTCCCGGCGAAGGGCCGCCAGTTCGTCTCTCTGATGGGCCTCGCGTGCGGCTTCGTCCCTCATCAGTAGCCTTTCTATGAGTCCGTATGCCCTCATTATAACTCAATTATGAGGGACTGCCGGTAAGTGCACGCCACAAGGCGCGGGAAGTCGCTGCGGCCCGCCGCTACGTCGAGGATCGTCCCGGTCGCGAGATCCTGCAGCTGCTCCGCCGGCGGAACTCTCTCACCGGGCTCCCGTCTCCCTCTCCCGGCCCTCGGTCCAGCGCGGCTCCCGCACCCACCAGTTCATGAGGACGCAGGAGAGGAGGTTGACCACGGCGCTCGCCCCGAAGAGGAGCCGGTAGTTCGCGCTCGCCAGGGCCGTGCCGATGAGGGGGGCGACGAGGCCGGCGGCGCCCGCCAGCGTATTCCCCAGCCCCGTGTAGGTGGGGATCTCTTCGGGAGGGCAGAATTCCATCACCAGGACGATGCCCGAGACGAAGATGGACGCGCCCGCCACCCCCTGCAGGACGAAGACGGCGTAGTACCAGGTGGGAGCAGGGGCCAGCCAGGCGATGATGAAGGCGAGGGTGCCGGCTGCGGTGCCGATGACCATGTTCCGCTTGTGCCCGAAGCGATCCGCCGCCAGCCCCAGGAGGAGATTGCCCGACGCCTGGCCCGCCAGCAGGGCCAACGTGTACTGTCCGACCATCCCGTCGGGCACCTGCCAGCGCCGGACGGCGGAGAGGGTGACGAAGCCGGCGCCCATGGCGCCGAGGGCCATGAGGCTGCGGGCGACGAGGTAGCGGCGGAAGTTGCGATCACTCCGCAGGATGGCGGGCAGGCGGGACCAGAACTCGCCGCTGCTGCGCCGGGTGCCGGTGATGGGGACTACGGGCTCCCGGGTGAGGGAGAGGAAGAACCAGCTGAGGGTGATGAAGCTGGCAGAGCCGATGAAGAGGTAGAAGAAGTTGCGGGGGAAGGCGTAGGCCTCGATAACGTAGGCGCTCAGCAGGGCGCCGAGGGCTCCGGCGCCCGTGCCCAGGGCGCTGGTCAGCCCCATGAAGAGGCCCCGGCGCTCCACCGGGATGATGCGGGCGATCAAGTCCTGCCAGGCGGTGGCGACGAGTCCGGCTCCCAGGGTGTGCCAGCTGTAGGCCACCAGGACGATGACGACGGCCATCGCCGGCGTATCCAGCGCCAAGAGGGGCGCGAGGATGAGGAGCCACCAGGGGAGCCGCTCGAGAAAGAGACCGAGATTGATGACGACGGGCTTGCGGCGGGGCAGCTGCTCCACGGCGTTCGCCGTGAAGAGCTGCGGAAAGAACCAGCCGCCCTGCGCCACGATGGCGAGCAGCCCCACGGGCAGGGGGCTCTCCGTCAGCTTGGAGATGAAGAGGGGCAGGATGGTGCTGGAGGAGGCGAGGCTGATGCCCAGCCAGAAGGCGACGCCGTCGAGGAGGTTGACCCCGAAGTTCCACGAGTAATTGCGCCGGACCTCGACGGCCCGTTCGCCGGGAGTGCGCTCCGGCACAGGGACGTCCAGGCGCAGCAGGCGGGCCAGCAGGCCCCTGCGAGGGGGCGTGGGCCGATGGGTGATCGGTCTCTCGTCTTCCATAGCTCGTTCCTCGATTGTGTCTAGGGGTGGTTGTAACACGGGCCGGGCCCTTGTCAACCAGCGTTCTTGCCAAACAGAACTATTGCCAAACAGAACTATTGCCAAACAGAGCCCTTGTCCAACAGAGCTCGTGTCAAACAGAGTTCCGCGGCAGAGATTCGTGATTCTAAGGTAAAACAAATGCACGTATGCTATAATGGATGGGATGGTTAGGCAATATGATTAGGGTGTGTTTCACTTGTGTTAAACCGAGGCGTGAAACGTAAAACGTGAGGGCTTAACGTTTCACGATTTACGTTTAAGCCATGGATAGATCACAACTGGATTGAAACACACCAATATGATTAGCCGGGCTTAGGGTTCGTAAAGTATAATTCCCTGTAGCTGCTGTAGCTGGGATACCAGGGTTGTGATTTACACGTTTGAGGTCTGTACACTCCAAGCGTTTTCACAGATGCAATCCGGTACACCTGCACGCGGCGTCGGGAGGACGTTTTCTTACAGACACTTACTTTATGTCCGGTTCGTGGTAGAATGCTCAATATGAGAGGTGAGAAAGAATTGGAAGAGTTGAATTACGTTCACGATAATGGCAATGGCGTCATTGTAGACGACCTGGACATGCTGGTGGAGGTCCTGCCGCGGGACATCCGTGCCGTGCTGGATGCCATCGATCGCCGTGACGATCTGCTCGAGGTCATTCTGGACCTGGGGCGGGTGCCGACGGCGCGCTACACCGACGGCGAAGTCGTGCTGCGGGACAGTGAGGTCATCCGCAGCGAGATCGACTACGTGGTCGACAATGTGGGGGAGTTCGACGCCGACAATCGCGCCGGCATCGCCCGCACGCTGCACCGCATCTCCGCCATCCGCAACCGCCAGGGTGACGTCGTCGGCCTGACCTGCCGTGTGGGCCGGGCGGTCTACGGCACTATCGACATCCTGGAGGATCTGATCAACAGCGGCAAGAGTGTGCTCCTGTTGGGGCGTCCTGCCGTGGGGAAGACGACGATGCTGCGCGAGGCAGCCCGCGTCCTGGCGCGCCAGAAGCGCGTGGTCATCGTCGATACCTCGAACGAGATCGGCGGCGATGGCGACATCCCCCATCCCGCCGTCGGGCGGGCACGCCGGATGCAGGTGGCGATGCCCAATCTGCAGCACGAGGTGATGATCGAGGCCGTGGAGAACCACAACCCCGAGGTCATCGTCATCGACGAGATCGGGCGGGAGCTGGAGGCCATGGCGGCGCGCACCATCGCCGAGCGCGGGGTGCAGCTCATCGCCACGGCGCACGGCAACACCATCGACAACCTGTTGATGAATCCGACGCTCTCCGACCTCGTGGGGGGCATCGAGAGCGTGACGCTCTCCGACGAGGAGGCGCGGCGCCGGGGTACCCAGAAGACGGTGCTCGAACGCCGGGCGCCGCCCACCTTCGCCATCCTGGTCGAGATCCAGGACCGGCAGAAGGTACTCGTCCACGAGGACGTCACCCGTTCGGTGGACGCGCTCCTGCGCGGGCGCACGCCCGTGGCGCAGCTGCGCTACCGCGACGAGAAGGGAGAGGTCCAGACGGGAGCGGTGAAGCCCGTGGGGGAGACGGTAGAGGTCGAGGAAGAGCGGGGGCAGGTGCAGACGCCCTACGTGCCGAAGAAGCGCCAGCGGATGAAGCAGATCTCCGTCTACTCCTTTGGCGTGGCGCGTAACCGCCTGGAGCGGGCCGCGGACACGCTTTCCGTGCCCATCAACATCACCACCTCCATGGGGGAGGCCGAGGTGATGGTGACGACGAAGCAGCACTACCGTAAGCGTCCCAAGGCGATCGTGGACGCCGAACGTCGCGGTACGCCCGTCTACGTTCTGCGGGCCAACACCGTGGCGCAGATGGAGACCTTCCTCTCGGAGATCTTCCGTCTGGGCGAGACACGGGAGGACGACTCCTTCGACCGGGCCATGCGGGAGACGGAGGAGGCCATCCGGCGCATCAGCGGCGGACAGGGCTCCATCGATCTCTCACCCCAGAACGCCTACATCCGTCGCTATCAGCACAAGCTGGCCGAGAGGTCCGATCTGGAGTCCCAATCGTACGGCAAGGAGCCCTACCGTCACGTGCGCATCAGCCGTAACGAGGGGTAGAGGATCGTGCGCGGCCTCTTTCTGACGCTCGAAGGGCCTGAGGGGAGCGGGAAGAGCACCCAGCTCCCCCTGCTCGTCAGCTGGTTGGAGGAAGAGGGCTACGCGGTCCTGCACACACGGGAGCCGGGGGGGACGGAGATCAGCGAGCGCATACGCGACCTGCTGCACGATCCGGCCCACACGAAGATGACGGCCCGCGCCGAGATCCTGCTCTACTCGGCCGCCCGGGCGCAGCACGTCGAGGAGCGCATTCGCCCGGCCCTGGAGGAGGGGCGGATCGTGCTCTGTGACCGCTTCTTCGACAGCACCTACGCCTACCAGGGATATGGGCGAGGCCTCTCCCTGGAGGATCTCCGCACCATCACCCGCTTCGCCACAGACGGGCTCGTCCCTGACGTCACCCTCTATCTCGACCTCGAGCCGGAGGTGGGGCTGGGACGGCGGAGGTCGGGCGGCGGGGAGATGAACCGGCTCGACCGGGAGGCCCTGGACTTCCACCGCCGCGTGCGCCTCGGCTACCTGAAGCTGGCGGCAGCCGACCCCGATCGCTGGCTCACCCTGGATGCCGGGGGCCGCATCGAGGAGGTGCAGGAGACCATCCGTATGGCCCTGCGTCCCATCCTCAAAGGCCGGGTGGGGTTGGGGCGGCGTGGTGGTCAGGAGCAAGCCGGGGACCGGTAGTTCATCCTTTTTTCGGGATGGTTCAGAGATAGGTTAACATTTTTAGAGATCCGCCAGCTTGACGGCCCTCCGACCGGCGCCTGCGTGCCTGCTTGGACCACGAACCCTTCGCTCGTAGTAAGCGACGCAGCGTTAGCGGAGTCGCGTTTTGGAAAGTGTAAAGTTAACGAACCCTAGGGAGGCGACGGACGATGGAGGAACCCCGCAAGCAGAGCACCTCACTCATCGAAGCGGCGCATGCGCTCATCGAGGGCGTCCCTCGCCTGGCACGGCTCATGCGCCAGGACCTGCGCATGCACAGCTCCGGCCTCTTTACCGAACCCCAGTTCCGCGTCATGGCGGTCCTCTACCGTGAGGGGGCTCACTGCCTCTCATCGCTGGCGGAGTACCAGGGCGTCTCCCTGCCCACGATGTCGAAGCTGGTGCAGGGGCTGGAGGCGCGGGATCTCGTCGCCCGCCGGCGGGACCCTCGCGACCGGCGCCGGGTGATGCTGGCGCTCACCCAAGCGGGTGAGTCGGCCTACGAGGCGCTGCTGCGCCGCACCGAGAGCCACATCGTGGGTTGGATCAGGCCGCTGAGCGAGGAGCAGTGCGAGGAGATCGTGCGCATCTTCGATCTGCTGGTGTGCCGTTTTGAAGAGGTGGATCTGGAGATCTGCAACGCCGAAGAGCAGGGCTAGAGTGTCAGGAGGTAGGAACATGAGCGTCACCGTTGCCGTTGCCCAGATGGATCCCCAACTGGGAGAGCTGGACCTCAACCGGGGCAAGATCCTCTCCCTCTTTACCCGGGCCGTGGGGCAGGGCGCCCGGCTGGTCGTCTTCCCCGAGTGCGCCACCTCGGGCTACGGCTTCTCCGACGTCGAGAGCGCCTACGCCGCCGCCGAACCCGTCCCCGGACCGACGACGGACGCCCTGACCACCCTGGCCAATGAGACGGGTGCCTACGCCGTCGTGGGGCTGCTGGAGCGAGTGACCGGAGAGCGGGTCTACAACAGCGCCGTCCTCGTCGGGCCCGAGGGGGTGGTGGGGGTCTACCGGAAGGCGCATCTGCCCGTGCTCGGTGTGGATCGCTTCACCCTGCCCGGGGGGACGGGCTTCGGGGTCTGGGAGACGCCCCTGGGCCGGGTGGGGATGGCCATCTGCTACGATCTGCGCTTCCCCGAGGCCCTGAGGGCGCTGGCCCTGGAGGGAGCGGAGATCGTCGCGCTGCCCACCAACTGGCCCGACGGCTCCCAGAACGCCCCCGAGTTCGTCACCCGCACCCGCGCCCTGGAGAACCGTATCTTCCTGCTGGCCTGCAATCGCTGCGGTGAGGAGAGCGGCTTCTGGTTCTTCGGACGGAGCCAGATCAGCGACCCCGGCGGGGAGGTGCTGGCGGAGGCGGGGGAGGGGGAGGAGATCTGCTACGCGGAGATCGAGCCGGAGGCGGCGCGGGAGAAGCGCATCGTCCACCGGGTCGGAGAGTTCGAACTGGACACCGTCGGCGACCGGCGGCCCGACCTCTACGAGCGCCTCGTCCGCTGAGAGAAGCGTGCGCCGAACGTTCGACATTTGACCTTTAACTTTCGATCTATTTTCGAGGAGCCTACGATGACAGGACGAGAAGAGCAGGAGAGAGAGGGTGAGCAGTCACAGCAAGGGGAGCGGGTTCATCCGTCGTCTAGGCACTTCCTCATCGATATGGACGGGGTGCTCGTCGCCGGCAGCAAGCCCATTCCGGGGGCCGACGCCTTCATCGGGCGGCTGCGGGAGGAGGGGCGGGAGTTCCTCGTCCTCACCAACAACCCCATCTACACCCCGCGCGACCTGGCCCACCGGCTGCAGCGCGGGGGGCTGGAGGTGCCGGCCGATCGCATCTTCACCGCGGCGATGGCGACGGCGCGCTTTCTCGAGAACCAGCGGCCCGACGGCACGGCCTTTGTGGTCGGCGAGAGCGGGCTGACCGAGGCCATCCACCAGGTGGGGTACATCATCACGGAGATCGATCCCGACTATGTGGTGCTGGGGGAGACGAAGAACTACAGCTTCGGGCAGATCACGAAGGCCATCCGCCTGGTGGTGGGGGGCGCCCGCTTTATCGCCACCAACCCCGACTCCTCGGCGCCGGGGGAGGGGGGGCTGGTGCCCGCCTGTGGGGCCATGGCGGCCCTCATCGAGGAGGCCAGCGGCGTCTCCCCCTTCTTCGTGGGCAAGCCCAATCCCCTGATGATGCGCTCGGCGCTGAACTACCTCGACATCCACTCCGAGGACACTGTGATGGTCGGCGACCGCATGGACACCGACATCGTGGCGGGCGTGGAGAGCGGGATGGAGACTGTGCTCGTCCTCACGGGCGTGACCCGGCGGCAGGACGTAGAGGAGTTCCCCTACCGCCCCACCCACATCGCCCCCTCCGTGGCGGAGATCGAGATCTAGCGCGCTGCGCGGTTGTTAAGGTGCGTGAAACGTGAGGCGTGAAACGTAAAGTTGACTCTACTGAAAGAACTCTATTTCACCACGGAGGACACAGAGAACACTGAGAAAATCACGGAGATTATTGTGAGAGTTGAACATAGATTTAAATTTTATAAAGTGGCTTTACTGAAGAAAGGCTAGCTAACCGCAGAGAGCGCAAAGAACGCAAAGTTGAGATAAGGATTATTGGTTCATCGAGGTGCAAACCTTTATCTTTGCGATCTCTTTGCGGTTAGTCCCCACCTTCTTTCAGGAGAGACAAATATGCGAATTGAACACATCGCGCTCTGGACGCACGATCTGGAGCGGCTGCGGTCCTTCTACGAGACCTACTTCGAGGCGCAGGCAGGGGCGAAGTACGCCAACGCCCGCACGGGCTTCGAATCCTACTTCCTCACCTTCGAGGAGGGCGCCCGGCTGGAGATCATGCGCCTGCCGGAGCTGACGTCCGCCGAGGAGCGCGGGGCCTCGCCGCGGGTGGGGTGCGGTCATCTGGCCATCGCCGTCGGCTCCGAGGCGCTGGTCGATGCCCTCACCGCCCGCATCAAGGCCGATGGCTACACCCTGCTCAGCGGCCCCCGGCGGACGGGGGACGGCTACTACGAGAGCGTCGTCCTCGACCCCGACGGGAACCGGGTGGAGATCACGGTCTAGGGAACGGGCGGATTTATCTTCGCTGCGGTGTTCGGCGTGTTGCTTCTGGGGGATCCGGATGTAAACCGTGAGGCGTGAAACGTGAGGCCCTCACGTTTCACGCCTTACGCTTCACGCCGGATGATTCCAGAGCCGGCGTCTTTTAGAGCTTCGCGTCCTTGTCGCAGTAGCTGGGCCAGCCGTGGGGGAGGTCCGTCTCGCAGACGTCGGCGTCCGGGGGATAGCGCCGCAGCTCGGCGAAGAAGTCGAGACCGGAAGCGAGCTCCTCGAGGGTGTTCGCGAGCTCCTCGTCCACACTGCGGACCTCGGGAATCCGTGCTCGCAGCCACTGCGCCACGTCCTGCCGCTTCTCCTCGGGCACCTTCAGCAGGAGCAGCTCCCCCTGGCCGATGGCCTCGAGGGTGGCGTCGATGCTCTTGTAGCCCATCATCTGTGCGATTTCGCGCGCGCGTTCGATCATGACCCTTACTCCTTCCATGGTGATTAGTTCAGAGGTTCTCTTGACTCTCAGTATACTGCGATTTGCAGGTCAAGGCGAATCGCAGGGCATTGACGAGTGACCGTCAGTTTTTCGCAAGTTCTCACTAATGGCTCTCCTGAAAGAACCACAAACCTCACGCAAAGTCGCCACTAATCTGGTCATAAAAGGCTAAAGTTGACGGGCCATGCCCGGCATCGCCTGGGGCCCAAGCCACAGGCTACCATGAAGCACGTGTGTTCCAGTAAGCACGCTGCCGGAAGCACATCTTCAGTCGACTTTAATAGGGGCGCCAACTCGCTCTCTGCGTCGGCGGAGGCCGACGCCCGGCACGCGCAGCGCGCCCCAGGGAGGGACTTCAGTCCCGTCACACCTCGCGTCAACCTCTATTACCCGACTAAATATTCAAAGTTCATTAACCGCTGGCGGAGAGGTCGTAGCCCGGCTCGGTTTAGCAGTACCCGTCCGGATCAGTAAATCTACCATCACGGGGTGTCAGGTGTTACTTTTCTTCCGCCCGCTTCCCGCGCCCGGCAGACAGCCCCCCTCAGCGTAACCGCTTTAGATTAAAATAGGGTTAAGACCAGTGATGGTCGGCTCACTTGTCCCTTTTGCCCTTTTC
>DAOTVC010000050.1:0-25762 GCA_034437215.1 Anaerolineae bacterium | reverse complement strand
GCGAAGTCGAAGCGGCCCTCGGGACCGGTCTCGCCGGTGACGGCTGCGATCTGGATGCCGTCGGGAGAGTAGGCGTAGAGGGTCGCGGTGGTGCCGGTGAGGGGCTCGCCGTAGAAGTGGCGCGCCTCGACGGTGCCGGTGACCCGCGCTTCGGGGGCGTAGAAGTCCTGCCCGGTCTCCACGCTGACCCGGAAGGGGGGCAGCTCGTAGTCGTCGACGAGCAGCGTGCGCTGCGAGAGGGTGTCGCCCAGCAGGGCTCGCACCCTGTAGTCGCCGGAGGGCGCGCTCTCGGGCAGGTCGAAGTCGAAGCTGGCGATGCCGAAGTCGGAGGTGGGCGCGCCGGCGCGGACGATCCGCTCGCCGTCGGGGTCGAGGATCTCGAAGACGACCGCGGCGGAGGTCGCCGGCCGCAGATCGAGGGCGTCGAGGGCGAGGGCCCGCAGGTGGAGGGTCTGGCCCGGACGGTAGGCGGGCTTGTCGAGGGTGAGGAGGAGCTTGTAGCTGCGGCTGATCTCGATGGGGCGGACGATGCGCTCCGTCCCGGCCGCCGAGGTCGTCTCGACGATGAGGTCGGCCCTCCCCTCCAGATCGAGGGGGACGGCGAAGGTGGCGTCGGTGGTGCCGTCGGGGCCGGTGAGGCCCGAGAAGAGCTGCCGGACGGTGCCGCCGGCGCGCAGGCTGATGGTGACGGCGGCGCCCGTCACCGGGAGGAGGGTGTCGGTGGAGCGGACGACGACGCGCAGCGCCCCCCGGCTGCCCGGCGCCAGCCGCTCCTGGCCCAGGACGAGCATCTCCTGGGGGGCGAGGGGGGGCTCGTCGTCGGCCCTCTCGCGGGTGAGCTCGAGAGAGGGGTAGGCGCCGATGAAGGCGATGACGACGAGGAGGGCCATGACGGCCTGGACGAGGAGGCCCCAGTTGCGGCGGACGAACCACCAGCCGCGGGGACGGTCCAGGCGGGCGCGCAGGGTCTCGCGGATGCGCGTCTCGGCGGCTCCCGGCAGGCGTATGGGGTCCAGCGCCGCCTCGAAGGTGACGTCGAGGTCGTGGCTCAGGGCCTCGAGGCGCGCGAGCTCCTCCCGGCAGGCGGGGCACTCTGCCAGGTGCGCCTCGACGCGCGCCCTCTCCTCGGGAGAGAGCTCGCCGTCGAGATAGGCGAGGAGCTCAACGTCTCTGTGTCTCTTCATCGTCTCTCAATCGCGATCCGTCTATGGTTTGAGTCTATTTCCGTTCGTCTGAAAACATTCGGGTTGAACCCTGAAAGGCGAACCGTGAGATTGTCACGTTTTACGCTTCACGTTTCACGCCTCACGCCTCGGCATTCATCTATCCTTCTCCCTTGCCCTAAAAGGCCAGCTTGCGACTTCTCATCTGATCCTCCTATGGATTGTGACCCGCCAGCAGCCGCTTCAGCTTCTTGTGCGCGTTGTAGAGCCGTGACTTGACCGTGCCCAGCTGGATGCTGAGGGCGTCGGCGATCTCCTGGTAGGCCATCTCCTCCCGGTAGCGCAGGAGGAGCACGGCCCGGTGCTCCTCGGGCAGGGCGTCGACGGCCCGCCAGAGGTCGTCGGCCCGCTCCGAGCGCAGCATACGCGTCTCCGGCGGGTCCTCACCGGGGTGAGGCAGCCGCTCCAGTCGCTCCTCGACCTCGCCCCACTCGACGGAGGGCGGACGCTTGCGCCGCAGCCGCATCTTACAGCGGTTGACGGTGACCCGGTAGAGCCAAGTCTCGAAGCGGGCCGGCCCGTCGACGTCGTAGCCGGGCAGGGCCTTCAACACGTCCAGAAAGGCCTCCTGGGTTGCATCCTCCGCCTCCGCCGCGTTCCGGGTCACGTAGAAGGCCACGCGGTAGACGTAGTCCTTGTAGCGGTTGAAGAGGGCCTCGAACATCAAGGATTGGCCCCGCTGGAAGCGCCGGATGAGCTCCCGCGTCTCGAGGCCCCCGTCCTCGGCCCCCGTCGCTCCCCGGGTGGCGAAGAAGAGGAGGCGCGCGACGGCGCGCTTGACGGCGCTCCAGAGCGCTGCCAGCTCCTCGACGAGACCCGGATGGGACAGGGTCCGGGTCGGGAAGCAGATTGGGCCGGAGACGGTCAACAGCTCCTCCTTCTACTCATTACATGCGACCGGGGCGCGAAAAGTTCACGCGATTCAAGATCGATGTCCGACAACCGAAAGGCCGCGCCGCCCCCATTCACGCCTTGAAAGTTGACTCCACTGAAAAATCGGAGTTTTAGCACGCTGCCTTACTACATATCGACTTCATGTTAGCTTCAAGCGCTACATTTAGAGGTATGTTTCTGAAAACTCCGATTTTTTCGACAGCGACGACGGAGCCGAACCTGACTAGAGGGGCTCGGTGAGGGTCCGGACGGCTTCGACGACGCCGGTGCCGACGTGGAAGCGGATGATGCGTCGTCCGGCGTCCAGGAGGGCGCGGTAGTCGCCCTGAGCCTGGGCCTGCTTCAACACGTCGAAGGTGATGGAGGAGCCGGTCTCACCGGGCTCGTCGGGGATGGGGGCGTCTTCGGGCGCGTGGGAGACGAGCTGGACGAAGAGACCGTGTCCTGCGTCCCCCTTGTGGAGCTGGCCCGTGGAGTGGAGGTAGCGGGGGCCGTAGCCCAGGGTCGTAGCGACGTTGTAGCGCAGGAGGAGCCGGGTGCGCAGCTTCTGGAGGGCCGCGTCCGTCTCGGGCGTCGGTTCGACGAAGGCCTGGAGGGCGATGTAGTCGCCGCCCACGTCCTCGGGGCCGCAGGGCTGTTCGTCGGCGGGGGGGCGGGCCTGGGCCAGGAAATCGGTCAGCGACTCGGGCTGGAGCTCGGCGTACTCGGCGGGGGGGAGCGCGCCCTGCTCGTGGTAGGCCCGCACCATCTCCTTGGCGCGCTTCTTCGCCGACTCGACGTTGGGCTGGTTGAAGGGCTGGATCTCCAGCCGCTCCCCGGCGACCGCCGTCGCCAGCTCCCAGACGAAGAAGAGCCCGCCCATATCGTAGAGATCATCGACGGGGAGGTGGACGACGGGAAAGCCGGCGTCGGCAAGGGCGTCCAGCTGGGCCTCGTAGGGGGTGTCGCCGGGCAGCCCCAGGTGGACGAAGAGGCGATCGGGGCGGTAGTTGCCGGCCTGCACGAGGGGTTCACCCACGACGGGCAGGATGCCCGTCTCCGACTTGCCGGTGCTCTCGGCGATGAGCTGCTCCACCCAGTCACCGAAGGGAGCGAGCTTGGGCGAGGCGACGAGGGTGAGCTTGTCCACCTCCTCGTTGGCCAGCGTACCCATCACGGCGCCCAACCAGGCGCCCGGGTTCTGCGCCGGGGGCACGCGGGGACCGCAGGCCTCCATCATGGCCTGCGCCCGTTCGAGGAGGCGCGCGACGTCCACGCCGACGAGGGCGGCGGGCACCATGCCGAAGTAGGAGAGGGCGGAGTAGCGCCCGCCGATGTTGGGATCGTTGAGGAAGATCTCGCGGAAGCCGAGGCGCTCCCCGAGGGCCGCCAGCTTGCTGCCGGGATCGGTGATGGCGACGAAGTGGGCACCTGCCTCCTTCTGCCCCAGCGCCTCGAGGGCCCGGTTGTAGAAGTACTTGAAGAAGGAGAGGGTCTCCACCGTCGTCCCCGACTTGGTCGCGACGATGTAGAGGGTGTGGGCGGGCTCGAGATCGCGGGCGTAGCCGAGGACGGCACCGGGATCGGTGCTGTCGAGGACGTGGAGGCGCAGTCCGGGCACCTCGTCCCCGAAGACGCGTCCGAAGACGTCGGGGGCCAGGCTCGAGCCCCCCATGCCCATGTGGAGGACGTCGGTGTAGCCCTCCGCCAGCAGGGTCCGGCGCAGCTCCTCGAAGCGCGGGACGTCCTCCCGGACGCGCGCGGCGATGTCGAGCCAGCCCAGGCGGTTGGTGATCTGGGCCGGGTCGTCATGCCAGACGGTGTGGTCCTTCTCCCAGATCCTCGCGACGATATTCTGGTCCTGCAGCTCCTCCAGCGCGGCCTCGATGGCGTCCTCGTAAGGGCCCAGGTGGGCCAGTTCCGGTAGGTTCTTCATGAGATCTCTCCTTTCTTTTCTGTGCGCCCTCACTCTTAAAGGACGGCGTCAGCTGTTGTCCATGGCGTAGTGGACGGCGCCCAGGAGGGCGGTCTTCGGATTCATGATCACGTGGACGGGCATGGGGGCCAGGAGGTGGGAGAGCCGTCCCTTGCGGAGGAAGGCGTCCATGAAGTGGCCCTCCTCCAGCGCGGGCAGGATGCGCGGGGGGATGCCGCCGCCCAGGTAGAGCCCGCCCGTCGAGAGGACCTTGAGGGCCAGGTTGCCCGCCTCGCTGCCGAGGACGGAGACGAAGGTATCCAGAGTCAGCTCGCAGATGGGGCAGGATTTCTCCTCGTCCATGGCGGCGTTGGCGACGATGGGGTTAGGGTCGGCGGCTTCGGCGAGGGCCTTTGCCAGCCACTCCGGCTCCTCGGCGCGTCCCGTCTCCTTGAAGAAGGCGTAGACGTTGGGCAGACCCTTGCCCGACGCGATGCGCTCGTAGCTCACGTGGTCGAAGCGGGACTCCAGGAAGCGCAGGAGGGCGATCTCCGTCTCGGTGACGGGCGCGTAGTCGGCATGTCCACCCTCTGAGGGATGGGCGGAGTAGTGATTGCCCTCCCAGGTGAGGAAGGCCTCCCCCAGTCCCGTACCCGGAGCGAGGACGGCGATGGCGCCGCCGGGCACGCAGCGTCCGGCATTGAGGGGATGGAGGTCCTTGGGCTCCAGGTAAGGGACGGCGTAGGCCGTCGCCTCCAGGTCGTTGAGCAGCTGGACCCGGTGGATGGGCAGAGCTTTCTCCAGCTGGCGCTCCTCCATCACCCAGGGCAGGTTGGTGATCGTCGCCCGTCCCCCGACGACCGGGCCGGCGACGTCGAAACAGGCCCGTTCGATGGGCGCGTCGACCCCCTTCAAAAAATCCAGCACCAGCGCTTCCAGGGAGTGATAGTCGCCGCTGGACAGGGTCCTTTCGATGACGGGCTCGCGCAGCCCCTGTTGGGGGTCGAAGACGGCGAGATCGGTCTTGGTACCTCCGACGTCACCTGCTAAAAGCATCATAACCCTCCTGTCTTGTACTCTGCGTTACTTCTGGACAACCTCCCGGAGGCTGCGGTTGCGTCGTGCCAGGTCACGCAGCTTGCTCTGGGAGGCTAGAACTACAATCTCGTCACCGATACGAAGGTGGGTCTGGGGGGTGGGTGGAATATCGATGGCCTGGGCGCGGGTGTGGAGCACGGTGGTGAGCCCCGGCTCGGCATCGAGCTCGGCGATGGAGACCCCTACCAGGCTCGATAGGGGGCGGACGGCGAAGCGGGTGAGGAAGAAGCGCACATCGTCGACCTCGACGGGTTGGGCGACGTTGACCTGCAGGGTCTCCGAGAGGAAGGCCGGGTTCGCCAGCGCGGAGGTGCTGTAGACGGCGCTGAGACCGAAGGTGGTGCGGAGCCGTTCGCCCAGTTCCTCCTCGAAGAGGCGCAGGATGATGCGCAGGTCGGGGTTGAGATCTCGGGCCCGCAGAGCCGTCTCCAGATTGACCATATCATCGACACTGCAGGCGACCAGCCCCAGGGCCTCCTGGATGCCGGCCTTCATGAGGGAGGAGCGCTGCCGAAAGTCGCCGATGATGACGGGCACCCCCTCCTCGACCAGGCGCTCGGCGAGGGTGCTGGGCTCCATGTCGAGGGCGATCACCCGCTGTCCCAGGTTGAGCAACGTCTTGACGATCCGATAGCCGGTGTGCCCCAGGCTGCAGACGAGGATGGGGGGCTGTTCGGGCGCGAGGGAGATGTGCGCGAAGAGCCCGCGGCGGATCAAAGGCTCCAGATGCTCTGCCGCCGCAAAGATGAAGAGCTCGTCGTCCTCAGCCAGCCGGGTGGCAGGCTCCGGCTCGATGGTGAGTCCGCCGGGGCGGCAGTGAAAGACGACGGTGACGTCGTGCTCCTCGGCCACGTCGGCGATCACACGATCAACGAGGGGAGAGTGCTTGTCGATGTGCGCCCGGGCCATAATGTAGGTCTGTCCGCCGATATCGAAGGCCTCGAGGATTTCCATACCGACGGCGGCGTGGGCGAAGGCGACGGCGGCAACTGCCGAGCGGCTGATAACGGCGTCGACACCGAGGCTCTGCTGCACGGCGCCGGCAAGCTCGTCGTCGAAGAAGCGCAGGATTACCCGAGCGTCGGGATTGAGCTCCCCGACGTGAAAGGCGGTCTCGATGTTGACGAGGTCGTCATTGGTGGCGACGACGACGGTGGCTGCACGCTCGACCCCTCCCTGCTTGAGCACCTCCGGACTGCGGCTGTCTCCCAGAATCAGGGGCATGCCCTCGTCAATGAGCGCATCCACCAGGGCGGAGGGAACGTCGTTGATGCCGACGACAGGCACCTCGAGCTCCAGCAGCTGGCTGGCCAGGCGGTATCCAACACGCCCCACGCCGCAGATGAGGACGTGGTCGTCGAAGGTGGAGGTCAGGGCCACCTGCCAGGCCTGACCCCGATCGGCGCGGACGAAGAAGACGCGTAGCACGTTGATAATATTCACGCCGAAGAACAGGAGGAAGGGGAGCCCGACGAGAGGCACGAGCACGAGGAAGAGATCTATCTGCGAGGGCGCCGGGAAATCGTAGTCCAGCTGGACGATCTTGATGATGCTCAACAGGGCCTGGACATAGGTCAAACTCGCGTTATGGGGCCCCGGATCGTTATACGTCAGTTGAAAGACCCGGGCCATGATCCCCGTCCCCACGAGCAGAAGGGCGAAGATGCGCCACGGGAAGAGGCGCACAAAGACCCTCAGGTCCTGCTTGAATGCGGTCATCCACTGGGGGCGGAAGCTCCGGCTGCTCTTCAAGTCTCTCTCCTCGTACAGGTTCCCTCTGGAGTATAGAGGGAGAGGGGGAAAAGTCAAAAAAAGGGTGTCAAAAAGCTTGTAAAATCGCTCCAAAAATGGTATGCTATAATATGTAGAAGGTCGAGAAACGCACGGTGCCAAATTCGACATCGCGGACTGTAGTGTGAGGGAGAGACATCGCAAGCACTCTGGCAGTTCAAGTCAGGTTCAGGCATGCCCGGCTCATGCGGTTCCGCAGCAGCCGGGCTTCTGTTTTACGACCTATCCTTAGAGAGAGGGGAGGTGAGGGTGAATGACCTATGTGACATCACGCTCTGGAGAGTCGACGGATAGCCTGTTGCGCCGTTTTCGCAAGAAGGTCACGCGGGATCGTATTATGACCGAGGTGAAGAAGCGTCGCTACTACATCACGAAGGGCGAGAAGAAGCGCATCGAGGAGCGCAAGGGCATTCGTAAAGCTCGGCAGCGCCGTCGCAAGCGCCGTAACGATTAGTGAGGCTTGAACGCCGACCTGTAGTGACATCAGTGGAAGGTGTCCGAGCGTGAAGCAGAGGGCATTTTTCGATTGACAGGGTTCAGTACAAGCACGAGGTGGAAGTCCCCACTTTCCATCTCGTGTTTACGTTTATGACCGCGAGGAGATACATGGGACCAGAGACGAAGGTACTCTTTTTGCTCCGCCACGCCAAGTCCAGCTGGAAGGACGACAGCCTGCCCGATCACGACCGCCCTCTCAACAGTCGCGGGGAGGGGGACGCGCCCCGGTTGGGCGCCTTCATGCAGGAGCGAGGGTTGGAGCCGGAACTGATCCTCACCTCGACGGCGCAGCGCGCCCGCCGGACGGCAGCCCTGATCGCCGACAACAGCAACTTCTCAGGTGAGCTCCGCCAGGTGCGCGCTCTTTACCACGCCGACCCGGAGGAGATCATCGAGCAGCTCCGGCGCGTTCCCGACGACTACGCGCGGGTGATGGTCGTGGGGCACAATCCCGGTCTGGAGGATCTGCTCGAGCTCCTGACGGGCGACTGGGAGCGGATGCCGACGGCGGCCCTCGCCCATGTGACGCTCCCCATCCTGCGCTGGCGGGAGCTGGACGACGAGACGGAGGGGCGCCTGCTCCACCTCTGGACGCCGCGGGAGCTTCTCTAACCCTCTCTCGCGTCGGCGAAGGCAGCGCGCAACGTCTCACAGAAGGCCTTGACCTCCTCGGGGGGGAGGGCGGCCCTGCCCTCCTTCTCGCCCAGAAGACCGAAGACCTTCGCGCCTCGAAACTCCGACGGTAGGTCGGCTGCGCGGGGTACCACGTGAACGTGGACGTGGTGAAAGTGCTCGGCTTCCGCCAGGCCGATGACGTACTCCTTCTCGCACCCCAGTGTCTCGCGGAGGATCTTGGTCGTCCGCTCGAGCAGCGTACCGAACTCCGCGAACTCCGCGGGGCGGAGCTCGTGCAGGGCCTCAGCGTGGCGATTGAGGACGAGGACGAGCCAGCCCAGAAGCTGCGCCGGGTAGGCGTGCTCCACCCGCCAGTGGGTGCCCTCGTAGAGGGTGGGCCCCGGCGAGATGCGCCGCAGGCCCTCGTTTGATAGACAACTCCAACACTCTTGCATGGGTTCTCCTTTGCTGTGTGGTGAGTAGAGTAGGGATCAGGGACCAGGGACCCGGGATCAGGGGGTCAACGTGTGAGTATTTTACCGGTCCAATCTCGTCTCTCATATCACACCCAGTGTCTATCTATTCTATCACAGCGTGAGTATGGTTGTGCGTTACTTGATTCGAGCCGGGGCGTGAAGCACTCACGTTGTGGCCCCTGCAGAGCTTCCAATCGCAACTTCCCCATGATATAGGACTAGGAGCCGGTGCTCGTGTAGTGGCGCAGCCCGAAGCGCCAGAGACGGTAGCCCACGAAGAGCAGCAATGCGGCGGCGATCGGTGCGGCGAAGGCCAGCGGTCCGAACTCCCGCCCCAGGAGGAGCTGCGCCGGATAGAAGGAGGCCAGCCCGTAGGGGATGATCCAGGTCATCAGCACGCGGATGGCCTGGGGGTAGATGGCGAGGGGGTAGCGGGCGAACTCGTTGGTTTCAAAGATGATCTTGGTCACCGGGATGGACTCGACGATCCAGAAGGCGCTGACGCTGGTGATCAGATTCAGGGCGATGAAGATGCCCCCGCCGCTGAGGACGATGACCAGGAGGTAGAGGAGCCGCAGCGGCGTCCAGACGATGTCGAGGGCGAGGGAGGCCTGCACGACGAGGGCCGCGCCCACGAGGAGGTCGCCGAGGCCGTCGTGGCAGAAGCGGTCGGCGAGCAGGTGGAAGAGGGGATCGATGGGGCGGACGAGGAAGCGGTCGAATTTGCCCGTGCGGATGTAGGCCCAGCCGATGGTCCAGAGGTTGTCGGCGAACATGTGGGTGATGGAGTGGGAGAGCGCCAGGAGGCCGTAGACGAGGATGATCTCGTGGTAGGACCAGCCTTTCAGCGCCGGCACCTGCTGCATGACCACCCAGATCGCCAGGAGGCTCGCCGCCTGCAGGAAGACGGTGGAGCTGGCGCCGATGATGAAGTTGACGCGGTACTCCATCAGGATCTTGAGACGCTGTTTGAGAAAGAGCCAGTAGAGCCTCAGATAGCGAAACATGGTTCCCTTCGTAAGGTGGAAAGACTGCGGGGCGAAGCCCACCCGGGTTTGCGTCTCTTGCCTGGCACACTACCCTCCCTGGACGGTGACTTTGCGCACGGCGAGGTGGAAGATCAGCCGCGAGGTGACGAAGAGCCCCAGCAGCCAGGCCAGCTGCCCCAGCCAGAGGCGCGGCGCCTCCGCCACCGGGGTCACACCGCTGAGGAGGGAGATGGGCACGTCCAGCGCCTGGGCGAAGGGGAGCAGCCGCACCATCCGCTCCACGCCGTCGGGCATGATGCGCAGGGGGATGAGGGCCCCGCTGGCAAAGAGGGCCACGCCCGAACGCACGACGTGTAGCCCCCAGGCCTCCGTCGTGTAGAAGGTGAGGCAGGCGAGGATCCAGTCGAAGCAGAAGAGGACGGCGTGGCCCAATACCAGGGCCACCAGGAAGGCGCCCCAGACCCGGGGGTCGGCGGGAATGCGCAGGCCGAAGAGGAGCCAGCCGATGAGCAGCAGGGGCAGTTTCATGAGCAGGTTGGTCGCCGAGAGGGCGACGCTCTGCAGGTACTGCTGCTCCTGGAAGTCGAGGGGGCGCAGGAGCTCCACGACGATCTGCCCCTGGTGCAGCAGCCCCCCGAACTGGAGGATGAGGTCGTTCTCCACGAGAGGGACCATCACCTGGGCCAGGAGGACGTAGTTCAGCGTCGCCCGCAGGTTCAGCCCCGCGATGGTCGCCTGATCGGCGTAGACCGCGCGCCAGAAGAAGACGAAGACGGTCATGTAGAGGATCTGGACGAAGAACTCGACCCAGAACCAGGTGTTGTAGGCCATGAAGACCTTGGGCATCATTGCGGCGATGGCGGCGTAGGCCCGGGTGCGGCGGCGCAGGGCGGTCATCACGCCCGGACCCCCGTCTTGAGCGCGCCCTCGTAGATCTGCTTCACGACGGCGGAGAGGTCGGGTTCGGCCAGGGAGAAGTCGGAGACCTCGATCTGGGACATGACTGCGGAGGCCAGCCGGCTCGCCGTGACCCGGGTGCGGTCGAAGCGGACGACGAGCTTGTGGGTCTCGCGCGCCGTGACCTCGGTGCCCTCGGGCAGCGTGATCCCGTTGGCGCGCTCCGTCGTCTCCAGGGTGAGGGTCCGGAACTTCCCGAAGCGCTCCTTGATCCGCTCCAGAGGGCCGTCGTAGATGAGCTGCCCCTCGTCGATGATGATCACCCGCTCGCAGAGCTCCTCGATGTCGCCCAGGTCGTGGGTGGTGAGGATCACGGTGGTCCCCTGCTCCTGGTTCTGCTTCTTGATGAAGTCGCGGATGCGCTCCTTGACGATGAGGTCGAGGCCGATGGTGGGCTCGTCGAGGTAGACGATGGCGGGCTCGTGGATGAGGGCCGCCGCCAGCTCCGCCCGCATCTTCTGCCCCAGGGACATGCTGCGGATGGGGACGGAGAGCAGGGACCGGAGATCCAGCGTCTCGGAGAACTCGGCGAGAAGCCGGCGGTAGCGGGCCCGGTCGATGTCGTAGATCTCGGCGATGAGGTTGAGGGACTCGATGAGGGCCAGGTCCCACCAGAGCTGGGTGCGCTGTCCGAAGACCACGCCGATATCGCGGGCGTTGGCGATGCGCTCGTGGTGGGGGTCGCGTCCCAGTACCCGCGCCTCGCCCTCGGTGGGGACGAGGACGCCGGTGAGCATCTTGATGGTGGTGGACTTCCCGGCGCCGTTGACGCCGATGTAGCCGACCATCTCCCCGCGATCCACGGAGAAGGTGATGTGGTCGACGGCGACGACCGGCTCGTAGTGAGGGTTGAAGAGCCCCTTGACCGCGCCGCGGAGACCGGGCTCCTTCTGTGCCACCCGGAAGACCTTGGTCAGTTCCCGTGCTTCAATCGCTACCATCCGGCTACCTGCCTCCTCTTTTCGTGGATAGCCTCCATTCTACTGGGGAGGCGTTGCGCTGGCGTTTCCCACACCGTTTCCTATGGGGTGACGAGGTGCAGCCAGATGGAGGCGGATTCGAGGGGCAGTCCGTCGGGGGTGAGGAAGGTGACGGTGGCGGGGATGATGGTCGTCCCCGCTGTCTCCACGCTCACGGGCACGCTGACCTTCGTGACGGTGTCCGGATCGGCCTGTCCCCAGGTCGATCCCAGAAGCTCACCCCTGGCCGTCACCCGAAACTCGCCCTGCAGAGGTTCGTGGAAGGGGTTCTCGATCTCCATGAGCACGCGGCCCTCTCCCGCTAGCGGCAGGATGTGGATACTCTCGGAGGGGCGCCAGAGCCCCATGCGCAGCACCGTCTCCGAATCGCAGAGGCGCAGGTAGCGCGGGCTGGAGTCCAGGGCTACCTCGAGACCGCCGTCGAGGGCGTCGAGCAGGCTCGTCTCGCCGGTCATCTCTACTACCTCCACCGCGTCACAGTAGATGGGGAGGAGCACCTCGTGGGGTGTCCCTGCCGTCCAGGCCGCAAGAACGACCCCCTCGCCGTCGAAGAAGAGGAGCAGGTAGTCCTCCTCCCGCGCCAGGGGGATGCGGCGCTGGAAGTGATAGCCCTCCAGGACGTCGGTCATCGTCTCCACGGCGTGGTAGGCGGGCTTGGGCGTGAGGTCGGCGCGCACCACGCCGAAGTTGTGCTCGATCTCGTGGGCATTCTCGCCGTCGTTGCGCCAGTCGTACCAGATGCTCAGGTCGACGTCGGCGGCGAGATGGGAGAGCATCTGCCGCGTCAGGTACTGGGCCTGCAGCTCCTCGCTGTGCCCTCCCACCACCGTCGAGTAGCCCCACTCCCCGGCGATGATGGGGATCTTGCGGTCGGGGCTGGCGTGATCGAGGATGCCGCGCAGCCGGACGTAATCCTCCCAGGCGCTCTCCGGCTCATTGTGCCGGTAGGGATGGACGGTGACGGCGTCCAGCTTGTTGTAGAGCCCCAGCGCTCCCAGCACCTCCAGGTAGTCCCAGGGGAAGTGCGCCGCGGCCGGCCCCACGATCCAGGCGGCGGGATCCTCCCGGCGGACGGCGGCGATGACCTTGAAGGCGAGGTCGGCGTAGTTGGCAGGATCGGGCGGCGCGTGCCAGAACTTCTCCAGGTTGGGCTCGTTCCAGATCTCCCAGATGATGCCCCGTCCGCGATAGCGACGGGCCGCGGCGGCGGCGAAGCGGACGAAGGCGGGTCGGCCCTCCTCCAGGTGGTGGGCGTTCCCCCCGCCCCAGAGGTCATTGCCGTAGTCGAGGATGAAGATGATGCGGATGCCGCGGCTGCTCATCTCCTCGACGAGGACGTCGTAGGCGCTGAAGTCGTACTTCCCCCGCTCCTCGTGCTCGATGAGGTGCCAGAAGAGGTCCATGCGGACGAAGCGGAAGCCCGCCCGTTCCAGGAGCTCCATCTCCCCCGGATCGGGTTGGGTGAAGTGGATGTTGACGCCTACCGGCTCGGGGATGACGCGGCTGGGCAGCATCCACTGGTGGGATCCGGGTATCGGCGTCGGTACGGGGAGGGTGGCCGTCGCCGTGAGGGCGGGCTCCGTCCCCACGGGTGTCCCCTCCTGAAGGAAGCCCAGGGAGACGGTGGGAGCGGGGGTCAGCGTCGCCGTCGGCGTGGGGCTGGGACCGGGTGTGGGCGAGGGGCTCGCCGTCGCGGTAGGCGCCGCGGACGTGGGTGAGGGAGGGGCGAGCGGCGAGCCTCCCGTGGACGTGGGGGGCGCGCATCCCGCCGTCAGGATCAACCCCAGGGTCAAAGCCCCCAGCAAGGCTCTCTCTATACAGGCTCGTTCAGGTTTCATGCCGCTATTATACTTGATGGGGGGATTAGGAGATAGAGGGGGGCGGGGCACAAAGAGACGGGGGGGCTCCCGCTTGAGGGAGTCCCCCCGTGTGATGTCTGTTGCTTAGGAGCCGCTGCGGAGCACGAGAGGGAGGTAGATCTTCTGTTCGCCCAGCTCGAAGGCGCCGATGTCGGCCAAGCCGCCCGCGGGGTAGGGTCGCGAAGTCCCCTCGATGTCGGTGGCAGGCGCCATCCCCGCCGGCACCACGTCGACGGCAGGGGAGCCGGACTGCAGGTGGTAGTCCCCGGCGCCGGCGAAGAGGGGGTCGGCATCGATGTTGCCCATCCCGGGCCAGCCGCCCTGAATGTCGGAGTAGGTGGCGACCATGGTGAAGAGGCCTGTGTAGCCGGGGAGCTGGGTGCGGGTGAAGGAAGCGCTGTGGCCCCAGACGAGGGTGTTGGAGAGGTGGGCGGTGCTGCGCAGGGTGTCCGTCATCACCAGGCCGAAGTCGCCGTTGTCGGCGATGGTGTCGTTGGTGCTGCCGAAGCCGGCGCTGGAGAGGTAGACGCCCACGTCGCCGTTGTCGACGATGAGATTGTTGACGCTGACGCCCCAGGGATAGTCCCCGGCCACGGGTGGGGCGAGCGTCTGCTGGCGTAGGGTGGGTAGGGTGCTGCCCTCGACGACGAGCCCGCTGCTGTGGGACCCGGCACGGTTGCCCACGATCCGGTTGCGCAGCAGGAAGTAGTGCCCCTCCCCGCGTCCGTAGATGTAGATCCCGGCGCCGTTCCTGAAGGCCTCGTTGGCCTGCGCCACGTTCTCCTCGAGGACGGCGCGGCTGTCGTTGATCAGCTCCACGTAGAGCCCGGCGTAGTCGCGTCCGGCCTCGTTTCCGGCGATACGATTGTCGGTCATGCGCAGGAGGGAGGTGCCGTAAACCTGAGCGAAGACGCCGGCGTAGTCACCGCCTACGGTCCCCGTGTGGTAGGTGGTGTTGGAGAGGATGCGGTTGCGACGGACGTCCACCTGGCTGGAATAGATATCGTCGAAGACCACGCCTCCGTAGTTTCCGCCGAGCACCTGGGTGCCGGAGATCCCCGCCCGGTTGTCGATGACGGCGTTGTCCCAGACGTTGAGAGTGGCGTCCTCGATGTTCCCCAGGTAGAGACCGCCGTAGTCACGGCCCGCCGTGTTGCGCTCGAACTCGTTCTCCAGAATCTCGAAGTTAGCCTCATTGAGATCGTCCATGTAGCAGCCGCCGCCGTCCTCGAGAGCGACGTTGTCTTCGATCCGGTTGCGGTTGAAGTGGAAGGTCGCGCCGTCATCCCAGCTCTCAAGGTAGCAGCCGGCGCCGTACTCTGCGCGGTTGGATATAACGTGGTTGTTCTCGAAGTAGAGTTCGCCTCCACCGCTGTTGTAGTCCGCATAGAGCCCACCGCCATTACCGCCGGCACTGTTGAAGAGGATACGACTGCCGCTGAGTTCTATCACTCCCTGGTCACCCACCTCGACGTACACCCCACCGCCGGAGCCGCTCCGAGCGCTGTTGCTCACGACCTCCGCGTGGGTTACGCTAATGACGGTGCCTTTGGCCGTCGTGCTGCTAGTGCTTTTATCCTCACCTCCTCCACCGGCTATGAGGGTGAGCCCCCCATAGTTTCTCTGGGCAACATTGTTGTAGATGTATAGGTCGTGAGCGTCTATCGTGCCACCATTGTAGCTGTTGAGTAAGAGCCCGCCGTAGTCACCGCCGGTCCGGTTGTCGGTGACCTGGGCACCGGAGAGGTCGATGGAGGAGTTATAGCCGGCATTCACGTCGATACCACCCCGGCTATCTCCCGCACGGTTTCTCCGGATCTGGGTGTGGGGCAGCTGGACGGATGAGCTGGTTTCAACTCCGATGTAACCGCCTCCGTTGTGGGCGCCCGCTTCGTTGTCGGCGATGACGAGCCCATCGCCGACGAGATGGCTATTGCTGCTTACATATAACAACAGGCCTCCCAGGTTTCTGTAGTTGGCTCGGTTCCCTCGGAACTCGTTATCGTAGAAGGTGCTGCTGCTGTTCCTCTCCAGCTCAATCTCTCCACCGCCGTAGTCGTCGTCGGCGTAGTTGCCGTTGATGCGATTGCGGTCGAAGGTGCCGTGAGAGTTGCTGTAGGCCCCGAAGTAGAGTCCGCCGTAGTCTCGGTAGGGCCAGCTTGTGGAGCCATCGACGTGGGTGGAGTTGCTCAGGATCTGATTGTCCTCGATGGTGAAGCGCCCGAAGCTCTCGATCTCCAGATAGCCCCCACCGTAGTCGTAGAAGGAGCGGTTCCCAATGATGTCGTTGTCGGTGAGGGTGAGGGTGCCGGAGAGGTAGACGTAGGCGTAGATACCGCCGTAGTCGGAGTTGCTCGTAGAAGGAAGCACGTTGGTCATCACGTCGTTGTGGGTGATGTGCAGGGCCGATCGATACTCGGCTTCGGCGTAGATGCCCGTGCCGCCGTTGTCGTGGATAAAGTTGTCATTGAGGGTGACGGCGCTGTCGTTGTCCACGTCAATTTGGACGGCGCGGTTGGTCGCCTGGGTGACCTCGAAGCCGTCCACGGTTACCTGGAGATCCGGCCCGTAGATGTAGAGCCCGCGCCCCGTCGGGGGAATGATCACGCTGGTACGGGGGATGCGGGCGCCGGTGCCGAAGTCGGTGTAGCCGCCCTCCAGGGTAAGGCTCTTGGTGATGACCAGGCTCTCGGAGAAGACGCCCTGAGCCACGCGGATGGTATCGCCGGGCAGGGCGACGTCGATGGCTGCCTGGATGCTTTCTCCGGCCTGGACGTCGCGTACGGCGGCCCCCACGCTTCTGGGAGTCCAGAGGGCCAGGGCGACCAAGGTCAGGCCCACGGCGAAGACGATGCTGCTCCAACTGCTGCGCTTTGTCATGTAAGTCCTCCTGTCTTGGATAGAATACGAGATCTGCGGTGCTGAATTGCGGCCGGAGCCGCGGCCTTCTGCCCACGAGATCTCTTCCATGCTACTCGAGCAGCGTTACGAAAACGTTACGGGGTGGAGAAGGCCCTCAGTGACAGCGAGTGAGGGGAATATGCGAGGGGGTGCTTAAGTTTGAGTCAAGATGAGGCGTGAAACGTAAACCGTGAGATTCTCACGTTTCATGCTTTACGGTCAGCCGTGGATAGTTTCCAACCGGGTTGAATACGCCCATATGCGATGAGCGTTGGGGGTGAGCTACGGGGTAAGGGGCAGCCAGAGGGTGAAGGTGGTGCCTTCGTCCACCCGGCTCTCCACCATCACCTGCCCGCCGTGGAGCTCGACGATCTCCTTGACGATGGCCAGCCCCAGCCCCGTACCTGGGAGGTTCATCTCCTGAGGGCGCTCGCCACGGAAGAAACGGTCGAAGACGTGGGGCAGCTCCTGCTCCGGGATCCCAATCCCCGTATCCTGCACCTCGACGACGCCCCACTCACGCCCTTGGGTCGTAGTACGCTTGACCCTCACCTTCACCCGCCCCCCCTCCGGGGTGTAGTAGAGGGCGTTTTCGACGAGGTTGTTGAGCGCCTGGCGAACGCGCAGGGGGTCGATGAGGGCCCTGATATCGGGTGTCAGGGACTGATGCTCGAGGTCGATGCCCTGATCCTGGGCCAGTACTCGATGCTCGGCCACGACGTGCCGGGTGAGTGCATCCAGTGCTACCTTCTCCGGGTGGATCTCCAGCCGACCGGCGTCGATGCGGGAGATCTGGAGAATGTCCTCGACGAGTTGGGCCTGGCGATCCGCCTCCTGGCGGAGGGCATCCAGATAGCGCCGCCGCCGCCCCGGGTCATTGATATGGCGCTGCAAGAGGTCGGCGTAGAGCTTGATGGTGGTGGGCGGGGTGCGCAGCTCGTGAGAGACGTTGGAGACGAACTGCATCTTCATCCTCTCGAGGGCGCGGAGGTGGGTGATATCGTGGACGGCGATCACGGCACCTCCGCCCTTCTCGTCCTCAGATTCGACGATGGGGGCCGCACGCAGCTGGAGGTCGAGTCCCGTGAGCTCGAGGGTCGTCTCGGGGCGGGCCGTTGCCGTACGGGCCAACCCCTGCACATTCGCGCGGAGCCGTTCGGACTCCGACGGCGAGAGGGTCTGCGTGAGCCAGCCGGCGGCGACGGGATTAGTTTGCAGGATCTGCCCCTCAGCATCGGTGACGATGACGCCGTCGGAGATGCTCTGCAGGATGGTGCTGTGCCGGAGGTACTGCTCCTGCATCTGGGCCGTCCGCTCCTTGACCCGGGCTTCCAGGAGGTCGGCGTACTGACGTAACTCCAGAAAGAGCTGGGCGTTCTCGATGGCGGTAGCGACGTGATTGGCGAAGCTCTGGAGACGCTGAGCGTCCTCTGCGTCGAAGCGGTTGGGCGTGCTGGCATCGACGTTGATGAAGCCCACCGTCAGGCCCGCCACCTCGATGGGAGCTCCCACGTAGCCGCGGATCCAATATTGGGAGGGGACGGGCAGCCACTCAGGATCTTGGTGGACGTCGGCGACCACCCGGGGCTGTCCGCTCTCCGCCATAATGCGGAGATTAGACACCTCTTCGACCTTGAGGCTGGCACGTCGCATCACCTCTTCCGTTCCAAAGCGTTTGTAGCCCCGCCAGCGCTCGACTACTGCTACATCGTCGCGGATGAGCATGACGTTGAAGGCCTCTCCATCCAGGACTCGCGCGATCTGCTCCAGAATCCGGTCGAGGACGCGCTCCAGATCGAGGGTGCTGTTCACGACGGCGGCAGCCTCCGCCAGGGCTTCGGCCAGCTCGCGCTGTGAGCGCTCCGCTTCGAAGAGGTGGCTGTTGGTGATAGCCACGGCGGCGTGGGCGGCAAAGGCCTCGGCCAGACGGGTCTGTTCTTCGGTGTAGAAGTCGCTCTCGACCTTGTTAAGCTCGATGATCCCCAGGAGTTCCTGCCCCATGAGCATCGGAGTACCCAGCCAGGATTGCACGGGGTGCAGGTGTGGAATGCGGTCGAACTCCTGATACTCCTCGGGGGCATTGCTCACCCGGAAGGAGGTTCGACGTCGCACTACCTCGGCGTTGGGGGTGGTGCCTTCGGTAGGGATCGCCAAGCCGCGCACATTCGTCCGGTATCCCTGTTCGCCGACAATCACCAGCCGGTCGTCTCTGAGGATCTGGAGAGAGGCGCTGTCGTAGGGAACGACCTCCTTCAGCTGTTCGAGAATACGGGTGATCACCTCGTCGGGGTCCAGGGTGGTCGCCAGCGTCACCGCCATCTCGCGCAAGGTCTCCGCCTCGTGCCAGCGCTCCTGCATCTCACGGAGCAGCCGTCCGCGGGCGATGGCGAGGGCTACCTGCCGGCCTACCTGCTCGCCCCGCGCGATCTCCTTCTGGGTAAAGTCGTGGCGCTCTTTGAAGGAGATGATGATGGCGCCCAGACGCTCCTCACCGGCGATCAGGGGTAAGGCCAGGGCTGAGGTGTCGGTGTATTCCTGAACAAAGGAGGGGTGGACGAAGGGGGAGTCGCGCACATCCATGACGGGCAGAGGGTGCCCGGCATCCAGAACGGAGCGGGTGAGCGTGACCCGTTCGCGTTCGGGGGGGAAGTCAGAATAGTGATGGCGCAGCGCGCCGGAGGCGGCGGCCGGTATGACGGCCTGCTGCCTCTCGTCCCACAGCGTGATGTAGCAGTCGTCGGCTGCGAAGAGGGCGCTCAGATGCTCGGTAAAGGTCTGGAGCATGGAGGGTAGATCCACGTTGCTCAGGGCGGCCTGGGTGATCTCGTTCAGGGACGCCAGGTAGCGCTCGTCTTCCCGGAGCTCTTCCTCGATCTCCCGGCGGCGCAGCGCGGCACCCAGCAGATCCGCAGCTGCCTTGAGAGTATCGATCTCCATCTCCGTCCAGGTGCGTTTCTGCAGGCACTCGTCGAAGCCGATGAAGCCCCACCACCGCCGTCCCGTGAAGATGGGGACGATGAGGAGGGAGCAGATGTCTTGGGGCTCGAACACAGCCCGCTCTGCCTCATCCAGGTCGTCCACGTCTGTAGCAAAGGCCTGGTGTTGTACCAGGCGCTCGTACAGGTGGCGCTGTCCAGGCTGGGTGTATGCCAAGCTCTGAAACTCCGGTTCGTCAATCTGCGGCTCGATGTCTTGTGCTACCCACTCGTAGAGCTGCCGCGCGCGCAGCTCGCCCTCCGGGTCGCTGTAGTTGGCGAAGATGTAGGCGCGGCTGACGTCGAGTGCGTGACCCAGACGCCGCAAGATCTCCATGAACCCTTCCTCGAGGGGGAAGTCGGCCATGAGCTGGGTGACGGCAAAGGTCATGGCCTCCAGGATGGTGTCGCGCCGCCGCAGGGCCTCCTCGGCACGCTTGCGCAGCGTGATGTCCCGAACCATGCCGAGAACGCGGGATTTCCCCTCGATCTCGATGACACGTGCCGAGAGCAACGCATACCATCTCTCGCCGCTCTCGGAAAGGAAGGTGCTTTCGAGGTCGAGCAGCTCCCCGTGTTCGTCCAGTGCCTGTCCCAACGAGCGACGGTGCTCCGGATAGACCCACGTAACCAGATTCTGGACCCGGCGTCCTACTACAGACTGTCCATGGCACTCAACGACGTGGGCAAAGGCGGGATTGGCGGCCAGTATCTCTCCCGTCTCTCGTTGGATAATAACCATTCCATTGGGGTTGGATTCGAAGGCCGCGAGGAAGTGCTCTTCCCGTTGGCGTGCCGTTTCTTCTGCCAGGCGGCGTGCGGTGATGTCGTGGAGGACGAGCAGATAGCCTGCGATTTTGCCTGCCGGAGAGGTGAGGGTGGAGAAGTGCAGATCGAAGTAGCGGGTGCCTGCCGGGCTGGCGAGGGAGATTTCGGCGCGCTTCTGTCGCTCCCGACAGGCGGAGCGTAGAAGCTCCTCCTGTTGGGGGAGCAGGTCGAAGATCGGCCGGCGCAGCAGCTCGGCCCCGGAAGCCCCCAGAATCGCTTCTGCGGCCAGATTGGTGTCCGCGACACGACACCTTTGATCGAGGAGGATGAGCGCTTCGTGCAGATGGCTGAAGAGCACCCCCGTGGGGACGGGCAGCAGGTTGAAGAAGCGAAAGTGCAGTATGGTCCAGGCCACGGCGGCGGCACTGAGCGCGGCAGCGATGACGGGTAGGTCTATCCCCGGCAGGAGGTTGAGGCGCAGGATGTAGAGGGCGTCGGCCGCCCAGGGGATCAGGGCGGCGACCAAGATGGCGACGGAGGGGCGGTCTTCTGGGTCACGTTTCAGATTAATGAGCAGCAGCAGCGTACCGGTGAGGAGACAGAGGTAGGAGTAGATGAGGTGTGTCCAGAACCAGGCCCCGTACTCGGTCCTCAGCAGGATCTGCCCCCTCGCTATCTGCAGGGTGTAGGAGCGCCAGATCAGGCCGTGATAGGTGTTGGTCCAGGCAAGAACGATGGTGACGAGGGGGAAGAGCATGAGGAGGGCGAGATGCTGCGATTCCGTACGCCGCAACTTCTGCGTATACTGGTAGGTGAGCAGGAGCCAGGTGGGGGGCATGACGGCCGTGCCCAGATAGGCCACCTTCAACCAGATAACCTTGGTCTCCAGTTGTGGAGAGAGCAGCAGGAAGGTACGGCTGACCAGCCAGACGCTTCCGGCGACCGCCAGGGTCAAGAAGGTCATGGCAATCTGGGAGGCGCGGTGACGCCAGACGTAGATCAAAAGGACTGCAAGGATGGCTGCGGTGACGGCTATCGAGACGAGGTGCAGAGAGTAAGGTATATGCATCTTTCGTCCTGACTAGATTTGTGAATGCGCCAACATCCTTGTTATCATCCACCTATTGTATACCATTGTAGTGAATAAACGCGACCTGGCAACGCTCAAGTTTATCCCAGCGTTTTAGGGTGAGCCAAAGCGAAGAGTCGCCAGTGTGATAAGATCTGGTATCCTCTTACCAAGAACAACTATCCCGGAACGGAGGTCAACGTGGAAACAACGATTTATCGACCGGATCCCGGTCGTCGCAAGGGCAAGCAGGTCATGGGCACTGCCTTTATCGTCCTGGGCGCTCTTCTGGGTCTGCTGCTCTTCTGCGGGGGTGGGGCGGCTCTCGTGCTGGCGCTGGCCCTCGGTCTCGTGCAGGCGCTCCCCGTCGTGATTCCTCTCATGTTGCTCGGTGCGCTCGCCGGTCCCAGCTTCGTCGGGTTGGGCCTCTTCTTCCGTCGTAAGGCGGGAGAGGAGGTGCGTATCGAGCTGACGCCCGACCGCTTCGTCTACGTGGAGGGTGAAGAGACGACGACCTTGGCCCTCGAGGAGATCCGCGCCGTCGAAGGGCTCTGGAACCCCGGCCGCTGGTCCACTCACCGGCAGACTACCGACAAGGTCTACCACTACCCCGGCTACTGGACGGTCATCATCCGCGATGAGCGAGGTCGGGAGGTACGGCTGGACGTGCCCGTTCCCGGGCTGATGGTCCCCTTCGACGTCGTTCCCATCCTCCGCGATCTGCTGCCCCGCCTGCCGTCCACGACCTACGTCGACCCTCACGTGGCCGATCTGGCCGCCACCGGCAAGACCGTCGCCCCGAGGAACAACCCCCGCATCGAGTCCGGAGGGGAGTAAGATTGTCGGATTCAGCCCCTGTTGTTTACCGCATCTGAATGTGTTACAATGAGAGCACTTCTCAGAAAGGGGGGGATAGACATGTTCATTCGAAGATTGTTGGCAGGAGATAGTAAAGGGGCACGAGGCGTCGCTCTTCTGCTCTTCGGCGTCCTCTTGCTGCTCCTCTCTGCTTGCACCTCACCCGAGGCGGTGACGGAGACGGAGAGTGTAACCCCCACCGATACCCCGACGCCGGCGCCTTCGCCTACGTCTGCACCGACGGCGACGCCCACACCCACGCCCGTCGTCGGTGAGCCGGGGGCCATGGGGATCGGAGACGTCTACTACGAGCAGCTGGGGAACGGGGGCTACGACGCCCAGCACTACACCCTCGATTTCACCGTCGACATGGAGACGGGGCTGGTCACGGGAACGACGACGATGGTCGCCGAGGCCACCCAGAATCTGAGCAGCTTCAACCTCGACTTCCAGGGTCCCGACCTGACGGAGACGCTCATCAACGGGGAGCCGGTGGAGTACGAGCGGACGAACCACGAGCTCACCCTTGTGCTCGACGAGCCGCTGGTGGCAGGCACCCTCTTCACCAGCACCCTCACCTACAGCGGAGAGCCTGAGCCCGTCGAGCCCTATCCCCGGCTCTCCATCTCCCTGGGGTGGACCTACGATGGGGACGTCGTCTACGTCGTCAGCGAGCCCAATGGCGCCGCCTCCTGGTATCCGGTGAATGATCATCCCCAGGACAAGGCCACCTATACCTTCCGGATCACCGCTCCGGAGCCCTACGTCGTGGCGGCAAACGGCATCCTCGAGGAGGTGATCGAGGGTGAGGGGGTGCGGACCTACGTCTGGGAGTCCGAGCAGCCCATGGCGAGCTACCTGGTGACGGTCAACATCGGTGACTACGTGGAGCGCACCGCCGAGGGACCCGACGGGCTGCCCATCCGCCACTACTTCCCCGCCTCCATGAGCGCCGCGGAGACGGCGGTCTTCGACAAGACGGGCGAGATGATCGGCTACTTCGAGGAGGTCTTCGGTCCCTATCCCTTCGACGCCTACGGCGTGATCGTCGTGGACAGCGACTTCAGCCTCGCCCTGGAGACGCAGACCCTGTCTGTCTTTGGCAAGAGCATTCTGCAGAGCCCGCGCATCGAGGGGATCGCCGCCGAGGAGCTGGCCCACCAGTGGTTCGGCGACAGCGTCAGCCCCGCCCAGTGGAGGGATATCTGGCTGAACGAGGGCTTCGGCACCTACTCCCAGTGGCTCTGGGCCGAGCACGACAAGGGACCCCGGGCGCGGGACGAGCTGGTTCGCGACCGGTACTACCAGGTTGCGGGTTACGACTTCTTCGATATGGCGGAGGTCTCCGACGAGGAGCTCGAGGATGCGCTGAACGAGTACTTCCCGCCCCCGGGCGATCCGCCCCCCGACGACCTTTTCAACGGCGGCGTCTACGGACGCGGCGGTCTCACCCTCCACGCCCTGCGCCTGCGCCTCGACGACGAGACCTTCTTCGACATCCTCCGCACCTACACCGACCGCTACCGCTACGCCAACGCCACGACGGAGGACTTCATCGCCGTCGCCGAGGAGGTGAGCGGCGAGGAGCTGGCGGACTTCTTCGACGCCTGGCTCTACGGCGACGAGATGCCCGACATCCCCGATCTCAACCTGGCCCGCCGCGTCGTTGCAGAGCTGGGGGAGACGGCCCTCACCCTGCGCGCCGGCCCCGGCAGCGACTATCCGGAGGTGGGTGTGGTGGAGGCGGAGTCCACACCGCAGGCCTTCGGTGAGGCCTACGACTGCGGCTGGCTGCGGGTGCGGAAGGCCGACGGGAGCACCGGCTGGATCCCCGGCTCCGAGGAATACGTCACGCTGAGCCACAGCTGCGACTTCGTGCCGGAGAGCGCGATCCCGGCTGCACCGACACCCACACCCGCGCCCCTGCCCGAGGTCCCCACGGTGAGCGAGGGGGAAGCCGCCGGCAGGGTGGAGGCCGCCGTGCGGGGCGCCGTCGGTTCCGACCGCGTCGGGGTCAGCTATGACGACGCCGGCGGTGACCGGATCATGATCCTGGCCTACCTCAGCAATCTCGCGTCGGAGGACGATCCCGATGCCTTCAACGCCGAGGTGAACCGGGTCGTCCTGGCGGCCGTCCCCGGCTTCGTGCAGGCGGAGAGTGAGCCCGCCGCCCTCCTCATCTTGGCGGGGGGCGCCAACCAGAAACTCGATGAGCCTCCCGCGGCGCGAATCGCTGTGCCCCGAGAGCCGGCGCTCCAGTGGTACGGCGGACAGCTGAGCGACAGCGCCTTCATCGGGACCTGGTACCGGGAGTAGGCATCTCCACCTGAACCATGGCTCTCCTAAAACAGAGACTCAGGGCAGGCTGCTACGCTGCGTCGCTCAAAGTGCTCGTAGTGAGCGACGCAGCGTTAGTGGAGTCGCGTTGAACGGCACTCCGGCGGGCGCCTGCGTGCCCGCTTGAGCTACGAACCTTTGACGCGCTCGCCTCCCGGTTTATAATCCCTCCGTCATGGTTACGAAACGCCAGCTGGGTCTGATGGTCGTGGCGGGCGCGCTGCTGCTCGCCCTGGGTGTCGTGGGCGTGGAGCTGCTGGGCGCCGGGCTGCAGGGGGGACTGGGTCCTCTGCAGCGGCGGCTGCTCCTGCTCGCCGCCCTCGCCCTCCTCGTCGGCGGTGCGCTCATCAGCCGGGGGGACCGGCCCGCGTGAGCCCCCGCCTGGCACGGACTCTCCGCCTGATGATCCTGGCGCTCGCCGCGCTGGCCCTCCTCGCCTACGTGGGCTATGCGGCAATCTACGCCGACTACGCCGCCGCCCTCTTCCGTTGGCCCTACGACTACGATCAGGGGGAGGGCTTCGAGCTCTACGACGCCCTGCTCTACGCCCGCGGAGAGTGGCCCTACCGGGAGGTGGAGAGCTTCCCCTACTACGCCTCCAACTACCCGCCCCTCTTCCACCTGCTCATCGTGCCATTGCTCCCGCTCACGGGGCCGAGCCTCCTCGCCGGGCGGATCGTCTCCTTCGTCGCCACCCTGGTCACGGCGGCGACCCTGGGCTGGATGGTGCGCCGGGAGCTGTGCGAGGGGCGGGAGCTGTGCGAGGGGCGGGAGCTGCGCGAGGGGAGCACGCCGGGCGCGCCCTACGCCTGGGTCACGTTCTGGTTCCTGCCGGCGATCTCCGCACTGGCCTACCTGGCCTCCAACTACGTCTACCAGACGGGGCCGCTGGCCCGCCTCCACACGACGATGGTCATGTTCGAGGCCCTCGCCATCGCCTTCGTCGCCCGCTTCGAGGACCCCGCGCACGGGCGGCGGAATCTGCTCCTGGCGCTGCTCTTCCTCCTCCTCGCCGGCTACACCAAGCAGATGGCGCTCTTCACCGTGCTGGCGGCCCTGACCTTCGTCTTCCTCCGCGACGTAAAGCGCGCCCTCCTCGCCGGAACGGCGCTGGCTCTCGTCACCGGGCTGATCTTCCTGGCGCTCAACGTCGCCACCGATGGGCAGTGGTGGCGCCACACCATCGCCGCCAACGCCAACGTCTACGACTACCTCATGACCCTCTCCCTCTTCAAGCAGTGGTTCCGCCTTCACCCCGTGCTCGTCACCGTGGCGGGCGCCGCCTGCGTCTACGAGCTCATCTGGGGTCGCCTCTCCGCTTACGCCCTCTGGTTCTTCTTCGCCCTGGGCACCGGGGTGCTGAGCGGGAAGTGGGGCGCCGGATCGGGTTACTTCATCACCGCCGTCGCCGCCGCCTGCGTCCTCACCGGGCTGGCGCTGGGGCGCCTCCTGCTCCGGCTGCGCGGGCGCCCTCGTCTGCGTGCGGCCCTCGCCCTCGCCGTGCCCGTCCTCTACCTGTTCCAGGCGGCCTTCTTCCTGCACCTGCCCACGAGCGGTCCCTTCTTCGGCCCGCTGGCCCG
>DAOTVC010000049.1:0-11156 GCA_034437215.1 Anaerolineae bacterium | reverse complement strand
CCTGCCGGGCATCGAGGAGCTGGAACGACAGCCGGAGGTGATGTGCCGGGGCGGGAGCGCTATCGTCTCCCCCCTGGGCGAACTGCTCGCCGGCCCCCTCTACGACAGCGAGGGCATCCTCTTCGCGGATCTCGACCTGGGCGAGATCGAGCGGAGCAAGGTCGACTTCGACGTCGTGGGCCACTACGCCCGCCCCGACATCTTCCGCCTGGTGGTGAACCGGGAGCCGACGCCGCCGGTGAGTGAGGAGTGACTGGAAGCTGGAAGCTGGATGCTGGAAGCTGGATGCTGGATGCTGGAAGCTAGAGAATGGAACAATGGCGCTCTCTTCTGCGTCTATAGATCGTCCCACAACTACCTCATCCCACGCATATCTTCTACCGTCTACTTTGGCGGCAGAACGGGACATTCGACGTTCGACCTTTAACTTTAGACTTCAGAAGGAGTGTCTAGTACCATGAAAACGATACTGTCCCTAGTGATCCTGGCTCTGTTGGTGACGGGGTGCGGCGCACCTACGGCCCAGCCCGCAGGTGCAGAGGCGGTGCGCTCGGACGCGCCCCGCGTGACCGATCCCGACGTCTCCGAGGCGGAGCTGGAGACCCTCGTCGAGGGCAACACCGCCTTCGCCGCCGACCTCTACCAGCAGCTGCGCGAGGAGGAGGGCAACCTCTTCTTCTCCCCCCACAGCATCTCCGTGGCGCTGGCGATGACCTACGCCGGAGCCCGCGGTTCGACCGCCGAGCAGATGGCCCAGACGCTGCACTTCGACCTCCCGGGGGAGAGCCTCCACCCCGCCTTCAACGCCCTCGACCAGCGCTTGACCTCCGGCGAGGAGGCTGACGAGGAGGAGTTTGTCCTCAACATCGCTAACTCCCTCTGGGCCGAGGAGGAGTACAGCTTCCGTGACGAGTTCCTCGACCAGCTAGCTCAACACTACGGTGCCGGGCTGCGGCTGGTGAGTTTCAAGACGGCCCCCGAGGAGGCCCGCCTGGCGATCAACGACTGGGTGGAGCGCGAGACGGAGGAGAAGATCGAGGATCTCATCCCCGAGGGCGCCATCGACGACCTGACCCGTCTGGTGCTCGCCAACGCCATCTACTTCAACGCCAAGTGGGCCCACACCTTTCCCCAGGAGAGCACCCAGGATGGGACCTTCACCACCCTCGCCGGTGAGGAGGTCACCGTCCCCATGATGCGCTGGTCAGAGCCCCAGAGGGTCCCCTACGCTCAGGTGGAGGACGTCCAGGCGGTGGAGTTGCCCTACCGGGGCGGGCAGGCGAGCATGCTCCTCATCGTGCCCCAGGAGGGTCGTTTCGCGGACTTCGAAGCAGCTCTCACGGGGGAGCGGCTGCAAGCCATCGTCGAGAGCCTGGAGACGCAAGGCGTGGCGCTGACCATGCCCAAGTTCGAGTACGAGGCGGAGTTCAGCCTCGCCGATACCCTCAAGGCCCTGGGCATGACCGACGCCTTTATCAACGGGCAGGCCGACTTCTCCGGCATGGACGGCACCCGCGACCTGCTCATCACCGACGTCTTCCACAAGGCCTTCGTCGCCGTCGACGAGGAGGGCACCGAAGCAGCGGCGGCGACCGCCGTCGTCGTCGGGCTCGAATCCATGCCCGTGATGGACGTGGAGCTGACCGTCGATCGCCCCTTCGTCTACCTCATCCGCGATACGGAGACGGGTGCGCTCCTCTTCCTGGGCCGGGTGGTCGACCCCTCGTAGTTGCCACTAACAGCGAGAACGCGGTCTTCGCTCTGAAGGCCGCGTTCGTCGTTTTCCCCAAGCAAGGGTGATGACCCAACGAATCCGCATTTGCTTGCCCCCGCAAAGGCCTCTATACTCGAACCGAATCGAAAGACAGACAACGGAGGAAGCGAAACCATGCCGGTAACGATCGAAGGCCCGGCCCTGGGCCAGGCCTCACGCTGTGAGCCCATCCTGCGCTCCCTGCCCGAGTGGTTCGGGATCGAGGAGGCGAACATCCAGTATCTGCGGGACATCGAGGTGCTGCCCACCTTCGTGGCCCTCGACGGGGGCGAGGTGGTGGGCTTTCTCACGCTGAAGCAGCATACCGCCTACGCCGCGGAGATCCACATCGTGGGCGTGCATCCCCAGCGGCACCGCCGGGGGATCGGGCAGGCGCTTCTCGAGCGCGCCGAGGCCCATCTGCGAGAGGCGGGGATGGAGTACCTCCAGGTCAAGACGCTGAGCGGCAGCCACCCCGACCCCCACTACCGCCGCACCCGGCTCTTCTACGAGCGGATGGGCTTCCGGCCCCTGCAGGAGTTCGAGGAGCTCTGGGGACCGGAGAATCCCTGTCTGCAGCTGATCAAGAAACTCTAGCCGCTCTCATACTTTAGACAGAAGGAGAATCATGAAGATACGACGTCGAGAGTATCAACCGGAGCCCGACTTTCTGCGCGTGCGCGACTTTCTGCTGTGCTCCTGGCCCCGGCTGCCCTACAACTGGGATTTCGTGCGCTGGAACTACGCCCGCTACTTCGTCGCCCCCCTCCTGCTGGGCGGAGAAGCGGGTATCCGCGCGTGGGAGGAGACCATCGGTCTCTGGGAGAACGACGAGGGCGAGGTCGTCGCGGTGGTCAACGCCGAGGACCGGATTCCGGGACAGGCCTTCTTCAACCGCCACCCCGACTGTGACTTCCTCCTCGAGGAGCTGCTCGACTACGCGGAGACCACCTTCGTCGGTCCGGAGGGGGGCGAGCTCACCCTCCAGATCTACGATGGGGACGAACCCCTGCAGGCGCTGCTCCGGGAGCGGGGTTACGCGCCCTCGGAGTACGAGGGCTGTGACTCGGAGTACGCCATCCTCGAAGCCCCCCGGCCCCAGCTGCCCCCCGGCTACACCTTCTCCTCGATGGCGGAGAGAAACGACATCGAGGGGCGGCGCGAGGTGCTGGGCCGGGGCTTCAACCACACGGACCCCGTGGAGTGGGCCAGCGCCTCTACCTACCGGGAGCTGCAGAAAGCGCCCGACTACAGGAAGGACCTGGATCTCTACGTCGTGGCGCCGAACGGCGAGTACGCCTCCTTCTGCGTTGCCTGGTACGACGAGCTCAACAAGATGGGCGTCTTCGAGCCCGTCGGCACCCACCCTGACTACCGCCGCCGGGGCTTGGGCACGGCGGTGGTGCTCGAGGGCATCCGGCGGCTGGCGGTGCTCGGCGCCGAGATGGCCCTCGTCGGCTCCGCGATGCCCTTCTACATGGCGGTCGGCTTCAAAGCGCAGCGCCCCTTCCACTTCTGGTCGCAGAGATTCGAAGCCCGAACTAGGAGCGGGGAGGGGTTGAAGTTTGAGGTTCGTAGTTAGCGACGCAGCGTAGCGTAGTCGCGTAGGACGGCACTCCGGCTAGCGCCTACGTGCCTGACTACCAACTAGATTTGTAGTTAGCAACGCAGCGTTAGCGACCTGCCCCCAGCCCGTCGAGGGGAAGTCGCGTCCGAAAGGGACCTTGCAGGAGAGGGGGTTCGACCGTATACTTCTGGAGGGGCACCACAAGCCCTCAATTCCACGAGGAGGGAGACCATGGATCTAAAGCTGCGAAACTATCGAACCGAAGAGGACTACTGGCGCATCCGTGCCTTTCTACGTGAGACCTTCCTACTCAACGGGCGACACGAGCAGAACTGGCAGGCCGCGCGGCTCGACTACTGGCGCTGGCACGTCGTGCGGAACTGCGAGGAGATCCCCACCATCGAGGACGTGATCTTCATCTGGGAGACAGAGGAGGGCGCCATCGGCGCCGTCCTCAACCCCGAGGGGCCCGGCGAGGCCTTCCTCCAGGTCCACCCCGCCGCCCGCACGGCAGATCTGGAGGAGGAGATGGTCCGGGTCGCCGAGGAGGAGCTCGCCGAGACGACGGAGGAGGGGAAGGAGCGCTTGACCGTCTGGGCCCACGCCCACGACACGCTCCGCCAGCAGCTCCTGCAGCGCCTGGGCTACCGGAAGGGCGAGTGGCCCGAGTACCAGCGCCGCCGCTTCCTCGACGGCCCCATCCCCCAGCCCGAACTCCTACCTGGGTACAGCGTGCGCCCCCTGGGGGGCGAGGAGGAGCTGCCCGCCCGCAGCTGGGTCTCGTGGCGCGCCTTCCATCCCGACGAGCCCGATGAGAAGTACGACGGGTGGGAGTGGTACCACAACATCCAGAGCATCCCCATGTACCGCCGGGGACTCGACATCGTCGCCGTCGCCCCCGACGGCGAGTTCGGCGCCTTCTGCACCGTCTGGTTCGACGACGTGACCCGCACCGGCTACTTCGAGCCGGTGGGGGCCGCGCCGGAGCACCAACGGCGCGGATTGGGGAAGGCCGTCCTCTTCGAGGGGCTGCGCCGGCTCAAGGAGCGGGGCGCCGTCCTGGCGACGGTGGCAGGCTACTCGATGGCGGCGAACGCCCTCTACGCCTCGGTGATGGGTGAGGAGTACAAGCTCCTGGAGCGCTGGCACAAGGAGTGGTGAATGGACTTTCGCTTCGTGCCCCTTCACCACACATTTCGGGAGACCCGGGGAAGAAGCGCCCTGAGGGTGCGCTCCGTCACCCTTGGGGTGTTCGCCCTCCTCGTCCTGTTGACGGCGGGCTGCAGGGTCGGGAGGCGTGAGGCAGTTCGCAGGGACGACGGGGCTCTCGAGACGGCCCTGGAGTGGTCCCGTTTGGCTCCTCTGCCCCCGTCCGCCGCGGAGCTGGAGATCGAGACGGAGGGCTCGGCCTTCACCCGCGCCTTCCGCGTCTCCTTCCGGGCTCCCGAGGCGGAGATCGAGGCGTGGGCGACGGAGTCGCCCGGACTGCAGGAGAGCGCGCCGGATGTCGACGACGGCACGCGGACCTACGTCATCGCCCCGGGAGGGGGCGCCGCCTACGCCGAGGTGACGCTCACGACTCTGGAAGATGGGATGGCGCTCGTGGAGATCTACACCTACTGGAGCTGAGTCGCCGTGCGCCGCCTCTCTCCTATCGCTAAGGCCCTTCTCTTATCCCTGGGCGGGCTCTACGCCCTTCTGCTCCTCGCCACCCTCCCTTTCCTGCCCCAACGAGGATCACTTCCTCTTCTTCTCCCAGCCGGAGAGCGCCCTGAGCGACGTCGCGCGCTGGCTGGGAGCCGTCGAAGAGTAACAGAGAGAACGAAAGGAACCCCATGACACGCGAAACGATAACCGTGGACGACCAACTGTACGACTACATCCTCGACGTCTCCCTGCGGGAGCCTCCACTGCTGGAGCAGCTGCGCGAGGAGACGGCGGGCATGCCCGCGTCGAACTGCCAGATCTCCCCCGAGCAGGGGCAGTTCATGGCCTTCCTCATCAAGCTGATCGGGGCGCAGCGCACGCTGGAGATCGGCGTCTTCACCGGCTACAGCGCCCTCTGGGTTGCCCTGGCCCTGCCCGATGAGGGCCAGATCGTGGCCTGCGACGTCAGCGAGGCGTGGACGACCGTGGCCCGCCGCTACTGGAAGGAGGCAGGCGTCGACGACAAGATCGATCTGCACCTGGCCCCCGCGGCGGAGACGCTCGACCGGCTGATCGAGGAGGGACAGGGCGGCAGCTTCGACTTCGCCTTCATCGACGCCGACAAGACGGGCTACGACACCTACTACGAGCAGTGCTTGACGCTGCTCCGACCGGGAGGGCTCATCACCATCGACAACGTGCTGCGGAAGGGGCGGGTGGTCCACGAGAGTCCTCCCAGCGAGGGGACGCTGGCGATCCAGAGATTGAACCGCAAGCTCCACACCGACCCGCGCGTCGATCTCAGTCTGGTGCCCATCGCCGATGGGCTGATGCTCGTGCGCAAGCGCTGATGCGACCATGAGCAGCGACGACTTCCCCGAGTTCCTGAAGGCCATGCGGGGCAAACGACTCCTGCACGTCGCCCACCGGGACGCCGACTGCGACGCGCTGGGGAGCGCCTACGCCCTCAGCCGCCTGCTGCCCGGTGACGTGGGCGCCGCCCAGGGGCTCAAGGCCTCCGCCCGGGACCTGGCGGAGGCGCTGGGCTTCACGCCGCTCCTCGATCCCGAACCCGCCGGTTACGACTACACCATCATCTACGACACGCCCAGCCTCGACCTGCTGGGCCTGCCGCTGCCCTCGCGCTACGCCCTCTTCGATCACCACACGACGCGGTGGTTCCGCCACGGGGAGCACGACTTCCACAGCGAGCTGGCGGAGGATGCGGAGTGGGCGTGGGTCGAGCCCCGCGCGGCGACGAGCGCCATCCTCGTCGATCTCTTGGTCGCCCACGCGCTGCCCATCAGCCCGGAGATGGGGCTGGCGCTGGGGGCGGGCATCGTCACCGACACCGAGTGGCTGAAGTTCGCCGGTCCGGGGAGCCTCCGCAGCCTGGCGGCGCTCCTGGAGGCAGCCGGGATCCGCATGGAGGACGTGCTGGCAGCCGTGGACAGCCCCCAACGCAGCGCCGCCCGCCGTTCGGCCGCCCTCGCAGCCCTGCGCGGAGTGCAGGAGCAGCGGGTGGGTGCAGGGAGCCTCCTGGTGACGGGGACCGACTCCCACGACCACGGCTTCGTCGTGATCGCGGCCCTCCTCCGCCTGGGCGGGGACCTGGCCCTGGTCTCCTTTCCCAAGGGCGAGCGTTCCATGGTGATGGTGGAGAGCACCCCCACCTTCGCCGCGCAGGCGGGGCTCGACCTGGAGATCGTGGCGCGGAAGGTCGCGGAGAGCGCGGGTGGTGAGGAGACCTGGGGGACGCCGACGACGGGCCGGGTCATTGCGGCCCTGGACGAGGGGGCGCTGCGGGCGCTGACCGTGCAGCACCTAGTGAGCACACTGGGGGATGGAGACAATAATCTACGAAAGGGCAGAGCCTGATCATCCCTCCCAGTCCCCCATCCCTGATCCCTAAGCCCTACGCACCTCTCACCTCTCACTGTTCACTACCGTACCGTAATGGAGGAAGAAGATGAAACTTACTCACAACTTCTACACCCGTGCGAGCGGGAGGGGTGAGAGGGTGGCGCTTCGAATAGAGTCACGAACTCATCGCGCCCTGCTGGTCGCCCTTCTGCTGCTGAGCATCCTGGCCTGTACTGCTCCCGGTGAGGGGAGGAAGGCCGAGCAGGGCTATGCCCTCTGCCAACCTCTCATCGAGGGGCTGGCAGCCTACGAAGAGGCGCACGGCACCTACCCCGACTCCCTCGATGCCCTGGCGTCCGACTGGGTGGATCACGTTCCCGAGAGTTACGACGGCAAGCCCATCCTCTACGAGAGAACCGAGGAGGGCTACCGGCTGGAGTTCAGCTACGAGCGACCGGGTATGAACCACTGCACCTACACGCCCGACGGTGGGTGGGAATGCGAGGGCTACTTCTGAAGCGAGGATCACGTTTCACGCGTCACGCTTCGGCTTAACTCAACTGAAGCAGACCCTATCCACTTCTACACGGATGTGGTACAATCGGCTCAAAAGGGGGAGGGTAACGGATGGATCCTATCGCTGAGAATCTCCTGCACTTTGCCATGTTGGCCGCCATGCTCATCGGCCTCTTCGGCCTGGTGATCCCTTTCTTTCCGGGCATCACCGTCATCTGGGCCTTCACGCTGCTCCACGGGCTCATCTTCGGCTTCGGAAGGCTGGGGCTGGTGCTCTTCGTCTTTATCTCACTCCTGACCATCCTGGGCTGGGTGGCCGACAACTTCCTGATGGGGGCGACGGCCCGGAAGTCGGGCGCCCGCTGGACCTCCATCGCCGTGGCCCTCCTGGCAGCCTTCGTCGCCAGCCTGCTGCTCACGCCCCTGGGGGGCATCGTCGCGGCCCTCCTTGCCATCTTCCTGATGGAGTACAGCTATCGTAAGGACGCTCAGGAGGCGCTGGAGACGATGAAGCAGATGTTCTACGGCTTCGGCTGGGCCTTCGTCGCCCGCTTTGCCATCGGCATCGTGATTATCGTGCTCTGGGCTATCTGGGCCTGGGCCCTCTGAAAGCCACACAAGAGCCCCGGAGGTCGCGACCTCCGGGGCTTTGCCGTACTTCTAGCTCTCGCTGTCCAGACGCTGGATGTCGTGCCCGCCGAAGCCCTTGCGCAGGGCAGCGAGCAGCCGCGCGGCGTAGCTCTGCTCCTGTCGGCTCACGAAGCGCATCTGCAGCGCCAGGGAGATGACCGGCGCGGGCACGGCGAGGTGAATGGCCTCCTCCACCGTCCAGCGGCCCTCGCCCGAGTCGTCGATCCACCCACGGATCTCGCTCAGATCGGGGTTGTCGGCGAGGGCTTCCGCCGTGAGGTCCAGCAGCCAGGAGCGGATGACGGTGCCGAAGCGCCAGATGTCGGCGATGAGGTGCATGTCGAGATCGAAGGCCTCCTTCTCGCGCATGATCTCGAAGCCCTCGGCGTAGGCCTGCATCATCCCGTACTCGATGCCGTTGTGCACCATCTTCACGAAGTGCCCGGCGCCGTTGGAGCCCACCCGGCCCCAGCCCTTGTCGGGACCGGGTGCCAGCGTCTCGAGGAGGGGACGCAGCCGCTCGCAGATCCCCTCGTCGCCCCCGACCATCATCCCGTAGCCGTTCTCGAGCCCCCAGATCCCCCCGCTCATGCCCACGTCGAGAAAGTGCAGGTCGCGGGCAGCGACGCGCTCGGCCCGCTTTAGCGTGTTCTGATAGCGGGAGTTCCCCCCGTCGACGATGACGTCGTCGGGCTCGAGGACGTCCAGCAGCCCGTCCACCATCTTGTCGACGGGATCGCCGTGGGGCACCATCACCCAGACGGCGCGCGGAGGCTGCAGCATCTCCCGCAGCTCCTCCATCGGCTCGGCAACCTCGACATTCTCCTCCTCATCGGCCAAGTCGATGGCCTTCTGGGTGGTGCGGTTGTGGACCACCACCCGGTGCCCGTGGCGTGCCAACCGGCGCGCCATATTCTTCCCCATACGACCCAATCCAACGATACCGATCTCCATCAGTTACCCCCTTTACATTTGGGTGTGTTTCACTTGAGTTAAACCGAGGCGTGAAACGTGAAACGTAAACCGTGAGGCCCTCACGTTTCACGCTTTACGTTTCAGCCACGGATAGCTCCCAACTGGATTGAAACACACCCTTTACATTTACGGCACTGAAGCGCCTACTACAAACCGGATCAATAGCCTTCGTTCTTCGTGCAGGACATCACAGAGCAGCCATCGGTTCCACACCCTCCGGTGGCGTGATTACCTCGGTCCAGCGACGCCAGGCCAGCGTCCACAGCGTCGAGAAGTAAGCGGCGATGGCCCCACGTACGACCAGCAGCACGGGCCACAGCAGGCAGCAGATGGAGGGGATCAAGAGCAGAAAGCCAAGAACGATGCCTATACCAACCTGAATGAGGAAGAGGACGACGACCTCACCGATGTTCTCGATGAGGACGTTGAAGCCCCGCCGGTAGGAAGCGAACACCCCCAAATCCTCGAACATGCAGGCCCGGTAGGCAAAGGTCGCCAGGAGACCCAGGATGAGTGCGATGGGGAAGAGGACGCAGGTCGCACCGATGAGCACCGGTACCAATCCCACGCCGATAGGCGTTGCAAAGCCTTCTCCCAAGAGGGCGTAGATACCGGCGACGCCCACGAAACTGATAATCCCCAGCAGAAAGGTGAAGAAGGTCGGGATGGCGGGCAGGAGGCTGATCCCCAGCAGGCGCCAGCCCTTCTGCCAACCTGCCGACCAGGCTGCACTGAAGTTGGAGGAGAGCCCTGCATCCAAAGCGCTCGCCCCTGCGATCAGACCGCCGCGGGCGATGGTGGCAAGAACCCAGAGGGCGAACGCGATGAGGAGACCGAAGAGGAAGGTGGGAATGACGAGGGCCGGGACAAAGTTGGGGATGTTGAGATCACGGTCGAAATCGAACTCCCCCTCGAAATCACCCCAGTTGAACTCCTCGGGCAGATTGATCTGTGTACTCCGCCCCCGAGACAGGTCGATGTTAAAGTCCGTGCTGGTACCGCCCCCCAGGGCGACCAAGACTCCTAAAAGAATGAGAAATTTGTACTCCCAGATCAGATTCCAGGTCCGGCTGAGCAGTTGTCCATAGTCCATTGAAAGCCTCCTTGTAATTGTAATGAAAGGGATTGGGTATCAGGGAGCAGGTAACAACCTTGCGCACCTTGATTCTCCTGAACCCGTTTGGCATCTTACTTCTCTCTACTCTCTGACTTTTACTCTTCTCCGCGCAAGAACGCCGCGTCGTCCTCGGGGATGGAGGGGTTGATGCGCATGCCCGAGCCGATCTCGAAGCCCGCCTGCTGGGTCAGCCGGGGCTGTACCTGCACGTACCAGTGCAGGTGGGGCTCGTCGGCCTTGTACTGGGGCGCCGTGTGGATGACGTAGTTGTAGTCCGGGTCGTGCAGGCGTTCGCGGAGCAGCCCCAGCACCTCGTGAAGGGCGGGGGCCAGATCCTCCTGCTTCCCGATGGAGATGGTACCGAAGTCCGCCTCGTGCCGCCGCGGCATGATCCAGATCTCGAAGGGGACCTCGGCAGCGAAGGGCACGAAGGCGACGAAGTTGTCGTTCTCGTAGATCACCCGCGCCCTCTCTTCGACCTCATACGCCAGCATGTCACAGAAGACGCAGCGGCCCCACTCGTCGAAGTAGCGCTGGGCCTCCTGCTCCCGGGTACGGATGTACTGCGGCACCAGACCCGTGGCTATCAGCTGCGAGTGGGGATGAATGAGCGAGGTGCCCGCCTGCGGCCCGTGATTGCGAAAGAGGATGACCTGCATGTTCTGGTGAGTGCGCATGAGATCGACGTACCGCCGGTGGTAGGTCTCCACGACGGCCTTCACCGCATCGAGGGACATGGTCGCGATGTCCAGGTCGTGACGCGGACTCTCGATGATGACCTCGTGACGTCCGAAGGCGGGCATCGTCCGGTAGATCCCTTCCCGCCGGCGCTCGGTACCCTCCGCCTCCGGTGTGAGGGCCGGATACTTGTTAGGGACGACGCGCGCCTGCCATCCGTCTCCTAGACGAGGCTCGTGCTCCATGAGGATCTCGGGGAGCTCATCCTCGTTGCCCGGACAGAAGGGGCAATCCTCATCGAACTCGGGCAGGTCAGCACGCTCCTGCTGCTCCCCGGCGAAGTCCTTGGGGCGTTTCCCCCGCGCCGGCGCGTAGATCACCCACCGTCGTGTCGCCTTGTTCTGCCTGAT
>DAOTVC010000048.1:0-22194 GCA_034437215.1 Anaerolineae bacterium | reverse complement strand
GAGAGTTCGGACACCTGGAGGTCCCCCAGTGGGTGGCCCTCCAAGGGCGTTACCACCTGCTCTTCTGCGTCACCGGGGACATGGAGTCCGAGAGGCGGCGGGCGCGCTCCCGGCGACCGCCTGTGACCGGCACCTACGTGATGAGCGCCGACCACCCTCTAGGCCCCTTCGACGTGCAGGAGGCCCGGCTCCTGGTGGGCGATGAGATCGGCTCCTACTACGCCGGGAAGTTGGTGCAGGGACCCCGGGGGCGCTGGTACTTTCTGGCGGCTCTGATGAACGGGCCCCAGGGGGACTTCGTCGGGGAGCTATGTGACCCCTTCCCGGTCTCCGTGAGCAGCGACGGTACCCTCGAGGTGGACGTTACGGATCAAGGAGGCAACCTTTGATCTCTGTGCAGGCTGATTCTCCAGAGAAACACGAAGCCTTCCTGGCTTCTCCGCGTCGGCACATCCTGATGATCACCAACCACGGCATCCATCAGTGGCGGGTGCTGCCGGGGCTGCCCGACACCGGGGGGCAGAACGTCTTCGTCAACCGCTTCACCGGCGAGCTGGTGAACCAGGGCTTTCGGGTGACCATCGTCAACCGCGGCGGCTATCCCCATCCCAAGACGGGTGAGCCCCGGCAAGGGGTGCGCTACCGGGACGAACACCGGCGCATCCTCTACCTGGAGGACGGTCTCGAGGCCTTCGTCCGCAAGGAGGAGATGCACGAGCGCCTGCCCTACCTGGTGAGGGCGCTGGAACGCTTTGTCGAAGAGGAGGGCACGGAGGTCGATCTCATCCTCTCCCACTACTGGGACGGCGCCGCGCTGGGCGCCCGCTACAACCGCCTGCGCCAAGAAGGCGCGCGTCACGTCTGGATCCCCCACTCCCTGGGAACGGTCAAGAAGCGCAACGTCGAGGCCGAGCGGTGGGAGGGGCTGCGCATCGAGGAGCGCATCGCCGTCGAGCGGTCGCTCGTGGAGGAGGTGGACGGCGTCGCCGCGACCTCGTCCATCATCCGTGAGGCGCTGCGGGAGGACTACGGCTATACAGGTCCCGATCTCTTTCTCCCCCCCTGCGTGGACGTCCTTCGCTACCACCCACGGGTGCTGGGCTCCGCCGACGAGGTGTGGGACTTCCTCGCGTCGCGCTGCGACCTCTCCCCCGAGGAGATACGCCGGCGCCGGATCGTGACGGAGATCAGTCGCACCGACACGACGAAGCGGAAGGACCTGCTCATCGAGGCCTTTGCCGCTGCCCACCGGCGGGTGCCCGAGAGCCTGCTGCTCGTCTCCATCGACGAGGGGCAGCAGCCGCTGGCTCAGGAACTGCTTGCGCTCATCGAGAAGCGGGGGGTGGGGGATGCCGTGGTCGTGGTCGGCTCCGTCCCCGAGTGGCTGCCCCGCCTCTACGCCGCCAGCGCCGTCTACTGTACCCCCTCGGTCATGGAGGGCTTCGGGATGTCGGCGCAGGAGGCGGCGGCGACGGGGGTACCCGTCGTCGCCAGCGATCTGGTGCCCTTCGCAACGGAGTACCTCCTGGGGGACGAGGTCACGTCCATCCCGGTCGAGGGGAGCGAGCACTCTCTGCGCGTCGGGGAGGGCGCCGTCGTGGTGCCTGCCGACGACCTGCAGGGCTTCGCCCAGGCGCTCGAGCGCTTGCTGCTCGACGCCGGGCTGCGCACCCGGCTGGGTGCGGGCGCGCTGCGCATCACCGTTCCCTACTTCACCTGGTCGTCCCGCGTGCCCGCCTTCCTCGAGGCCATCGACGTGGAGTCTGACCGTGGGTGAGGGGCAGCGCTTGGAGCGGGAGACGCTCGCCCGGCTCCTGCAGGCCGAGGACGTCACCCAGGTCTGCTTCGACCGGCTCCTCCGCTATTTCCGTGAGGAGGAGGAGCTGGATCGCTTCCTCCCCGATGGCCTCTATCGCATCGACCCTCGCAACGGCGATCGCATCGTCTTCAACGCCTCCCGCGCCCGGCGCCCCCACGACAATCGCCCGGCGGAGGTGGAGCGGGCTGTCGGGAGGGCCTGTATCGTCTGTGAGGGTCAGACCACGGGCATCGTCGACGTCGCCGAGCTGGGCGAAGGCTTCACCTTTATCAACAAGAATCTCTACCCCGTCATCTACCCCTCTCCGCCCGAGGAGGGTGCAGACGTCGTGGGGCTGCACCTGCTCCAGTGGACCTCTTCGTTGCACGACAGGGATTGGCACAACCTGCCCCTCGAGGATCGCGTCGTGGTGCTGGAGAGGTTGGCGGCGCTGGAGAGGACGCTCCTGGAGAAGGGCGCGGAGGCCTTTCCGGGGGCCGCGACGAACCCCACCGGCAGCCCGGTCTTCGTCTCCATCATCAAGAACGCGGGCCACCTCGTCGGCGGCTCCCTCACCCACGGTCACCAGCAGATCCTGCTGAGCAACGTCGCTCCCCGGCGCATCGTCGACGATTGGCGATTCGAGCAGGAGCGGGGGGAGAGCTTTGCCGCCTACATGCTGCGGGAGAATCCCGAGACGCTGCTGGTGCGCGACTACGGGCCCGCCCGACTGCTCGTCCCCTACTTCATGCGGCGGCCCTACGACCTCTTCCTGATCGTGCAGGAGACGGAGCGCCGTTACCTGCACGATCTGAGCCCGGCGGAGACGACCGCCGTGGCCCGAGGTTGGCACGATGCCCTGCGCGCCTTCCGCGCCCTCCTTCCCGAGCTGGGGAGGGAGCTCGCCTACAACGTGGTCACCCACAACGGTCCGGGCGCGGGGCTCTACTTTGAGTTCCTGCCCTACACCCAGGAGATGGGCGGCTACGAGCACCTGGGCCTCTTCATCTCTCAGGGAGACCCCGAGGAGGTCGCCGGGAGGCTACGGGCGTACCTGGACGGGCACGACTAGAGGTGTATGGCGTGGAGATTCCCGACGGCTCCCTGGACGTCCTTGCCATTGGCGAGACGGTCATCGACCTCATCTCTGACGAGGAGGCGGACTCCCTGGGAGCAGCGAGCACCTTTAACCGCTATCAGGGGGGCTCGCCCGCCAACCTGGCGGCCTACGTGGCGAAGCTGGGCGGGCGCTCGGCCCTCATCTCCAAGGTCGGGCTCGACCCTTTCGGGGAGTTCGCGCGCGATCGTTTGATGGAGGCGGGGGTGGAGACGGGGGCCCTGCGGCTGGACGAGGCCGTGAACACCACCGTCATCTTCATCACCCGCACCCCCGGCACGGCGGAGTCCCTGGCCCTCCGGAACGGGGACTACCAGCTGACGGTGGATGAGGTCGATGAGGACGTGATCCGCCGGGCCCGCGTGGTCCACGCCTCCACCTTCGCCCTCTCCCGACAGCCGGCGCGCTCCGCCGTCGCGAAGGCCCTGCACCTGGCCCACGATCACCGGAGGATCGTCTCCCTCGATCCCAACTACAATCCCCTCATCTGGCCCGACCGGGAGGAGGCCCGCGCGGTGTTGGGTGAACTCTTCACCCTGGCGACCCTTACCAAACCCTCCTTGGACGACGCCACCCGCCTCTTCGGTGAGGGGCGGACGCCCGAGGCCTACATCAATCTCTACCACGATCTGGGTCCGGGGGTGGTCGTCCTTACCATGGGAGATGACGGAACGTTGCTCTCCAGCGCCGAGGGGCAGCTGCACGTCCCGGCGCGCGAGGTGGAGGTCGCCGACGCCACCGGGGCGGGGGATGCCTTCTGGGCGGGCTTCCTGATGGCCCTGCTCGACGGGAGTCCGCTCCGGCGCTGTGCCCTCTTCGCCCGGGAGATCGTCGAGCGCAAGCTGCGCACCGTCGGTCCCTTCGCCGCGCCCATCGACCGGCAGGTGATCTACGCCCTCCTCGAGGCGTGAGTCAGGGTTCGTAAAAGTATAACTTCCCGCCGTCCCGGGAGTTCGCAGGCCCCGGCGCTGCCTGACACGTTTGAGGTCTGCGGGTTTCCAGCGCTTCTGGAGGTCAATCCGGTGCCTGTGCATCCGGCGTCGGGAAGTTGTCTTCTTACAGACACTCAGGCTCCCGGCATCTGACGCGCCCCTTGATCAAAATCTCCTTGACTTTCACCCCCTTGTTCTGCTATAATAAAACCGACCGGTCGGTATTATTAATGACTTGATAGGACGAAGGAGACCCGGAATGAGCATCCAGCAGAGGAGTGAGGAGACCTATCACCGGATCTTGGAGGCGGCGGGGAGATCCTTTGCACAACAGGGGTACGACGCGACGGGGGTCGCGGAGATCTGCCGGAAAGCCGGCGTGAGCAAGGGCGCCTTCTACTACCACTTCTCCAGTAAACAGGCCCTCTTCCTAGAGCTGCTGGACCGCTGGTTGGACGAGATCGACGAGGAGCTGACCGCCCTGGGCGCGGAGGCCGAGACGGTGCCCGAGGCGCTGTTGGCGATGGCCCACGCCCTGCAGCAGGTCTTCCGTGACGCCACCGGACGCCTGCCCATCCTGCTGGAGTTCTGGCGGAAGGCGCAGCGTGATCCTGAGATCTGGGAGGCGACCATCGAACCCTACCGGCGCTATCAGGAGCGCTTCGCTGCCCTGATCAGCACGGGCGTCGCCGAGGGGAGCCTGCGCCCCGTCGACTCCCGGCTGGCAGCGCGCACCCTGGTCTCCCTCGCGGTGGGCCTGGTGCTGCAGGGTACCCTCAACCCCGAGGGCGCCGACTGGGGGAGCGAAGCGACGGAGAGCGTGCGCCTCCTCCTCGACGGGCTGCGGGCAGGGGAGCCGCCGGCGGCTCCCTGACCCCCATCCCCTTCGGCTTTAGACTTTCGACTTTGGATTTTAGACTTCAGACCTTCGACCTTGAACTTTAGACTTTCGACCGATTGTGAAGGAGGCAACGATGAAGGTCCTACTGACCGGTGCGTTCGGCAACATCGGAACGAGCGCCCTGATGGCACTTCTGGAGGCGGGGCACGAGGTGCGCTGCTTCGACCTGCGGACGGAGGCCAACGAGAGCGTCGCTCTGTCCTTTGAGGATGCCGTAGAGGTCGTGTGGGGCGATCTGCGGGACGCCGAGGCGCTCGCCGGCGCCGTCGAGGGGCGGGAGGTCGTCGTTCACCTGGGCTTTCTCATCCCCAAACTCTCCGTGACGGGCCTGGAAAGTGAGAGAGTGCCGGATCTCGCCTGGGAGGTGAACGTCGGAGGGACCTTCAACCTGCTGAACGCCCTGCGTGCTCAGCAGCGCCCGCCCCGGCTCGTCTTCGCCTCCTCCTACCACGTCTACGGGCTGACCCAGGAGCAGACGCCGCCTCGCCGGGTCGACGACCCCGTCGCACCCGTGGAGCACTACGCCCGCCACAAGGTCGCCTGTGAGTGGATGGTCAAGGCCTCGGGGCTGACCTGGACCATTCTGCGTTTCTCGGCCTCCCTCCCCATCTCGCTGACCCTTGACCCCTACATGTTCGAGATCCCTCTCTCCAACCGCATGGAGTACGTTCACACCCGCGACGTCGGGGTGGCGGTCGCCAACGCCGTCGTGAGCGACGAGGTCTGGGGGAAGACGCTGCTCATCGGCGGGGGCGCCGACTGCCAGCTGACCTACGGCGAGATCGTCGAGGGAGTGCTGGGCGCGCTGGGCATCGGGATGCTGCCCGCGGAGGCCTTCGGACACGAGCCCTTCGCTACCGACTGGGTGGACTCCCAGGAGAGCCAGCAGCTCCTGGGCTACCAGAGTCGCACCTTTGACGACTACCTGAAGGACATGCAGCGGACCATCGGCTGGCGGCGCCCCTTCATTCGCCTTTTCCGCCCCATCGTCCGTCGCTGGCTGCTGCGCCGGTCACCCTACCGGAAGCCGCAACGTGCGCGTCAGATGCAGTGACTGCCCGGCTGACGACGACCCGACTACTGTGCCAGCAGACGTAACGTACCTCATCCATCAGAGGTGCTCTTTCTACTTTTGCCCCTGCTCTATTTCGTGCTACACTTCCTTAGGTTACCTAACCTTTTGTGGAGGGTATGAATGCGTCGTTGGCAGGCCGATCTGGCCCTGGTGCTCGTCACCGTCATCTGGGGCTCGACCTTCGTGGTGGTCAAGAACGCCCTGAACCGGGTGGGCCCCCTCGTCTTCGTCGCCACCCGCTTCTGGATCGCCGTAGCGCTGCTGGCTCTCCTGCTGCTGGTGAGGCGCCCCGCTCGCACCGACCATCTCCTGCGTCACGGTGCTCTCACCGGGCTCTTCCTCACCCTCGGCTTCGTCACCCAGACGCTGGGGCTCCGGACGACGGAGGCGGGCCAGGCGGCCTTCATCACCGGGCTGAGCGTGGTACTCGTCCCCCTCCTGGCTGCGCTGGTGCTGCGGCAACCGCCTTCGCGGGCTGCCATCGTGGGCGTGGTCCTGGCGACGGGGGGCTTGGCCCTCATGACGCTGGATCAGGAGCTCCGTCTGGCTTCAGGCGATCTCTGGGTCCTCGCCTGCGCTTTGGCCTTCGCCCTGCACATCCTGAGCACGGGCCACTTTGCCCCCCATCACGACGTCCTGGCTTTCACACTGGTCCAGCTCGCTACCGTGGCCCTCCTGGCCTCTCTGGGGGCCCTCATCTTCGAGCGGACCACGCTCCTGTTACCATCTCAGGCCCTCCCCGCCGCTCTCTACATCGGGGTCACTGCCACGGCGCTGGTCTTCGTAATCCAGACCTGGAGCCAGCAGTACACGACCCCGACCCACACGGCGCTGATCTTTGCCCTGGAACCCGTCTTCGCCGCGCTCTTCGCTGCCGCCTTTGCCGACGAGCGCTTGGATCTTCGAGAGAGCAGCGGCGCGGCGCTCATCCTCCTGGGGATGATCCTCGCGGAGGTCGGGGAGGGGCTCTCCAGGTCACGGACGTCACTGTCGCAAAACGAGGCGTGCGATCCCGCTCGAAGTGCGATCAGAGATCAAGATCTGAGTGCGACGAGGGTGACAGCGTGGGGCTGCAGGCGACTTATGCGAGATCCTTCACCACGTTCAGGGGAGGCTGTTCAGGATGACAAGCGGGTGGTGGTTTTGACTGCACGACCCGACAACTAAACGACTAGTGGTGGGTTTTGACTGCACGACCCGACAACTAAACGACTATCTGACTATTTTCAAGGAGGCTTAAGTGAGCGGGAAAAATTCCGAGAAGTCGAACCGGACCCTCTGGTGGGCGCTGGGTGCGCTCGCCGGAGCCCTCGGCGGGCTCTACATCTGGCAGCGCCGGCAGCGCCAGGCGCGGCTGCCCGCCCTTCTCGAGGGGACGGCGGCGCGGGGCAAGGCCCTCGTCACCGGTGCCTCCAGCGGCCTCGGCGAAGAGTACGCGCGCCAGCTGGCCCGTCGCGGCTACGATCTGCTGCTGCTGGCCCGCCGTGAGGAGCGGCTGCGAACCCTCGCCGAGGAGCTGGAGACGCGGTACGGCGTGACGGCGGCGGTGGTCGTCGCCGATCTGGCAGACCTCGACGACATCGCAGGGGTCGTCGCCCGGATCGAGGCGCTGGAGGATCTGGAGCTCCTGATCAACAACGCCGGCTTCGGCATTGGCCAGGACTTCGCCGCGACCGATCCTGCCCGGATCGCCGACATGGTGCGCGTCCACGTCCTGGCTTCGATGCGCTTCGCCCGCGCGGCTCTGCCCGGCATGCTCGCGCGGGACCGCGGTGCCATCGTCAACGTCTCCTCCCTCATCGCCTACTTCCCCCTCGGAGGGCAGGCCGCCTACAGCTCCACGAAGGTCGATCTGCGGGCCTTCTCCGAGGCGCTGCACCAGGAGGTGATGGGGACGGGGGTCCGTGTTCAGGCCCTCTGCCCCGGCTTCACCCGTACGGAGATGCAGGAGAAGGGTGGGGTCTCCCCGGATATCCTCCCCGGCTTCGCGTGGCTCTCCTCGGAGTACGTCGTGGAGCAGGCGCTGCGCGATCTGGAGCGGGGTGAGGTGATCTCCATCCCCGGCTGGGGCTACAAGCTGCTGGCCTTCGCCGAGCGGCTCACGCCGCGCTGGCTCCTCTACCTCGCCGGCAGGTGGCTGCGTGCGCGCCGTAAAGGTGACGGGGGAGGGGATTTCTCCGGCTTCCCCAAACGGACCTACGGTAGCTTCGGGGAGTTCAGGCAGGACCTCCGCTACTTCCGCGAACATCGCGATCAGATCCGCCGGGCGACGGCGCTCGTCCCCCCCGACTTTCGTGAGCGGCTGATGCTGACCGTCACCCAGGTCAACGGCTGCCGCTACTGCGCTCACCAGCACGCCAAGCTCGCGCTCGCGGGGGGCTTGAGCCGGGAGGAGATCGACGCCCTGCTCTGCGGTACCTTTGACGGCTGTCCTGACGAGGAGCTCACGGCCCTCCTCTACGCCCAGCACTGGGCCGATACCGCCGGAAATCCCGATCCGGAGACCCGTGCTCGGCTGGTGGAGACCTACGGCGCCGAGAAGGCGCAGGCTATCGACGTGCTCCTGCACATGATCAAAGCGGGCAACTATTTGGGGAACGCCTTCGACCTCTTCCTCTACAAGATCTCCGGCGGACGCTGGGGCGTTTGAGACCTGACGGGTGTCGAAGAGTACATGAAAAGGATATGTTTCACTTGAGTTTAACCGAGGCGTGAAACGTAGACCGTGAGGCTCTCACGTTTCACGCTTTACGTTTTCAGCCACCGATGCTCACAACTGGATTGAAAGACCCCCAAATTAAAAGCTATAGAAGGAAGGAGAAATCGATGAGTGATAGTGAGAAGCGTACCATAACGGCGGAGGATCTCTACCGTTTCAATCTCGTGAGCCACGCGGAGCTCTCACCCGATGGGCTGCAGGTTGTCTACGCCCTGCAGCGGGTGGACGAGGAGAGCGAGAAGAAATACAGTAATCTCTGGGTGGTGCCCGCCGAGGGCGGCGAGCCCCGCCAGTTCACTATGGGGGATCAGGTGGATGCACAACCCCGCTGGTCGCCTGACGGAAAGAGCATCGCCTTCATCTCCAACCGGCAGGAGGAGAAGCAGCCCCAGCTCTATCTCATTCCCTTTGGGGGTGGAGAGGCGCGCAAGCTGACTGATCTGCAGGGCGAGTTCGGCTCCTTCGAGTGGTCGCCCGACGGGAAGCGTTTGGTCCTCCAATTCCGCAAGAAGGATCCCGAGGCCATCGAGCGGGAGAAGGATGAGAAGAAGAAGGAGTTGGGTGTCGTCTATCGCCGCATCGACCGTCTGTTCTATTCGGAGGACGCCGTCGGCTGGTATCCTCGTGAGCGCTGGCATCTCTGGATCATCGATGTGGAGACGGGGGAGGCGACGCAGCTGACGGAGGGCGCCGTCTACGACGAGACCTTCCCCTCGTGGTCGCCCGACGGGGAGGAGATCGTCTTTCTCTCCAACCGCACGGAGGATCCCGACCTCGACCCCGACTACGTGGACCTCTTCGTCATCCCTGCGGAGGGCGGGGAGATGCGCCGCATCGACACGCCCATCGGCGTGAAGCAGCATCCCGTCTACTCTCCCGACGGACGGTGGATTGCCTATCTGGGTCGCGAGGGGCGCAGCGACTGGTGGAAGAACACGCTGCTCTGGGTGGTGCCCGCCGGTGGTGCCGCCGGTGGTTCCGGTGAAGCGCGTGACCTGACGGGACAGCACGATATCACTGCTTCCGGCTTCACCCTCAACGATATCGGCTCGGTCAAGATGATGCCTCCCACCTGGTCGCCGGACGGCAGGACCCTCTACGTCCAGATGGCGCAGCATGGACGGGTCATGCTCGACGCCGTCTCCGTGGAGGATGGCAGCCTGGAGACGTTGGTGGAGGGCGAGGGTGTGGTGGGCGTCTACAACTTCGACGCCGGCCGTGAGCGGCTGATGTACTTCTGGGGGGAGATGCAGGATCCCGTCCAGCTCTACCTGTACGAGCTCAATTCAGGTGAGAGCCGCCGGTTGACCCACCTCAACGCCTTTCTTGACGAGATCGACCTGGGTAACGTGGAAGAGGTCTGGTTCGAGGGGGCAGACGGGAACGAACTGCAGGGCTGGATTCTGAAGCCGCCGGGCTTCGACCCCGAGAAGCGCTACCCCTCCATCCTCGAGATCCACGGGGGACCGCTGGGGCAGTACGGCTTCTTCTTCATGCACGAGTTCTACTACCTGGCGGCTCAGGGCTACGTCGTCTACTTCTCTAATCCGCGGGGTGGTATCGGCTACGGCGAGGAGCACGCCGAGGCCATCTGGGGCGGCTGGGGCGCCGCCGACTACGCGGACCTCATGGCGTGGGCCGACTACGTGGAAGGGGAGTCCTACATCGATCCCGAGTGTATGGGGGTCACCGGTGGCAGCTACGGTGGCTACATGACTGCCTGGATCATCGGGCATACTGACCGCTTCGAGGCGGCCGTCGCTCAGCGGAGCGTGACCAACCTCATCAGTATGTGGGGCTCCAGCGACGGCAACTGGATCTTCCAGCGCCCCTTCGGGGATAAGGCGCCCTATGAGAGCATCGAGGGGTTATGGGCCTCCTCGCCCATGAAGCACGTGGGCAATGCCAAGACGCCCACCCTGGTCATCCATAGCGAGCAGGACCTGCGCTGCCCCCTGGAGCAGGGACAGCAGCTCTTCGTCGCTCTCAAGACCCTGGGCGTGGACACCGAGTTCATCGTCTTTCCCGGCGAGCCCCACGGACTCTCCCGGATGGGAAGGACCGATCGCCGCATCGCGCGTCTGGAGGCCATCGGACGCTGGTTTGCTACCTACCTGAAGGACAGGGGCGAGGCGTAGGATTTCACCGCAGGAGTTCGAGGGCGTAGTCCGGTTGGCGCGGACGGGAGGCTCCACGCAGCCGGACTACGCCTTGGGGTGCTGGTTGAACGTCTCCACAAGGAGAAGTGCATGCTAAAACTGGCGGTCTTTGATCTCGACGGTACCTTGAAGGAGGTGCGGGATCCCTATGCTTACCTTCACCGGCGGTTGGGAGTTGCCGAGGAGGGCTTGGCCCTCATCGGTCAGGGCATGGCGGGCGAGTTGACCTACGAGGATTGGCTGCGAATGGACGCCGAGCTCTGGAGGGGAACGTTGCAGGCGGACCTGGAGGCCTACCTGCGCGAGATCCGCTACTTGCCCGGCGCCCGAGAGACGGTGGCGACGCTCAAGGCGCGTGGGGTGGAGGTCGCTATCATCAGCGCGGGGCTGCTCTTTCACTCCCAGCTGGTGGCGGCGGAGCTCGGGATCGAACGCTACTTCGGCAACGAGATCTATTTCGTGGACGAGGGGCCGGGGTCTGCCGTGAGCGGCGAGGTGCGGGCGCACGTCCCCCTGGGCAGCAAGGGTGAGGTGATGGCGCGCCTGCAGCAGGAGCTGGGGGTGTCCCCCGCCGAGAGCCTCTCGGTGGGCGATACCCGCGACGACATCCCGGTCTTCCGGCGCGCGGCGGTAAGCGTGGCGGTCAACCCCGATCGTCCCGAGGTCGCTGCGGCGGCGGATATCGTTCTCCCCCGACCGGATCTGAGCTCCTTGCTGGAGCGTGTGCACGCCTACGCGCCCCACCTCTGGTGAGGGCTTGTTACAGAATATGAAACTTAACCTTAATTTTATTTAGTTTAGTATTGACATTCTTAAAGTTCATGTTAATATTAGGACAATCAGGGATAACCTTGATGAGAGGAGATTGTCCGAATGTCTACAGAGAACTCTAAGCGCTCCTGGGCAGCACCCTTTTTTGCCATCTGGTCCGGTCAGGCCGCTTCCCTTCTGGGGAGCCAACTGGTCCAGTTTGCCCTCGTCTGGTGGCTGACCGCTCAGACGGGTTCCGAGGTCGTTCTGGCGACGGCGGCGATGTTGGCCTCCCTGCCCCAGGTCTTCATCGGCCCCTTTGCCGGTGTCCTCGTCGACCGCTGGAATCGTCGCCGGGTGATGATCGTTGCCGACGCCGGGATTGCGCTGGCGACCCTCCTCCTGCTCGTCCTCAACGCAGTGGGAAGCATGCAACCCTGGCACATCTACCTGCTGATGTTCGTGAGGGCGGTGGGGGGCATCTTCCACTGGCCCGCCATGCAGGCCTCCACCTCCCTGATGGTCCCCGGGGAGCAGCTGGCGCGGGTGGGGGGGATGAACCAGACGTTGCAAGGGGCGTTGAGCATTGTCTCACCGGCTCTCGGGGCCCTCCTGGTAGGGATCCTGCCGCTCTACGGGATCCTCGCCATTGACGTGGTCACGGCTCTCCTGGCTATCGTTCCCCTCCTCTTCATCGCCATTCCCCAGCCTGAGGTGGAGACGGCAGACGTATCTGAGCGTCCCACGGTGCTGCGCGATATGATCACGGGCTTCAGCTACGTCTGGGGGTGGCCCGGTCTCTTCATCATTCTCTTGATGGCGATGCTGCTCAACTTTCTCTCCGCACCTTCCTTCTCGCTCATGCCGCTGCTGGTGACCAAGCACTTCTCCGGTGGCGTGGTGGAGATCGGTGCGCTGCAATCGGCGCTGGGCGTGGGGTTGCTGGTGGGCGGCGTGGTCTTGAGCGTCTGGGGTGGCTTCCGGCGCAAGGTGGCGACCTCCATGCTGGGCATGATCGGCGGTGGTGTCGGGATGTTGGTGGTCGGTGGAGCACCGGGCTCTCTCTTATGGATGGCAATCGCGGGGATCTTCGTCACAGGTTTCATGAATCCTATCATCAACGGCCCGCTCATGGCGCTGATTCAATCCGCCGTCGACCCGAAGATGCAGGGACGCGTCTTCACCCTGGTGTTGAGTCTGGCGACCGCCATGATGCCCCTGGGTTATGCTCTGGGCGGCCGGCTGGCGGCTCGGTTTGGGATAAGCATGTGGTTTGTGATGGCGGGCGTGGCCATGATCGGCTGTGGCTCCTTGGGCTTTGTCATCCCTGCCGTACGCCATATTGAGGGTAATCCTGAGATCGAGACCCACGTCGACCAGGCTGCCGCTCTCGACCTCGTGTAGCGGCGTTGGATCCGGCTCTGGACCTCTTTTCCCTGCGTATGACTGTTTTATGACCTAAGGATTTATTCTCCTATCCCCTTTTGAGCCTGCCGATGGTGCGGAGCTGTGCTATACTGAAGAATGAGGGGCGGCGCGGTTGCCCCTCCGGGAGCGAATGGATTGCTCGCGGTCGTCGGGAGCCCTAAGCGTCTGTAAGAAAATAACTTCCCGACGGTGGGTGCTCGGGGAACGTAGCGAACTGCTGGAAGGGCTGGAGACGCACAGCCCTCAAACGAGTCAGGAGGAGCTCTTTCATCCTGACTCCAGAGACATCGGGAAGTTATACTTTTACGAACCCTAAGCACGGAGAGATGGGGGTAGAATGAGTGCAGATCGAGCACGGGTGGAACGGCTGGTGCAGGCGGGGCTGGCGGCAGCTAAAGCCGGACAGAAGGCCAAGGCCAAGGCACTGTTGACCCAAGCCACGGAGGAGGATCCGACGCAGCTCCAGGCCTGGCTGTGGCTGAGTGGTATGGTGAACGACCTCCGGGAGCGCGAGGTCTGCATGGAGAAGGTCCTGGCTCTGGAACCCGGTCACCCGGCTGCCACCAAGGGGCTGCAATCGCTGCGCGAGAAGATCATCGCCGCCTCCTTGCGCGAGGGTGTCGCGGCGGTGAAAGCCGGTGACGTCGTGCGGGCGCGCGAGCTCCTCACCGAGGTCGTGGTGCGCGACGAGGAGAACGTTCGGGCGTGGTTCAGCTTGAGTGAGGTCGTCGAGGATGACGAGGAGCGCGAGATCTGCCTGGAGAACGTCCTCACCCTCGATCCGGGCAACCTTGAGGCACGCAAGAGACTCGAAGCCCTCCAACGCGTGGCGACCCCACTGGCCTTCGAACGGGCGCCGGAGCCGGTGCGGGAAGAGCCCCAGGGGCAGGGGCCCTTCCTCCCCGTGGAAGAGGAGCGCTTCGCTGAGGCTGAGGTTGTCCCCGGCTGGGATGCCCGGGCCGAGGCAGGGGCGGACGCCTGGGACCTTCTCGATGACGAGTATGGCTGCCCCTACTGTGCGGCCCAGACGGAGCCCGATGAGCGCCGCTGCCCGGAGTGTGGTGGGCAGCTCTGGATCAAGTACCGGCGCGACGAGGGGCGCTCCGCGGGTCTCTGGATCGTCACCGGCTTGCAGGCTGTCACGACCGGCTTCGCCGGGCTGATGGCCGCCGGTCTCATCTACTTCTTCTCCCAGCTGGCTCAGGGTAACAACGTCCTGGGCCCCTTGGCACCTCTGGTCCAGACGCAGCCGGGGTTGGCGCTCCAGGAGGAGAACTTGCAATTTGTCCTCTACGCTCTCTACGCCGCGGCCGTGCTGCCCTTTCTCTCGTCCCTCTTCGTCTTGATAGGCCTCTTCCTGCGCTGGCCCTTTGTCTGGTATCTGCTGCTGATTCAGGCCTTCATCGGCATGCTCGGCTCGCTCGTCAACGTCCTGCTCGACGCGAACTCGGTGGCAGTTGTATCCAGCCTCGTCAGCGCTGCCATCTCCGTGGCCTACTTCTTCTTCGTCTGGTCGTTGCAGGACGATTTCTTCAAGGAGCAGGCGCGTATCCTGCTGCGCCTCGACCGGGACGTGCAGGGCGGCTCCACGATGCTGGCGCGAGGACGGCTCTACGCCAAGGATCAGATGTGGGGTCTGGCAGCCCTGCACTTCCGCCGGGCGGGGGCGTTGATGCAGGAGCCCGATGCTTACGTGGCCCTCGCCATCGCCTGCATGAAGCTGGAGGTCTATGAGATGGCGGAGCGCGCTCTCGACGAAGCGGAGCGGCTCAATCCCTCCGAGACGCAGGTGTCCGAGCTGCGCCGCCTCCTCGCGGAGCGCCGGAGCGCCGCGGTCCCCGCGTGAGAGGTCGTTGCGTCTACCTACGGATCGCTGCGCCCGATGGACCACTTCTACGGATAACACAGGAGCCATGAAGCGTTTCGACGACGTTGACGCAGCGCAACGCTCCCCACAGGTTGCGTCTCCCCTGCCGGAAACCTCTCTGCTGAGCACCAAGTTCTACGTGCCGCAGGTGAGATCGAAGCTCGTGCAGCGCCCGCGCCTCGTCGAGGCTCTGAATCGTGGACTGCAGGGCAAGCTCATCCTGCTCTCCGCACCGGCGGGCTTTGGAAAGACGACGCTGGTGAGTGACTGGTTGGCTCAGCTGCCGGGACAGGTGCAGGTCGCCTGGCTCTCTCTCGATGAGGGAGACAATGACCCCACCCGCTTTCTGACCTACCTCACGGCGGCGCTGGCGAAGCTACGCAGGGGCTTCGGTGAGGGGATCCGACGCGCGCTGCAGGCCCCTCAGGTGCTCCTGGAGACGGTGCTGACGGCGTTGGTCAACGAGCTGGTCGCTCTCCCCTTCGATGTCGTCCTCGTGCTCGATGACTATCACGTTGTCGACGAGCCGGTCGTGCACGAGGCGTTGACCTTCCTGTTGGAGCAGCTGCCCCGCCAGGTGCGTCTCGTCCTTACCAGCCGTACGGCTCCGCCCCCGCCGGTACCCTTGCCGCTCTTGCGCGTTCGGGGGCAGCTGCTGGAGCTGGGGGCCGACGACCTGCGCTTCACGCGCGAGGAGGCTGCCCGCTTCCTCAACGAGGGGATGGGCCTGGAACTCCCTTCCGAGGAGGTGTCCGCGCTGGAGCAGCGCACGGAGGGGTGGATTGCCGCCCTGCAGCTCGCGGCCCTGAGCCTGGATCAGGCAGGGGAGACGGCCCAGGTCATCGAGAGCTTCGGAGGCAGCCACCGCTACCTCGTGGACTACCTCACGACGGAGGTTCTACGACGCCAGCCCCCTGAGATCCAGGATTTTCTCGTGAAGACCTCGATCCTCGACCGGGTGGCGGCCTCCCTCGCCAACGCCGTGACGGATCGTGAGGATGGTCAGGCGATGTTGGAGCAGCTGGAGAGCGCCAATCTCTTCATCGTGCCCCTCGATGCGCAGCGGCACTGGTATCGCTATCACCAGGTCTTTGCGGAATTTCTGCACGCCCAGCTGGAACGGTGGGTGACGCCGGCGGAGCAGACTCGGCTGCACCTGCGGGCGTCCCGTTGGTATGCAGCGCAGGGCAGGGTCTCGGAGGCCGTACGCCACGCTCTCCGGGCGGGGGCGTATGAACGAGCGGCGGATCTCATCGAGGGGGTGGCGCGTCGCCTCATCATGCACGGGGAGCTCGTTACCCTCAAACGTTGGTTGGATGCTCTGCCCGCCGACCTGCTGCGGCGGCGCCCCAAACTTTGGCTGGCGCGCGGCTGGATCCTGGGTAGCGGCGGCTCCGACGCCCTGTTGCTCGAGTACCTGGAGGAGGCCGAGGCCATCGTCGGGCCGGAGAACCCGGAGGCCCTGGCCCTGCGCGTCATCGCCATCGCTGAGCACGAGGACGCCGAAAAGACGGTGGCCCTCGCCGAGCGCGCGCTGGCGGCACTCCCGGAGGACGAGCTCTTTATTCGGGGAATCCTCGCCTTTGCCCTCGCCGTCGCTTACGTCAACAACGGTATGCTTGCTCCCGGGTTCGAGGCCCTGGAGGAGGCCTATCTCCTGGGACGCAGGTCCGGCGACCTCCAGACGGCTCTGCGGGCCGCCCACACCCTCGCCATCGTCACCGCTATTCGGGGTGACCTCACCCGTTCCTTGGATGCCTATCGGCGAGCGCTGGAACTGGCAACCGATGAGAGTGGACACCGCCTGCCCGTGGCGGCGATGGCCTATGTGGGGCTCAGCGATGTCTACTTCTTGCTCGGGCGCGATGAGGAGGCCGAACGCGCCTTGCGAGAGGCCATCGACCTCTGCCAACGCTGGGGAAACTACGAAGTGCTCGTTCACAGGGTCTACGACGATCTGGCGCGCCTTTACGCCTATCGGGGTGACTTCGAGATGGCGCGGAGGTGGCTGGACGAGGCCTGGGACCTCGTCGAGGCACACGCGCTGCGGGAGGAGACCCGTTGGATCCTGCACTATCGTGAGGCCCACGTGCATCTCTTGGAGGCAGATGACCTGGAGGCTGTCGCCCGCTGGGCAGAGAGACGGGGGCTCGACCCTGAGGACCCCTTACCCGAACCGGACACCTTTGAATACCTTCTGCTGGCCGACCTCCTTCTCCGCCAGAGACGTTTCGAGGAGGCGGGCCGTCTTCTAGAACGCCTGGAGGAGGTGGAGCGGGCGCGGGAATGGACCTTGCGTCTGGCCCAGGTTTACACTCTTCAGGCGCTGCGGTTGGAGGCGCTGGGAGAGCGGGAGGCGGCCCTTGAAAAGCTCGCCGACTCCCTCGACATCGCCGCGCCGCGTGGGATAGTCAGTCTCTACTACGGCAGGATGAGTAGCTTGGACACCCTTCTGCGCGCTGCCCTGGAGCACGATCTTCATCCGGCCTTCGTCCGCCAGGTCCTTGCCCTTCGCCGGGGCGCCGTTCCCGAGGCCGTCTCTGTGGAGCTCGATGGGACCGTCCATCTGCTCCTGGAGCCCCTGACCGAACGGGAGGAGGAGATCCTCGAACTCCTCGCTCAGGGCCAGACTAATCAGGAGATCGCCGGTGCCCTCGTCCTTGCCGTGGGTACCGTAAAAAAGCACCTCAACAACATCTACGGGAAGCTGGACGTCCACAGCCGGACGGCGGCGGTGGCCCGAGCCCGCGACCTGGGCTTGCTCGGCTGATGCTCAAGCCACACCCCTGCCCTCGCCTGCCGGGTAACCCCTAGATAACCCCCCACTTACACCCTTTGGAGCATGACGTCTTCCTCCTGAAATGATAGGATGAGAAGGACATGAACAAGGAGGTGTGAGGTGAACGTTCAATCCGTGTCACGACAGGTGGAAGGGATGCGCGAGCAGCAGGAACGCAGCAGTATGCGGGTCTTCTTCTTTATCTGGGTGGGGCAGTTGGTCTCCATCCTGGGAACAAATCTTACCGGTTACGCCCTGGGCGTCTGGCTTTACCAGCAGACCGGCGCGGTGACCAACTACGGGCTGAGCCTGCTCTTCCAGACCCTGCCGGCGCTGCTTCTCTCGTCGGTCGCGGGTGTGCTCGTCGACAAACAGGACCGGCGGCAGGTGATGATTCTCAGCGATCTCGCGGCAGGGCTGGGAACCCTCACCATCGCGCTCCTGCTCTTCGCCGGACGGCTGGAGGTCTGGCACATCTACCTCTTCAACGCCTACAGCTCCGTCTTGAGCACCTTCCAGCGCCCGGCTTACACGGCTTCCATCACTCTGCTGGTGCCCAAGGAGCAGTTCGGGCGGGCGAGCGGGATGGTGCAGATGGGCGAGGCCATCGGGCAGATCGTGGGACCGGCGCTGGCAGGGATTCTCCTCGTCGCCATCGGGCTGCCCGGACTGGTCTTCATCGACGTCTTCACCGCGATCTTTGCGGTGACCACGCTGCTCTTCGTTACCATCCCCCGCCCCCCGGCCTCCGAGACGAGCGAGGAGGCGGGCGTCTCCTTCCTCGAACAGGTGACCTTCGGCTGGCGCTACATCCTGGCCCGCTCCGGCCTTTTGGGGCTGCTCGTCGTCTATGCCGTCGTCAACTTTGCCCTGGGCGGCTTCAGTGCCCTGCTGATGCCCTTTCTCCTCTCCCTCGTGGGTCCCCAGAAGGTAGGGCTGATCGTCTCGGCTTCCAGTGTGGGGCTGTTACTGGGAGGTGTGCTCATGAGTGCCTGGGGTGGGCCTCAAGGCAAGCGCATCCACTACGTGCTGGCCTTTCTGCTCCTGCTGGGAGCGATCCTCGCGTTGATCGGGTTGACGACGACGCCCCTGACCATCACGGCGCTGCTCTTTGCCATGATGCTCTGCGTCCCCGTCATTCAGGCCTGTTCCCAGCCCATCTGGCAGTCCAAGGTGCCTGCCGACGTGCAGGGCCGGGTCTTCGCCGCCCGCTCCGTCATCGCCATGGCGGCGATGCCCCTGGCTTACGTCACCGCCGGTCCCTTGGTCGACCACCTCTTCAACCCCCTTCTGGCACCCGGTGGTGCCCTTGCCGAGACCTTCCTGGGGCAGTTGATCGGTGTGGGGAGCGACCGGGGCATCGGGCTCATGTTCATGATCGTCGGGGCTATCTGCTTCCTGGGCGTCATCTCCGGCTACCTCAATCCCCACGTGCGCAACGTCGAGGAGGAGCTGCCCGACGCTGCTTGAGGAGGAGGACGGCTGACGGGCGGTAGAGAGGTGCCTCTCTACCGCCCGTCGTTTTGCGCGAGCGCAACTTTGGCGCGAACGAAACGTAAGTATAATTATTGTAGGACCAGGATCAACTCAGCTCACAAAGGAGAAATAGATGCGCAGTCACGAGGTGGATTACAAGATTCACGGTGATGATCTGCAGTTCGTGGAGATTGAACTGGACCGCGGGGAGACCGTCATCGCCGAAGCCGGGATGATGATGTACATCGAGCAGGGGATAACCTTCGAGACGCGGATGGGCGATGGCTCCAAGCCCAACGCCGGCTTCCTGGGCAAGGTGGCGAGCATGGGCGCGCGCCTCTTCACCGGCGAGTCTCTCTTTATGACCCACTTCACCTACCAGGGAGAGGGGAAGGGGCACGCCGCTTTTGCCGCGCCCTATCCCGGACAGATCGTACCCATCGACCTGGACTCCGTGGGCAACGACCTCCTCTGTCAGAAGGACTCCTTTCTCTGCGCCGCGCTGGGCACAGAGGTGACCATCGCTCTCAACAAGCGCTTCGGCGCGGGATTCTTCGGCGGCGAGGGCTTCATCCTCCAGCGCCTGCGGGGGGATGGGATGGTCTTCGTCCACGCCGGGGGGACGGTCGTCGAGCGCCGGCTCAACGGAGGGAAGATCATGGTGGACACCGGGTGCATCGTCGCCTTCGAGGCGGGGATCGATTACAACATCGAGCGCGCCGGTAACCTCAAGTCGATGCTCTTCGGCGGTGAGGGGATCTTCCTGGCGACGCTGCAGGGCACGGGTCGCGTCTGGCTCCAGTCGCTGCCCTTCTCCCGCCTCGCCGACCGCATTCTCAAGTTCGCCCCCTCTCAGGGCGGCCAGAGCCAGGGTGAGGGGTCGGTCGTAAAGGGGCTGACCAACCTGCTGCAGCAGTAGCCGCCTCTCTTACCGACGGCCCGGCTCGCAAAGAGCCGGGCCGTCGGCGTGCCGTGGAGGAGGACGGACCGACCCCATTCCGCTCTTTACTTCTTCGACGCCGAGGGCGAGGCTCTTTCCACGCCGGGAGGCTGAGAGATCTCGCACCACGGATCACACCGTGGCGTAACTCTCTTGACACTCTTTAGTAACCGCAGTTCCTCTCTCTCTATGCTATGATGGCAGTATATTGGTCAGCCCTGAGAGCCCGGACCTTTGACGGGCAGCGAAGTTGCCACTGTATGCTTTTCTGAGAGGAGACTATGGCTCGAATTCTGGTCGTGGAAGACGACGCCATCATGCGCCCCACACTGCGTGACCTCCTACAACTGGAGGGACATACCGTTCTGACCGCCACCGATGGCCTCGAGGCGCTCGCCATTCTGGGGGATACCCAGATTGATCTCGTCATCACCGACTTCGCCATGCCCCAACTCGACGGTCTCGGTCTGGTGAGTGCTCTGCGCGCCGATCCACGCCTCTCCTCTCTGCCGGTCATTATGTTTACTGCCAGCGGCACCCCCGGCGTCTGCGATGCCGCGTTCGAGGCCGGTGCCAATGAGTTCCTATTAAGGCCCATCACGCCGCAGCACCTTTTTACCTCTGTGCAGCGGCTACTGCCCCTCCCTGCTGAGGAGGAGACGTGAGGTGACGTGCCCCCTGACCTTCGCGTCTTCCCTCCTCATCAAGCGCCGGACCGCAGTCCGGCGCTTGACCTTTGTGGAGCACCTGCTATTTAGGGCACCTGCTATTTAGAGCACCTGCTGTTTAGAGCACCTGCTGTTTAGAGCATCTGCTGGTAGAACATCCGGGCGTGACTGCCCCCTTTGCCACCTGTTCCGTCTCTGGTATAGTGAAGGCGGATAAGGTTGGAGCACTGGAGGATTGCATGAAGCGGATGAGCATGGTGGTCTTACTGGGTTTGGTTGCCCTGTTGGGCGCCTGTGGTACGTCTCCCGGCGGTGGGGAGGTAGCCCCCGCGGGTACGCTCCTGGAGAGAGCCACCCCTCTCGCCCTGCCGTCCCCGACGCCGACCCCTTTCAGTTTCGAAGGGGTGGGGACGGTTGCAGAGGAGCCGGTCGATCAGGAGGTCGTCGGGGAGAGTGCGTCGTCGCCTCAGGCGGAGATGGTGGGAGCGCAGCACACCGTCCGGGCGGGTGAGACGCTCCTCGGCATCGCCATGGACTACCAGGTTCCCATGGCAGCGGTGCAGCTGCAGAACGGGATGGGAGCTTCGACCGTCGTGAAGGTGGGGGAGGCGTTGGAGATCCCCCCCGCCGGCGCCTGGTCGGGTACCTCGCCCTTCTGGGTCGTCCACGAGGTGAGCCCCGGGGAGACGTTGAGTGAGATTGCCAAGGCCTACGACGTCGAAATGTCCGATCTCCAGGCGGTGAACGCCCTCCCCAACGGCGACGCCCTGCGGGCGGGACAGGCCCTCGTGCTGCCCCTCGACGGGCCGGTGGCGGCCCGCGCCCCGGAGCCCACGCCTGCGCCCCCGGAGCCCACGCCGGTGCCCACGGTCGCCGTGGCGGCAGTGGCGGAGCCGACCGCAGTCGCTTCTGAGCCCCCGACCTTACAGCCCACCTCCTCCCCTCCCGCGGTACCGCCCACCGACGTCGCAGATTGGCCGCGGGAGCTCGTGCGGCTGATCAACGAGGTGCGGGCGGCAGAGGGACTGCCCCCCTACACCTACAACGAGACCCTCGCCCGCGCTGCCCAACTCCATGCCGAGGACTGCCAACAGCGCGGTTCCTGCAGCCACACCGGCTCCGATGGCTCCAGCGTGAAGGAGCGTATCGTGCGCGCCGGGTACGTGGGCACGGGCTACGCCGAGTGCTGGGCCCAGCGTCCCGATCCCCAGGGAGCCCTCGACGTCTGGATGGACGAGGTCTACCCCCAGGCGGACGGCACCGTCGTCTTCGGCCCCCACCGCAAGATGATGCTGCACACCTGGTTCACCGAGATCGGTGTGGGGATCGTCGAGTCTCGCTGGGGTTACTACTTCATCGCCGACTTCGGCAGACCCTAAGCGTCTGTAAGAAAACAACTTCCCGACGGTGGGTGCTTGGGGAGCGTAACGAACTTCTGAAAGTGCTTGAGGCGCACAGCCCTCAAACGAGTCAGGAGGAGTTGTCTCATCCTAACTCCAGAGATGTCGGGAAGTTATATTTTTACGAACCCTAAGAACGTATCAATTGGGTATGTTTCACTTGAGTTAAAGCGAGGCGTGAAGCG
>DAOTVC010000047.1:0-62149 GCA_034437215.1 Anaerolineae bacterium | reverse complement strand
CCGTGTGGGAGGTGGAGGAGCGCAACCGTAAGAGGATGGCGCAGCAGGTGGTGGCGTGGCTGCGGGAGGCAGGCGCCCTCTAGCAGGTGCCCTCTAAAGCGCGCGCCGCTCCCCCGCCGCCCGGAAGAGCTCCGCCGACCGCCGGTCGATGTTGCAGAAGCGCACCTCCCGCAGGGAGCTCTCCGGGTGCTCCGCGAAGTAGACCTCGGCGGCCAGCGGCGTTGATGATAGCGTCCACCTCCTCTGCGATGATGTCCTCCTGCACGACCTGCAACACGCGTCCCCCCTCGGTCTCGTAAGTCAGCGGCACCTCTGAGCGCATAGCCCCTCCTCTTGGTTAAGCGAGCAGGTGATCAAGGAGAGGGTACAGCCAAGCCTCACGCCAAGAACGCTAAGCAACCCTGAGTTATCGCCTGTGGCCCAAGCCACAGGCTACCACGAAGAGAGTGTGCTCCAGCAAGCACACTGCCGGAAGCACATCCTTGACTGCCCTGAAAAAAACTTCTTCCAACACGGAGAACACCGAGAAAACCAAGGAGATAGTGAAATATCTTTATAAAAAGCGCTCTTGTGCCTGATTTTATGAAGTCCAATTTAAAAAATCTCCGTGCCCTCTGTGGTAAAAAGGCTTTTTCAGGAGAGCCATCCTTAGGGTTCGTAAAAGTATAGCTTCCCGATGTCTCTGGAGTCAGGATGAGACGGCGCCTCCTGACTCGTTTGAGGGCTGTTCGTCTCCAGCCCTTCCAGCAGTTCGCTACGTTCCCCGAGCACCCACCGTCGGGAAGTTATTTTCTTACAGACACTTAGTCGGCTTCAGCCGACTTCAATACGGTAGCCGGCGGTTTTAACCGCCGGCGAAGAGGTCAATACGGTAGCCGGCGGTTTTAACCGCTGGCGAAGAGGTCAATACGGTAGCCGGCGGTTTTAACCGCCGGCGGAGAGGTCATAGCCCGGCTCGGTTTAGCAGTACTCGTCCGGATCAGTAACTGCGATAGCCCTACCGCCTCGCCGCTTGTTGCTCCGTCCGCGTGATGTATAATCCCCACTGACCTAGAAAGGAACCTATGCTAAAGACCTACGTTGCCCTTGACCTGGAGACCACCGGGCTGGATCCCAACCGCGACGCCATCATCGAGGTCGGTGCCCTGCGCTTTAGCGGAGCGCAGGAGATCGAGGTCTACTCGACCTTCGTCAATCCCGGACGGCGCATCCCCCACTTCATCACCGAGCTGACGGGCATCACCGACGATCACGTGGCAGGCGCGCCCTCCATCCGCCAGGTGGCCTACGAGCTGCAGGAGTTCGTCGGGCGGGACATCGTCATCGGGCACAACGTGGGCTTCGACCTGAGCTTCCTGCGCCGGCACGACGCCCTCACCCAGAGCTACTACATCGACACCTTCGAGCTCGCGGGCATTCTGGTCCCCCACGCCGGACGCTACAGCCTCAGCAACCTCGTCGACGAGGTCGGCCTGCAGCTGCCGGAGCAGACCCATCGCGCCCTCGACGACGCGCGCATGGCCCACGCCCTCTACGTCGAGCTCTTCGAGCGGGCCATGAAGCTCCCCAAGAGCATCCTCGATGAGATCGTGCGCCTGGCGAAACATGCCAAGTGGCCGCCCCGCTTCTTCTTTCAGGAGACTCTGCGCGGGCGGGTGCGGGAGGGCTTCCAGGGGGGAATCGGCGCCCAGCTGGCGGCGCAGCGGGGCGGCGACGCCGCCGGCCCCCTCTTCCTGCCCGAGGTCGAGTTCGATCCCCTGGAGCCGCGGCTCAAACCCCACCTCCTGGATCTCGAGGAGCTGAAGGGTCTGCTGAACGACCGGGGAGCACTCTGCGACATCATCGACGCCTACGAGTACCGCCCCCAGCAGGAGCTGATGATGGAGTCCGTCGCCCAGGCCTTCAACACCAACAGCCACCTCATGGTCGAAGCGGGCACGGGCACGGGGAAGTCCCTCGCCTACCTCATCCCCGCCGTCCGCTGGGCCGATCAGAACGACGACCGGGTCGTCATCTCCACCAACACCATCAACCTGCAGGAGCAACTGGCGGACAAGGACCTTCCCCTGCTGAGCCGGCTCTTCCCCACGGGATTCCGCGCCATGGTCCTCAAGGGGCGCTCCCACTACCTCTGCCGCCGCCAGTTCCAGTCCCTGCGCCGCGGCGGCCCCTCCAACGCCGACGAGATGCGGGTGCTGGCCAAGATCCTCCTCTGGCTGCCCAACACCCTCGACGGCGACGGGGACGGGCTCTTCCTGCCCACGCCGCGCGAGCGCGCCGTCTGGTCCCGCCTCTCGGCCTCGGCGGAGAACTGCAGCGTCCGCGACTGCCCCTACTACCACGGACAGGGGGGCTGCTTCTTCTACCGGGCCCGGGAGCGCGCCGAGACGGCCCACGTGCTGGTGGTGAATCACGCCCTGCTCCTGGCGGACATCGCCACGGAGAACCGCGTCCTGCCCGCCTACGATCACCTCATCGTGGACGAGGCCCACCATCTGGAGTCGGCGACGACGGAGGCGCTGCACTTCTCCATCGACTGGTACGGACTCCGCCACCTGCTCGACGATCTGCTGCGCGGGCGCGGCAAGCACTCCGGCATTGTGGACGAGCTGCACGGCTGCGCGGGCGAGCTCCCCCGGGAGGTACGCAACCGCCTCTTCGACCTCCTGATCCGTCTGGAGGATGCCGGGGACACGACAGCCCGGCGCCTCGAGAATCTCTTCGACACCCTGCAGATCTTTCTCGACGAGCACACCGGTGGGCAGAACCGCAACTACAGTGTGCGGCTGCGCATCACCGAGAGCGTGCGCACCCAACCGGGATGGGACTCCGTGGAGTTGACCTGGGACTCCACCGCCACCCCCTTCTACAACCTCGTCGATGGGGTGGACAGGCTGGCACGCGCCGTCGAGGATCTGCCCCTCACCGATATCCAGGAGCTCGAGACCGTGCGCGCCCGCCTGGTCGCCATCGCCCGCCGCCTCTCGGAGACCTACCACCAGCTCAACGCCCTGGTGACCGAGCCCTCCGACAACGCCATCTACTGGCTGGAACAGCGGCGTGACGGGCCGCTGGCCTTTCACACCGTTCCCCTGCGCGTGGGGCCGATGGTCCGCGAGCAGCTCTTCGAGAAGAAGAAGACGGTCATCCTCACCTCGGCCACCCTGCGCATCGCCGAGACCTTCGACTACCTGCGGGAGCGGCTGGAGGCGTGGGAGGCCCACGAGGTGGACGTGGGTTCGCCCTTCGACTACGAGTCGGCGGCCCTCTTCTACGTCGTCAACGACATCCCCGAGCCGGGCCAGACGGGCTATCAAAACGCCGTTGAGCAGGCGCTGCTCAACCTCTTCCAGGCCACCGAGGGGCGCAGCCTGGCCCTCTTCACCTCCTACAGTCAGCTGCGGGCGACGGCGGAGGCCATCACCAAGCCGCTGACGAAGTCGGACATCACCGTCTACGCCCAGGGGGGCGGCTCCTCCCGGGCGCAGCTGCTCCAGAACTTCCGGGAGGGAAAGCGTGCGGTGCTCCTGGGCACCCGCTCCTTCTGGGAGGGCGTGGACATCCCCGGGGAGGCCCTCTCCTGTCTGGTCATCGCCAAGCTGCCCTTCGACGTGCCCAACGATCCCATCATCGCGGCCCGGGCGGAGGGCTACGACGACGCTTTCAACGAGTACATGGTCCCCGAGGCCGTGTTGCGTTTCCTCCAGGGCTTCGGGCGCCTCATCCGCACGAAGACGGACCGGGGCGTCGTCGCCGTGCTCGACAAGCGGCTCCTGACGAAGCGGTATGGGCGCCGCTTCCTCGACTCCCTGCCCGGCCCGACGGTGCGCACCGGCCCCGTAAGCCAGCTGCCCGAGTGCGCCGCCCTCTGGTTGGCGGGTAAGCCCCTGCCCGACGTGGCAGACCCCTACTCCGACGCCCCCTGGGGCGACGAGTTCTGGGACATCCCGCCCGAGGAGCCCCCCTGGTGGGACTGAGAGCGGATTTGGAGTCCGTCAGAACGCTGAAGCAGAGAGGAGGCACGCCGGCAAAAGCCTAATCCCTGATCCCTAATCCCTGATCCCTCGAACATATCACAAGTTGGCTTATGCGTTGCACTTATCTTTGCGGAACTCATCTGGAGGTCTGATCATGCGCATTGTCGTTGACGCTTTTGGCACGGACGCCTGCCCCGGCCCCGACGTGGAGGGGGCGATCTGGGCGGCCCGCGAGTGGCAGGACGAGATCATTCTCGTGGGGCCCGAGGAGCGGGTGCGGGAGGAGCTGGCGAAGCACGACACCGAGGGGCTGAATCTGCGGGTGGTCCACAGCCCCGAGATACTGACCATGGAGCACCACGCCGACGACGTCCGCCGGATGGAGAACGCCTCCATCCGGGTGGGCATGCGGATGGTCAAGGAGGGGGAAGCCGACGCCATCGTCTCGGCGGGGAACACCATCGCCGTCCTCTCCTCCGCCATCTTCGACCTGCGGCGCATCCGGGGCATCCGCCGGCCCGCCATCGCCACCATCTACCCCGTCTCCTCGCAGCCGCTGCTTCTGCTCGACATCGGGGCGACCGCCGATCCCAAGCCCGAGTACCTGCTGCAGTTCGCCCAGATGGGCGCCATCTACGCCGAGCGGGTGCTGGGCATCGCCAGCCCGCGGGTAGGACTGCTCGCTAACGGTGAGGAGGAGGAGAAGGGCACCATGATCCTGCGGGACACGGCCCCCCTTCTCAAGGAGAGCGGGCTCAACTTCGTCGGCAACGTCGAGCCGAAGGAGGTAACCCGGCACGCCGCCGACGTCGTCGTCACCGACGGCTTCACCGGCAACATCCTCATCAAGACGACGGAGGCCGTGGTCTCCTTCCTCAAGCGGCTGCTGAAGGGCTATCTGCTGCAGGGGGTCTTGGCCAAGGTCGGCCTCATCCTGATGCTCCCCGGCCTCCTCCTGGCGCTACCGGGGCTGCTGCTCCTCCTGCCCAACCTCAAAGGGCTCATGAAGCGCATGGACTACGCCGAGTATGGCGGGGCCCTTCTGATGGGCGTAGACGGCACGGTCATTGTGGCCCATGGACGCTCCAACGCCAAGGCCATCAAGAACGCCATCGGGCAGGCACGCACCGCCGTCGCCGCCCGCGTCATTCCGACCATCAAAGAGGGTCTACAGGCTTAAGGAGAGAAGGTCAGTATGAAGATCATCATGGACGAGAAGTACATCGAGAGGCGGGTCAAAGTCGGCGAACGCATTCCTCTGATCGCCATGGGGCTGCTCCTGCTCTCCGTAGTCCTCTCCACCACGCGGCCCGAGTGGATAGGGCTGACCATGGGGCTGACGTTGGGAGGCTTCACCCTTTCGGTCGCCGGGAGCTACTTCCTGCACCGCTTCGTCGGGGAGAACGCCCACCACAAGGCGGTACCGGTTGCCCTCAAGGGGCTCAACGATCGTTACACGCTGCTGATCTACGAGCTGCCCGTGCCCTTTGTGCTCGTGGAGCCGGGTGGAGTGACGGGCATCGTCGTCAAGAATCAGAGCGGCAGGATCCGCTACGAGAAGGGGGTCTGGCAGCACCAGCAGAAGGGGCGTCTGCTGCGACAGATCGGCGGTCAGGAGTCCGTCGGACGCCTCGGACAACAGGTGGCAGAGGTCGAGAAGCAGCTGCGTGACTACCTCGAGGTGTGGCTACCGGAGGGGGTCGAGGTCCCCGTGCGGGGCGTCGTCCTCTTCACCAACCCGGAGGCCTACGTGGAGGCCGAGGATGCCTCCGTACCCGTCCTCCATGCCACGAAGTTCAAGTCCTGGCTGCGCGGTGAGGGCAACTGGCCCAACTTGCCGGCGGAGACCCAGCGGGAGCTCCGTAAGGCCTTGAAGATCGCTGCCGAGGAGACGTAACCGCACGTTCGAAGAGAGAGCCCCCCAGAGCCGTAACTCTGGGGGACTTTGGTCTACCCCATCTCCTATTCGTTGATCTCCTGGACGGCGGCGTCTACGGCATCCCGGATCCCCTCGTAGCCCGTGCAGCGGCAAAGATTGGCGGAGAGCCACTCGGCGATCTGCTCCTCGGTGGGCCGGGGATGGACCTGCAGCAGGGCGTGGGCGTTGACGATGAAGCCGGGGGTGCAGAAGCCGCACTGGAAGCCTTCGTACTGCCGGAAGGCCTCCTGGATGGGCGTCTTGTGCAGCCCCTCGACGGTAGTGAGCTCCTCGCCCTCCACCTCGACGGCGAGGATGAGACAGGACTTCACCGGCTTGCCGTTCAAGAGCACGGTGCAGGCACCGCAGTCCCCGTTCTCGCAGCCCGGCTTGGGTCCGGTGAGCCCCAACTTCTCGCGCAGGACCCTCAAGAGGGTGTCGGCAGGGCGCACGATCACGCGGCGCCGCTCCCCGTTGACCTGCAACTCGATGGCCGCGAAATTCTCGTACCGCTTCATGCTGCACCTCCCAGCGCTCTCAGCGCTTCACCAATCGCCTTCTCCGTCAGCGCCCGCCGGTAGGCCGCCGACGCGCGCAGATCGTCAAAGACCTTGAAGGGCACGGCGTCCACGACCCGCGCAGCGCGCTCCCCCACCTCGAGGGCTCCCTCGTTGAGCACCGCCTCGGCCTCCGCGGAGCGCAGGGGAAAGCCGTAGACCCCGCTGGTCGCCATGCGCAACGCGCCCTCCCACTCCAGGAAGGCAGCGGTGACGATGGGGTAGTCCAGGCGCCCCTTCTTCGTTCGCCGCCGGTAGAACCAGGGAGCCTCGGTGAAGCCGGGAGCGACGAGCAGCTGCACCAGGAGCTCCCCCGGCTCGAGCTGCAACCGCTTGTCGAAGACCTCGCTGAGGGGGACGACGCGCTCGCCGGCAGGCCCATAGAGGCGCACGCGGGCCTCGCTCAGCAGGAAGGGCAGGACGGTCTCACGGTAGGGCAAGCGCCCGGCGATATTCCCACCCAGGGTCAGGCGGTTGCGGATGGTGTGATCGACGATCTGCGCCGCCCGGCTCAGAAGGGGGAAGCGCCCGCCCTCCACCAGCTCGTTGAGCGTCAGACAGGCGCCAAAGACGTACTCGCCGCCCTCGACAGCCTGCACCCCCAGCTCGGGCAGCACCTTGAGGTCGATGACGACGTCGGGCTCGATCTTCAGCTCGCGGGTGTAGGAGACCACCTCCGTGCCGCCCGCATAGTACTCGGGGCTGCGCCCCTCCTCCAGAGCCTGCATGTAGGCCTCTACGGCCTCCTCCAGGGAGCCGGGGCGTACGTAGACAAAGTTGATGGGAATCATGCGTCCTCCTCCTCGCTCTGCAGCGCCTCCCAGACCCGCTCGGGCGTCAGGGGCAGGTGGTTGAGGGGCTTGCCGATAGCACGCGAGAGGGCGTTGGAGAGGGCGCCGTACATCCCCAGCACCCCCTGCTCGCCCAGCCCGCGGGCGTTGTAGGGCCCGTCCCGTTGGGGCGTCTCCACGAAGGCCACCTCGTACTCGGGCGCGTCCTCGATGCGCAGGATCTTGAAGTCGCGCAGCTTGGCGTTCAGCACCCGCTCCCGGCTGTCGAAGATGAAGGCCTCGGTAGAAGCGCCGCCCAGGGCCATGGCCATGGCCCCCACCATCTGCCCGCGGGCCAGATCGGGGTTGATCACCTGCCCCACGTCCATGGCGCAGACGGCCCTGAGCACCTCGTAGGAGCCGTCGGTGAGATCCACCTCCACCTCCACCGCCTCCGTCCCCATGGTCCACTCCAGCGCCGGACGCCCCTCCCCCGTCTCGGGGTCGATGTCGGTGAGCCAGCGGGCGATGTAGTTCCCCCGCCCGATCACCTGTCCCCCCGTCGCCGTGCCGTCGGGATACATGTGCCCGAGCACGACCTTGCTCAAGGGGAGCCCGTGCACCGGTTCGTCGCGCACCCGCACCCACCCCTCGGCGACCTCCAGATCCTCCACGGGGCACTGCAGGGGAGCCGCGGCGATCTCCTTGATCTGCTGCTTGGCGTCCTCGACGGCGGCGAGGGCCGCCCGTCCCGCCATGAAGAGCGAGCGGCTGGCGGCGGTAGCCCAGTCGTGGGGTGAACGCCGGGTCTCCACGTCGAAGGAGACGTGGACCCTGTCGGGGCTGATATCCAGCGCCTCGGCGACGATCTGCGCCAGACCCGCGTAGCTGCCCTGCCCGATCTCCACGATGCCCGTGCTCAGATTGACGCTGCCGTCGTCGTTGAAGGTGAGGACGGCTCCGGCACCGGCGTTGGTGGGCATGGCGGGTGCCTTCCAGAAGCAGCCCAGCCCCTTGGCCCGCACCCGGTTCCCCCCCACCTCGATGCGCGCCCCGGCATCCCAGTCGATCATGCGGGCCGCCTGGCGCACGCACTCCGCCAGATCCCCGGTGTTGGCGTCCATGATGCTCCGGGTAGGGGAGAGATCCCCGGGCCGGATGGCGTTCCGGATGCGGAACTCGACGGGATCGAGATCCAGTTGCTCCGCCAGCTCGTCCATCGCCCGGTCGATGACGAAGTTGATCTCGTGCCCGAAGCCGCGGAAGGCCGTGGCGAAGGGGTGGTTGGTATAGACGCAGAGGGAGTCGGCGTGCACGTTGGGGATGTTGTAGGGGCCGGTACAGGCGATGGCGGCGGCGCGGCTGATGTTCACGGCGTAGTCGGCGTACCCACCGCTATCGAAGAGGTAGAGGGCCTCGAGAGCGGTGAGCGTCCCCTCCTCCGTCGCCCCCAGCTTGATCTTGGCGTGGAGGCCGATGTGCCCGGGCGAGCGCACCAGGTCCTCCTCGCGGCTGTTCAGCAGCCGTACGGGGCGTCCGCCCACGTGCCTGGAGAGCAGGTAGGCCAGTCCCTCCAGCTGGATACCCGCCTTCCCTCCGAAGCCGCCGCCGAGGGGGGCAGCGTGGACGACGATCTTGCCGGCGGGGATGGAGAAGAAGATGCTCATCAGCTGCCGGACGACGAAGGGCGCCTGGGTCGCCGAGTGAATGACGACGGTGCCGTCCTCGCCAACCTCGGCGATGGCGACCCGGGGCTCCAGGGCAACGTGGTCGGCCGGGGGAAAGGAGACCTCCAGCTCGACGACAGCGTCCGCTGCCGCGAAACCCGCCTCGACGTCCCCCTTGCGAATCTTGGTCCGGTTGGCGACGTTCGTTCCCGGCTCGGGGCGGATGGGGGGGATGTGCTCGTAGTGCTCCAACTCCTCGTGAAGAACGGGAGCGTCCGGCTCCAGCGCCTCCTGGGGGCTGCGCAGGGGCGGCAGCGGCTCGTACTCCACGCGCACGAGATTCGCCGCAGCCCGCGCCTCCGGCTCCGTGTCGGCGATCACCACGGCGACCGCCTCCCCGAAGTGGCGCACCTTGCGCCGCGCCAGAGGCGTCGTGTCGCCCAGGTAGAGACCGAGCAGTTGGGGGAAGTCCTCCCCCGTGACGACGGCGCGGACCCCCGGCGCGCTCTCCGCCTCCTGCGTGTCGATCTCCACAATACGGGCGTGAGCGTGGGGGCTGGTGACCTGGACGGCGTACAACATACCGGGAATCTGGAGATCCCCGGTATAGCGCAGCCGCCCATGGACCTTGTCCGGTCCATCCCGCCGCTTGAACGGTCTACCGACGTACTTAAACTCGTCCATGGTATCCTCCTTTGGAACAGAGGGATTAGGGATTGGAGATCAGGATCAGGGGCTTGCTAAGAGCGCCCCATCTGAGCCAGTCCCCCCTCGCTGCGGCGAACCTGACCTTTTTTCAGTGGAGCCACTCTTATTCGGTTGTGAAACCGACCTCCTTGTGACTGCCGTCGCAGAAGGGCGGGTCTCCGGTCGCGCCGCAGCGGCAGAGGGCCACACGATCCTCAAAGTAAGCGACGGCATCGTCACTGCCCCGCAGCTCGAAGGGGCCGCGCAGAATGAGCGGCCCGTTGGGCGCCAAAAGCACCCGCAGGGACTGCGAGGGCTCCTCGGCGGGTTCGGGCTGCCCACAGTTCTCGGGCAGCCGGCCCTCCTCCTCGTAATCGCTCTCCAAGTGGGTGTTATCACAGAGCGGCTTGTTCTGGGAAGCACCACAGCGACAGAGAGCGATGCGAGTATCCTTGAGCAGCACCTTCCGACCGTGGGTCAGGATCTCGACGTCACCGCTCACGAAGAGGGGGCCGTCCTTCCGCACTTCGATGCAGTTCTCGTCGGGGACGGGCTCCTCCGCTCCGCCATCGTGACGTCTAAAGTGGAGAGCGCCGGTGGGACAGCGCAGGATCACCTCGGCAATCTCGTCGGGGTCGGCCCCACGAGGGGTGACCCAGGGCCGCGTCCGGGTGCTGAAGACGCTGGGCAGGCCGCGCACGCACGCCTCGAAGTGGGTGCAGCGCAGCACGTCGTAGATAATGGTGATGGCCTCGCACTCGTACTCGATGATCTTCTCTCGCATGGAAACTCCTTATGAAAGTGCTCGTGGCAACGTAAAGTAAAAGCGGCTCCCCTCACCCATCTCGCTCTCCACCCCGACCCGCCCACCCAACCGCTCGACGATACGCAGGACGATGGAGAGGCCCAGACCGTGTCCACTGCCGGAGTCCGTCTGCAGTCGCTTGAAGGGCTTGAAGAGCTCCGCCTGCTTATCCTCCGGAATCCCCGGACCGCTATCCTGCACCCAGAAGCAGACCTCCTCGGCGTTGAGGATCTCCGCGCCCAACTGGATGAGCGGCGGTGTGCCCCCATACTTCATAGCGTTGGTCAGATAGTTGATCCAGACCTCCTCCACCCAGGGGGGATAGCCGAGGGCCGCAGGCCAGGAACGCGGCAGTGAGATCCGGGCGTCGTAGCGATCGATCATGGCCTGGAGGCGGCGTCGCACCTCGGCAATGATCCCCTCCATGTTCAAGGGGATTGCCGAAACCGCCATGCTGCGCGTGCTGGCTAACAAGAGGAGGTTATCGATGATATCGGCCATCTTCCAGGCACTATGCCGCATCGCCTCCAGGGCCATCTGCAGATCCTCGGGAGGGGTGGCTCCGGCATCCATCGCCAGGAGTTCGGCATAGCCCACGACGAGGCTCAACGGCCCCTTGAGATCGTGGGCGACCGTATGGGCATAGGCGTCCAGCTCGGCGTTGCGGGCCTGCAGCTCCACCGCCTGTTGGCGCAGGGCTTCTTCCACCCGTCGGCGCTCCGTGATGTCCCGGTTGCTCGCCCGCCGACCACACCAACGACCCTGCGCGTCATAGACCGGTTGGCAGACGTGTCCAACCCAGCGCAGGCGGTCATCGCCACGGATGATGCGAAACTCCCTGGAGAAGGGCTTCTCATCCTTCAAGTCCTCAAGATGGGCCAGCATCTCCTCTCGATCTTCGGGATGAATGATGGAGGCCAGGAGCCCGGGTTGATTCCGGAACTCCTCCAGCGAGTAGCCCGTGACCCGTTCGCAGGAAGGCGAGACGTAGATGAAATCTCCATCGGGATTGATCCAGTACTCGCAATCGTAGGTGAAGTCGGCGACGAGGCGCAGACGCGCCTCGCTCTGTTGAAGCGCCTCCTGGGTACGCACCTCTTCGGTGACGTCGTGGGCGAAGACACCCAGCCACTGCGGCTCTCCTTGAGGGCCATGCACAGGTCGCAGGGCAATATCGAAGAGGTCATCGTCCCCTCTACGGCGATAGTGGGTCGGCTCACCGGTGCGCAACACCTCCCTAACACGCTGACGCCGCTCCTCGGCGATCTCCGGATCGAGCATGTCCAAGTCAAAGAAACAACGTCCCAGGAGCTCATCACGAGGAATCCCCAGGTAGCTCGCAGCAGAGAGATTGGCAGCCAGGATGATCCCCTCATCGTCAAGAAGCAGCGCGTGATCTGGATAGGCGTCCAGAAGGGTCTGCATCACGTCCAGCGTCTGGATCCCCTCAGGAGAGGTGAACCATACCGGACAGTAAGAGCAGGAGGAAGCGAAGGGGTGTTGTTCACCCACCCCCCTGACTTTCTGTGGTTTTGGGCTGTCAGCGGCCTCGGTCATCACATCACCACAGTATCCCTAATATATGACGGCGGCACGGGACTATTATAGGTACAAACAGAGAGGGGTCAAAGGGAAAGATCCTCAACCAAACACCGAAAAGCGCTCCCGATCACATATCAGGCCTGATACGTGATCGGGAGCGCTGAAGCACCCAACTACTTCTTCTTCCGCTTCGATTTACCCGCGAGGATGTGGGTGGCTTCCCCCAGGAAGGCCTCGGCGGCCTCACCCTCCGTCTCGGAGAGCGTGGGATGCGGGTGGACGGTCAGGGCCAGATCCTCGGCGACGGCGCCCATCTCGATAGCCAGGACCCCCTCACCGATTAACTCCCCGGCGTCGCGCCCCACGATCCCCATGCCGATGACGCGCTCCGTCTCGGGCTCGAGCACCAGCTTCGTCAGGCCCTCGGTGGCCTCCATGGTCACGGCACGCCCCGACGCCGTCCAGGGGAAGCGGGCGACCTTGACCTCGCGCCCCTGCTCCTGAGCGTCGCGTTCCAGCACCCCGGCCCAGGCGATCTGCGGGTCGGTGTAGACGACCGCGGGAATGGCCCGCACGTCGTAGGCAGCCGGTTCACCGGCGATGGCTTCCGCCGCCACCTTCCCCTCGCGCATGGCCTTGTGGGCCAGCATGGCCCCTCCCACGACGTCACCGATGGCGTAGATGTGGGGATCTGCGGTCCTTCGCTGCTCATCGACGGCGATGGCGCCATCATCCTGCACCTCGACCTTCGTGTTCTCCAAGCCCAGGTCGTCGGAGTTGTGGAGCCGGCCGATGGCGACGAGCACCTTGTCGAAACGCTGGCTCTGCTCCGCCACCTCTTCCCCCTCCAGGGTGACCTCGACGTAGTCGTCGTGCTCCTGCATGTCGGCGACCTTCGTGCTCGTGTAGCTCTTCTCGAAGAGCTGTTGAATGCGCTTGATGAGGGGTTTCACCAGGTCGGAATCGGTCATGGGCAGCAGGCGATCGAGCATCTCCACCACCGTCACCTTGCTGCCCAAGGTGGCGTAGACCGAGCCCAGCTCCAACCCCACGTAGCCTCCCCCCACGACGAGCAGCGTCTCGGGGATCTCCTCGAGATTCAAGGCCTCTGTGGAATCCATGATGCGGCTCCCTACCTCGAACTCCATACCCGGCAAGGGTCGGGGACGAGAGCCGGTCGCGATGATCGCGTTCTCGAACTTCAGCCGCGAGATCTCCACCCCCTCCCCCTCCAGGCGGACGGTGTTGGAATTCTCAAAGATGGCCCGCGCCTGCAGGTACTGAATCTTCCGCTGCTTGGTCAAGGTCATCAACCCGCGGGTGAGGCGGTTGACCACCCGCTCCTTCCAGCTGCGCACCTTGTCCAGCTCGACCTCCGGCTCCTCGAAGTGGATGCCCAGATTTTCCATGTCCCGAGCATCGTTGAGCACGTGCGTGAGGTAGAGCAGCGCCTTCGTAGGGATGCAGCCGCGAAAGAGGCAGACCCCGCCCGGGCGCTCGTCCAAATTGACCATGGTCACGTCGAGGCCCAGGTCGGCAGCGCGAAAAGCGGCGGCATACCCCCCCGGTCCCCCGCCGATAACAACCAGCTCCGTATCCTGTGTGAATTCGCCCATCACCATAGGGTAGTTCTCCTTTCAACTGTGAATCGGGTGTATCTCAAATGGGTGTGTTTCAATCCAGTTGTGAGCTATCCATGGCTGAAACGTAAAGCGTGAAACGCGAAGCCCTCACGTTTTACGTTTCACACCTCGGTTTAACTCAAGTGAAACACACCCATCTCAAATGGGTTGCACGCCCGCTTGTACGGCGATAAATCGCCCACTACGAGCCTGATGATAACTGAGGTGAAACACCCATGTGAATTATGCAAGTCTAACCGGCGACACACTGTCTGCAGAGTTACTCCGCCTCCGGCTCAAAGTCCAGCGCGACGGAGTTGATGCAGTAGCGCAGGCCCGTCGGCTCCGGCCCGTCCTCGAAGACGTGGCCCAGGTGGGCCCCACAACGGCTGCACTTGACCTCGGTGCGCACCATGAGGAAGCTGCGATCCTTCTCCGTCTCGACCTTCTCCCCATCTACGGGCGCGTAGAAGCTGGGCCACCCCGAACCGGAGTGGAATTTCGTCTCCGAATCGAAGAGTGGCTGACCACAGGCGGCGCAGCGATAGAGCCCCTCCTCCTCGAGATCGTGGTACTCCCCGGTAAAGGCGCGCTCCGTCCCCTTCTGCCGCATGACGCGATACTCTTCTTCGGTCAGCTCGGCCTTCCACTCCGCGTCCGTCTTCTCAATCTTGGCGTCCATTCCAACCCTCTATTCTCGTTCTGGTATCATGCGGCAGCAGGAGAGCAGCCGCCCTCCTGCTGCCATCCAACAGTATGTTAAAGCCCCAGCAACAGTTTCTCAGGATTCTCGAACTGCTCGATCAGGGCATTCATGAAACGCTGTGCCTCCGCCCCGTCGTTGACCCGGTGATCGAAGGAGAGGATGAGGGGCAGCATCAACCGCGGCACGAAGTCGTAGCCCTCGGTAAGGGAGTCATAAGATTCCCCAGGCCCAAGATCCCGGCGGCGTGCCACCGGCTGGATATTCGCCTGAGCCAAGCCGAGAATGGCGACCTCGGGGAAGTTGATGATAGGCGCGAAGCTCGTGCCACCCAGCGGTCCGATGTTGGTAATGGTGAGCGTGCCCCCTTGCATATCCTCGAGGCCCGCCTCACCCTTGCGGGTGCGCTCGACGAGCTCCGCTAACTCCTGAGAGAGTTCGAGGATGCTCTTGCGGTCCACATCCCGAATCACCGGGACGATGAGCCCCCGCTCGCTATCGACCGCCACACCGATGTTGTAGTACTTCTTGATGACGATCTCCTCTTTCGCGACGTCGAGGCTGGCGTTGAACTTGGGGTGCTGCTTCAGGGCGTTGGTCAAGGCCTTGAGAGCAAAGACGGTCAGGGTCAAACTGCCCCCCTGCTCGTCGACCTCGTCCTTGTAGCGCCGGCGCAGCCTCTCCAACTCGGTGATGTCGACCAGATCTTCGGTGCTGACGTGCGGGATCTGAGACCAGGCGAGGGCCATCTGCCGGGCCGTGGCCCGCCGCACCGAGCGCAGCGGGACCCGCTCCACGTCTCCGAACTTCTCGAACGTCGGCAGGGAGGGCGGCTCCTCCCAGGTGGAGACCCCCATGAGCAGGGGTTTGCGTTCGCGCTCCTCGCGCTCGGGAGCCCTCTCCTCGCGCTCGGGGGCCTTTTCCGGACGCTCGCCTTCGGCGTACGCCCGCACGTCCTTGGTCGTCACCCGGCCCCCAGGTCCACTCGGCGGGACGTCGTGCAGATCGACGCCCAGCTCCCGGGCGATACGGCGGGTGGAAGGCGCAGCAGGCACGACACCCTCGCGCTTTGGCTCGCCCCGTTCGCGCTCCTCACGCTCTTTCGGGGGTGCCTTGGCGGGACGTTCGGCCCCTTCGGGCTCCTCGGCTTCCTCCGGCTCGGGCTCCTCGGCTTCCTCCGGCTCGGGCTCCTCGGCCTTCTCCTGAGGCACGTTGTCCCCCGTCCCCCCAAAGGTCATGAGCACGTCGCCCACGTGGACGACGTCGCCGGGCTCCACACGGATGTCCGTCACGATGTCGCTGTAAGGAGAGGGGATCTCCACCGCAGCCTTATCCGTCTCCACCTCCAGAATCGTCTGATCCTCCTCGACCTGATCCCCCTTGGAGACCTTGACGTCGAGGACCTCTCCTTCATGAATACCCTCTCCCAGATCCGGGAGCTTGAACTCCTTAGCCATAGGTTTCCTCCCCTTGTTGCTCCGTATAGACCACGAACGTTGCCTCAGGCATTCAGTGCCTCACGCGCCGCCCGCACCACCCGCTCCGCGTCGGGCAGGTAGGCCTGCTCCCGTGCGAAGAGGGGGAAGATCACGTCGTAACCCGTCACGCGCTGGATGGGCGCTTCGAGATACCAGAAGGACTTCTCGTTGAGACGCGCGATGATCTCCGCAGCAGGGCCGAAACTCCGTGGCGCCTCATTGACGATCACGCACCGACCCGTCTTCCGCACCGACTCCGTGAAGAGGGAGTCGTCCAGGGGCGAGATGGTCAGCAGGTCGATAATCTCCGCCTCCACCCCGTCCTCCTCCTGCAGCCGGTCGGCAGCCTCCAAGGTGGGGCGCAGCATGGCGCCGTAGGAGACAAAAGTGATAGCCCCTCCCTCGCGCACCTTTTGGGACTGCCCAATCGGGATGGTCTCCTCCTCCTCGGGCACCTCCTCACGGAAGGCCCGGTAGATGGATTTGGGCTCCATAAAGATCACAGGATCGGGATCGCGGATGGCGCTGACCAGCAGCGCCCGGGCGTTCCGGGGCCCTGAGGGGATCACGACCTTCAAGCCCGGGGTATGCGCATAGTAAGCTTCCCGACTCTCGGAGTGGTGCTCCAGCGCCCGTACCCCTCCGGCATAGGGCATGCGGAGAACCATGGGCACGTGGAAACGTCCCGCCGAACGGTTGCGGAGACGCGCCATATGCTGCTCAATCTGGGCAAAGCCCTGATAAGCGAAACCGGAGAACTGGATCTCGGCGACGGGTCGCAATCCGTAGACCGCCATTCCTATCGCCATGCCGACGATAGCCGACTCCGCGAGCGGGGTGTCCACGGAACGGTCCTCACCAAACTCCTCGTAGAGCCCGTCGGTTACCCGGAAGACACCGCCATCGATACCCACGTCCTCGCCCAGCACAATGACCCGATCGTCCTTCTCCATCTCCTGATGGAGAGCCGTATTCAAAGCCTGTACCATTGTCATCTTGGCCATCGTTACGCCTCCTTCTCCTGCAGCCGTTCCTTCATCGCTTCCCGCTGCTCCTCGAGATAGGGGGGCATCTCGGCGTAATCGTACTTGAACATGAGCAGCGGATCGGCTTCGTCCTCCATCTTCTCTTCGGCGACCTGCACGGCCTCGCGGATCTCCTTATCGACCTCTTCCTCGAGCTCCGCGATCTTCTCGTCGGTCAGCAGCCCCTTCTCCTTGAGATAGATCTGGAAGCGGTCGAGGGGATCGCGCTCCTCCCACTCCTTGACCTCCTCCTCCTCACGGTAGCGGGTGGGATCGTCCGCCGTGGTGTGCACGGACATACGGTAGGTCACCGCCTCGATCATCGTCGGCCCCTCACCCTTACGCGCCCGCTCCACCGCCTCCTGCGTAGCCACGTAGACGGCGAGGATATCGTTGCCATCCACCTGAATACCGGGGACTCCCTGTCCTAGCGCCTTCTGAGCCAACGTCTGCGAGCTCGTCTGGCGCTCGCGGGACACGGAGATGGCCCACTGGTTGTTCTGATTCAGGAAGATCACGGGCAGCTGGAAGACTCCGGCAAAGTTCAGGGCCTCGTGGAAATCGCCCTGGGAGGTGGCGCCGTCACCGAAGTAGGTGATGACCACCTGCTTCTCCTCGCGATACTTGATGCCCCAGGCGATGCCTACGGCGTGGAGCATCTGGGAGCCCACAGGCACGGAAATCGGTAGGTTGTTGACGCCCTCCGAAACCTCCCCCCCCTCCTCGTAGCCACCGAAGTAGAGCAGGATATTCTCCATTTTGCGCCCCCGCCAGAGCTCGGCAGCCGTCTCCCGAAAGGCGGGGACCATCCAGTCGTCTTCGTTCAGAAGGGCGATGGAGCCCAACTGGGCTGCCTCCTGCCCCTTCACGGGCGCGAAGGTGCCGATGCGCCCCTGACGCTGTAGTTTCAACATCCGCTCGTCGAAGCGCCGCGCCAGCAACATGGAGCGGTACATCTTCAGGAGCAGCTCATCGGGGATATCGGGTTCCAGGTCCTCGTCGACCTTGCCATCCTTATCCAGAATGGAAAGGTGCTCCACCCGGTACTCCAAGTCGATCACTTTTCTAGGCATCTGTTGCCCTCCTTAAGTGGTGCTGGAAATCAATCGACAATATCTCGCGTGAGATATCTTTTATATTAGCTTGATCTTTTTAATTATAGCACGCCGGAGGACGAAAGTCAACGCGCAAGCGTAGGAGTTGTATTAGAATCAAGAAGAGAGGGGCAAACGAAAACCCCCCTTCCTTGGAGAAAGAAGGGGGGCGGAGAGAGACGTAGGCAGGCAGCAGTTACGGCTTCTGCATCTCGTCCAGGCGCTTCTCCCACTTGGTGTAGAGGCGATCGTAGACCTTCTCGCTGATCTCACCTGCAGCCAGGCGAGCGTCGAGATTGTCGAGCAGGGCCTGCACGTCCTCTACCGTCTCGGGCGTCGCCGGTGCAGACGAAGCCGCAGGAGCAGCAGGAGCGGCTTGCTGTCCGCCCTGCACGGACTGGTTCATCATCTGGGCCATCGCGCCTCCCAAGCCCATGCCTGCTCCGAGCCCCACCCCGGTGGAAGCAACCCCGCCGCTGGGATTCTGGGCGGCATCCCGCATCGCTTGAGCGCCCTGGTACATCATGTAGGCGTTCATGTCGCCGATGGCGCCCATCGCTGCCCGGGCATCGATGGCCTTGGCCGTCTCCTCGGTGGGGGAGATGGACTCCACGTAGAAGGAGTTGAGGGTCACACCGCGAGCGGCAAACTCCTGCCCGGCCTTGGCCCGCACGCCGGCAGCCAGCTCCTCCACGAAAGCCGCCATCTGAATGACGGACTTGCCCATCTCGCCGATAAGGTCCATCATGCGGCTGAGGATGATGCTGCGGAAGAAGCCCTCGATATCCCGCGTGCGATAGAGCCCCTGCGTGCCCACGATCTTGGCCACGAAAAGCTGCGGATCGGTGATCTGAATGGCGTAGGTGCCGTATCCCGTCACCCGCGCCATACCCAGAACGGGGTCGGGGATGGTGATGGGTTGGGACGTGCCCCACTTCATGTCCGTGATCTCGCGCAGGGTGACGAAATAGACCTCGGCCTTGAAGGGGGTCTGGTTCGAGAACGCCTTGCCGACGATGTCGACAAGGAGAGGAATGTTGGCCGTGGTGATGGTGTGCCGGCCCGGACCGAAGGTGTCCAGGGCTTTACCGTCCCGATAGAAGACGGCAGCCTGACCCTCGCGTACGATCAGCTGCGAGCCGATGCGAAAATCGCCCGAGCCCCGCTCGGGGATGCGGTGCACGAGCTCCATACGCCCTTCGTCAACATACTCAATGACGTCAAAAATACGTGCCATGGATCAGCCTCCTGTCCTGTGAGTTAAATAGCGGGCTCTGTGCCGAGATCAAAGGTCTCTTTGAGCACCTCTTGCCGGCCGTCAAACGTAGCATTGGCCTCGCGGGCCAGATCGCGGATGAGCAGGATGTGAGAGCGGACCTCCTCCGTCTCGACGACCTCGCGCGCCCGGCTGATGGCCCCCTCGACCCGATCGACGTAGTCCATCAGGAGCGCATCGTACTCGTAAAGACGGTCCAGATCCTCCTCCTGCACACGTACAGCGTCAAAGAGCCCGGCGTAGCCGTAGGCTGCGGTGCGCACGCGGTCGATGAAGGTCTGCAGTTGGGTTGCGGCACCCTCCGCTTCATCCAGCAGATCAAACTTCCCGCTGGAGATGAGATCCTGTTGCAGGGCGTCCAGCTTTGTCTTCACCGTTCGCATACGGGAGGCAATTGCCTCGCGGAGCAGCTTGTCTGCCTCGCGACGCATCTCCTTCTGCTTATACCCCTTGTACCCGGGCACAACCTCGGCGATGCCCTTCTCCAGCCCAAACATGTTGTTCTTGATCTTGTCTAGCAGACTCATCTACATCCTCCTGAGGTAGATCACAAACTTGGTCCTCTCTCTCGATACGACTCTTCGTTTACCCGTCGTGGGGGGCCTTCTGCTTCATTGTAGCAAAAAAACGAGAAAAAGAGAAACGAAATTCGTACGAGCTCGTCAAAACGCTCTCTGGCCCTTGTACTACGCAAAAGTGGCCGCCACGTTGCAACGCGGCGGCCACTTGAAACAACATACCTAGCTGGCGGGCAGAGGTTCGGGTTCGAGTTCCTCTTCCTGGACCATCTCCCCAGCCTCGAAAGCCGTGGGCGAGGTCAGGGCATATTCCAGAACCTCCTGAATATCCTCCACCAGGATCAACTCCATCTCCTCCTGCACCTTCTCGGGGATCTCCTCGAGATCGACCTCGTTGAGCTTGGGCAGCAGGACCTTCTTGAGCCCTGCCCGGTGGGCGGCCAGAATCTTCATCTTGATACCGCCGATGGGCAATACCTGTCCCTGCAGAGTGATCTCACCCGTCATAGCCAGATCGGAACGAACCGGCCGACCCGACAGAAGCGAGACCAACGACGTCACCAACGTGATCCCCGCGGAGGGGCCGTCCTTGGGCACAGCACCCGACGGAACGTGTAGGTGAATCTTGCCCTTGAGCGCCTCCGCGTCCAGGCCCAGCTGCTTGGCGTGGGCCTCGACGTAGCTCAGCGCGATCCGGGCAGACTCCTGCATCACCTCACCCAGCTTACCGGTGAGGATCAGGGTCCCCTCCTTGCCGATCATCTGGGCAGCCTCGACGAAGAGAACCTCACCCCCGGTGGGGGTCCAGGCGACTCCGGTAGCCACGCCAGGGCGCTCGGTTCGCAGGGCGGCTTCGAAGCGATAGCGCGGCCGGCCGAGGTACTCACGCACCTCTTCGGACTCGATGACGACCGCCTCCTCCACCTTACCCTCCGCGACGCGGGTCGCGACCTTCCGGCAGACCTTGCCGATCTGGCGCTCCAGCTGCCGCACTCCGGACTCGCGGGTGTAGTCGCGAATGATCTTCCGCAAGCCCTCGTCGGTAAAGGTGATCTCATCCTCTTTCAGGCCGTTGACCCGCATCTGGCGGTCCACCAGATACTGGCGTGCGATGTGCAGCTTATCGTACTCGGTATAGCCGTCGATGTGGATGACCTCCATCCGGTCCAGCAAAGGCGCCGGAATGGTCGAGGTCGTGTTGGCCGTACAGATGAAGAGTACCTGGCTGAGATCGAAGTCCACGTCCAGATAGTGATCGCGGAAGGCGTGATTCTGCTGCGGGTCGAGCACCTCGAGCAGCGCCGAGGAGGGGTCACCCCGCCAGTCGGAGCCGATCTTGTCGACCTCGTCGAGCATGAAGACCGGGTTCTTCACACCGGCACGCTTGACCGCCTGAATGATACGACCGGGCATAGCGCCGATGTAGGTGCGGCGGTGACCGCGAATCTCGGCCTCGTCGCGCATCCCCCCCAGGCTCATGCGGGTGAATTCGCGCTCCAGAGCCCGCGCCACGGACTGCCCCAGGGAGGTCTTACCCACACCCGGAGGGCCGACCAGCGCCAGAATGGCGCCCATGCCGACGTTGGCACGACCTTGGATGTTGACCTCGGCATCGAGCTCGTCCTCGCGCTCCATGCGCAGCTTACGCACCGCCAGGAACTCCAGTATCCGCTCCTTGACGTCCTCGAGGTCGTAGTGATCCTCGTCGAGGACCTCACGCGCGTGGCCGATATCCAGGTTGTCGTCCGTGGAATCCTTCCACGGCAGCGCCGTGAGCCAGTCGATGTAGGTCTTGATAACCCAGTATTCGGCGGCCTGCGGGGGCATGCGCTCCAGGCGGGCCAGCTCGCGCATGGCCTCTTCCTTGGCCTCCTCGCTCAGGCCGGCCTCGTCGATCTTCTTGCGGTACTCCTCAACCTCCCGGCGGGACTCATCGCCCTCGCCGAGCTCATCGCGGATGGCCTCCATCTGCTGCCGGAGGTAGTACTCGCGCTGGGACTTCTCGATCTCCTCTTTGGCCTTCTCCTGAATCTGCTGACCGATCTGCCGAACCTCCAGCTCGTGGCGCAGAACCTGACTCAGGAACTGCATCTTGTCCGCCAGCCGATCCATCTCCAGAAGCTGCTGGGCATCCTCCATATCAATCCGGAGGTTGGACGCCAGCAAGTAGACGAGCAGGCGGCGATCCTCCAGCTGCTGGATAAAGTTGATGGCCTCGTCGGGGAACTGCGGAATCAGCTCGGCCAGCTCCATCGCCACCTCGGTGAGATTGCGGTGCAGGGCCTCCTCGAAGACCGAATCCTCCACGACATCGGGGTCCAGTTCCACACTCGCCGTCAGGTAGGGCTCCTCCTGCTTCCAATCAACGATACGGAAGCGCTCCAGCCCCTGAATGAAGACCGTCAGCGTACCATCCTGCCCGCGCATGATGCGGTGCACGACCGCAAGGGTTCCCGTCTTGTAGACCTCGTCGGGTCCAGGAACCTCGACCGAGGGATCCTCCATCGCAACCAAACCGACGAGCCGGTTCCCCTGTTCCACCTCTTCGATGAGGCGCACGGAACGAGGGATTCCAACGGCCAAAGGCATCACAATAAACGGAAATGCTACCGTATTGCGCAACGGAAGGATGGGTAACTCCTCCGGCACCTCACGGAGCAGGGCATCAAAATTCTGATCCTGCATATTGAACCAGGGTAACATCTATTCCTCCTCTAACCCTCACAACACTTATTCACTAGTCACATACTTCTCGTGGAGGGGACTCAATCGTCTGGAGCATTATAACACCCCCGCATTAGAAATACATATGCGGGGAGCACAATCAAGAAGCGAGACAAATAAAGCGCTTACCGACGGCTTATTTGCGCCAAAGTCGCCCCGAGACGGGACTTCGAGCCTTTCGGGGTCAAATACAACGAGTGTGTTTCAACCCAATTATGGGCTATCCGTGGCTGAACACCCAAACGCAAGCCTGCCCTGAGCTTGTCGAAGGGGAGTGACGGAATAAAGTGCTAGGTAGCTTACTTCTGAACGCCTCATTAGGGTATAATGGGCAAATAGAGAGGATCCGACGAATTGTGAGGAAGAAAAGATGCCTGACGTGCAGAGGACGACCAGCCCTCCGGGGATAGCGATGATCGATAGCCACATTCATCTGCAGGACGGCCGGTACGGCAGCGACCTCGATAACGTTGTGAAGCGCGCCGCAGAAGCCGGCGTCACCGCCTGTATCGTGCCCGGTACGGACCTGGCGACAAGCCGCGCTGCCGTGGCGCTGGCAGAGCGCTACGCGCACCCGCCCTGCGCCGTCTACGCAACCGTAGGCTATCATCCCACGAGTGCTCACGAGCTCACAGAGAAGACCCTGGAGGAACTCCACGGCCTGGCCCAACACCCGCGCGTCGTCGGCATCGGGGAGATCGGCCTCGACTACTACTGGCCCGACAACCCCCGGCGCGACTGGCCTTGTGCTTCCCCGGAGGAGCAGCGCAGGGCTCTGGAGATACAGCTGGAGCTGGCCAGCACACTGGGGCTGCCCGTCGTCATCCACGACCGGGAGGCCCACGAGGATACCCTGGCCCTGTTGGAGGCGTGGACCGAAGGGGGCACGGATCGCCGGGGAACCCTGCACGCCTACGCCGGTGGCCCCGAGCGCCTTGAACAGGTCCTGGGGCTGGGCTTCTACGTGGGCATGGATGGCCCGGTCACCTTTTCCCACGCCTCGGGCCTCCACGCAGTCGCACGTTCCGTCCCTCTGGAACACCTTCTTCTGGAGACTGACGGCCCCTATCTCACGCCCGTCCCCCACCGAGGAAAGCGTAACGAGCCGGCCTACCTCACCTTTATCGCCGGAGCCATTGCCCGGCAGCGCAAGATCACCCCGGAGATGGTCAGAGAGCAGACGACCGCGAATGCCTGTCGGCTCTTCAATCTCGCGCCCGCCCCATGATATAATCGACAGCGACAGGAATTGACTATAGAGATGAACAACAACGAACTATACTATCGGACCCTGCTCCGAACCGATCTGCAACGCATCCAACAGCTGCTCTTCACCGGCGGTGAGGAGATACCCCAGGAGCTGCAACCCGCCCTGGTCGCTCTCATCGAAGGGGGCGGCAAGCGTCTCCGCCCTTCGATGGCGCTTCTGAGCACCTACCTCTTCGATCCCGGCGCTGAACGAGCACGGGAGGCAGCCGCCGCGATCGAGATGCTCCACACCGCCACCCTCGTCCACGACGACCTCGTCGACAACGCCCAACTCCGTCGGGGGGTGCAGACGTTCAATGCGAACTGGGGCACCATCGCGACGGTGCTCACAGGCGACCTCCTCTTCTCGAGAGCCGCAGCCCTGGTTGCAGAGACGGACAATCTTCCTCTCGTCCGGCGCTTCTCCGAGACCCTCTCCGTGATCTCAAGGGGAGAGCTGCAGCAGATGTTCGGGAGAAATGGCGCCATTCCCACGCTCGAGGCCTACTACGAGCGCATCTCGGCCAAGACCGCCTCCCTCTTCGGGCTGGCATCCGAGGTAGGCCCCCTGCTCACCGTCCAGCCCCCCGAGGAGTCCCGGCGCCTGCGCCGCTTCGGTGAGCTCCTCGGTCTGTCCTTTCAGATCGTTGATGACCTGCTGGACTTCACCGGCGAGGTAAGGACCTTAGGCAAACCCAGCGGCGGCGACCTACGCCAGGGGATCGTCACCCTGCCCGTGATCCTCTACCTGGAGGAGCATCCTCAGGACAGGCGGGTCGAGGCCATCGTGGAGCAGCCCGCCCACGAGCCCCTCATCGCTGAGTTCCTCCAAGATCTGGAAAGCTCCGGAGCTCTGGAGAGGACGATGCGGCAGGCTCATGCGCACGTTGACGAGGCGCTCGCCCTCCTCGACCGCTACCCCGCCTCCCCCTACCGCAAGGCGCTGATCGAGATCGCTAACTTTGCCGTCGGCCGTCGCTACTGAGGACACCGCCTGATGCCCCCCACCCTCTCCGTCATCATCGTCAGCTGGAACGTGCGTGAGCTCCTGAAGCGTGCCCTGCACTCCGTCACCCGCTCCTGGGACGGACGCCCCGGTCTCGAGATCATCGTTGTCGACAACGCCTCCAGCGACGGCACTCCGACGATGGTGCAGCGCGACTTCCCCGAGGTCACGCTGATCGCCAGCCCGGAAAATCGTGGGTACGGAGCGGGCAACAACCAGGGGATCGCAGCCGCGCGCGGAGAGTACCTCCTGGTGCTCAACCCCGACGTGGAGATGGTAGGAGAAGCCCTACCCCGGCTCGTCGACTTCGCAGCGGCCCACCCCAAGGTCGGGCTGGTGGCCCCCCGGCTCCTGACCCCCCAGGGGGAGGTCCAGTCGTCGCGGCGCAGGTTCCCCACGCTGCCCGTGCTCTTCCTGGAGAGCACCTGGCTTCAGGGGCTCCTGCCGAGGCGTAGCCTGCGAAATTACTACGCGAAGGATATGTCCGGTGCAAGCACACAGACCCTCGATTGGGTGCAGGGAGCCGCCATGCTCGTCCGCCGGTCGGTCATCGAGGAGGTGGGCGGCTTCGACGAGGCCTTCTTCATGTATTCGGAGGAGCTGGACTGGTGCCGGCGCATCAAAGAGGCGGGTTGGGAGATCGTCTACTACCCCGAAGCGCGCATCATTCACCACGAGGGTAAGAGCAGCGAGCAGGTGGTGCCCGCACGCCACATCTACTTTCAATCGAGCAAGATCCACTATACGCGCAAGTACCACGGGCCCTTCATGGCCGAGCTGCTGCGCCTCTGGCTGTTGGGACAGTATGTCTGGCAGATGGGCAACGAGAGCGTCAAGTGGCTCCTGGGCCACAAGCGCCCCCTCCGGGCCGACCGGCTCTCCGCCTACCGCCGGGTGCTCCGCAGCGGCCTCCGCCAGACAGGCCCCCGTGAATGACCCAGTTTCCAGTTTCCAGCATCCAGTTTCCAGTTTCCAGCATCCAGTTTCCAGTATCCAGCTTCCAGCTTCCAGCTTCCAGCTTCCAGCTTCCAGCATCCAGTATCCAGTATCCAGCTTCCAGCATCCAGCTTCCAGTATCCAGTTTCCAGTATCCAGTTTCCAGTTTCCAGTTTCCAGTATGAGGAACCCATGACCCACTACGCAGGAGAAATACTCGCTCTGATTACCGCCCTCTTCTGGGCGCTGACCTCCATCCTGTTCACCTTTGCAGGACACCGCGTGGGCTCCCGCACCGTCAACCGCGTGCGCCTGCTCTTTGCCGTTCCCCTGCTCATGGTGGCCCACCTGATTGGCGAGGGGACGCTGCTCCCCCTGCGAGCGGGGGTAGAACGCTGGAGTTGGTTGGGCGTCTCTGCCGTCATCGGTCTGGTCCTCGGTGACGGACTGCTCTTCTACGCCTTCACCCAGATCGGAGCGCGCCTCTCCATGCTCCTCATGGCGCTCACCCCCGTCATCGGCACCCTGCTCGCCTGGCTCTTCCTGGACGAGGTGCTGAGCCCCGAGGAGCTGCTCGCTATCATCGTGACCATCGTCGGCATCGCCTGGGTGGTGCTGGAGAGGAACCGCCCGCCCGCCGCGACCACCGCCTCCCCCGAGGTGACGCCCACCCCTGCCACCCCCGAGGCCCGCAACTATCTGATCGGTGTGCTGGCAGGCATCGGTGCAGCGACGGGACAGGCGACGGGGCTGGTCCTCTCCAAGCAGGGGATGGTGGGGGAGTTCCCCGCCATCTCAGCCAGCCTGATGCGCGTGGTCGTCGCAGCCCTCGCCATCTGGTTGGGGGCTGCCGCGCGCGGGCAGGCCCGAAGTTCGGTCTCCTCCCTGCACGACCGGCGAGCCCTCGTACTCATTCTGGGGGGCGCCGTCGTCGGTCCCGTGCTCGGCATGACCCTGTCGCTGGCCTCGGTGCAGCTGAGCGAGGTGGGTATCGCCTCGACCCTGATGGCGCTGAGCCCCGTGCTGCTGCTGCCCCTCGCTCACTGGATCTTCGGAGAGCGCATCAGCCTGCGGGCCGTCCTGGGTACTGTCGTAGCGATGGCAGGCGTGGCCATGATCTTTCTTCTGTAGGTCGTTCTATTACGGGGAGTGGAAGAGATGGGATTCAAGATTGCTGAAGTAGGTATCGCCGGACTCTCTGAATACGCGAAGGTGCCCATTTGCTTCGAGGTCCGCTCCATCTTCGAGGTGGAGCTCCTCGAGGACGGTCTGGGCGGGATGCTCCTCCACGAAAGAGCCGTCGCCGCAGCCTCTGTCAAGGACTACGATGCGCTCCCGGGCGGGCGTCCAGAGGATTGGCCCCAGGAGTTCGACCTGCGCAACTGGGCCATCTTCCTGGCGACCGAGAGGGGCCGGCCCGTGGGCGGCGCCACCGTCGCCTATAACACCGCCGGCGTGAACATGCTGGAGGGGCGCGAGGATCTGGCCGTCCTGTGGGACATACGAGTCCACCCCGACGCGCGTGGTCGGGGCATCGGGCGGGCCCTCTTTCGGCGCGCCGTCACCTTCGCCCGCGAGCGGAGCTGCTCCCAGCTCAAGGTGGAGACGCAGAACGTCAACGTCCGGGCCTGCCGTTTCTACGCAGCGCAGGGCTGCCGGCTCGGAGTTATCCACCGCTACGCCTACGCCGGAGAGCCCGCGGTCGCCGACGAGGTGATGCTGCTCTGGTACCTGGATCTAAGGAAGGAAGGTGCGCGATGATCATACGCTTTGCAACGCCTGAAGATCGTGAGGAGTGGCTGCGGCTGCGCTCTGCGCTCTGGCCTGACTGCCCCCTCCTTGAACACCGGGAGGAGATGGAGGAGATCCAGAGCGATCCCCGGCGCAACGTGGTCCTCGTGAGCGAGGCCGAGGACGGTCACCTCAACGGACTCCTGGAGGTCAGTATCCGCGCCGTGGCACCCGGCTGCACCACCCGTACCATCGGCTACCTGGAGGGCTGGTACGTGGAACCCGCCTACCGGCGCCAGGGGGTCGGGCGCATGTTGGTCGAGGCGGCCGAACGGTGGGCCCGCTCTCTGGGCTGCACGGAGATGGCCTCCGACACGGAGATCGCCAACCTGACCAGCCAACAAGCCCACGAGCGTCTGGGCTATGAGGAGATCGAACGCGTGGTACACTTCTACAAGCCACTGCCGGCAGAGAGCGGACCGGAGGAGAAGAGTGTATGACGACACTACATTACGTGACGACCGCGGACGAGATTCGCAGATCCCTGCGGAACTTCAATCGGGAGGCTCCCGAACGTCCGGACTTCGTCCGCGACCTCCTGCGGCACGTCACCTACTGGGTCTACGACCCGCAGAATCAGACCTTCGGCCCCAATACCTTCGTCGGCTTTCAGGAGATGTCCGTCACCGACTATCTGAACGCGCGTGCCGGAGAGGGCGCGGGGGTCGCCTTCGATGCCAGCGCCGCCCGCCGGAGCATCGAGCGCGTGCTGGGGGAGGCGTACCGGACCGACCGCGAGCTCGCCATCGCCCTCGAGGCCTGGTCCATCTCCCTCCTGCACGAGATCACCGTCTTCGAAGGCGTCGACCGCGCCAAGTGGAAGTTCATCGCGTTGGAAGCGTGAGAGGTGCTACCGATGATGTTTGATCGCTTGAATTTGAAACCTGCGACGTACCGCGGGTGGCTCGCGTTGCTCACCCTGATCCTGCTCACGGTCGCCTGCAGTGCCGGAAACCCCTCTCCGACGCCACCCCCTCCCACCCCTACCCCCCTCCCCCGCACCTTTCAAGGAGATCTGGCCTACACCTGGATCACTCGTCAGACCGATCTGGGCTACCGCATCACCGGCACGGAGCCCAATCTGAGGGCGGGCGACATGATCCTGGAGGAGCTTCGTGAGCTCGGTTGGGAGGTGCGCGAGCAAACCTTCACCTACCGCGAGACGCCAGTGCGCAATCTGCTGGCCTGGCGGGGCGAAGGTCCCGCTCTCCTGCTGGGCGCGCACTACGACACCCGCCGCAGCGCCGACGAGGAGGATCCCTCGGTCCCCGTGCTGGGCGCCAACGACGGCGCCAGCGGCGTCGCCGTCCTGCTGGAGCTGGCCCGCGCGCTCGACATGGAAGAGGTCGACAACCGCATCTACCTGGCTTTCTTCGATGCCGAGGACAACGGGCGGCTGGACGGCTGGGATTGGATCGTCGGATCGAGCTACATGGCGGAGCATTGGGGCGAGGCGGGAGAGCCGCCCCTGGAGGCCATGGTCCTGGTCGATATGATCGGCGACGCCGACCAGCAGATCTACCTGGAGCGCAACTCCGATCCCCGGCTGAGCGCCGAGCTCTTCAGCCTCGCCGCCCGGCTGGGCTACGGGGACCGCTTCATCCCCGAGCCGAAACACGCCGTCCTGGACGATCATATCCCCTTCGCCCGGCAGGGCATCCCGGCCGTCGACCTCATCGACTTCGACTACCCCTACTGGCACACCACCCAGGACACCCCGGACAAGGTCTCGGCGGAGAGCCTGGAGGCCGTAGGGCGCACCCTCGAGGTCTGGCTGGAAGAGGAGCGATGAACAGGAGAGTGGGGACTCATCCCGCGGAGCTCCACACGTAGGGCTCCATCTCCTCCCAGTTCTGCCCCACCTCGACGTCCACCCGCAGGGGCACCTGCAGCGAGTAAGCGCCCTCCATGGCCTCGCAGGTGAGCGCCACCACCCGCTCCAGATCCTCCTCCGGCGCCTCCACGACGAGCTCGTCGTGGACCTGCATGATCATCCGCGCGCGCAGCCCCTCCAGGCGCTCGTGGAGGTCGAGCATCGCCCGCTTGATGATATCCGCGGCGGTCCCCTGAATGGGCGCGTTAATCGCCATGCGCAGGGCCGACTGGCGGCGCTGGTGACCGGCCCGGCTCCCCGCCTGCAGTTCCGGGAAGTAGCGGCGGCGCCCCAGCAGGGTCTCCACGTACCCCTGCTGCGTCGCCTCCGCCCGCAGGCCGTCCATGTACTCCCGGACCCGGGGAAAGCGCTCGAAGTAGAGCTCGATGAAGCGCTCGGCCTCCGAGGGGGAGACGCCCACCGTACGCGCCAGGCCGTAGGGGCTCTGTCCGTAGATGAGACCGAAGTTCACGCCCTTGCCGACGCGGCGCATATCGTAGTTGACCTCCTCCAGAGGCACGCCGAAGAGGGCCGCAGCCGTCGTCGCGTGGATGTCCTCTCCCCGCCGGAAGGCCTCCAGAAGGCCCGGATCTGCGGAGACGTGGGCCATCACCCGCAGTTCGATCTGGGAGTAGTCGGCGGCGACGAGGCGCCATCCCTCCCGGGCGATGAAGCCCCGGCGCACCCGGCGCCCCTCCTCGGAGCGGATGGGGATGTTCTGCAGGTTGGGGTCGGAGGACGAAAGGCGTCCCGTCACCGTGCCCACCTGGTTGTAGGAGGTATGCACGCGGCTCGTCTCGGGGTCCGCCAGAGCCGGGAGGGAGTCCACGTAGGTGGACTTCAGTTTGGAGAGCTCCCGGTGCTGCAGGATGCGGTCGATGATAGGGTGCTCGCCCTGGAGACGCTCCAGGACCTCGGCGCGCGTGGAGTAGTGCCCGGTTTTTGTCTTGCGCAGCCCCCGGGTCGAGAGGCAGAGCACGTCGAAGAGGATGTTGGAGAGCTGCTGGGTGGAGTTGATGTTGAACTCCTTCCCGGCCAGATCGTAGATCTCGTGCTCCAGCCGCCCCAGACGCCCGCCCAACTCCTCGGAGAGGTCGCCCATCCACGCCTCGTCGAGGCGTACGCCGGCGATCTCCATGTCGACCAGCACCTGGATAAGGGGCATCTCGAGGTCGCGGAAGAGCTCCAGCTGCTCCCGCTCCCGCAACTCGGAGCGCAGCTGCTCCACCAGGCGCAGGGCAAGATCGGCGTCGGCGCAGGCGTAGGGCGCGCACTGTACGAGGGGGACGGCGTCCATCGTCTGACGGTTGCGCCCGGTGCCGATGAGGTCCTGGATGGGCGTCATCTGGATGCCCAGCCGCGCCCAGACCAGATTCTTGAGTCCGAGATTGGGGGAGTCGGGATTGAGGACCCACTCGGCGAGCATGGTGTCGAAGTCGAGACCTTCGAGGGGCAGGCCGGCACCACGCAGGATCTTCACGTCGTACTTGAGGTTATGTCCCACCTTGGGGAGCTCGGGGTCGGCGAAGAGGGGGCCCAGATGACGACGCAGGGCGTCGAGGGAGAGGGTGGGTTCCCCGGCAGGCGCACAGACCGGCAGGTACCAGGCCACGCGCGGACGGTGGGAGAGGGAGATGCCCACGAGATCGGCCCGCGAGGTGTCGGTGTCGGTCGTCTCCGTGTCCACAGCGAGGACCTCGGCCTCCGCGCGCAGCTGGGCCGCCAGGGCCTTCAGGGCCGCTTCGTCGGTGACGAGCCGGTAGTCACCGTGGGTGGCGGGCGCCTCCTCCACGTGCACCTCCTCCTCGGCCTCGCCGAAGAGGGTGAGTTGCCCCCGGCGCACCACGCCCGGCCCTCCGGGGAGCTCGCGCACGCGCCCGAGGAGCGACCGGAACTCGAGGTCCTGCAGGAAATCCAGCACGGCCCTGCGATCCGCCTGCCGCCAACGGGCAGCCTCCTCCAGGTTGAGCGTCACGGGAGCGTCGCAGATGATGCGGCTGAGGCGCCGGCTCAGCCGCGCCTGCTCCTGCTGCTCGGAGAGGGCGTTGCGGTAGCGGGTGGAGAGCTCCTCGATGTGCGCGAGGACCCCCTCGAGGGAGCCGTACTTCTGCAGCATCTTCGTCCCCCCCTTCTCCCCCACCCCCTTGACGCCGGGGATGTTGTCGGAGCTGTCCCCCATGAGCGCCTTGAGATCGACGATCTGCTCGGGCTCCAACCCGTACTTCGCGCGCACCTTCTCCGGGGTGTAGTAGAGCGTATCGGAGAAGCGCCGTCCCGAGGTCAGAACGGTGACGTGCTCGTCGACCAGCTGCAGGGCATCACGGTCGCCCGTCACGATGACCACGTCCACACCCTGCTCCTCGGCCTGGCGGGCCAGCGTCCCCAGCAGGTCGTCGGCCTCGAAATCCTCGTGCTCGACGATGGGGATGGAGAAGGCGCGGACCAGGTCGCGGATGCGCTCCATCTGCTCGCGCATCTCGTCGGGCATCTTGTCACGGTGCGCCTTGTAGTCGGCGTAGACCCGGACCCTGAAGGAGGGGCCTTTGTCGAAGGTGACGACGACGTAATCGGGCTCCTCGTCCTTTAGCACACCCAGGAGCATGGTACTGAAGCCGTAGACGGCGTTGGTCAACTCCCCCTTCGAGGTCTGCAAGCTGGGGGGGAGAGCGTGGAAAGCACGGTAGGCCAGCGAGTGTCCGTCGACCAGGACCAACTTCTCTTGCGGCATCTCAACTCCTCTTTCCGCTCGTGTACGGCGGGACTACTCTACGCAGTTCAGGCAAGACCCTGCAGCGAGGAGAGCTCGCTGCAGGGCATACGGCGCGATCACAGGCCCCTGCGAACGACAACCGGGGTCTGCTCTACGATACACTACTTCTTGGCGATGATCAGGCCACCGGGACCGATCTCCTCACCCGGACCCGGCTCCTGGGAAGGCGGTTGAGGCTGTGAGGGCTTCTGGGGCCCTCCCTGCGGGCGCTGACCCGACTGGGCCAGCGGTGACGCAAAGTTGCGAGCCTTGGCTCGCAGCTCCGCCAACCGATCCGCCACCTCGGCGTCCCCGCGCTCGCGGCTCTCCTGCTCCAACGCCTCCAGGAACTCGAAGAAGGGCTCGGAGAGCAGCTGACGGTTCTCCCGCAGCATCTCCTCCACCTGCTCCTCGTTGGGAGCTACGAGCAGACGCCGGGCCAGCGCGACCTGGGGAGGCAGATTCTCCTCGAGCACGCGGTCGAAGAGCTGGGCTACCTTGAGCAAGCTCTCCTGGAGCTCCTCGTTACCCGCCTGTTCGGCCATCTGCAGCTGGCCCTGGAGGACGTAAGCGAAGGTGTCGTCCAGCTCCGAAAGGTGGCTGCGGGCCATCTTCAAGGGCTCCTCACTGTCCAACAACTTGCTCAGCAGTTGCGCCCTCTCCTGCACGAGCTCCTCGCCCGCGGCCTGCACCTCATCCCGGATGTCAAGAATGCGGCGGCGCAGGGCTTTGAGCTCCGAGCGTCTCGCTTCGTCCTCTGCCTCCTCGATGCGGTTGTTCAGCTTCTGGAAGAAGGCGTAGTCGATCATGCTCAAGCCCATCTGCGCCAGGGCATCGACGACCTGCTCGTCGGGCGCGGTGACGAGAGCCTCGAGCAGAGTCTCGCGGCTGGGCGACTCCACGAAGGGGCGAATGATGTCGGAGCGTGCCTTGAGCTTCTGCCCCAACTCCGTATTCTCCAGCAGGTACGCCTGCAACTCCCGCGCCTGCTGGAAATCCGGGCTCTCCTCACCGCGCATGGCGGTGACCCTCAGGACGTAGTTCACCAGGGCGAAGAGCCCCTCGTCGACGAGCTCCGCCTGCTCCTCCAAGACCTCGTCCCACTCCTCGCGCTCGGTCTGCAGCAACCGCGAGAGCAGCTCCTGCTGTGCCTGATTGCGCTCCATGTCCTCCTCGCTCACCCCCTCCAGTTCGAGAACGCGACGGACCATGGTGTCCATGTTGATAAAGGTCTCGGGCTGCAGCAGGTATCCCTTGCGCTCCTCGGGGGGCAGGGAGTTCATCACCTGGCGGGTCAGGGTGCCGGCGAGCTGCTGGCGCTCCATCTCCGTCTTCCCCGTCTCCATGGGCAGGTAGAGCAGGGCGACCTCCTTCTCGGGGTCGTGGTAGAGGAAGGGCAGATTCAGGGCGCCGGCGGTCCCGCAGGAGGGGCAACGGGAGATATTCACGGCGCCGCTCAACATGCGCTGTCGCGCTTCGGGATCAATCCGCACATCCAGAACCTGTTCCACGGGCGTTTGAAAAGCTGCACCACAGGCGGGGCAGTTAACTCGTGCTAAATAGGGCATCTCAGACTCCTTATACAGTTCAGTAACAACGATGGAAACAGCCGCAGACAACCACCGTTCGCGGTACCCTCGACCCCGGTCCGGTTACCCGCAGCACCTGATCACTTATACAGATTATAACAGATAAAATCTGAGTAACTACGGCGTTCCCCTAACCGCGTCCACATCCTCGGGCTCTTCGGGCGCACCCCGCCAGAGGACGAGACCGGTCTGACGCGGGAGTACCACGTAGAAGGTCGCGCCCCTTCCCGGCACGCTCTCCACCCAGATCCGTCCCCCATGCGCCTTGACGATGGTACGGGTCAGGTAGAGGCCCAGGCCCGTACCGGAGACGGCGCGGGTCTCGGGGCTCTCGAGACGGTAGAAGCGCTCGAAGATACGCTCCTGCTCCTCCAGGGGCACACCCACCCCCTCGTCGCTCACGGCGATGATCACCTCCACCGGAGAAGCGCCCCCGCTGATCCGCACCGCTCCACCGCCGGGGGAGTACTTGATGGCATTGGAGACCAGGTTGTCCAGCACCTGCTCCAGCCGCTGAGGATCACCGGTGACGTCGGGGAAGTCCTCGGGGAAGTCGAGAACCAGATCGTGCCGGGTGGCCTGGAGGCGGTGGCGCTCCACCACCCGCTCGCCGATCAGTCGCAGGTCGACATCCTCCACCTCGCGGAAGGGCAGCCCGTCGGCCTGGAGGCGGGAGGCATCGAGCAGATCATCGACGAGCCGGGCGAGACGATCGGACTCCTCGACGATGGCGCCAAGCATCTCCTCGACCAGCGCCGGATTCCGGCGCGTCTGGGCGCGGCTCAACGTCTCGGCATAGCCCTTGATAATGGAGACCGGGGTCTTCAACTCGTGGGAGACGACGGAGATAAAGGTCTCCTTCAACACGTCCGCCTCTCGAAAGCGGGTGATGTCCCGCATGATAGCGATGATGTTGGAGAGCTGCTCCCCCCGCCCCAGCAGAGGGGCATAGGTGATGCCCACACTCACCACGCCCCCATTGCGACGGCGCAGGTCCCCCTCCACGTAGAGAGGGCGTCCACCCGTAAGGGGCCAGCCACTGTCCACCGCCTCCGACAGGATGAGATCCGACTGGCGCCGGGCCCACCGAACGACCTCCTCGTGGGGCAATCCCACCGCGGCCTCCGCCCGCCAACCGGTGAGAGCAGCGAAGGCCCGATTGATGCGCTGGATGATGAGATCCGGTCCCAGCACCATGATGCCGTCCGCGCTCGCTTCCAGCAGGGCGTCGAGGCGCCGGCGCTCCGTCACCGCCGTCTCGTAGAGGCGGGCGTTGTTCACAGCGATGGCGGCATAGGTGGCGAAGCTCGCCAACACCTGGCGTTCGTCCGGTGAGAATCTGAGGCTGTGGGAGCGGAAGACGAAGATCAATCCCAGGAAGTCCTCTTCCACGATCATGGGGAGCGCGACGACCTGACGGAGCAGCAGCCCCGTCTCCTCGGCGATCTGGCCCAGCTTCTGTCCCAGATCGGGGATAGTGAAGTCGGTGGAGTCGGCAGGTGCCTCGGGCACCTCCTCTACGAGGATGCTGAAGGACTCCACCATCGCCGGGGGCAAGCCGTAGCTGGCCCAGAAGGAGAAGACGCCGTCCTGCCCGCGCAGCGCGATGAGACCCGCCTGCCCCTGCAGCATGTCCACCGACCCCTGCAGGACCAGGCGCAGCACGCCCTTGAGGTTGAGGCGTGAGACGAGAGCTTGGGCGATGCGCAGCAGGTAGTCGCGTTGTCTGACGCGATAGTCCGAGTAAGCCAGAGACATCGTACTTCGCCGGTCGTAGCGACCGTTACCCCTCCATTCTAGGCAATCAACTACTCAAAGAAAGTATACCACTCGGCCATCTGTAGCGCCAAGCGGCTGGCTCCTTGGGGGAAGAAACCCAACGCCAGCACCGTAGCGATGAGCGCGATGATCAGGATCAGAACGACGCGATCCTCGGCGATGGTGATCTTGAGCGCGTTCCCCTCGACGACGGGCACGAGGAGCGTGCGGAAGGCGTTCACGAGCCCAAACATCACACCGGCGCTCCCTCCCAAAGCCAACAGGGCCACGAAGAACTTGTCGGCGGCGACGAGACGATAGAGCCCCCAGCGCGCGGCGAAGTTCAACGAGATGGGAAAGCCGGCGAGAGCGATCCCGCCCACCCAAAAGGCCGCGGCCCGCCAGGGGCTGTGCCACGCTGCCCCGCGAACCGCCTCGTGGTGATCACTCCCGTTTCCGAAATCGCGCAGCCCCTGCAGCCCCAGCGTCATGAGCCCCAGGGAGAGCGGACGCGCGATCAACATGAGCGCCGCGAGGGCGATCCCCTCCGTGCGCTCGGTGCTCAGCGCGAGCAACATCGCGCCGTTGTCCACCAGCGTGGCGTAGCCGACGAGGCGACCCAACCGCCGCTGGGAAGCGGCGAGGAGTCCTCCCGTAACCATCATCAGCAGCCCCAGGGCCGTGAAGAGCGGGCCGAAAGGCGTCTGCTGTTCGAGCCAGATGTAAGATTGCAGATAGTCCAGGAGCAGGAACCAGACGGCCCCCAGATTGACCGTGAAGACGAAGGTCACGACGGGGGGCGAGCCGTCCGTAGCAACGTTGGAGAGCCAACTCTGGAAGGGGACGGCCCCGAAGAGGATGGCGAAGGAGAGGCTCAAAAGCGTGGCGGAGGTACGCAGCAGCCCCAGATCGTTGGGCCGAATCGCAAAGAGATCGAGCAGCAGCTGGGTGACCATCAGCCCCGGGAGAGCAAGGGTCACGTAGGCCATGTACTGCAGCCCACCGCTGGCACTCTGACGGCGGTGGGCACCTCCCGTGAGAGGAGCGTAGAGCGGTTCGTGCAAGGGGAAGACGGTGAGGATCGCTGCCATCTCGACCAGCAGGGCAGCGTAGACCACCTGTTGGACCATGAGCGCGGCTGCGAGGAGAGAGACCGTCGCCAGGGCTATGGGAAAAAAGTTCGAGTGCGGCAGCAGGCGCCAGGCGATGACGAAGAGCCCCGCCGTGGTGAAGAAGAGGAAGGCGAGCGCCAGGCGATCGCCGGGCTGTACGACCAGCTGGCGTCCCAGGAGCACGAGGGGTTCCCCCAGATCCACGCCGACGATGTTGAAGCGGTCGAGGCGCCAGATCTCGTCGAGGGGCAGCAGAATCACCCCCAGGCCAACGAGGGTAGCGGCGGTCGCCCCCAGCCAGGCCACCAGCGTCGTCCAACGCCGCAGGAGCTGTAGGATGACGGCCATGGCGAGAGGGATGACGACGATGGGGATGGGGCCGGGCAGGGTCATGCTTCCACCTCTACGACGGTGAGATAGGAGACGGCCAGCCCGACGAGCAGGTTGATCATCACCAGCAGGCCCGTCACCAGCAGGCCCGGGTCACTGGCGGAGTAGAAGATGTCGAGGGCGGCCAGGAGGTTGAGGACCCCCACACCGACCACGACGACGTCCGCCTCCGTTCCGATAAAGAGAACCGCCAGGACGAGCAGCAGGAAACAGGCCAGGGCCAAGTCCTGCGAGACGAAGGGTAGGATGTAACGCTGGGAGGCCATGTAGGCGACAGCGGTCATCATGCTCAAGGAGAGGGCCCGGAAGGGTAGATCGGCGGACCAGTGGAAGCCAGCGGGAGCCACCACCGACTCCTGCCGGATGCGGGCGCTGAGATAGAGAGCCGCACAGACCAACCAGCCGATGATGATCTTCAAGAGCGCCAGCTCCGGTCGCTCGCTAAAGAGGCGGGCGAAGATAATACCAATGAAGAAATACTGTACCAACAGTGCCAGAAGGCGAATCCGCCACTCGGCGATCAGATAGATGACGGCGCCCGCCAGGAAGATACCCCAGACAGCCGGCCCGGAGGCCAGGGAGGAGAAGCGATTGATCCAGGTAATAAGAGGGTTCACCGATTCACCGTGACGAGCAGGATTATCAGCAGCACCAGCAGTGACCAGAGGAGAGCCCCGCTGCCCTCCACGACGTCGGCAGCTACGCGCACCAAGCCCAGGAGATGTTCAGAACCCCGCCAGAGCGCGCGGTAGAACCACTGGAGATCCAAGGAGTCCCACAGCGCTACCCCATGCATCACCCACCGGCGCACTCGAAGCCCTTTCCAGGCAAGGCCGGCCCCCAGGAGAACGGCGCCCCCCCACAGGAGCAGCCCCAAGCCGTTGAAGTTAAACCTCTGCGGAACCGAGGCCCCACTCAGCATCCCCAGAACGGGCAGGATCAGACCGGCAAGCAGTGTCGCCTGTTGCCAGCTGCGGGGCGGCAGGGTGCGCCCCAGAGCGGGGCGCGTGCCCTCCTTGAGCAGGGTCGCCACGACGATGGCCCAACCGAGCAGGAAGACGATTCGCCACCCCCAGGGCAAGAGCGTCAACGCTGCCCGCCCGAGCTCCCCGAGAGGCGAAGGGGGCACGCCCACCAGGAGGAGCAGCGCCAACCAGCCGGGCCAGGAGAGCGCGACGGCCTCCCTATCCCGTCCGCGAGAGAGCAGCAGCAGGGTCCAGCCCCCGAACCAGACCCCGAGGGCGCCGAGGACCAGATCTCCTGCACCCGTCGCGCCCGCACCTGCGACGATGCTGGACAACAGGGCATAGATGGCCCACAACAGGGCCTTCTCCCCCCTCTCGCCCCAGGCACGCACCCCGCCCCATAAGAGGGAGACGGCGCCCAGGACCAGGACCCAGAGGGGCAGTTCCACCTCGCCCGGCAGGGTAAGGATACGGTAGAGGAGCCCCACGCCGAGAACCGGCCCCATCGACGAGACGAGCACGAGCGAACCGAGCCTCTCGATGCGGCGGGGGAAGACGACGTGGAAGGGGTAGACGCCGATGCGCAACAGCGCGGCGACCAGGAGAAGCGCCGTCGTCGCCGGGGTGGTCCACATAATCCACCAGAGCCCGCTGCTCCCGGCACGCCGCAAAAGGAGGAAGGTGGCCCACAGTAGGATGGAGGCGACGCCGTGAAAGAGCCAGCCGAAGGTCACCCGCTCCCCCTCCCCAGAGGCCAGGAGCGTCGCCGCCCCCCAGAGCAGATCGAAGACGGCCCACATAGCGAGGGTCGTCAAGAGAGAGCCCCCGGCGAGGGCCAGCCAGGTGGTGTAGAGCGACAGGAGCACCAACACGCCGGAGAGGGGCAGAGCAGGGCGACGGTCGATGACCTCCACCCAGGCCACCCCACTGAAGGCCAGCCCCAGAGCCAGACCGAGCCACCAGATGGCGGGCTGCATCTCGACGATAAACTGCCCGTCCAGCACGGTGGAGGGAGCCCACATAGAGAAGATCCAACGCCCTTCCGTAGGCAGCGCCATCCAGAGAAGCGTCACGAGGGTCAGCCACAGCGCAGCGGCGGGGCGCCGCCACCGCTGGGCTCGGGAAACCATCTCCAGGGTCAAGAGTACCAGGGTCCCGGCGAGTCCTGCGTAGATCAGTAGTGGGTATAGATATTGCATTAAAGGCTCCAATCGGGCATTCTAACACAGATGAGCTCTCTGACAAGCCGCCGCTTTTTTACGACGGCAGTTTCTCAAATTCCTCACTACTGGGGCCTGCGGCCGGGAGGGACTTCAGTCCCGTCACACCTCGCGTCAACCTCTATTACCCGACTAAATGTTTAAAGTTCATAAGGCCGGGGATAAAGGGGGATTTTTTGTGGCGAGGCCTCGCCACAAAAAATCCTTTCTAAAAACGCCGCTTCAGCGGCGCGCTGGAGCAAATTCTCTAGGTGCGCTAGCCCTGCCCACGCGCTCCAATTGCGGTTTTGCTTCGTTGCGGTAGAATATGCCTCGTTCACAAGGAGCAAACACATGGACTCGAAGGTTCTAAACGATCGCTTCCGTCTCGTAGAGCTCATTGGGACCGGGGGGATGGCCACCGTCTACCGGGGTCACGATCTACTCCTCGATCGTCCCGTCGCCGTGAAGATGCTGCGCGAACCCTACGCCAGCGACGAGGGGTTCCGCGAGCGCTTCCTCGAAGAGGCTCGTGCAGCCGGCAAGCTCGAGCATCCGAACATCGTCCACATCTACGACGTGGGTCTGGACGACCACCAACCCTACTTCGTCATGGAGATGGTGAAGGGCGACGACCTGAAGGCCCTGATCCGCCGCAGAGCGCCCCTGCCCGTCGAGGAGTCACTGGATCTGGCCCGGCGAATCTGTGCGGGTGTGGGACACGCTCACCGGGCCGGCCTCGTGCACTGCGACCTCAAACCCCACAACATCCTCCTGACGCCGGAGGGTGAGGTGAAGGTAGCCGACTTCGGAATCGCCCGGGCTTTCCAGGAGGAGCCCTCCGAGAAAGAGGTGGAGGCCGAGCCGGTAATCTGGGGCAGCCCTCACTACATCTCCCCCGAGCAAGCCGCCGGTGAGAGACCTACACCGGCGTCCGACGTCTACAGCATCGGCGTCATCCTCTACGAACTCCTGACGGGCGTGCCTCCTTTTCACGATGAGGACACGACCGCCCTGCTCATCAAGCACCTGCAGGAGACGCCCCCGCCTCCCAGCTCGCTGAACCCCCGGGTGCCGTCGCAGCTCAACCATCTGGTGAGCCGGGTGTTGGCGAAGCAGAAGGCCACCCGCTACCGCAACGCCGACCAGTTCGGCATGGCCATTGACGAGTACCGGCGCACGGTCGAGGAGGAGAGCCTGAAGACGCGCCCGCTCTCCCCGTCCGGGCCGCCGGCGGCGCAGCGCACACGCCCTGTCGCGCCCTCCCCCCCCGAACGACCCCGTCCCTTCTTGGGTGAGGAGGAGTACGTAAGGGAGGCGCCAGAGTTGGAGGGAGGAGCACTGCCGGTGGAGGAGGTGGAGGAGGGAACGGACTGGGTGCTCTGGGGGCTGCTGATCGTCGCCACCCTGCTGGTTCTGGGCCTGATTCCCCTCTATTACCGGGTCTACCGTGCCTATACGCGCACGCCCGCAGAGATCTCCCCGGCGCCGAACATGGCAACGGCGACCCCCACCCCCGTGGGAGAGTACGTCAGCGTACCGAATCTCGTGGGCCTCAGCGTCGCCGACGCCCGCCGCCTGGCCGAGAACTACAGTCTCGGCTTCGAAGTAAGCAGGGAGGAAGAGATCGAGGAGTTCCTGCCCGGCACGGTCCTGGAACAGGAGCCCGGCTCCGGCGCGCGGGTCGAAGCGGGGACGGTCGTGAAGGTGGCCTTGGCTTCGGGACGCGCCTTCACCCTGCCCGACCTCGTGGGTTACCAGAAGAACGTCGTTCTCCCCAACCTGGAGTCTCAAGGGCTCATTATCGCCGAGGACGAAATCTGGAGCACGGAGCCCAAGGGAAAGATCCTCGCTCAGGAGCCCGAGCCCGAAACCGAGGTCCGCGCAGGCGACACGATCACGTTGACGCTGAGCGGGGGCACGGAGAGGACCCTCCCCCTCCAGGTAAACCTGAACAACCTTATCATTCTAGAGGAAGCGATCGTCCCCCAACGCCCCTTCAAGCCGGGGGACACCCTCTCCGTCGCGCTGCGCTGGCGCGCCCTGCGCACCGTGGATCGTGCCTACATCGTCTTCACCCACCTGCTCACCCCCAATATGCTGACGCTCATCGCCCAAGACGACAGCGAGCCCGCCAACGGCACCAATCCGACGGACACCTGGCGTCCGGGCGAGATCATCATCGATCCCCACCAGCTGACCCTACCTCCCGACACGCCACCGGGCACCTACCAGATCCGGGTGGGGATGTACACGGAAGCCGGTCGCCTACAGGTGATCGACTCGGGGGAGACCCAAGTGGTCGACAACAGCATCTTCATCGCCGAGATCGAAGTCCGGCCCTAGCCGGGTATGGTTCAGGCCAAACAGAAACGAGTGGCCTCAATTGTATCGAGGCCACTCGTACGTTCTGGTTTGTAGTGCGCGCTTCAGCGCGCTTCTACGGCGATAAATCCTACTGAAGCGTCTGTAAGAAAACAACTTCCCGACGGTGGGTGCTTGGGGAGCGTAACGAACTTCTGGAAGTGCTGGAGGTGTACAGCCCTCAAACGAGGCAGGAGGAGTTGTTTCATCCTAACTCCAGGGAGTGCGGGAAGTGATACTTTTACGAACCCTAAGAGCCGCTAATTGAGATGAAACGCACATCTGATCTTCAGGTAACCGGGCCTCCTACGCGGTGTCGAGGTAGCGACTCAGCAGCGGGTCCTGCCGGGCATAGGGCGCCCACTCGGGCTTGAGCAGCAAGGCGCGGCGCAGGTAGCGCTCGGCCACCCCGTGCTCCCCCAGACGCCCGTAGGCCAGAGCCCCATAGTAGAGAGGCTCGGCGTACTCGGTATCGAGGTCGATGGCGCGGTTGAAGGCCTCCACCGCCTCCTCGGCGCGGTCCATCACTAAGAGGCATTGGCCCAGGTCACTCCAGGCCTGCTCGTGGTCGGGCGTGAGGTCCAACACCTCGCGATAGGCCTCCGCCGCCGCCCGGTACTTCCGCAAGCTCATGAACATCTCACCGATGATGAACTTGTACATCCGGTAGGGCGGGTAGATCTCGATGGCCTTCTCGTAGGCCTCGATGGCTTTCGAGTACTTCTCCTGGGCGTGAAAGTGATTGCCCTTCTCAATCCACCGGTTAGCCTGCTGCTGTTCGGGAGAGGGCGTCGCTTCGTCGTTCCTCATCGTGGTTCACCGTCCTCCTTCTCGAGCTTCTCTGCGTGGTACTCGGCCCAGACCTGCTTGAAGTCGAAGGCCGGCGGCTCATCACCCTGGACCTCGCGAATCGCTTCCCGTGCCATGGCCCGGTACTCCGCCCGGCGCTCGGCCTCCCTCTCGGCCTCGTAGAAGGCCCGCGTCTCCCGGCCCACCCGCTGCAGAAGCGCACGCAGCTCCTGCAGATTGGTAGGCTCCGTCCAGGACTGGGCGGCGAGCACGCGGAGGAGGCGGCTGAACTCCTCGAAAGGGGTACGATCCTCAAACATGAGGTAGAAGCGGCGCACCTTCGCAGGGAGATCCCGAAGCTCACCGGGGAGGGCTATACCCTGGGCCACGAACTCCTCGACGAGCGTCTCCATCTCGCGGTGCGCCTCCGCGCGGCGCTCCTCATCTTCAGCGATGCTCTCCTCGAGGATGTGAGCAAGGCGCAGCAGCACCCGGGGCAGGCGAAGATGTGCGGTCGCCGCCCCACCCCCGCCCGGCAGGCCGAAGAGCACGGCGAAGAGGCGCCGTGCCTCGCGAGGAAAGGTCTCCTCCGTTTCGTCCGCCGGCTCCGCACCGGCGGGGATCTCCTCCCCCCCTCCCCCCGCTCCGGCTTGCAGGAGCAAGCGCAGGGCAGCGGACTGCAGATGGAGCTGGGCCTCGATCCCGGGCACCTCCCAGACTTCCACAGCGCTCCGCTCGACGAGGCGCTCCTCACCGTTCAGCGTGATGAGCAGGGTCTCCCCGCCGGGAAGCATCGCTTCGGCAGGGATCAGATAGTAGCGTCCCTCTTCAAGATCGATCCATAGAGACTGCATGGCGCGCTCACTCATGGGATATCAGGGTTGCTTCTGCTTCTGATACTCTTCCCAATCCTCCGCCCACTCCCAAGACTGTCCCTCCTCGACGCCGGCCTCGGCCAGATCCTCGGCCTGATTTTCCAAACCGGCCTCCTGGCGACGCTTGTCAGAGCTGCCGCCGGGCAGCCAGGCGTCCTCGGCGAGAGTGGCGTGCTTCTTACCCACGTCCTCGGTGGCCTTGCCGACCGTCTTCTCCTTCCAGCCCTCCATAACCGACTTCTTGCCCGCAGGCAGACCGTCCTCAGTGACACGCTCACGCAGGGAGCGTGTGGAGGCCTCCGATGATCCGGTCTCGGCGAGGCCCCCTCTTGGTGGAGGGGACGGGACGCTCGGCACGGGAGCCGGCGCAGGCGCCTCTAAAACCTTCCCACTCTGGACATCCACCACCCGGCCCTGCTCCCAGTCCATCTTCAACTGGGGGGCATCCGCGCCTGCGGGGCCCTGCCCGGCGACGCGCCGGATGTACATCCCCGGTGCGCCGGACGCCGCATCCGCTGCACTGCCGGACGAACCAGGTATCGCCTTCTTGCCGGTCTTCACCCAGACGTACCCCTCGGGAAGCTCGGGCAGACCGCGCTCCTGAGCCGCACGCATGCTGGGAGTGACGTCCACCTGCGAAGCCCCGGGGGCGAGGTCGGGACGGGCGCCCGGCGTGACGTCCACCTGCGAAGCCCCGGGGGTGAGGTCGGGACGGGCACCCGGCGTGACGTCCACCTGCGAAGCGCTCGGCGTGACGTCGGCCTTCGGACGACGACCCGCGACCTTCTTGCCCACATACCCACCCACCAGACTGAAGACGAGGGACTCCGCCATGGACAACCCCAAGCCGACCCAGGTGAAGTCGCCCTTGATCAACATATTGCTCACCGTAGCCACCGTGTCCTTGACCAGATCGACGGCGGTCTCGCCCAGGAACTTCCAGGCGTTGCCGAACTTGGCCGCCGAGACGAGCTTCCCGACGACAGCACCCCCGGCGAAGGCCAGGACGCCCTCGATAGCGCCGATGCCCGCCTCCACCCAGAGATCCTTCGTGAAGAGTGCCTTGCCCTGTACGGCGTTGTCGATCATGCCCTTGGCCACACCACCGATGGCGCCGATAGCGCCGGCGGCGAGGGCCCCCAGCAGGAGCGCGACCCAACCACCGCTGGCCAGAGCCACAGCCACGACAGCGGCGATGGCGATGGCGACGACGATGGCGACGAGGAGCTTGCCGACGAAGGCGACCACGCTCTTCCAGCGCGGCAGGACCTTGTCGGCAGCCTCCTGAGCCTTGGTCCGGATGTCCGTCTTCAACTGACCGAGGGACTTATCCAATCCCTCAGGGCCGGACTTGAAGTCGCTCACGAACTTACCGAGACCCTGGTCCAGCGCGGCACTGACGTCCTGAACGTCCTGCTCCGCCTGGATGTAGGCCTCAGCCATGGACTGGACGGCCCCTTCGGACTCCTTACCCGTAGCTTCGACGTGTTGGTTGCGGGTCTCGTTAAGGGCTGTGGTAGCCCTTTGGACCATGTCGTCGGCTCCGGTGACGAAGTCCTGTACGACGGGAGTGATGAGGTTGCTGCCCGTCTGGGCCACCTGCCCGACGGCACCGGTGGCCTTCTGCCCACCGGTGCGCAGCGCTTGCTCCGCTGCCGCCCTGCGAGCGCTCAGCTGGCCCTGCAGCTGGGACATAACACCGTCGAACTGCGCCTGGGAGCCGGCCAGCATCTCGGAGAGAGCCTCGGGATCGGGCGCGGGAGCCCCCTGCAGCTGCGCGCCAAGAGTCTGAAGCGCCTCATGGAGCTGCGCGGCTACCTCAGCACTTCCCGTCCGCACGTCGGCGATAGCCGCCTGAGCCGCCTCCTCGATGACCAGCATCTGCTGGGCCCCGGTGCTCTGTAGCTGGGCCTCGAGATTCCCCTGCAGCTCGGTGAGGGCCGCCAACGTCTCCGCCTTGCTCTGGCGGAGGGCGGTGAGGTTCTGCTCCTGTGTCTGCCGTGCCGCCTCCAACGACTGGAGACGCGAGTCCTCGATGGCCTGGTTGGCCCGCGCGTGTTCGGCGTCGATGGCGGTGCGGGCCGCCTGCAACTTCTGCTGGGCCGTCGCCAGGACGTCCTGTTTGCCCTGGGGGAGCTGCTGGGCCGTCGCTTCGGCCTGCTCAGCGAACTCGTCCTTGTACCCCTGGATCACGCCATCAGCGGCATCCTCAGCAGCAGTGATCTTTTTCTTGTAGTAGTTCTTGCCCTCCCAGAAATCGCCTTCCCTACCCTGGTACGGAGCGATCACGGGGTTGAGCGCTTCCCCTTTGGCCCCTTCGGCGTCGACGCCGGCTGCTCGACCTGCCTCGCGCAGATCGGTCTGCGCCTTCGCAAAGCGATCGTCAATGTCCTGGGAGGTGGATGACTCCAGGACGTTGAGCCCCTGAACCTTGGCCTGGTACTCGGAATCCACCTTCTCTAGCGCCTGGAGAGCGGACTGCTCGATCTCCGCAGCCGTCGTATCGTAGAGCCCGGTGATCTCGCCCTCGGCCTGAGTGGCTTTCGTCAGCACCTGCTGGCGTGCTGCGGCAATCATGCCCCGCAGGTTCTGAAGGTTGACCTGCACCGCTCCCTGAATCTGCGTCTTGGTCTGCTCGGAGATGGCGGTAAAACGAGGTTGAACATCCTGCGTCGAAGCCAGAACGGAGGTCACACGCTGGGTGTTGCGATTGATGAACTCGTTGATCCCTTCGGAAGCGACCTGCGCTTGATCACCTTCGGCCTGGGCGGAGGGCGCGAAACGCACCTGCATGCCCGCCTGGGATTCGAGCGCGGAGACCGCCTCCTGGGCCTGGCTGTCGGCCTGCTGGGCGCTCTGCTCGGATTGGTCCTTCTGAGCCTGCAGCTCCGCTCCCTGCTCCTGGAGCTCGGGCGGAGCCTGCTCGGGTGCAGCCGCCTCCTCGGCGGTGTCCACCGCGGGCGCCACAGCCCCTTCCGGCTCTGCAGCGACCTGCTCCTCTGCGGGAGTCGCGCCCTCCTCCGGACCGACGGCAGCCTTCGGTTCGCCGGGCGCGGCGCTCTCTCCGGCGCCCTTCTCACCCCCGGCACCCGCTGCGCTCTCGACGTCCTGCCCCTTGAGGGAAGGTGCCTCGTCCTTTGTGGTCTCGACCTCGACGCCGGCAGGTCCCGGGGGCAGCTCTCCGGCGACCTCTGCGACGGCTTGAGCGCCCGCCTGTGCTGGAGGGGCAGCGCCATCACCCTTCAAGGGATCGCGTTTCGGTCCTGGCGTTGGAGGCGTCGCCGCCCCCACATCACCTATCCGTGAGGCGGGAGCAACTGCCGGCAGCGGCTCTTCCATACCGGCAACCTCCGGTTGGGCACTCTGCACCTCTCCTGCGGTAGGCTCCGCCTCCGGGGTGCCCGCCTGTGCCTTCTGCTCGGCGACGACCTGGGGCGGCGGCGGGCCCACCGGCCCGTCGCCCTCCTCCTCTTCCTCCTTGATCTGGGGAACCGGAGCCTGAATGACCGCAGCCCGCTGCAGAGCTTCCACGCGCTTAGACCGCAGCTTGCCGGCGGCGCCCTGCTGGACCACGTGGGTGAGCTCGTGAGCGAGCAGCGTCCGCCCCGCTTCCGTACCCGGCTGGTACTGCCCCTCGCCAAAGACGATGTCCGAGCCGACCGTATAGGCCTTGGCCTGCAGATGCTCAGTGGTGTGCGCCGCCGTCTCACCGGTGTGCACACGCACAGCCCCGAAGTCAGCCTGCATCCGCCCCTCAAAGAAGTCCCGCTCCGAGGCGGGCAGCGGGCGTCCCGTACCCCGCAGACCGTTGACCTCGTCCTCCAGTTCGGGCGTCATCCCCGGGGTACCGACGCTGCTGGCCTGCACGCCCACCGAGACGGAGTGTAGATCCTCTTCCTCCGAAGAGGGAGGCGCTGCGGGAGCGGACGCAGACATGCGCATAACGGCTTCGGCTGTGCGGTCCGCCTCCTCCTCGTAGAGGTCGTCCGGCTCCCCGACGGTGAGCTTGGGCTGCAGGGCCGGGGTAGAGGCCCGCCGCGCGCGGACGGCGCCGACGAGACGCTGCACGTGGCGATTTCCCTGTACCCTGCCGATGTGGCTGACGGCATCCTGCCGTTGGGCCGTCGTGGGCAGGCTGCCTATCGTCTCAGCCTGCGCCTGGATAGAGGGAGTTTTGTAGAGGGAGGTGTTGTACTGAAGCTGCTCTACAGACTCTTCCTGCTCCTGCGTCTCGCTGAGGACAACGGGGCGACGGCGCTTTTCCTGAGAGGCTTGTTGGTCGGCGGTCTGTTTTTCCATCGTTTTACATCCTTAGTTAAGGACTGAAAGCGAAATAACTTGGGCATTGCAGGTATCTTTCAAGAGCGCTTTCAGTTTGCTTTTGCTCAAGTTGTTTAAGGCGCGTTCCTAAGCTGCGAAACAACCAAAGACGGATGAAGGAGCCCTGCGGCAAGCCGGGTACGCGGTCGTAGCGATGACGCGTTTAGGACGAGAGAGATTGCTACCCCAAAGCACAAAGGCCCCCTATCGCTTGAAGAAGAGCTTCCTTTTTAGTATACTACAGATCCCTGGGGTTCACAAGGAAAGTTAGAACGCCGGTGTCCGTCAGCTTTTCGCAGCTAATGACTGCCCTGAAAAAACTTCTTCCAACACGGAGAACACCGAGAAAACTAAGGAGATAGTGAAATATCTTTATAAAAAGCGCTCTTGTGCCTGATTTTATGAAGTCCAATTTAAAAAATCTCCGTGCCCTCTGTGGTAAAAAGCCTTTCTTCAGTAGAGTCATATGTAATTTAAAAATCTTGGCGCCCTTTGCGGCTTGACGTGAGGCCTGCCCTTTTTTCAGTGAAGCCACCTAAGGTGTCAATATGCCCGGCGAGCGCTAGGCCCGGCGAGCGCTATGCCCGGCGAGCGCTAGGGGTCACGTACGGACACATTCCGGCCGCTTCCCGGCACAGATTCCTCTCCACTAATAAACTTCTAACGTCTTTGTGGTATAATCACCGCATGATAGGCCCTCACTAAAAACTTGGGATGTAGAGGGAGAGGATCAGACTTACTGTGGTGCTCGCTGATTCTTGGGATGACACCTTGCCCCGGGGGAAGGGGCTTGTAGGAGGATTATGAAAAGGCAAGGCAGTAGTACCTTTATATACTTCATACTCATCGTCGCCGTCTTCTTTCTGATTTACAGTTACTTCACAGACGGCAGCCAGGCTACCACCGTCGCCATTCCGAATTTGGTGGAGCAGATCAATGAAGGCAAGGTCGAGAGTTTAACCGTACAGGGCAACGACATTCGGGTCGTCTACAACGACGGTGAGATCGCGTTCGCACGCAAGGAGCCGACCTCGACCGCCGTGGAGCAGTTGCAGGCCTTCGGTGTGGACGAGGAAGCGCTGCGCAACCTTGAGTCCTTCGCCATCGAGGAGCCGACCGATTGGGGCACGCTCCTGAGCGTCGGCGGCACGCTGATCGGCATCGCCGCTCTGGGCGTCTTCGCCTACCTCTTCATTCGCCAGTTCCAGGGCGTGAACAACCAGGCGATGTCCTTCGGCAAGAGCAAGGCGCGGATGTTCTCGGGCGACCGTCCGACGGTCACCTTCGAGGACGTCGCGGGCGTCGAAGAGGCCAAGGAGGAGCTGCGGGAGGTCGTCGAGTTCCTGAAGGAGCCGCAGAAGTTCATCAGCCTCGGGGCACGCATTCCTAAGGGCGTCCTCCTCGTGGGCGCGCCCGGAACGGGCAAGACGCTGATGGCCAAGGCGGTCGCCGGCCAAGCCGGTGTGCCCTTCTTCAACATCTCCGGTTCGGAGTTCGTGGAGATGTTCGTGGGCGTCGGCGCCAGTCGCGTGCGCGACCTCTTCGATCAGGCCAAACGTCACAGCCCCTGTATCATCTTCGTCGACGAGATCGACGCCGTCGGGCGCTACCGGGGTGCGGGTTTGGGCGGCTCCCACGACGAGCGGGAGCAGACCCTCAACCAGATCCTGGTGGAGATGGACGGCTTCGACACCGACACCAACGTTATCATCATGGCGGCCACCAACCGGCCCGACATCCTCGACCCAGCGCTGTTGCGCCCGGGGCGTTTCGATCGCCGCGTGGTCCTCGATCAGCCCGACATCAACGGCCGGGAGGCGATCTTCCGCGTCCACATGCGGGGCAAGCCGCTGGCCACGGACGTCAAACCGGAGATTCTGGCGCAGACGACGCCGGGCTTCGTGGGCGCCGACATCGAGAACACCGTCAACGAGGCGGCCATTCTCGCCGCCCGCCGGGGCAAGAAGCGCATCGGCATGGCGGAATTCCAGGAGGCCATCGAGCGGGTCATCGCCGGTCCCGAGCGCCGCAGCCGGGTGATCTCCGAGGAAGAGCGGGAAATCTTCGCCTACCACGAGGCGGGTCACGCCGTCGTGGCTCACGTCCTGCCGAACACCGATCCGGTGCGTAAGGTCTCCATCATCTCTCGCGGTATGGCAGCGGGTTACACCATCGTGATGCCGGAGGAGGATCGCTACATCATCCAGCGCAGCAAGCTGGAAAATGACATGGCCTACGCGCTGGGCGGACGGGCAGCCGAGGAGGTTGTCTTCGGCGAGATCAGCACGGGAGCCGCCAACGACCTGCAGAAGGTCACCAAGACGGCTCGCTCCATGGTCATGCGCTACGGTATGAGCGACAAACTGGGTCCCCAGGTCTACGGCAAGAAGGAAGAGCTGGTCTTCCTCGGCAAGGAGATCGGGGAGCAGCGCGACTACAGCGAAGCCATGGCTCAGGAGATCGACAGTGAGGTCAAGCAGCTCATCATGGATGCCTACGAGCGCTCCAAAATGGTCATCACCGACAATCGCGAGGCCCTGGATCGCGTCGTGAAGCACCTGCTGGAACGTGAGACTCTCTCCGGAGAGGAGTTCACGGCCGCCTTCGAAGACCGTCCTCTTCCCGAGCGCAAGCAGGATCAGGGAAAGAGCCGCACCAACCGACAGCAGCAGGAGACCGTCGCGAAGCCGGCGACCGCCGCCGCCTGACGTTGCAAAAACGGTCGTCTGTGCTATAATGGCGCCCGTTGATGGAGAGGTTGCATAGTCCGGCCTAATGCGCGCGCCTGGAGAGCGCGTGAGCCGCAAGGCTCCGTGGGTTCGAATCCCACCCTCTCCGCCAGATCACCACGAAGCCCCCCGCGGTTGCGGGGGGCTTCTCTTGATGCAAGAAGGCTGCTGAAAGGGCGGGGGATTCACCCAGGAGGAGCGCTTCAGCCGAAGAACCAGAGGCTCAGGGCACGCCCGTAGAGGAGCACCGCCGTGCACCCCAGGACCAGAAAGGGGCCGTAGGGGATGGCGGTGCGCAGGGAGCCCCGCCGGGCGATCAGGACCAGGAGGGCACCGACACCTCCCAGGAGAAAGGTCATCAAGAGCGCCACGATGATCAACGGAAAGCCGGTCACCAGACCCATGTAGGCGGCCAACTTGACGTCCCCCGCACCCAAGGCCCCCTCCCCCAGCAGCGCCACGCCGACGGAGGCGAGCAGCCACATCACGAGAAAGCCGACGAGCCCGCCCGCGGGCACGTGCCACCAAGCTGCCGTCGTCAGGGAGGGCACGGCGGGCCCGAAGAGGGTACCGATGATCAGCATGGCCAGGATGGAGGGATACATGATGCGGTTGGGAATCAGCTTCGTCTCCAGGTCGGTGACGAGCACCATGGCCAGCGGCAGGGTGCTGAGCAGCGCGAAGAGGGAGCGCCCGTTCAGACCGAAGCGGGCCACGAGAAGGCCCCAGGTCAGCGCCAGGAAGAGCTCGCCGGCGAGGCGCGCGACGCGCAGATAGCGGGCGCAGGAGCGACAGCGTCCGCGCCCCGTGAGCCAACCCAGGGCGACGCTCCACTGCAGACGCTGGAGGGACGCTTCACAGTAGGGACAGTAGGGCAAGCGCAGGGTCCGCTCCGCCAGGACGGCTTCGGCGGCGTGGGCCGCGAAGGCTCCCACCAGGAGCCCGACGAGGGCCAAGAGCAGGGCGAGGACGACGCTCATTCGACCAACCGTATCCGGTACTTCTCGACCATGTGGTCGGGATGGTAGGAGTGCTTGGCCCGCCGCAGCCCCGGCACCCCCAGATCCTGCTCGCGATTCACCCAGGTGGCCTCGGTGCAGCAGTGCTGCACGAACTCCTGATTGATCAGCTGATAGAGCCCGCGGATGTCGGGGTCGGCCTTCTCGATGTGGACCACCAGCGTCTCCTCGTTGAGCATCTCCCCGACGGAGAAGGCCTCGATGCGGCCCTCGACGTAGATGACGCCCCCCTGAGCGCGGAGGAGGGTGAAGTTCTCCAGCGACTCGCGCACCGCGTCCCGCTCCTCGATGAGGTTCATGTCGTCCTCACAGCGGTACTTCTCACACCACTCACAGGCCACACGGACACAGGCCTCGATGTTATCAGGAGAGAGAGGCTCGTAGGTGTACTCGTGGCGGCGGGTGAAGTAGTTGATGTGGTTGCGCTTGTTGCTGTAGCCCCTTCCGGCGAGGGTCGCCAGATCCTCGCGGTCGTAGACGTAGTCGAAGTGGTCGGGGGTGGGGTCGATGGCGAAGCGCGCGTCTCCCTCGAGATCGGCGACCAGCTGCCCGTCCGCCCGCTCCAAGCGCGGGACGCTCACCCCGTGCTCCTCCCGGAGCCAATCCAGGAAGGTGTAGGTTACCTCCAGACGCGACCCGGAACCGACGACGGGAAAGCCATAAGGCTCCCCCCGGCCGTCCTGCCCCAGAAGGAGCAGGCATTCCTGGTGCATCGACCACTGCAGATCGTAAGCGTCACGCCAGATAAAGAGATTGGTAAAGGTGAGTTCGGATGTCTTGGGCTGGTAGGACCAGAGAAGATCGTGGAGAAAATCACGATCCTCGATGCCCAAGGGCTTGAAGTCTGGAAATGCCGGAACGTTCGTCACAGAGTACCTCCGTAGTCAAATTTGAACAATGGCTCTCCTGAAAGAACCACAAAACTCACGCAAAGGCGCCAAGAACGCAAAGAAAATCCAAGTTTCAGTTGAATGGGTAACGAAGATGCGGGTGGGATTGAGGGCAGAATATGAAAGCCCACACTTCTTTCACTCTTGTGGTGTGACGATTGCCCCCCTTCCCATTAGACCCTGAAGTCCGATTTTGGTCAAATTCAGGAGACGGAAGGGGATGGGGCCTACGGGGACGTCGAGCTCCGCTTTGTCGCAGACGGTGGAGGTGTTGGCCCGGTCGATACGGGGCTTGAGATCCAGCAGGGCGCGCTGCAGATCGTCTCCCTCCAGCCGCGCCACCAACCCCTCGATCTCCTGCATCAGTGCCCGGGCCTGCCCGATACGGGCCTCCGTCTCGGCGGCCTTTTCGGGACTCACGATCCCGAACTCCTGTTTGAGCCGGTTCAACCGGAAGCCCGCCTCGTAGGTCACCTCGGCGAGGGCGTCTCGGTCCATCCACCGGGTCTCGTAGGAGAGGATATGCTTCCAGGTGGGCTGCAGGAGCAAGCGGCGATGGTCCTCGAGGGTAGCAGCGTGGCGCAGGTAGCCGAAGCGTTCGGGCTCTTCGTAGGCCCGGCTGCCGGGATCGAGGAAGGGGGCCAGGGGCGAGGTGAAGGGGATGAGGCGCCCGTCGTCGAAGCGCTTCAGAAGCGACCGGCAGTAGTCGACCGTCGCGAGAGCCGAGGCGGGCGTCTGCTGCGAGAGGCCGATCATGAAGAAGAGGTCGAAGCGCCGGGCGCCCACCGCCAGCGCCGCCTCGATGCTCTCCTCGATGCCGGCGTTGGTGTAGGGTTTGCCGCTGGCCCGCCGCACCTCCGGGTCGTGGGACTCGGGCGAGAACTCGACGATGAAGTCGGGCAGCGCCGCCGCCAGCTCCTCCATGTAGGCGCGGTCCACGGGCCGGAAGAACTCCACGATGGCGGCCCCCTCAAAGCCCTGGACGGCGCGGAAGAAGCGCCGGGCATACTCCATCCCCGCCTGCCGCAGATCGCCCAACAGAAAGACGGGCCCCCGGCTCAGGGCGCCCACCCGCCGCACGTCCTCCGCGAGCCGTTCGGGGGAGCGGTAGGCGGGGCGGTGGCGGTGAGACATCTGCCGGGAGGCGAAGGCCGACCCGCCGCAGATGGTGCAATCCTGCGTGCACCCCTTGACCGTCAGGGCCGCCATGATGGGGTACTCCAGCCAGTGGCTGAAAGGGGCGTAGCTGAGCAGATCCCGGTCGCGCACGACGGAGCGGACCATAGGATGGTAGTCGAGGGTGAGGGAGTCGAGATCCTCGGGCACGTAACTCTGGGGGGTGACGTGGACCCCGCCGCCGTCCCCCTGCCAGGTGAGATTCGGCACGTCGGCCACCGTCCTACCCGCGACGATCCGCTCCAGCAGCAGGCGCAGCGGCTCCTCCGTCGAATCGCCGCGCAGGACGTAGTCGACCCAGGGGTAGCGCACCAGCTCCTCGTGGAAGTAGGTCGCCGAGTAGCCCCCACAGATCACCGGCGTCTCCGGATGGTGCTTTTTCACGAGGCGGGCCACCTCGAGGGCCCCGTGAGCGTGGGGCAGCCAGTGAAGGTCGATGCCGAAGGCCCGCGCGGAGAGGGAGGCAATCGCCCGCTCAGGATCGTAGCGGGCGGAGCGCACCATGCGCGCCGCGAGGTTGACGATGCGCACGTAGAAGCCCTGCTGCTGGAGATAGGCCATGAGGGTGGCGAAGCCCACGGGGTACATGTCGAAGACGGGCGTCGAGGGGACCAGGTCGGAGATGGGGCCCCAGAGCGTCGCCCGCTTGCGAAAGTCGTAGACGCTGGGCGCGTGCAGGAAGACGAGATCGTATGTAGCCATCGGTATCGACCACCTTTATCATGACTGCCCTGAAAAAACTCCTTCCAACACGGAGAACACCGAGAAAACCAAGGAGATAGTGAAATATCTTTATAAAAAGCGCTCTTGTGCCTGATTTTATGAAGTCCAATTTAAAAAATCTCCGTGCCCTCTGTGGTAAAAGGCTTTTTTCAGCAGAGTCTTATCATATTTTCGCAGGAATATCGTTCAATCCGGAGCGCGCTTTACCGCTTCAGAGATCCGGCGTAGAATACCCGCAAGGCCCGGGAAAGTCAAACGTGGATGCTGGGAGCTGGAAGCTGGATGCTGGATGCTGGAAGCTGGAAGCTGGATGGTGAAAGCTGGGAGCTGGAAGCTGGATGCTGCACCCTCCACTTGAATAAGGTTTACAAAAGCCCAGGATCGGGTAGAATTACATCCCCGAGGAGGAAGACAAATATGACAATTAAATACGTGTTCATAACTGGCGGTGTCGTCAGTTCCCTCGGGAAGGGTATCGCTGCAGCTTCGCTGGGACGCCTGCTGAAGGCGCGCGGGCTGCGCGTCTCCATCCAAAAGCTCGACCCTTACCTCAACGTCGACCCGGGGACGATGGCCCCCTACCAGCACGGCGAGGTCTTCGTGACCGAGGACGGCGCGGAGACCGACCTCGACCTGGGGCACTACGAGCGCTTCATCGACGAGAACCTCAGCCAGCTCAACAACGTCACCTCGGGTCAGGTCTACAGCGACGTCATCAGCAAGGAGCGGCGCGGCGACTACCTGGGCGGCACCATCCAGGTCGTGCCCCACGTCACCAACGAGATCAAGCGCCGGATCATCCAGGCGGCCCAACGGCTGGACGCCGACGTCGCCATCGTCGAGATCGGCGGCACGGTGGGCGACATCGAAGGGCAGCCCTTCCTCGAGGCCATCCGCCAGATGCGCTACGACGTCGGGCGCGATAACGTTCTCTACATCCACGTGACCCTGCTCCCCTACCTCAGCGCCAGCGGTGAGCTCAAGACGAAGCCCACGCAGCACAGCGTGCGGGAGCTGCGCGGGATGGGCATCCAGCCCGATATCATCGGGCTGCGCGCCGACTGCCCCATCAACGAGGAGACGCGGGACAAGGTCTCTCTCTTCTGCGACGTGGAGCCGGAGGCGGTCATCCCCATCGTGACGGTCTCCAGCATCTACGAGGTGCCGCTGATGCTGGAGGAGGCCGGCCTGGGCGACCTGGTGGTGGAGCGGCTGGGGTTGGAGGCGGAGGTCCACCCGCCGGATCTGCAGACGTGGCGGGACTCCATCGAGCGGCTGCGGGCCAAAGGTCAGGAGTCGCCCGTACGCATCGCGCTGGTGGGCAAGTACGTGGAGCTGCAGGACGCCTACATGAGCGTCCGCGAGGCGTTGATCCACGCCGCCCTCCACTTCGGACGGGACGTGGAGATCGACTGGGTCCACAGCGAGGAACTGGAGCGCGGGCAGGGGCTCGAACACCTGGCCCGGGCCGACGGCATCGTCGTACCCGGGGGCTTCGGCTACCGGGGGATCGAGGGCAAGGTCGTCGCTGCACATTACGCCCGCCGGCACGAGGTCCCCTACCTGGGCCTCTGTCTGGGCATGCAGGTGCTCTGCATCGAGTTCGCCCGTGACGTCCTGAGCACCGAAGAGGTCAACAGCGAGGAGTTTGCTCCCAAGACACGCCATCCCGTCATCTCCCTCATGCCCGACCAGCACGCGCTGGGGGATATGGGCGGGACGATGCGCCTGGGCGCCTACCCCTGCGTCCTCCAGCCCGGCACGAAGGCCCACGCGGCCTACGGCACCGACGAGGTGCAGGAGCGCCACCGCCACCGCTTCGAGTTCAACAACGCCTACCGGGAGCCCCTGGAGAAGGCGGGGCTCGTCTACAGCGGGCTCTCGCCCAACGGGCGGCTGGTGGAGATCGCCGAGATCAAAGATCATCCCTGGATGGTGGGCAGCCAGTTCCACCCGGAGTTCAAGACCCGGCTGCACCGCCCCCACCCCCTCTTCCGGGACTTCATCAAAGCCGCCATCGAACGCCAGGAAGCCGCCGCTCCCTCCCCGCCTGCGGAACCTGATCAGGCCCCCTAGACGGAGGCACCCATCCCCCTTGACCCTTTCCCCGCACCGAACTTGCCATGGACCACGACTTCAACCGTGCAGAGAAGAGGATCTAGATATGGCTCTACTGAAAGAACTATATCTCACCACGGAGGACACAGAGAACACTGAGAAAATCACGGAGATATTTATGAAAGTTAAACCGAGAGTTCTATTCTGTGAAGTCTAACATCAAAAATCTCCGTGATCTCCGTGGTAAAAGATTTTTTTTCAGTGGAGTCAGATATGGTTGGGGTGTGTTTCAACTCAGTTGGAAGTTATCCACCTAAAGATTACCCACTCCGCGCCCTGTAACAGGTCTCCGAACGGGTGTGAGGTCGAACGGCCTCACGCCTTTTTTGCTACCCATAATCCAAAGACTGTAACTTGACAAATTTTAGTTTTTAAGTTAATATAATAACAGTTTTGGGGAAAGTATAACACAAATTACATTCTTAGTTAAATAATTTTAACAAGGAGGTATCGATGGTGAGTGAGAATTTCCAAGCGGGAGTTTCGGAGCGGCTGGAGCGCAGCCGAGCACGCCTGGCAGCCAAGGCCGAGAGGAGTGCGGCGAAGCTGGAGACCTTGAAGGCGGACCTGGAAGCATTGGCGGAGGAGGTAGGGGGCGTCGATGAAGCGCTGAGCGCCCTGGACGAGACGGCACAGCCCGATGAGCGGGAGAAGCTGGAGGCCCGGTGCGAACGACTGCTGGCGAAAGAGGAGCGCCTGCGCTGGAAGCAGGAGATGCTGGAGACCCAGATGGAGGCTTACCGGGAGGCAGCAGAGGGGATGGAAGCCTCGGCGGTTGGGCCCTTCCGGGGGCGGCCCGCCTCGGAGCCGGAGGCAGGCGGGGAGGCCGACCGCATCAAGATCCTGCAGATGGTCGCCGATGGAACGATCAGCGCCGACGAAGCAGCGAGGCTGCTAGAGGCCCTGGACAAGGGGACACGGCAGACCCCCCAACGCGAGCGCAAGGCGCGCGTCATCCGCGTTCGGGTGAGCGACCTCGACACCAACACCAGCCGGGTCAACATCACCCTGCCCCTGGGCATCGTGCGCGCCGCCCTCCGCCGCGGACGCCCCCACGCTGACATCGACGTCGGCGGTGTGAGCTTCGACGCCGACGAGCTGGAGACCCTGCTCAACAGCGGGGTGCTGGGCCACATCGTGGATGTCGTGGACGAGGAGGACGGAGAGCGGGTGGAGGTCGTCGTCGAGTAACCCTTCTTCACACCCTACGAGGCGGGCGATTCTTGCGAATCGCCCGCCTCGTGGCGCTCTACGGATAGAAAAGGGTCGAAAAGGATTGTGCCCTTTCACCAAAGTGGTGCTATAATGGGGAGTGGTCTGTGCAACTTTGGGCCTCATTCAAGTTAACTAACCAAGGAGGTAGAAGAGAATGGCTGTACACCTTTATCTGTCCATGCTCCCTGAAGCCCTCATTGCCTCGATGTTGACCCCCGAGGAGTTCGGCGTCTACTACGCCGTGGGAAGCCAGAAGAAGTCCCGAGGTCAGGCGCTCTTCTTCGAGCTCGATCCCGACTACCGTCACGAGGATCTGCCCATCGAGGAAGGTATCGAGCGCTGTGTGCCTCACGAGGACGGCACCCCCAAGCGCTCGGTCTACATCTCCGTCTATCGGGTCCTGGAACGCGTCGATCTCAACGCCATCCAGAAGCTCTACCTGGTGACCCAGGACGGGCGGGTGTTGGGCATCGAGACCAGCAAGGAATGTCCCGTGGACACCGCAGGGCTACACCTCTACCAGGAGATCGCGCCCGTCCACCCGCTGGTCGTGAGCAGCCTCGGACCCCGCGAGTTCTATAACATGATCGTCAACGAGCCCAAGACCCTGCTGCAGCTGCCTGCGGTCTGCTTCGTGGAGCTACGGCTGGGCGAGTTGGGCTCCAACCCCGAGTACGGCGCCGTCGCCGACCTCCCCTACTCCAATATCGATCACCTACGCCAGTGTCTCGTGGATCTGCGCACCAAGACGGTCAATGCGAAGATGGTGGACCGCATCCACCCCGCTTCCTTCCCCTACCGTACCATCAAGAGCGGGATCTTCGTAGGCAATCGCGACCAGCTGCTCTGCTTCCCACTGCCCTCTCAGGAGGAGTTGCGCGCGAAGCACTACCGCTGGTGGCGCTCGGCCAACATGTAGATCGCGACCTGGAGGAAGCCGGGGGGAGCATCAACCCGCTCCCCCTCTTTCGCGGAAACAGGCTCGAAGCCCTCTGGGTCGAGGGCCTCTTTATGTGTGTCTTATTTAATGACAAAGAGGAGTAACAAAGATGAGTGAAACTGTCTGGCTTATCATCGGTATCGTCTTGGGGCTGGTCTCCATCGGGGTGGCCATCGCCCTCTACGTCTGGGTCAACAAGCAGAGTGCGGGCAGCCCTCAGGCCCAGAAGGTCGCCGGCTGGATCCGGCAGGGCGCGATCTCCTACCTCAAGAAACTCTACACCGCACTGATCATGGTGGCGGTGGTGATGGCCCTGATCATCGCCATCGTCTTCGGCGTTCAGGCCAAGAGCCCGGCCTACGGCTTTAGCATGGCGACCGCTTTCGTAGCCGGCGCTCTCTTCTCCGCCGTCGCCGGTTACATGGGGATGACCGTCGCCGTCTCCGCCAACGTTCGCAGCGCCGTCGCGGCCCAGGAGGGGCTGAACCCCGCCTTCAATCTGGCCTTCAAGGCCGGCGCGGTGATGGGCCTGGCAATGGTGGGCATCGCCATCGTGGGGATGTGCCTTGTCTACCTGATTACCGGCACGCCCGAGATCGTGCTCGGCTTCAGTTTCGGGGCCTCGATGCTGGCGCTGTTGGCCAAGGCCGGGGGCGGCATCTACACGAAGACCGCCGATATCGCCGCCGATCTGGTCGGCAAGATCGAGCTCGGGATCCCCGAGGACGATCCCCGCAACCCCGCCGTCATCGCCGACAACGTGGGCGACAACGTCGGCGACGTCGCCGGCATGGGCGCCGACATCTTCGACAGCTACGTGGCGAGCGCCGTAGCAGTCATGCTCCTAGCTCTGGCCTTCCCCGCCGGCCTGCAGGTCCGCTACATCGTCCTCCCCCTGATCCTCTGCACGCTGGGGATCATCGCCTCCCTCGTGGGCGTCCAGCTGGTCCGCGTCGGCGAGGAGGGCAAACCGGGCAACGCCCTCAACGGGGGCACCATCATCACCACCGTCATCTTCGCCATGCTGGCGACCGCCGTTGTCCTGATCTTCGATTTCAACCTCGGGGTCCTCTGGGCCACCCTCGCCGGCCTGGTAACCGGCATCGTTATCGGCTTCACCTCCGACTTTTTCACCGGTGACGACCGCCCGCCCGTGGTGCGCACCGCGGAGGTCTCCAGTTCGGGCGCCGCCATCAACATCATCACCGGCTTCAGCTACGGGCTGATCAGCATCGTGCCCTCCATCATCGGTATCGTCGCGGCGACCCTCATCTCCTACTTCGTCGCCGAGGCCTACGGCCTGCCCGGCGTCTACGGTGTGGGCATCAGCGCCGTGGGGATGCTCTCCATCAGCGGCATGATCGTCTCCTCCGACGCCTACGGCCCCATCGTGGACAACGCCCGTGGTATCGCCGAGATGGCGGGGATGTCCCAGGCGGTCATCGACACGGCGGACGTCATGGACGCAGCCGGCAACACGGCGAAGGCCATCACCAAGGGCTTCGCCATCAGCGCTGCGGCTCTGACCGTCCTGGCCCTCTTCGCCGCCTACGCCTCGGAGATGCTCGCCGAAGGCATCGTCCTGACCCTGAGCCTGCTGCAGCCGATGGTCATCGCCGGCGTCTTCCTCGGCGCCATGACGCCCCCGCTCTTCAGCGCCCTGACCATGCTCTCGGTGACGAAGAACGCCTTCGACATGATCGAGGAGATTCACGCTCAGTTCCGGGCCGAACCGGGCATCCTCGCCGGCACCGTGGAGCCCGACTACGAGAGCTGCGTCTCCCTGGCGGCCCAGGGCGCCCTCACCTCCCTGATCCTGCCCGCGCTCCTGGCGGTTCTGCTGCCCCTGCTGGTCGGCTTCGTCATGGGGCCGGAAGCGCTGGGCGCCTTCCTGGGTGGGGCCATCTTCACGGGCATCATCTTCGCCCTGCTGATGGCGAACGCCGGTGGGCTGTGGGACAACGCCAAGAAGTACATCGAGTCGGGCTTCTTCGGCGGCAAGGGCTCCGACGCCCACAAGGCAGGCGTCGTGGGCGACACCGTAGGCGATCCCTTTAAGGACACCGCCGGCCCCTCCCTGAACACCCTCATCACGGTGATGTCCCTGGTCTCCTCCCTCTTCGCGCCCGTCATCGCCGCCTTCCACCTCTTCTAGCAAGCTGCTGTTCAACGGCCCCTTCCCCCAAGGCTCAGAGCCGTGGGGGAAGGGGGTCTCGGGGTGATTTGCGGCGGCGCGGTCGCGCCGCCGCAAATCACCCCCAGTGCTACACCCTTCATACCCACCTCAACTGATTTATGACCCTACTCACCTCCCCGTTCTCCTTCACAGAATGTCCGGCTCCTATTTTTTACTATTTTTATATTGAATATTGTCCGAAGCTGTGGTATACTGCGAGGAGAGGAATAATAAGGTGTGTTTCGCTTGAGTTAAACCGAGGCGTGAAACGTGAAACTTAAACCGTGAGACCCTCACGTTTCACGCTTTACGTTTCAGCCGCGGATAGCTCACAACTGGATTGAAACGCACCCGAATGATAAACGAATAGACGGGGTGGAGGCACCTCGAAGAGAGAATAGAAAGAGAGAGTATGGGACGCTATAGAGGACCTAAGAACAAACGATCCCGCCGGATCGGGATGGACATCTACGGGACCGGCGGGGAGAGCCTGGAGCGGCGTATCAACCAGCCGCCGGGCGCGCACGGACGGGAACAGCAGTTCCGCCGCCGCCGGGAGTCGGAGTACGCCCGCCAGCTGCGGGAGAAGCAGAAGGTCAAGTGGATGTACGGCGTGCGGGAGAATCAGTTTCGTCGCTTCTTCCGGATGGCCCAGCGGTCCCAGGAGCAGACGGGCATTGCCCTGCTCAAGATCCTGGAACGGCGGCTGGACAACGTCATCTACCGGATGGGGCTGGCGCGGACCCGCCCGCAGGCACGGCAGACGGTGACCCACGGACACATCCTGGTGGATGGACGCCGGGTCAACATCCCCTCCTACCTGGTCGAACCGGGGCAGGAGATCGCTCTGAAGCCCAAGGCGGCGAAGATGCCCCACGTGGAGGAGCTCGTCGAGGCCCGCCCTCCCGTACCCGAGTGGCTGGACGTCGAGGAGACCCAGGCGCGGGTGCTGCGCGAGCCGGAGCGGCAGGAGATCGACGCCGACATCAACGAGCAGCTCATCGTCGAGTACTACTCGCGCTGAGCACAAGTTCAACGAGGCGATGGACTGATAGGCCTGGCGCCCGGCATGAAGTCGTTTTAGAAAAGGAACTTAAGTCCGCGGGCCTGGCCCGCTCCCCTGCCGGTGGAAACGGAAGTGTCAGCTACCGCTGCCACCCCTCGCCTTCCAGCCAGCGCCGGGTGCCGCGGGGTGAGGTGTGGCGCACGAAGCGCAGATGCGCGTGCTCCGCAGAGCGGGAGAGGCGGGCGTAGGTGCGCCGCCGCCTCCCGTAGCTCTGTATGGCAAAGAGGAGGATGGACTCGTGGCTCAGCAGGGAGCGGTAGAGATCCTCCCGGTTGTCGTTCCACAGGGGCTCCCGCGTCAGGCTGCGGCGCAGGGTGCGCAGGAGAAGACGCCCGAAGACCAGGGGAAAGCCGTAGTCGAGCCAGACGACGGTGTCGGCCCGCGCCCAGACCAGATCGCGCACCTGGCTGTAGTTGCCGTCCACCGTCCACCCGCTGCCCGCCAGCGCCTCGGTGACCCGCGCCCGGAAGAGCTCCGGGGGCGTCTCCGTCCAGTCCGGTCCCCAGAAGAGGGCATCGAGCTCGACGTGGGGCACCTCCAGCCGCCGGGCCAGCTCCCAGGCCAGCGTCGTCTTCCCCGCACCGGTACAGCCGACGACGTGAACCCGCCGCACGTCACGCCCGTTCCAGCAGCGCCCGCACCTCGGCGATGGTCTGCACGTTGTTGCGGTAGTGCACGGCGTGGAAGCCCGCCTCCCGTGCAGCCTCGATATTCTCGAGACGATCGTCGATGAAGAGGATCTCCTCCGGCTCCACCCCCAGGCGGCGCAC
>DAOTVC010000046.1:0-14812 GCA_034437215.1 Anaerolineae bacterium | reverse complement strand
GTGCAGGAGGCGCGCCGGCGGGGCATCCCGGTGACCAACGACGCTCAGGAGTTCCTGCGCCGCTGCCCGGCGCCGGTCATCGGAATTACCGGCTCGGCGGGCAAGACGACGACCACCTCCCTCGTGGGGCAGATGGTGCGTGAGGCGGGCTTCACCACCTGGGTGGGCGGCAACATCGGCAACCCGCTGCTCAACGACCTGGGCGCGATGTCACCCGAGGATCGGGTGGTGATGGAGCTCTCGAGCTTCCAGCTGGAGATCATGGACGTGAGCCCCCAGGTCGCGGGCGTGCTCAACATCACGCCCAACCACCTCGACCGGCACGGAACGATGGAGGTCTATCGCGCTGCCAAGGCCAACGTGGTCACCCATCAGGGGCGGGGGGACGTGGCGATCCTGGGCTACGACGAGCCCGACGCCCGCGCGCTGGCGTCCCTCACCGATGCCCGCGTCCGCTACTTCAGCGGCGCGGTGGAGGTGGAGGAGGGGGCCTTCCTGCGGGAGGGCGTGCTCCTCCTGCGACGGAAGGGCGCAGAGCAGGAGGTCTGCCGGCGGGAGGATCTGCGGCTGCGCGGCTTCCACAACGTCCTGAACACCCTGGCGGCCATCGCCCTGGCGGACGCCGGAGGCGCGCCGGTCGCAGCGATGCAGCGCGCCATCGCCGCCTTCGCCGGCGTGGAGCACCGTCTGGAGGAGGTGGGTCGCCACCGGGGCGTGCTCTGGGTCAACGACTCCATCGCCACCGCACCCGAGCGGGTGCTGGCGGCGCTTGAAGCCTTCGAGGAGCCCCTGGTGCTCCTGGTCGGAGGGCGGGACAAGGACCTGCCCTGGGAGGCGTTCGCCCGGCGGGTGGTGGAGCGGGTGCGCCTCCTGATCCTCTTCGGTGAGGCGCAGGCGCTCATCGCCGAGCAGGTGACGGGCGTGTCCGCGGAGCTGCGGGATGCCGGCGCCCTCGAGGCGGTGGTGGGGGCCGGGACGCTGGAGCAGGCGGTGGCGGAGGCAGCGCGCCGGGCACGTCCCGGCGAGGTGGTGCTGCTCTCGCCCGGGGGGACGAGCTTCGACGCCTTCCGGGACTTCGCCGCGCGGGGCGAGCGCTTCCGACAGCTGGTCGGCGAGCTCGCGTAGGTAGGATGGGAGAGAGTGATGAAACGTAAGATGCAGAAGACGCCGATGGATTCCCTGCTGTTGGTCACGCTGCTGGCGCTGCTGGCCTTCGGCCTCTTGATGCTCTACAGCGCCACCTTCTACGTGGGCGTCGACTTCTGGAGCCAGCAGCTTCTCTGGGTCGTCATCGGGCTCGTCGTCCTGGCGCTCTTCGTCGCCATTCCCTATCCTCTCTGGCAGCGCTTTGCCCTGCCCCTGATGTTGGGGACGCTGGGCCTCCTGCTCCTGGTCCTGCTCTTCGGCAAGACGGTCCTGGGTGCCCAGCGCCACTTCGAGCTCTTCGGCCTCTCGGTGCAGCCGGGCGTCCTGGCGCGCCTCACGGCGGTCATCTACATCGCCGCCTGGCTCGCTTCGAAGGGGGAGCAGCTCTCCCAGGTGCGCTACGGTCTCGTCCCCTTCTCCATCATCGTGGGGGTGGTGGCGGGTTTGGTGGCGCTGCAGCCGGATCTGAGCATCGCGTCGTTGATCATCGTCGTGGGGCTGGGGATGTTCTTCTTCGCCGGCGGTGATCCCGTGCAGATCTTTCTCTTCACGGTCACGGGCAGCGCGACCTTCGGACTGCTGGCCTGGCAGCTGCCCCACGCCCGCAACCGGCTCGTAGGCTACGTGGAGTCACTGCGGGACCCGATGCAGATGTCCTACCACGTGCGCCGGGCGGTCACCGCCATCGGTTCGGGCGGGATCACCGGGGTGGGGATCGGCAACGGGCGGTTGAAGGCGGGCTATCTGCCCTTCGCTCACACCGACAGCGTCTTTGCCGTGGTCGGCGAGGAGGTGGGGCTCCTGGGCTCCCTGCTGGTGATTGCCCTCTTCGTGCTGCTGGCCTACCGGGGATACCGTATCGCGTTGGCGACGCCCGACGCCTTCGGCTCCCTTCTGGCCTTCGGCGTGACGACGACCCTCGTCGTCGAGGCGCTGTTGAACATTATGGTGATGGTGGGGCTGGTGCCCTTCACGGGAACGGCGCTGCCCTTCTTCAGTTACGGTGGTTCGCAGATGCTGGTGACCCTGGCGGGAGCCGGTCTGCTGTTGGGAATCTCGAGAGGGAAACCTCGAGGAGACTGGGATGCGATTCTGGATCGTAGGTGGCGGGACTGGCGGGCACGTCTATCCGGCGCTCGCCGTCGCCGAAGCCCTGCGGGACGCTGAACCGGAGGCGCTCGTGACCTGGGTGGGCACCGAGGGCGGCATGGAGGCGGAGATCGTCGCGCGCGAGGGGCTGCCTTTCGTGAGCGTCCCCGGTGGGGGCGTGCACGGGGTCGGCCCCAGGCGGATGGTCCGCAACGGGCTGCGGCTGCTGCGGGGCGTGAGCGTCGCCTCGGACCTCCTGGCTCAGGAGCGCCCGGACGCCCTGCTCACTACGGGGGGCTACGTGAGCGTGCCCGTCGCTCTGGCGGCGCGGATGCGCCGGGTGCCCGGGCTCGTCTTCCTGCCCGACATCGAGCCGGCCCTCTCCGTCAAGTTCGTGGCCCGCCTGGCGGCGCGCGTGGGGGTCACGGTGGAGGACTCCCGGGAGTTCTTGCCCGCGGAGAAGGTCGTCGTGACCGGCTACCCCCTCGGGGAGCGGGTCAAACGCTGGGAGCGCGCCACCGGACGTGAGGCGCTGGGCCTGCCGGAGGGGGAGCGGGTGCTCCTGGTCTTCGGCGGGAGTCGCGGCGCGCGCTCCCTCAACCGCGCGACGGTCGCCAACCTGCCGGCGCTGCTGGGGAGGGCGCACGTCGTCCACGTAACGGGCACGCTGGACTGGGAGGGGGTCGCACAGGCGCGCGAGGCTCTCTCCGGCGAGGAGCAGGCGCGTTACCACGTCTACCCCTACCTCCACGAGGAGATGGGGGCGGCGCTGGCGGCGGCGGATCTCGTCGTCTCCCGGGCGGGCGCCTCGATTCTGGGGGAGTTTCCCTACTTCGGACTGCCCGCCGTCCTGGTGCCCTATCCCTACGCCTGGCGCTACCAGAAGACGAACGCCAACTGGCTGGCGGCGCGCGGGGCCGCCCTCGTCGTCGCGGACGAGGCGCTCGCCGAGACCCTGGTGCCCACGGTACAGACGCTCTTTGAGGATAGGGCACGCCTCTCCGCCATGGCCCGGGCCGCACGGGAATTGGCGCGACCGGAGGCTGCCCGACGTTTAGCCGAGCTGCTGCTCTCCCAAGGGGGGAGGGGGGAATCTTGAGATGATACCGTTACAGACCTTTTTCTTTGCCATGTTATTTCTCTTCGGGCTCATAGGCGCCCTGCGCGGGTGGGCGAAGGAGCTGCTGGTCAGCTTCAGCGTCATTCTCGCGCGCTTCATCGAGTTCGTCTTCGTGCTCTACGTGCCCGTCCTCAACGTCACCCTCCAGGGGCTGCAGGCGGAAAATTGGTTCTACATCCGCCTCCTCATCTTCGTGGTCATCGTCTCCTTCGGCTACGCTACCACCGTCCTCTCCGCCGAACTGGGGCAGCGGGCACGCAAGGAGAAGTTCCAGGACACGCTCCTGGGCTTCTTCCTGGGTGGCATCAACGGCTACCTGACCGTGGGGATGATCTGGGGCTTTCTCGAGCAGCTGGGCTACGGGATCTGGGGGATCACCCCCCCGGTGCCCGGCACGGCGGCGATTCAGATCGTGGACTACCTGCCCCTCCAGTTTCTGGAAGGCTCCACCCTCTTCATCGCCGTCGCCATCGCCTTCGCCTTCGTGCTGATCGTCTTTGTCTGATCTGTCGTGTCTGCTAGCCTTATCCGAGGTGCCAGGTGAGCCAGTTAAGCGCTTATAAATTGATCCACATCGTCGGCATCGGGGGGGCCGGAATGTCCGCCATCGCCCGCGTGCTGGAGGGACGGGGTATCGCCGTGCAGGGCTCTGACCGGCGGGAGGGCCCCCTGATCGCCGATCTGCGCGCCGAGGGCATCCCGGTCGTCGTGGGGCACGCGCCCGAGCACGTGCAGGGGGTCGATCTGGTGCTGGCGTCGTCGGCGGTGCCGGAGGAGAATCCGGAGCTCGCCGCCGCGCGGGCACAGGGGACCCCCGTCATGCGCCGTCCCGACTTCCTGCCCCTGCTCACCGCCGGCTACGACGTCATCGCCGTCGCCGGGGCCCACGGCAAGACCACCGTCACGGGGATGATCACCACGGTGCTTCTGGAGGCCGGCCGCGATCCCACCTACATCGTCGGAGGGGTGGTGGAGAACCTGGGAACCAATGCCCACGCCGGGGAGGGACCCCTCTTCGTCATCGAGGCGGACGAGTATCAGAACACCTTCCTCTCGCTGGAGCCGAAGATCGCCGTCATCACCAACATCGAGTTTGACCACCCCGACTCCTTCCCCAGCCCGCGCTTCCTGCGGCTGGCCTTCGGCAACTTCGTCGAGCAGATTCAGGCGGACGGCGCGCTGGTCGCTTGCAACGACGACGAGGTGGCCCACGCCGTGGGGGCCTGCTACCATGCCAACGGCGGGCGGCTGCGCCTCTATGGCAACCGTGAGGGGCAGGCTCTCGCCTGGCGGGCCGTCAACCTGCGGACCGAGAGGGGGGGCGTGACCTTCGACGCCCTGCACGAGGGGGTCGCGATGGGCAGCGTCCATCTGCAGGTGCCCGGGGCCCACAACGCCCTCAACGCGTTAGCGGTGCTCGCGGTGGCGACGGAGCTGCGCGTCCCCTTCGAGACGGTGCGGGCGGGGCTGGAGCGCTTCGCGGGGACGGCGCGGCGCTTCCAGCGCCTGGGGCAGGCGGCGGGCGTCACCGTCATCGACGACTACGCTCACCACCCCACGCAGATCCGCACGGTCCTGGACGCGGCGCGGCAGGTCTTTCCCGAGGGGCGGATCATCGCCGTCTGGGAGCCCCACACCTTCAGCCGCCTCCGGGCTCTCTGGGACGACTTCCTGGGCGCTTTCGAAGGGGCCGATGCCGTCGTCATCCTCCCCATCTACGCGGCGCGGGAGGTGAACGACGGGACGTTGAGGAATCAGGACCTCGTCACGGCGCTGGCGCACCCGAACGTGACGGCGGCGCCCTCCCTGGAGGAGGCGGTCGGCATGCTGCAGCGGCGGGTGCAGGCGGGCGACGTCGTGTTGTTGATGGGAGCCGGTAACGAGTACGTAGTCGGTGAGCGCCTGTTGGAGGCGCTCGAAGGGGAGGGACGATGAGTAGGTTGACGGAGTGGTGCGGCAGGATCGCGCGGATTCAGGCGCGCAAGAAGGTCTCCTACCGGCGTTACCGGTCGGAGGCGCTGGCTCTCAAGATCGAGCAGGTGGCGGATCGCAAGCGGGTCGCCAAGCGGAGCAAGGAGCAGAGGAGCGCGCGCTGATCGTGACCGACCTGCGCCTGGAGAGCCTCGCCCACCGGCTCGGCGACATCGCCGAGCTCGACGCCCCGCTGGCCCGCTACTCTGCTGCGGGCATCGGTGGCCCTGCCGACCTGCTCGTGGTCGCCTCCAGCCGGGACGACCTGGTCCGGGCGGTGACGGAGGTTCGAGCAGCGGCTCTGCACTACAAGGTCTTCGGCGGGCTGACCAACTGCCTGGTCGCCGACGAGGGCATCCGGGGCGTGGTCATCCTCAACCGGGCGCGCGACTACCGCTTCGAGGAGGGGGGACGGCTCTACGCCGAGTCCGGCGCTTCCGTCGTCAAGGTGGCGCGGGAGGCGGTGCGGCGCGGGCTGGGCGGTCTGACCTGGGCGGTAGGCTTGCCGGGGACGGTGGGCGGCATGGTGGTCAACAACGCCGGGGCCTTCGGCGGGGAGACCGCGCGGGTACTGGTGTCCGCCGAGGTGCTGGGACCGGCGGGTGGGCCAGAGTGGGTGGAGCCGGCGTGGTTTGACTTCCGGTACCGCTGCAGCCGGCTGAAGGGCGCGGGCGAGGACGTGGTGGTCGTAGCGGCGATCTTCCGGCTGCGGGAGCGGGACCCGGCGCACCTGCAGGCGAAGGCCGAGGAGTACACCACCCGGCGCTGCGGCACCCAGCCGCCCGGGCGCACGCTGGGCTCGACCTTCAAGAACCCGCCGGGCGACTACGCCGGACGGCTTATCGAGGCGGCGGGGCTGAAGGGGACGCGGGTGGGCGGGGTGATCGTCTCCCCGCTCCACGCCAACTTCCTCATCAACGAGGGCTCGGGGACGGCGGCGGACTACCTGGCCCTCATCCGGTTGGTGCAGGAGGCGGTGGAGCGCCGTTGCGGCGTCCGCCTGGAGCCGGAGATCGAACTCATTACTTAAGCGATTGCGTACTGGGTATTGCGTAGCCTGCTGGAGGATACGCAATACGGAATACACAATAAGAACTAGGAGTTTTGATGCCAGAGAGACTCAAAGTAGCGGTGTTGTTCGGCGGGCGCTCGGGCGAGCACGAGGTGAGCCTGGCCTCGGCGCGCTCGGTCATGGGAGCGTTGGACGCCGAGCACTTCGAGGTAATTCCCGTGGGGATCACGCGGGAGGGCGCCTGGTTGGTGGGCGCCGATCCCATGACGGCGTTGGAGAGCGAGGAGTTCGACGGGACGAAGCCCGTCGCCATCCTGCCCGATCCTACCCGGAAGGGGCTCAACGCCCTGCAGCGCCAAGAGGAGAACGAGGGGGCGCAGCTGGCTCTCCTCTCCCGGGTCGACGTGGTCTTCCCGGTACTGCACGGCACCTTCGGTGAGGATGGGACGGTGCAGGGGCTGCTGGAGCTGGCGAACGTGCCCTACGTAGGCGCGGGGGTGCTGGCCTCGGCGGTAGCGATGGACAAGGTGCTCTTCAAGCAGGTCTGCAGCGCCGCCGGACTGCCCATTCCCGACTACACCTTCTGTACGCGTCGTCGCTGGGAGCGGGAGCCGGAGATCGTGCTCGACGAGGTCGAGCGGCGGCTGGACTACCCTGTCTTCACCAAGCCGGCGAACCTGGGCTCGAGCGTAGGCATCACGAAGTGCCACGACCGGCAGGAGCTGGGGCAGGGGCTGGACGAGGCGGCGCGCTACGATCGCCGGCTGCTCATCGAGGCGGCGGTGCCCCACGCCCGGGAGATCGAGGTGAGCGTGCTGGGCAACGAGGCGCCCATGGCGTCCGTGCCGGGGGAGATCGTCCCCAGCCGCGAGTTCTACGACTACGCGGCGAAGTACCTTGACGACGGGCAGGAGGCCTCCGAGCTCCTCATCCCGGCGGCGCTCGACGAGGAGACGACGGAGCGGATACGGGAGATGGCGCTCCGGGCCTACAAGGTCATCGATGGGGCGGGGATGGCCCGCGTGGACTTCCTGGTGAACGGCGAGACGAGCGAGGTGCTGCTGAACGAGATCAACACCATCCCGGGCTTCACGAAGATCAGCATGTACCCGAAGCTCTGGGAGGCCTCGGGGATGCCCTACCGGCGGCTGCTGAGCTGGCTGGTGGACCTGGCGCTGGAGCGCCACGCCGAGAACGCCCGCTCGGAGCGGCTCTTCCGGCCCGGGGAGGCTTGAGAGACGGGGTTGAATTGCGAGATGGTCGGTTGACCTCTTTGGAGAGGGGAGCGCAAGATGGCGAGAAAGCAACGAGAGCGACGGTACTATAGAACGGCAGCCCTACTGGGCGCCCAGCCGCCTTCCGCGGTGCGCCGGCGGGTCCGGTCACAGCGGGTAGAGATCCCGTGGCGGGCGTTGGTGCCGGTCCTGCTTCTCGCGGCCCTGGGCCTCTGGGGCTGGCTCGACCCCCACTGGTACGTCGAGGCCTCCCGCCTGCAGATCGCGGGTTCGGAGTCGGTGGAGACCGCTCGGGAGGTGGCGCTGGCGGCGGAGGTGCTGGGTTTGCACGGCGTTTGGCTGCGCCCCCGCCTCATCGCCTCGCACGTCATCAGCACCGTCCCCGCCGTCACCGTGGTGGAGGCGCAGTGCTGGCCCTACCCGGCCCAGTGCATCGTCTCCATCGAGGAGCGGGTGCCCGTGCTGGTCTGGATGACGGGGGAGGGGCTCTACTGGGTCGACGCCGAAGGCGTCGTCTTCCCCGCCCGTGAGGAGCGGCCCTCGCTCCCCATGGTGCGCGGTCCGCTGCCCGAGGAGGGGGGCGTCTCCCCGGAGATCCTCGAGGGGATCACGGCTCTGGCGGATCTCGGGGTGCCCTCCCAGGAGCTGACCTATCACGCGGAGCGGGGGCTGGTCTGGGACGATGCCCGGGGCTGTCTGGTGGCCTTCGGGGTGGGGGGCGAGAGAATGGTGGACCGCTGGCGCATCTACGCAGCGCTGGCGGCGGATCTGGAGGCGCGGGGGATGGCTCCCCGGCAGATAGACGTGCGCTTTCCGTCCGCGCCCACCTTTGCAGTAGAGCGCACGTGGTGAGGAGGGACTATGCCTATGGAACGATCGGTGGTCGGTATTGACGTCGGCAGCCAGAAGGTGCAGGTGCTCGTCGGCGAGATCAACGAGACGGGCGAGACCCGCATCGTCGGCGTGGGGCAGGTGCCGTCGCGGGGCGTGCACAAGGGCGTCATCGTCAACGTGACGGAGGCGACGACCGCCATCGCCGACGCGGTGGAGCGCGCCGAACAGAGCTCGGGCTACCAGATCGAGCGGGCCTTCGTCGGGGTGAGCGGGGCGCACGTCAGCTCGCGCAACAGCCACGGGGTCGTGGGGGTCTCCCGGCGCGACCGGGGGATCACGCCCGACGACGTGGACCGGGCGCTGGAGGCTGCGGGCGCCATCGCCCTGCCCCAGAACGAGGAGCTCCTCCACATCATCCCCCGCACCTTCACGGTGGACGGGCAGGAGGGCGTGCGCGACCCTCTGGGGATGCACGGCTTTCGCCTGGAGGTGGAGGCCCACGTGGTGATGGGGGCCTCGACGGCCATCCAGAACCTCACCAAGTGCGTGACGGGCGCCGGCGTCGAGGTCAGCGAGCTGGTCCTGACGAGCCTGGCGGCGGGGAAGGCCGTCCTCTCCGAGACGGAGAAGGACATGGGCGTCGTCCTCGTCGACGTCGGTGAGGGGACGACGGACATTGCCATCTTCATCGAGGGCACCGTCTGGTACACCCGCTCGCTCACCATCGGCGGTGGCTACATTACCAACGACATCGCCATCGGCCTGCGGCTGCCGCCCGAGGTCGCGGAGCGGGTGAAACTGCGTCACGGTCACGCCCTGGCGGCGCAGGTGCCCGACGACGAGCACTTCTCCATCGCCCCCTACGGGGAGAGCACGCCCGTCGCCTTGGCCCGCTGGAAGCTGGCGGAGATCATCCAGGCGCGGGTGGAGGAGCTGCTGGAGGACGTACAGCAGGAGATCAAACGCTCCGGCTACAGCGGGCTGCTGCCCGCCGGGCTCGTTCTCTGCGGCGGAACGGCGCAGCTGCCCGGCCTCCAGGATCTGGCGCGAGAGCTCTTCGAGCTGCCGGTGCAGATCGGACGGCCCAAGGATCTGCTGGGGCTCACGGATCGCGTGAACAGCCCCGCGGCTGCCGTGGGGGTGGGGTTGGTGCAGTGGACGCCCATGTGGGAGGATTTGGGGGGTGCGGGGGCCTGGAAGGCCGCGCGCTCACCTTGGTGGAAGAAGATAGGCCCCTGGTTACGGACGTTGTTGCCCGGTTAGGGCCGCGTGGAAACCGGAGGACAAGGACTCAAGGAGGAGAGCGATGAATAATCCGTTTAGTGCTCGGCTTGGTGAAGGAGGACAGGAGATGGGAGTTATGCGCGAGAACTTTGCACAGATTCGGGTGGTAGGTGTCGGGGGGGGCGGCAGCAATGCCGTGAACCGGATGATCATGGAGGGGCTGCAGGGCGTCGATTTCATCGCCGTCAACACCGATGCCCAGGCGCTGATGCTCTCGCAGGCCGAGAAGCGGCTGCGGCTGGGCGACGGCGTCACCCGCGGGCTCGGTGCGGGGGGCCACCCCGAGGCGGGTCAGAAGGCCGCCGAGGAGTCCGCCGACGAGATCCGGGAGGTGCTGCAGGGGGCCGACATGGTCTTCGTCACCGCCGGGATGGGCGGCGGGACGGGGACGGGGGCGGCGCCCGTCATCGCCCGCATCGCCAAGGAGGAGATCAAGGCGCTGACCATCGGCGTGGTGACGCGGCCCTTCACCTTCGAGGGGGCCAAGCGCTCCAAGTCGGCGTTGGAGGGGATCGAGGTTTTCAAGAACGTCGTCGACACCCTCATCGTCATCCCCAACGATCGCCTGCTGGAGATCACCGAGAAGCGGGTCAGCCTGACCGAGGCCTTCAGCCTGGCCGACGACGTGCTGCGGCAGGGCATCCAGGGGATCACCGAGGTTATCACGGTGCCGGGCCTCATCAACCTCGACTTCGCCGACGTCAAGGCGATCATGCACGAGGGTGGGGCGGCGCTGATGGCCGTGGGGCGCGCCCAGGGCGAGAACCGGGCCATCGAGGCGGCGCAGCAGGCCATCTCCAGTCGGCTGCTGGACATCACCATCGATGGGGCGCGGGGCATCCTCTTCAACATCACCGGAGGGCCCGACATGACCCTCTTCGAGGTGAACGAGGCCGCGTCCATTATCCGGGAGACGGCCCACGAGGACGTCAACCTCATCTTCGGCGCCGTTATCGACGACGCGATGGCCGACGAGGTGCGCATCACGGTCATCGCCACCGGCTTCGACCAGGAGGAGGCCACGGCGCACCGCGAGGTGCGCAGCGCGCCCCGCCGGGAGATGAAGGATCTGGCGACGCCGGGCGTCCTCGACCGCGACAACATCGAGATTCCCGCCTTCCTGCGTCGCCGTAACTGATTTGGGTGTGTTGCACTTGAGTTAAACCGAGGCGTGAAGCGTAAACCGTAAGGCCTTACGTTTCACGCTTCACGCTTCAGCCACGGATAGCACACAATTGGATTGAAAGAGCTCCAACGGACCCGGGCGTGCCTGGGTGTGGCTGTGCAGCGTCGCAGGAGTCCCCGGGGGAGGGAGGAGGCAGATGGGAGAGGTAGGGGGCGAGCTGATGGACTATCTCGCTTACGTCGTCCTGGGGATCGAACTGATCGGTACGTTGGTCATCGTGTTGGGCGTAGGCCGCGCCTTCGTGCGCTACTTCCGGATCTTCCTTCGCAAGGAGACGGAGTACGTTTCGGCCCTGCGCCTGGATCTGGGGCGGGTCATGGTGCTGGGCCTGGAGTTCCAGGTAGCCGCCGATATCGTGCGCACGGCCCTGTCGCGAGAGTGGAACGACATCCTGGTGCTGGGGGCCCTGATCGCCCTGCGTACCATCCTCAACTTCCTCTTGGAGCGGGAGATGGAGTCGATCGGTATGGAGCACTTCTACGTTAACAAAGTTTGACGAGCGGAGAGCAGAGCGAGTGCGCCCTCTTGGAGGGCGCACTTGTGCTAGTGTTGCTTCACATCTGGTTTGATGCACACACAGTTCGCTGTCTCACTTCACATCAAGTCAGCACTAGTGATGACGGTTGGTGCTTATGTCACAGCACAGGTTGATCTCAATGGCCCCTCCCCCTGACCCCCTCCCCTTCGGCGCTATGCGCCGTGGGGAGGGGGAATCCTATTCAGTGGAGGTTGCGCGGCGCCCTGCGCCGCGCAACCTCCACTCTAAAAGGTTCCCTTCCCCCGCACGGAGTGCCGAATGCTGTAGATCAAGGCGCTCTGCGGGGAGGGGCCAGGGATGGGGGTAGGTAAATAGGCACATCACTTGACGTTTGAAGGAACACTAGATGGACCTTAACGCTACGCAGTGGTTACGTCATAACGACAGACGGCGCCGGAGGGGTGGGGGGGCTTTTAGAGTGGAGCGCACTCCTCAATTTCCTCGAACTTCTGTGGTATAATCAAAAGAGTAGTGGTTAGAGGAGTGTTAGCAATGATAGAGTTGGAGAACCTGACCAAGGAGTTCGAGCGGCTGACCGCCGTCGACGGCATCGACCTGCAGGTGGGGGCCGGCGAGGTCCTGGCGCTGCTGGGGCCCAACGGCGCGGGCAAGACGACCACCGTGCGCATGCTCTCCGCCATTCTGAGGCCCACGGCGGGCCGGGCTACGGTCGCCGGGTATGACGTCGTCGAGGAGAGCCTCGAGGTGCGGCGGCGGGTCGGGGTGCTCACCGAGGCGCCCGGTCTCTACACCCGGATGACGGGCCGGGAGTACCTCGACTTCTTCGGGGAGGTACGAGGGCTCTCCTCCAGGGAGCGCCGCACGCGCATCGCGGAGTTGAGCCGCAGTTTCTTCATGGAGGGGGTGCTGGACCGGCGACTGGGCGAGTATTCGAAGGGCATGGCCCAGAAGGTGGCCCTCATGCGCACGCTGCTGCACCAGCCGCCCGTGCTCCTGCTCGACGAGCCCACGTCGGCCATGGATCCCCAGAGCGCCCGTCTGGTGCGCGACACGATTCTGCAGCTGCGCAGCAGCCGACGGGCCATCATCGTCTGCACCCACAACCTGGGAGAGGCCGAGGAGCTGGCCGATCGCATCGCCATCATCCGCCAGGGGCGGATCGTCGCCGCGGGCACCATCGACGACCTGCGCACCCAGCTGTTGGGGCCGCCGGTCATGGAGGTGCGCTTCACGCCCTCCTCGGACGACGGGGTCGCGCTACTGGTCGGGCAGTTCGCCGAGGTGCTCGACGCCGGGAATCTCTGGGTGCGTTTCCGTGCGGATGTCCCGGAGGAGATCAACCCGCGCATCCTGCAGGCCCTGCTCGACGCGGGGATCAAGGTCTCGACGCTGAACGAGGTGCCGCGGAGTCTGGAGAGTATCTACTTGCGTGTTGTGGGAGAGGGGGCCTGATATGGTAGCAAAAGCAGAAGCAGAAGCCAGAAGCAGGGGGCAGGGCAGACGGTGGGCGCGCTTGCGCTCCACGCTGGGACCGGCCCTGGTGCTCACACGGCGGGAGGTCAAGGACGCGCTGCGTGACTGGCGCATTCTCATCCCGATCCTGCTGCTCACGACGGTCTTTCCCTTTTTGGCCAACTTCGCCGCGCAGCGAGGGTTGGGCTTCGTCAACCAGTATGGCGCCCAGCTGCTCATGGAACGGCTCTTCCCCTTCCTGATGCTCGTGGTGGGCTTCTTTCCCAGCAGCTTCTCGCTGGTCATCGCGCTGGAGGCCTTCGTGGGCGAGAAGGAGCGGCGCAGCCTCGAGCCCCTGTTGGCGACGCCGCTGACGGATCTGCAGCTCTACGTGGGCAAGCTCCTCTCCTCGACCTTCATCCCCATCGCCGCCAGCTACTTTGCCATCGGTTTCTACACGGTGCTGCTGGGCACGACGGTGGGTTGGTGGCCCGACCTCTCCCTGCTGGCGGTCGCGATCGCGCTCTCCACCACCCAGGCCTTCGTCATGGTGAACGCCGCGGTCGTCGTCTCCTCCCAGGCGACGAGCACGCGGGCGGCGAACCTCGTGGCGAGCTTCATCATCATCCCCGTGGCCTTCCTCCTGCAGGCCGAGGCGAGCCTGCTGCTCTTCGGTAACTACACCGCCCTCTGGCTGTTGGCGCTCTTCCTGCTGGTGACCAACGTCATCCTGCTGCGCATGGGCATCCGGGTCTTCAACCGCGAGCACTTGCTGGGGCAGTACCTGGACCGGATCGACTTTCTGGGCGGGCTGCGCACCTTCTGGCGGGCCTTCTGGCCCGCGGGCGGGTTGAAGGGGCTCTACTTGCGGGAGATCCCGCGGCTGCTGCGCGCGATGCGCGCGGAGCTGCTCGTGACCCTGCTGGTGATCTTCGCCGGCGGGGCGCTCGTCGGCCTCTGGGGGGCGGCCCACTTCCCCCTCCCGGAGGGCGCTCTCGACGTACCCGACCTCCTGGAGATGGACGACTTCCGGGTAGCGGTCGAGGGCTCGGGCCTCCTCACCACCTTCTCGGCCTCCGCCATCGCCTGGAACAACGTCCGCTCCCTGCTCCTGGCGGCTATCCTCGCCACCTTCACGCTGGGGATGCTGGCGCTGCTGCTGCTCATGGCCCCCATGGCCATCATCGCCTACGCCACGACGCAGATTCAGAAGGTGGGGATCGACCCGGCGGCCTTCCTGGCGACCTTCGTGCTTCCCCACGGGATCATCGAGCTGCCCGCCGCCATCCTGGCAACGGCGCAGGCTTTCCGCGTCGGTGTGATGATCCTGCGCGCGCCCGAGAAGGGTGGGGGGGTCATGGGAATGGTACGGGAGATGGGTCACTTCGCCAAGCTCTTCCTCGCCGTCGTCGTGCCCCTGCTGCTCGTCGCCGCCTGGATCGAGGCCGAGATCACGCCGCGGCTGGTCATCGAGCTGCTGAACTCGTTGCGGTGAGGGAAGGGAGCAGGGAGCAGGGAGCAGGGAGCAGGGAGCAGGGAGCAGGGAGCAGGCCCCCCTAATCCCTACTCCCCAGTCCCTGCTCCCTTCCCTAGCACCTACCTTCAAGTAGTATCGGGCGAACTAACAGTGTTCGCCCACCGGATTCTATAGACCTTCAGATAATGTTTTTGACAGTGGCGTCAGCCGGGATAAGCTCTAGCCCTTGGAGGTAAAACCCCATCTAGCTCTTGACCACCTCGGCTTGCTGGGCGAAGTGCTCCAGCGCTTCATCCACGGATTCAACTAACTGTTCGAACTGTGCGAAGTAGCGGTTGTGAGTGGCCCGCTGTTTCATTTGCTTCCACAGGAACTCGATGGGATTGTAGTCCGGCGAGTACGACGGCAACTGGTAGACGCTCAAGCGATCCTGATGGGCGGCGAAGAAGTCACGGGTGCTCGCGCTGGTGTGATAACGCGCCCCATCTTGAATCAGAATGATGGGCT
>DAOTVC010000045.1:0-8049 GCA_034437215.1 Anaerolineae bacterium | reverse complement strand
GTCCGTCATAATGGCCCGCAAAAAATAGGGGGGACGCAAGCCGGTAAAGACCACCCGATCCCCGGTGGCAGACCAGACGGGATAACCGGGTGGACCGTACGGGAGGTATGAGAAAGCCAACCGGACCACCGTGCTGCCGCTGGCATCGGTGAAGCCCATAGTATAGTCCGTTTCATACTCCGGCTTGAGCATAGTTTGAAACACAATCTCTGAATCCGGCAGCGGGTCCACGTGCGTTGGCGGGGGTGAGGTGAGGATACAGCCGGTGAGCCCCCAGCAGACTTTTGATGTACGTATACTTGGGCATGACCGACTCCTTATCAGTAGTGTCTCTCAACGGGGTTGGCACCGCCCCCGCAAAGGAGGGGTGGTAGAAGAGCCGGGCACCTGGGGAAAACCCACCAAGCATCAAAGTCCATTTGCCGCGGCTCCATCCTTGAACACATGGGGGGCGTACCGTCGTAAGTCGTCTGCCAAGCCTCCCTCTGGCCAACCTTCCAAGCCGCTTAACTGAATGGCGTACTTGCCCCTTGGCCATAGTGGTCGCCACAGGCGCACGCCTTCTAATTTAGCGAGAAACCCCAAACCGGATAGTTGGGCATCCTTCAAGTTCAAGAAGGTACGGTGCCAATAAGGACCACGGATGAGGCCCAGGCCTTTGACATCTTCCCACGTACATTGCAAATTGAATAATCCAGGGTGCCGATACTCTAAGCCACTTGGCGACACCTTAAGGGTACGAAAGAAGCGCCCAATCACGTCCACAGCATACCAAATCCATAATGTTCCTGCAGCTAGGACGGCCACGCAGAAAAAAACAACACTCACAAACAATAGTGCTGGAAAATCCTCTCTCATGAAATCTTGCCTTAGAAGTAACCAAGGAATACTCACCAACAGACATATCATTACACAGATGTACAATGACATCAATGCAAAGGCGCTTGCTGTCCATAACATAGATTTTGCCAGGGGGTGGTAGGTCTTGGTGGAATTATCTTCAGGCATCATTTGCTCATACCCTCCTTTTGGAGCCTCGACGTGTGCCAACGCGGACAATCCACTGCAGATGTCAATCTTCTCCAAGACGTAGGCATACGCGGCGTCATGACTATCTCAGACCACGCTCCGCGCGTACCTCTCGATGGACTGGGCCATCTCCAGGAGGAGGTCCATGACCTCCTGTAACAGGTCAGGGGCGCGCACCCGGCTCGTCTTCTCGTAGGTGAGCCACGCCTGCTCGCCCACCGCCATCAGAAAGAGCCGACCGCTGCCACGCAACCCTAGGAGTTTCCGGCAGACCTCCTGTGAGGCGATGGCAACGTCGACCAGCTGGGGCGGATCGCTGCGGACGAGGAAGAGACGCTCCAGCGACTCCCGGTCGCAGATCTCAGGGAGAGGCTGCTTGCCCAGGGTGAGACTCCGCTGCAGCGAGAGGCGCCCCGGCGGCGGGACGTCGAGGGGCACCCGCACCGTCGTCGCGGTAGTAGACCTGCGCTCTCGCTCACCGCCCTCCCTCACGTACCGGGTTAACGTCGCCTGCGAGAGCTCGATTCTCCGGCCCCGATAGAAGCCCGAGAGCTGCTGCTCGCTCCGGTAGCCGAGGAGTCTATCCAGCAGCCCCCGGTGCGTCGGCGCGCGCTGTAGCCCCGTGCGCAGCGTCAACTCCTCCCAGGCCTGCCGGCTCTGTATCCGGCGCACGGTCGTGAGGATCATGCCCACAACGATAAGGACGAGAAACACGATGGTCCAGGGGTTCGTGAAGAACTCGACCAGCATCTCCGTCATAGTTCCGTCTCCGTACATCGCATCCCTCCTGCTCTTGTACTCTACGCACAGGCGAACTCCAAATGCCTACGCCCGGGATGGTAAAGGTGACGAGAGGTAGTCGAAGATAGCTCTACTATAACGGCGGATGGGGAAATAGGCAACGTGGAATGGAGAGGGGTTCACTTCATGTCAAACATGTGAGCGGACCGGTTTCTGCAGTAGAGTACCTGCTCGCAAGCGGGGGTTCCGCCATGCCGGTATGACCGGATGGCGCAGCGACTTTGCAAAGCAATCACAATGTACTTAGGAACGCGATTTAAATAACTTGAACAAGAGCAAACTGAAAGAAGCCTACCATGCCCAAGTTATTTCGCTTGCAGTCCTTAGCGTGACAAGGAGCCAAACGATGCTAACATGGAGTACATCTGAGTAGGCTGAACTTCCCTTTCCAACTGAAAAGGAGCCGCACATGCGCTATGGAGTCGCACTACCCTACATCGCGCCGCGCGCGGTGGCGGAGTTGGCCCGACAGGCCGAAGAGGCCGGCTGGGATGGTTGCTTCCTCGGTGATGCGATCTGGTGTCAGGATCCCCTGATCGGTCTGGCCGCAGCGGCGATGACTACCAGCCACATCCGTCTGGGCATGATGATCGTGGCGACGCCCATGCGCCGCCCTTGGCGGCTGGCCAGCGAGTCCCTCGCGCTCGACCACCTCTCTGACGGGCGCCTGGTGCTCGGTCTGGGTACCGGCGCGGTGTGGATGGGCTGGCAGGCCTTCCCCGACGAGATCACCGACGCCAAGGCGCGCGCCGGCATGCTCGACGAGACGATCGACCTCCTCACCCGCTTCTATGAGCGCCGCCCCTTTGACTATGAGGGCGAGCACTATCATCTGCAGCTCACAGCGCTTGACGAGATGTACTACCCGCCTAAACCGGTGCAACAGCCGCGCATCCCGCTGTGGGTGGTAGGCATCTGGCCGCGGAAGAGGTCGCTGCGCCGGACGCTGAAAGGCGACGGGCTGATCGTCGAAATGATCTCGTCGGAGGGCAAGGGCGTCGAGGTGACGCCGGAGGATCTGCGGGAGATTACAACCTACGTGGAGACCCACCGCACGGCCGACACCCCCTTCGACATCGTGGTCAACGGCTCCACCGCGAGCCTCGATGCCGAAGCGCGGGCTGAGAAGCTGCGTCTGTGGCGCGAAGCCGGCGCTACCTGGTGGATCGAGGGACTGTGGGACAAGTCCGTGGAAGAGGCCGCCGCCCTCATCGCTGAAGGTGCGCCGCAACTCTAGACCTACTGATCCGGTCATAAAAACTCTAAATGGCGCCCGCGCTGGAGGGGGCTCGCCCCCTGGCCATGGGAGTCTCCGTCCGGCGCGACCTTAGCCATACTCGTCCGGATCAGTTAGGGATCACTTCGGCTCTACAAGCAGACTGAAACCGCGGTAGAGTATCGTTGGCGCCAGACGTCCTATCCTGCGGCCCACGATGACCATGACGCTATCTAGCGCGAGTTGGAGCACAGGGCAAGCGTTGATCCAAAAAGGAGACAGGCAGATGGGTACGGAATCGTTGAACTGTCCTAACTGTGGTGCGGCGTTGCACGCGAGGTCCGGAGAGGACGCGGTAGTGTGTGCCTACTGTCACTCCACCATCCACATCACCACGCAAAAAATAACCGACTCGAATCGGATAGCGAGCGCCGATGATGCCGCCCTGTCTCCGTCGGTAACGGAGCGGATCCAGCAGCTGTTGAGAGAGGGGCAACGGATTGAGGCAATCAAGCTATACCGCGAACAGACGCAGCACTCGTTGAAGGCGTCTAAAGAGGCCGTAGATGCCGTAGCGGAGAGCATGGGCCTTGGCGATAGCATAGCTAGAAGGTCGAGGTGGACGTGCGTGGGCCTGGTGGTGGGACTTCTGCTGTGGACGGCGCTCCTGGTACTGACACCCGCCGGCGTGCGGTGGGCAGTTGGTCTGGCGTTTGGAGAGGCGGTATCAGGAGAGACGCTGGAGACGCTCCAGGTGGTATGCACACTGTTCCTGGCATTCGGACCGGTGGCAGGGCTTGTCGTCTGGGCAAGCGTGGGGAATCGAAAGTAAGTCAACGCCACCCACTCGACCTCGGTCAGGTGCACCGCCGCCCAGTTCGGCCCCTACCTCGGGCTTTTCGAACACTGTTAGGCATTAGACGAGTGGGCATTCTTCCGTAGCGAGTGCGCCCCCGGCAGCCCCACTTCTTAGAAGAGTAGCAGGCAAGACAGCCAAGACGTGCGCAAGATCAGCGATTCTATCGGGTGATAACCCGGCTCACCTCACCTCCAACAACCCGTAGCGCTCCAGTTCCACCAATGCCTGCGGAAGCGGTTCCCCAACGTAGGTCAGGATCAGACGCTGTCCGGCGCGGGTGAAAGCCATGTAGAGCTGCCGGGTATGGACCTGCACCCGCTCGGCGCGCTCGTCCTCCATCAAACGCAGACCACCCTCCGCCTCGAAGAGCTCGTGGATACCGGCGATGAAGACCACCGGGCTCTCCAGACCGGTCCCGGCGTTGAGGGTCGTGACGCGGATGAAGTCGCCCGGCACCTCCTCCTTGGGATCGCGGGCGGCCCCTGCCCCCAGGCGTTGGTTGAGTGCCGCCATGAGCGCTTCAGCGCCCCGGGCGGACGCATGCAAGACAAGGATGTGCCGCGGCAACAGCCCCTTTTCGACAGCACGCGCTATCTCATCGACCAAGCGCGCCCGCTCATCCTGTGGCGCGCTGAAACGTAGGAGCCGGGGCGGATACCCCCTTTCCATGTCGTCGAGATCCGGCAGCAGCAAATCGGGCTCCTCCTCCGGCAAGCGCTGACGGTAGAAGGCCAGCGCGGAGGTGAGGATCGCGCGTGTCGTGCGATAACTCCGCCGCAGATGGTGGGTGCGCCCGCGCACCTCCAGTCCGGTCATAGCCCGCCACGACTCGCCGCGCCGCAGAAAGCCCTGGGTGGGATCCGCCGCCAGGAAGAGATAGCCGAGCTCCGGCGAGACCAACCGGCGGATAATATCGAACCAGACCGGGGCGAAGAACTGGGCCTCGTCCACCAACACGACATCGTACTGGGGCGGAGCTACCTCCCCCTCCTCCAGCCAGTGCCAGTAGCGGCGGGGCACGTCCCACCAATCCATGACCTTCTGTGCGAGAAGCCGCTGTTGATAGGCCTGCATCGCCTCGAAGAGCTGCGCCCGCTGCGACTCGGTCAGCCGAAAGCCGCGGCCACGGCGGCTGGCCTCCAGGTAAGCCTCCCTGCTGGCAAGTCCGGTGTCCTTGACCCACTCCAACTCGCTCTGGAACATGCCCACCGTCACGGCGCTCTCCCGCAGCTCCCGATACCAGATCTCTTTCACCACCCGGTCCCGCTTCGAGATGGAGAGGGGATTGAAGGGTTCACCCGGCGGCCAATGGCGGCGACACCAGCCATTGAACGTATACCAGTGAACGACCCCCGCCTGCGTGCCGGTGAGCACCTGGTAGCGAGCCCGCAGCTCTCGAATCAGCGGGCGATTGTGCGTAAGCACCAGGTATCTCTTCTCCGGGAAGCGGGCCTGCAACAGTCGCAGACGATAGAGCAGCACCAACGTCTTGCCGCTTCCGGTCACCCCGTTAATCACTTGAATGCGCATATCTCCCGCTAACTGCTCACCGGCAGGGGCCAGATCCAGATCCGTCTTGAGGATTGCCTCCTGATCGTAGTCCAGCAGGTAGCGGGTCAGCCCGGCCTGCAGATTGCGCCTGCGCGTCGAGGTCCGTGCCACAAAGGTCGCCGGGACCACCGTTTCTGGGGCAAAGTGCCCTCGCAGTTCCTTCCACTGCTGCTCATCGAGAGGTTGCGGGGGAAAGAGTGTCTGCCACTGCCCGGCCCCCCTGCCGTTGACCCAGTGCTTATCCAGCCAGGCAAACTCCGGTCGCGTTCCCGATTCTTCAATGGCGCGTAGGTCCTGCGCTTGGAGATTGGGAAAGAGGACCACGGCGCTCACACAGCTACCGGGGACACCCACCTGCGCCACCTGCTTCAGAAACGCCTGGAGGCACTGCTCCTCGGACTCACCGGGCACAGGGGTCTCCTGCTCGAAGACCAGCAGCTGCAGCTGCGGGGCCTGCTGCGCTTGCCGGGGCGTAGCCCGGCTCACCTTGAGCACGAGCGCTCGCTGTTCGGGATCCAGCAGCAGAAAGTCGGGGGCCTCCGACTCCCAGGGAGTGAGATGCAACCAGATGTGCCAGCTATCGGGCAGGGCCTTGAGCGAGCGAAAGACGCGGGCGACTTCGGGCGTGACACTGCCCACCGGCCTCTCGGGAATGATCCGGGCCATCAGCCATCTTCCCCGTAAGGCGCCGGGTGCGTCGTGCAATGGTGCAACAGATCACGGAACAGGGCTACAGCTGCCTGCTGCTCGGGATCGTCGGGCTCCGCTTGCAATACGGCACTGCTGCCTACGATAACGAGCTTGGTACGTGGCCGCGTAATCGTGACGTTCAGTCGCTCGGGCTGGAAATAGAAAGCCGCCAGATCGGCAGCAAAGCGCGGGCTGGAGGTGGTCATGGAGAAGATGATGACCTCGCGCTCCTGCCCCTGCATCCGCTCCACCGTATCGACCACCAGGGCGCGACGTACGGTTCGGTCGGTGATGATCCTCCCCAGACGGTTGCGAATCTCCCGCCCCTGAGCCCGGTAGGGCGCGATAACCCCGATCTCCAGGGGCTTCAATCCGGCCCGCAGCAGCACCAACAGCAGATCAACCACCACGTCGGCCTCACGGTAGCTGCGGACGGTCGTATTGCGCGTGAAGAGATCGACGAAGACCGCCGGCTGCTCGGGATCGAGGATGGGCTGCCAGGGCGCATCCACGGGTGCCAGGGAGAGCCGCCGCTCCCCCACCCCCGGCGCCGGTCTGAGCCGGTTATCGTAGAAGTGCCGGCTGGGCCAAGCGGTAAGCAGATCGTTCATGCGGTAGGTATCGGTGAGCATCGTCTCGTAACCCCGCCCCGCAAGGTAACCGAAGATCGACGTGCGCGCCAGCGGCAGATCATCCTCCAGGTTGGTCACCACCGGCGGCAGCTGGCGCTCGTCCCCGATAAAGATGTAGCGCTTGGCAGCCAACATGCCCATCATCGCCAGGGGAAGCGTGACCTGCGAAGCCTCGTCAAAGATGACGGTATCGAATTCCACTTCAGCGAGACGATCGGTACGGGTGGCAAAGGGCGTCGCGCCGATAGCGTAACCGTCGGGGATGGCACCGAATTGAGACTGAGTGAAATTCTCGAAGTTTTCCACACGGAGACCATCGGCGCGGGCCTCCTGACCGATCTTGCACACCGGCAGCTCCTCCCCCGCCACTTGCGCAATCTTGTTGAGGGCGTTGTTGATAGCCCGATGGGTCAGAGCCGTTATCAACACCCGCTCCCCCTCTCCGACCAACAGCCGCACCAGATGGGCCAACACCAGCGTCTTGCCGGTGCCCGGCGGCCCCTGAATCAGGTAGGTCAGATCCGTGGCGTAGGCCTGTCCCAGCGCCTCGGCCTGGCTCTCATTCAACCCGGCCTCCACAGCGAGCGTCCAACCCCGCTCGTAGGCCGCAAAGTCGACCTGCGGGCTATGGGTGCCCAAGAGAAGCGGCAGAATGCGCTCGCGCCCCACGTTCCGATCGGCGACTTCGGCCAGCGCGGCGAGGTAGTAGGCGCTCAGGTCCATGAAGCCCTCGTCAGCGATCCAATCGGCAGGCTCGTCGATGAAGCGGAGCAGGTTGCCGCTGCCGAGGCTGAATTCCAGACGCTGTTCCTCGTCCACCTCGAGGATGACTTCTGTGAGCGGCTCCAGCAGCGGATGGCTCTTGTGCAGGAAGAGGTAATCGCCCTCACGAAAGCGGACCTGGTTGGTCATGCACTTGAAGACCAGATTGCCCGTCCGCTCGTTCGTCCCGACGTAGGAGAGCCCTTCGAGGGCGTAGCCCTTGCGCACGCGCTCCCCCAGCGGCAGTGACCACTGGCGTTCCAGGTGCTCACGCTGCCGGCGGCTCTCCTCACGGATGAGCGTCTCGAGGCGGCGAAGGAGCTCAGCGGCGGCGGACATCGTTGTCAGCGGGGCTCAAGGAGTGCGGGGGTGACTTCGATCTGCGTCTCACCGCGCTCGTAGGCAACGTCCTGGAGCAGATCCGGCACTTGACGAGCCTGCGTCGCCAGCTGATCACAACGTTCGTTTTCTCGAATGCCCGCGTGACCTCGCACCCATCGAAATTCGAC
>DAOTVC010000044.1:0-3926 GCA_034437215.1 Anaerolineae bacterium | reverse complement strand
TCGGGGTCTAGGGGTACTCAAGCCCGCTGAAGCGGGCTGGGGGCCGGGCGTACCAGTCGGCTGCAGCCGACTTCCCATACGGTAGCCGGCGGTTTTAACCGCTGGCACGAAGCGCGGTCATGGGGGGAGCGTCGCCGGTGGCCCCCGAATGAATTCGGGGTCTAGGGGTACTCAAGCCCGCTGAAGCGGGCTGGGGGCCGGGCGTACCAGTCGGCTTCAGCCGACTTCAATACGGTAGCCGGCGGTTTTAACCGCTGGCACGAAGCGCGGTCATGGGGGAGCGCTGCAGTCGCCCCCCGCATGAATTCGGGGCCTAGGGGTACTCAAGCCCGCTGAAGCGGGTTGGGGGTCGGGCGTACCAGTCGGCTTCAGCCGACTTCCCATACGGTAGCCGGCGGTTTTAACCGCCGGCACGAAGCGCGGTCATGGGGGAGCGTCGCAGTCGCCCCCGAATGAATTCGGGGTCTAGGGGTACTCAAGCCCGCTGAAGCGGGCTGGGGGCCGGGCGTACCAGTCGGCTGCAGCCGACTTCCCATACGGTAGCCGGCGGTTTTAACCGCTGGCACGAAGCGCGGTCATGGGGGGAGCGTCGCCGGTGGCCCCCGAATGAATTCGGGGTCTAGGGGTACTCAAGCCCGCTGAAGCGGGCTGGGGGCCGCAGTCGCCGGTGGCCCCCGAATGAATTCGGGGTCTAGGGGTACTCAAGCCCGCTGAAGCGGGCTGGGGACCGGGCGTACCAGTCGGCTTGAGCCGACTTCCCATACGGTAGCCGGCGGTTTTAACCGCCGGCACGAAGCGCGGTCATGGGGGGAGCGCCGCAGTCGCCCCCGCATGAATTCGGGGTCTAGGGGTACTCAAGCCCGCTGAAGCGGGCTGGGGGTCGCAGTCGCCGGTGGCCCCCGAATGAATTCGGGGTCTAGGGGTACTCAAGCCCGCTGAAGCGGGCTGGGGGCCGGGCGTACCAGTCGGCTTCAGCCGACTTCAATACGGTAGCCGGCGGTTTTAACCGCTGGCACGAAGCGCGTCATGGGGGGAGCAGTCGCCCCCGCATGAATTCGGGGTCTAGGGGTACTCAAGCCCGCTGCAGCGGGCTGGCGGTCGCAGCGCGGGGTCTCCAGCAAGCACATGGCCCGCCGGGCGTACCCGTCGCCGGTGGCCCCCGCATGAATTCGGGGTCTAGGGGTACTCAAGCCCGCTGAAGCGGGCTGGCGGTCGGGCGTACCAGTCGGCTTCAGCCGACTTCCCATACGGTAGCCGGCGGTTTTAACCGCCGGCGGAGAGGTCGTAGGCCGGCTCGGTTTAGCAGTACTTGTCCGGATCAGTAACGCCCACCCGGAGCGGGAAGTAGAGCGGATGAGCAACAGGGCGTTGCAGGGCGCCACATCCTGGAGTATAAATAACTGGGGTTATTGCCTTGTCGCGATGAAAACAAACCCACAGTCGCTACTTCCGTCTCCGGTTATTTCCCTCTGCTCGCCAGAGACGGAGATTTTTGATCTTAAACTTCACAGAGCCCGGCGCTGTGACCGGGCCCGCTCCTGCACTCGCCGAGACCTCGCGCTTGGATTGCAGTCGCCGGCGAAGATTGGCCTCTAAGGCACGTTCCTCAACACTAGGGGTAAGTAGATCTGCCGTCCGACGGTAAAGGTGACCGTGGTCGTACTTTGCACTGTGCTGCCCGTGCCGCGGGTTGTGGCAGAGATACGGGCCGTGCCGGTGATGGGGGAGGTGATCTCTGCCAGGGCGAAGCCATTGCTGACCGCGGTGCGAGGTGTGATCTCGCCCAGGTTCGTTGCAAAAGCGGTCAAAGTCCCGTTGGGCGCGTCGGGAACCGTCGCTGTGATGGTGGTGATGCCCCGCACGATCTGACTTACGGGGTGGGCTGTGAGGAGGGTTACGGTGTAGGGCGCACCACTTCGCAGGGTGGCTTGGTAGGTGTCGTCATTGGGCGTGGCGGTGGTCTGCCCACCATCCTGGACCCAGTAGTAGTCGGAGCGCATCACCGACGCCAGTTGGGAATCGCCCATCGGTGACAGGACCTTCGTCATGCCTAGACAGGCCTCGCCCGTGCAGGGGGCCGATCCCGGAAAGGCGTGGGACCAGAAGTAGAGGTAACGCGGTGCCAAGTGCTTGTCCAAGTCCTCGGTCGCGTACACCGGATCCATCTCCGCATAGAAGACCAGGGGTTTGAGAGCCTCGTTGGCGTCGCCCTGAGGAGGTGTAGTCCAGGTGGAGGACCAGTACCATTCGAACAGGGTACCGGTGGGGAGTAGTTCGCCGATATACTCGCGTACCCGCCCTCCCGTCGTGTCACCGTCGAGGTAGGCCTGGGCATCCGGCGACCAGTAGGGGTCCAGGAGCGCCACCCGAGTGGGACGCAGGTTCTCTGAGACTTCCCCTTGTTGGATGCCTTCGTGCAGCAGTTTTGTGAGCCGCACCGCCATCTGGTTGCCTAATGAGTGACCGGCGAGGCGGATCGTCTGCGTGTAGGTCGCGGGCAGTGCTTCGACGTAGATCTGGTAGAAGAGGTCCCCCGCGCTGGGCGTGCCGGCGGGGGGTGCGCTGTAGCCGTCCGGCAAATCGTCCCAGTCGCGCCAGCGCATACCGCGCGGCCCGTTCGTGGTCCAGATCTTGGCCTCGGCATCGATCACACCTTGTGGCGGAGGACCATCTTCGAACCAAGCTCCGGTCACGCCGGTCGTTTCATCAGAGAACTGGTTCCAGGCAAAGATGCCCACGTTCCAACCGTCCTCGATCCAAGAGGCGGCAGTGTCCGTACCGTTGAAGTCAAAATCGGGCAAGTTATTGGAGAGAAGGGGTTGCCAGCCATGAACGAAGATAATCGTCGGCTGTGCCGGGTCGAAGTAGGGGTTTGTTTCTCCGGGAACGAACTTTTGATAGAGACCGTCCGTTCCGAACCAGTAGAGCCCATAGCTGAGCTCGTAGGGGTCGTACGCTGAGGTAGAGACCACGACCTGTGCCGGCGGCTGGCCCCCGGTGGTTGTTGTACTGCCGAACACCAGCACTCCCAGGGAGATGAGCGTCAGTACGTAGCGACGTTTGTCCATGATATCCTCCATGAAATTGACCGAAAGAAAAGAACAGACTAAGTGTCTGTAAGAAAACAACTTCCCGACGGTGGGTGCTTGGGGAGCGTAACAAACTTCTGGAAGCACTTGAGGCGCACAGCCCTCAAACGAGTCAGAAGGAGTTGTTTCTTCCTAACTCCAGAGATGTCGAGAAGTTATACTTTTACGAACCCTAAGCCCCAGGGTAACAGGCAAAACCTGTTCCTGCATATTTGAGTTTGAAACGCGCTTCCTGCACCACCTCGGCTGCGATCCCGGCGCCGGTCGCCTACCGCAGTCTCTCGAGCAGGGCCTCCGCCGTGACGACGTCATCGTACCGCACGTCGAGGTGGGCGAAGTGCCACCGGGCGCAGGTAATCTTCAAAGCTTTCAAAGTGCTCGGAGCTCAGCGCCGCTTCGAAGAGGCACACCACCGCCTGCACGGTGTTGATCTGGCAGTCGAGGTTGGGGTCGAAGCGAAATTTCATGGACTTCCCTCAGTCACTAGGTTCGAAGACGTCAAGATCATCCTCCACGACCTTGTGCGCGGCGACGAAGTCCGCGACGTCCCCGTACCGCGCCGGTACCCTGGCCCGCTGCACGTGGGTGGGGGAGGTGGACAAGAGCGCATGGTAGGAAGAGAAGGGCCACTCCCGAAAGTCCCGCACCAGTCCGTGATGCTGCGGATAGTGTATAATATGCTCATCAGGGTGCCGGGAACGCCGTGACCAACGCCTTGGTACCAGACTCGGGCGCGAGGCTTGCTTTCGACTTTCAACAGAGTATAGTCGAAGGGTAGAAAAGGTCAACGCAACTCGACGCGCAACGCATGTCCTCCTGTGGGAGCGGTGGGTTGGG
>DAOTVC010000043.1:0-18327 GCA_034437215.1 Anaerolineae bacterium | reverse complement strand
CGGGTTGGGAATTCCAGCTGCTCTGAGTATCCACCGCCAGACCCCGGTGCGGCGTGAACTGCTGTCTCCCAAAGTCCCACCGCATGACGCCCTTGTAATCCTCGCTGTGCTCAAAGTTGCCTGCGGCGTCGATGGCGATCCAGGCGGCGTTGTAATAGGAGTGCAACAGGGTCAACACGGGGGTCGCGGTGGCGAAATCCCAGAAGATGAGGGGTCCGCCCACCGAGGAGGAGATCAGGAGCCTGGGGCTGAACAGGACAAAATCGGATATCTGGTCGCGATGGCCTTTGAAGGTCCTGAGACACTTCAGCGTGGCGGTATCCCAGAGCTTGAGGGTTTTGTTGTGCGAGGCCGACAGCAGCCGTGTGCTATCCACAAACTCGAGCCGCAAGGCCTCGCCGGTTCTTTTGATGACGCGTGCAGGAGCCGATCCATCGGCAGGGAGAAGGTGAATCTCTTTCTGGTGGGCCCGGGCGAGCAGGCTGCCGTTGCTGGCCTGGTCATTGTAGCAGTCGTGGTTGGTGATACGAGCCGGCGTCTCGCGGATGCCGGCGAACGCGCCCTGCGCCAGGTTCCAGAGCAGTTCCCGCCTTTGATAGGCGCAGTGAACGCAGAGGAGGTCGCCTTCGCGGGAGAGCCGTGAGAGCTGCAGAGCCGTCTGGATCAGGGCCGGTTTGAGTTTGGCGAACTCGGGATCGTCCAGAAACATATCCAGCTGCGCGTCGTAGGCCCGGGCCTCCAGTGCCTGCGCCAGAGTGCGGATGCAGTCGAAGTAGGGATCGAAATCGACGCCGACCTGATCGAGCAGGGCGTAGGGGATGTGAAAAGAGAGGGTGTGGATCACGTCCGGGGTGGCGGCGTCGTACTCCAGGTCCACCTCCATGAAATGGGTGTCCTGGATTGCAAAGGTGCGTCCGTTGATGAAGGGCTGCCGGGCAAGCAGGGAGTCCATTTCTGCGCGTGGTTGGCCCTGCTCCAGATGGATGCTGATGTCGTAACTCATACGGGCTCCCTCTCGGCGGCTCGCTGTGCTATTCTCATGTGATCCTTAATACTGCTGGGTGACCAGTTCAAACTCGCCGTTGCTTTTCAAGAAAATGTACAGCAAGGACATAGCTCAGCCACCCCATTCGATCAGTTCGACATCATCTGCGACGACGAGTAACTCCGACTTCACCAACAAGACGTGATACTCGAAGGCGGCGTCTTGCGATAGGTGAACTTCTTCGTAGAGCCACCAATCTTCGAGAATGTCGTCGATCCCTTCCGCGAGTTTCACGCCTCAAAATATGAGCTCGAGCGGCCCGGCCGGTCCCCAACAGCCACAGCCGGCAATCTGCAGCTGTATTTCATCTCCGCTCCAAATCACCGTTTGGATGATGCCATCGTGCAGGGAGACCGCAGAGAATTCCTGCATCCGCTTGGGCAACTGCAGGTATATGGATTGCAGATGGTGCCGGTATGCCTGGCTCGCCATACGCCATTGCCGATCCGCTTCGATGACCTCCGGCAGATCGGGATCGCCCTGCTGTGCAGCATAGAGTTGGCGGGTGAAGAATTTCATTCCAGATGAACTCCCATCTCCTACGTAAAATACGATCCCGGCACGGGGCTGTCACAATGAAAGAGGAACCGCAGGTCGCCGCCCCGCCCCCCGCCCTTGAGATAGACGGCGCGGGCACGATAGAAGGCCAGCGTCTCATTGAAGTGCGCGTCCTGCTTCGGTTCAGTTGCGACCAACTCCTCTGCGATGACCTCTGCCGGGCGACTATCGGGATCGGTATGGATGACCTGGCGCGTTTCTGGATCAACCTGGAGGGCGCCGTTCCACGGCAGGTAGAGGGCCTGGGTCATAACCCCGGCGACGTCCGGCGTCAGCCCGCCGTGATGCAGCCAGTGGAGGTTGAGAGCGAAGATCGTCTGTCCCGGCAACACCGGCAGCAGGGCTTTCTCGCGCAACCGCCGCTGATCCGCAGCGACGAGCAGGCTGTGCGGCTGCGCCAGCGCCGCGCCCGTCTCCTCCTCTGCCAGCTCGAAGGGCAGCTCGAGCAGCAGCGCCGCAGCGCGCCCGATAATCTCCGAGTCCCGGTCCGGCAGCGCGATGACGCGCTGCGGCCTGCGCTCCAACGTGGTCAGCAGCCGGCGGAGCTTGTGCAGGAGCATGGCGGCGTGCGCAGACGAGATCCATAAGGCCACCCAACGCCCCCCGGCAACAGTGAGGCCGTCCTCGGCTTCACGGTCGTCGAAATAGTCGAGAATCGCACCGCCGTACTGGATGAAGTGCCAATCCCAGATGCGCGACGGCGACTCCGGGGAAAAGGCCTGCAAGCGCGCCGACGCCTGCTCCAGTTTGTCGAGCGCGTAGATGAGACCGTCGCGCAACTCTGCGTCCAGATCCGCCCGGGCGACGTTAGCGCGTTCCGCCTCCACAAATTCAGCGATCTCGGGGAGGTGACGTTTGCAGAGCAAGGCGGCCCAGTAAAACTCGTAGGTGGCCCAGAAGTCGCGTTGCAGGCCCGTACGTTGGAGTACGTCATAGGCATCCTGGGGGCGGAAGCGCGACGTATAGCTCTGTGCCAGCGACAGGACCACGTCGAGGCGCTGAGGGGCCAGGGCGTGGGCGCGCTCCAGGATGGGGATCGCCAGCTCGAAGTTCTGGTCGCCGGCGTAGTAGTCGCCGAGCGCGTAAATGGGATCGGCGGAGCGAAAATCGGCGAGCACAGCCTCCACCAGATGCGCTTCCTCCGCTGCTTCGAGAGCACGGAGACATTGCGCCGCGAGCTTGTAGAGCGGCTTATGCCCGGCGTCCGTGCGCAGGCCCTGCGCCAGTTCGCGCAGCGCCCCGCGCGGGTCTTCGTCGGCCCACGCCTGTTGCGCGGCCTTGAAATGGGATCGAGCAGGAGAGCGTAGTTTCATCTCTACCCGCAATCCCAGTTATACAGCACCCGCGAGAAGTCCCGCCGCGCGAGATCCTCTGCCGAGATAAAGAAGTTCGCCAGGCCGCCATCGCCCCAGGTGATGTGTTCGCCACAAGAGATTTGCAGCAGCAGGACATCCTTGTCCGTCTCGGCGTCGATGGGATAGTCCTGGGTCGTGCCGGGATAGCCGCCCACTTTGCACCGCCGCATCTTGAAGAAGGCCATCTGCTCCTGGAAGGTCATGCCGGGGTTGATCTGGTAGAAGGGCTGACCGATGTGTTCCTCGAAGCGATAGTCCTCCTTGGAGACCGGGGCGTAATCCAGCCGAAAGCGCAGCCCCAGCGGGCGCTCGATGGGCGGACAGGGAAAGAGGGGCAGGAAGTCGAAATCGGTGGTCAGCGCGGCCTCATCCTGCACCACCTCCTCGAAATAGAGCACGCGGAACTTCTCCTGGCGCGTGTTGTCGTCGCTCAGGCTGTACACATAATCGGCGTAGATGTAGAACGCCAGAAGGCCGCGCTCCGGGAAGCCCGCCAGCCGGGGCGTTTCGGCGAAGTTGATCTGCGCCAGGAAGAAGAGCGGCTTGCCCTCCCCATCCAGGGGATACGGATGCGCGCGCGGCAGGTAGGGCTGTCCGCCGAACTTGCTCTCCCACAGGTCGAGCGCGTCATCGGGCTGGGGTAGGATGTCAATGAACGGCTGTACGGAATCGAGCAGCGCCTCCCGATAAGGCTGCAAACCCGCCGGGATGGCCAGATCGCGTTTGTACTCGTCCAGCGAAATTGCCGGGAGGATTTTGTTGGCAGACGCGGGTTTGGGTGGCAGCGCCCCGCCGAGCAGCTTGACCAGGGCCGCTTGCCGCAACGCGACCGCGATATCCAGCGCCGTCTCCCCCGCGTGATTTGCCGCCGTCGTATCGGCGCCGCCCGCCAGCAGCCGTTGGGCGATACTTTTGTAGCCGCCCTTCGCCGCCAGGTGCAGGGGCGTTCCGCCTGCGCTGTTGGAGGCGTTCACGTCAGCGCCGCTGGCAAGCAGCAGTTCGCAGACTTCGTCTCGTTTCGCCTCGACGGCGACGTGCAAGGGCGCGCCATCATACTGACCGGATGCGCGCGCGTTGACGTCGGCCCCACGCTGCACCAGCAGGGCGACGGTTCCCGGCGCAGCGTCGCGGCAAGCGTAGTGCAGCGGCGTCGCGCCCTTGCGCGCCGCGGCATTCACATCCGCGCCGTGCGCCACGAGCAGCGCGACGATCTGTCCCACCACCACCAACGCCTGAGCGGAGTCCGCCGTAGCGCCGAATACATAGGGATACGCCGCGCTGGTCAGCACCCTGTGGAGCGCCGTCTCGCCGGAGTTGCACCGGAGGTTGACCTCCGCGCCGCCTTCCAGCAGCAGTGCGACAATCTGCGGGTCCCGTTGCTGGAACAGGGGCGTCTCGCCGAAGTCGTTCCGCGCGTTGACCTCAGCCCCCTGCGCGATGAGCAGCTGCGCGACCTCGCGGCTCTTGGCAGCGTGCAAGGGGACGTTCAACCGGCGATCTTGCGCGTTCACGTCGGCGCCGCGCTCCAGCAGATAGGCGACGATGGCCGGCTGGTCCTGTTCCACCGCGACGTGCAGCGGCGTGAGCTCGTTCACGCCGCCGCGCAGGTTCACGTCCACACCGGATTCGAGCAAGCTGCGCACCATCTCCAGGTTGCCCGCCCGGCACGCCAGGTGGATGTGCCGCCCCTCGTAGTGCAGTCCCCTGCCCCGGCTCAGGTCGGTGTGCGGCAACAGAACGTCGAAGACTTCCTGGTGGTTGCGCTGGATGGCAATTTCGAGAGGTGTCTGGTCTTCCTCCCGGTGTGCATCGACCTGCAAATAGTCTGGGTCAGCCCCCCGACCGATCAACAACCGGCAGATTTCCGGCCGGTTCTGCTGCACCGCGAAGATCAGCGCCGTCTCTTTGCTCGCGTGCTCTGGCTCGCCGTACTCAAGATTGACATCCACGCCGGATTCCAGGAACACGCGCACCAGCTCCAGATTTCCGGCCCGGATCACCGCTTCCAACGGATAATCCGCCAGATAGCGCTGGTTGAGGTCTACGTCGGTTTGCAACAGCGCGCGCACCCCCTCGACATCGTGGTGCATGACAGCTTTCATGAGTGAGCGTAATTCCGTTCCTGGCATCAGTCTCCTTCCTCAAAGTTGGTCGCAGTCCAGCGCAACGCCGGGTCCGGCGCACGGTGCCGGTAGAAGTAGTGCGCGGCCTGCAACGCCATCTCCAGCGGGACGTAGAATTTGGCCGGCAGGGGCGTCTCCTGCCCGCCGACGGACTGCGTCACCAGCGCGTCGCCCCGTGCAGGATCGAGCAGGTGCAGCGGATAGTCGGCGCAGGCCGATGCTCAACATTGATCAAAGAGTCTGTAGACACGCCGCCCGTTCCTCCACCATCGAGGCCAACGCCAGCAGAGCTTCTCGGGTGAGCGGGATGGCTCCCGCTCCGTCAACGAAGGGACGGAACCGTGGACTCCCTTGGATCTCGTTCTCCGAGAAGCGCGTGACGCCCATCCCTTGAACGGTTGGACGGTCGGCCGCGCGGGTGAAGGAGACGAGGGTCGTCGCGCCCCAATCAGGCGCTGAAGAGCACGTAAGCCTGTATACCTCCTTTTCGTGATGCGCGTAGGTGGAGATGTGGTAGCGCTCTATCGCTGCCCCATCCAGGGGCTCGAAGGCGCACGCACCGACCGTCTCACACACCGCCATCTGCGAAGCGTAGGCCCGCAAGACTTCGGCAAGGCCCAGGCCCAACTCCTTATTGAAGCTAATGTGCCCGTCGATCCCCTCGAGAACGTTAAACGCCCCCGACTCCACGGTCTCGACGCCGTAGAGGTCGTAGAGATCTGCGAGCGAAAAGCCGCCGAGGTAGAGGGTCACCAGACCACCGTCCGGCGCATGGGCGACCAAGCCCACGAACTCGCAGGGCGCGTCGGCCGGGACACTCGCCCCACCCGCGCAACTCGTGAAGAAGCGGTTTCTGTCGTCGTAGGCGAGATTTTGAGGGACAAAGTACCCCTCGTGAGCCTGTTCCGGCGATAGACGGTGCCAGACGTGGGACATCTGTGAGTTCGATAGCTCCATACTTACCTTTCGTTCCTGCGAGTGCTCTTCTTCAAATCTTCGCGCGCAGCGCGCCGTCCTCGGCGACGTAAACGTACGCCCCACGGTAGAGGGCGTGCTGGTAGCGCCACAGCCACTCGAAGAGGGAGCCGTAGCGGCTCGTCAGGGGGCCCTCCACCCGCTCCCAGTAGATCACCTGCCCGCGCTTCCCATCCGGCCCGGGATTGAGGTCGACGCAGATCAGGTTCCCCTGCCCGTCCTCCGCAAAGGGGATCCACCCGGCGTCCCACCAGGTGTGCTGCAGGACGCCCTTTACGGACGCCTTGGGCTCGTAGGTGGAAAAGGCTCCCTGCTGCTTTAGCGATTGCATCATGGACCAGAGCTCGACGATCGCGCCCGCCGAGAGGTAGCGGTAGCCGTCGTGAAAGATCACGGCGCCGTTGTGCCGCTTCAGCGAGGCGACAAGGTCGTCGGGCAGCCGCATCCCCAGCCGGCCCTGCAGCGCTGCGACCTCCTCGCCGGAAGCGCCGGGCCGTAGATCCGCGTGAACGGCGGGCGCTCTCTCGCGGTACCACCGCTCCAGCCGTTCCCACGCGGAACCGACGGCCCTCTCCAACAGCGGCACGGGATCGCGCCCGGGGTCACTCCACGCGCCTCGGGCCTGGACGAGGAGCGTTGTGCGCACCGTTTCGTCGACCTCTGCCAGCTCGGCGGCCTCCCCGGCGTAGACAGGCACGACCTCCAGCAGGCGCACCGGCGGGTCGACGTCGCCCAGCCACTCCGGCTCCGTGTGCCCCCAGTCCAGCACGAAGAGCTGCTCCATCCCCTCGAAGAAGGGCAGGGAGTGGCCTTCAAGGATCAGGTTCGGCGCGAAGGTTCTGCGGCTACGCAGGCACTCCCGGACGAGTTGCGCCAGCGCCCGTCCCAGCCGGTCGTTATCCTCCCGGGAGTGCCGGCCCAGAATTGCGATGCTCAATTCGGCCCGCTCACAGGGCGCCTCCATGGGATGCAGAGCCAGCCCCAACGTCGTGATCGTGGTATCGAGCTTCCCCTCGGCGGGCTTGGGGAAGTCGTAGACGACGTCCAGCCGCTCCAGGGGGCCCCCTTCTTCCCCCAAGGAGAGGCTCAAGACGTAGTCGGGCGCGCCGAAGAAGCCCTCGTAGGCCCGGTGCAAAGCGTCCAGGTTCATGATCTCAACCGGCCCCTTCACTCCCGGGCGCCTGGGGTCCCTGACGAAGCTCCTCCTTATCGGGGATGTACCACTCCTCCGCGTCCCATCTCCTCAAGAGGGTCAAGATGTACGGATCGATGTCCAGGTAGGCGCTGGGGATCTCCCACTTCACCTCCAGCCGGTCTTGTAACGTCCCCACGAGCTGGTAGTTTCTGAGATCGCTCTTCGGCCGGCTCCAGTAGCTCAGCGTGATCCACAGGCCGAGAAGCTCCGCCTCGAAAGCCGGGGCGCCTTCGAAGAGCTTGGCGTGGGAAGGCCTGAACTCACACTGAAAGAGCCGGCTAACCCGGGCCACCATCTCCTCCAGAGAGGCCCGGCTGTTGATGCGCACCTGGAACTCCATCTTTGTGTCCAACTTCGAACTCCTTGGGTATGTTGCAACCCCAATTACGCGCCGTCCATGGCTAACACGTAGAGCGTGAAGCGTGCGTGAGGGTCTCACGCTTCACGTTTCACTCTAGCTCAGGTGAAACAGACCCGAATTCCTTCACATAATCCAGGTGCCTCTCCAACAAGCTCTGCAGATAGTCGCTGTAGTGAGGCGAGACCCTGGTGAAACGGTCGTCGTTTTGAGATTCGGTATAGAAGTAGACCGGCGGATCGTCCCCCTCGCCGGCGCGAATGAAGGCGAAGGTGTAGCCCTGGTGCAGCAGGATGATTACCGCGTCCTTGGGCAGCACTTCCGGGGCGTCGTTTTCGCGCAGCAGCTCGACGGCGTACTCTCTGGCGTCCCACAGCTCCGCGTAGTAGAAGTCCGTCCCGACCATGAAGCCCTCGGCGCGCCGCCCCATCCAGGCCAGAAACTCCCGGTAGGCGACCGGCAGGGAAAAGCCCAGGCGGCTCTCCAGGGCGGCGATCTCCTCCTCAGAGCAGGGAGAGACCGGGTAGTCCAGGGACGAGAAGCGCTCCTTGACCTCGGCCAGATAGACTCCGGCCCCGTTCATGCGCTCCTCACCTCACCCCGCCTCCCACGCCAGCGGCACCGCCTCGATCAGCCACCACATCCAGAAGGCGTGGCGCCTCTCCGCGTCGGGGGAGACGCGGGCCAGGATCTGCCAGACCGGCCCGCCCGCGTAGGCGACGGAGGCGTAGAAGGCCGTGTCGTTGCAGGTGAAGTCCCGGCTGTCGACGCTCTCGTAGTCGATCTCCTCGACATCCAGATCGTCCCACGCCTCCCCATACGTGGCAACGAGCGCACTCGCCGCCGCGTAGCCCACGGCCAACGCCATGGGCGCCCTCTCCGGCCCGAACTCCAGCTGCAGGGCATCTAACTCGTCCCAGAAGCGTGAGGCGCTCCGATCCGCGTCGGGCAGGATCTCGCCCCGCAGCACCCCTTCCGCCATCTCCAGGATGCGCCGGGGGCGCTCGTCTCCGGGGAAAGAAGCCTCCCACAGGGGCAGGACGCGGCGCACCGTCAGAATCGCCAACCGCGCCCGCCGCCGGTGAGCCACGGCGCTCCCCGGCAGGCCACTGTCACGATAAGGGCCGAAGGCCCTGCCGATGGCCTGCCGGAAGCCCAGGTTCAAGTCGTGCTGCGGATGGCGCTCCACGGCGGCCAGGGCCAGACGTAACAGCTCCTGTAGAGTCTCAGGGAGCGCCGTCAAGAATCCCTCTCCACCACCATCTCCTCCTTCACTCGAGCGGCGCTTCCACCAGCAGACGATTTAGCGTCTGGTGTAGGTCCGCGAGTTGCGCCGGCGTGGCCTCGCACTCGATGAGGACAGTGACGACCTCGCCATCCAGCACAAAGGTCCAGCGCTCGATCCAGGGCGGGGTGGTAGACTCAAAGTTCGCGTCCGGATAGTAGGTACGCAACGCGCCGACGTTGGCCGCCTCCAAGGCCTGCCAAAACTCGCTGAACTGCGCAGCAGTCAGGTGGCGGGTGGGTTCGGCGGCGAAGGGCGTGTTCCAGAAGAGCGCGGGGTCATCCGATTGCCAATCCTCCAGCGCCACCCACAGCTCTTCATTCCGCGCGTTGAGGAAAGCCCCGTCATCACGGACGTAGAAGCGCCAATTGTCGCTGCGCTCGCTGTCGATGACGATGTGCTCGTAAAGCACGAGAGCATCGTCCGGCAGGTCGGGAGCGGGGAGCACCAGGTCGCGTATCTGCGGCGTTCTGGGCGCCCCACACCCCGTCGCGATGACGAACAGAGACAGAAGCAACCACGTCGGTGTCGATATCACTATGCTTTTCATACACCCTACTCCACGATGAGCATAAAGATAACTTCTCCCCCCACCTTACGCAAAATACGACCCCGGCGCCGAGCTGGGACAATGGGACAATGAAAGAGGAGCCGCAGGTGCGCCGGTAGAAATTCCGGTATGCCGCAGCGATAGACCGCGTCAAGCGTTGCCGTGATGATGGAGGGGTGAGCATCAGAGATGATCAGGTTCATCTGGCGAAACGTCCTTTCCGGATTCGGCAGCGTAGTGATAGTGTTCCTGATACGCCGAACTGAAACTCTGGATGAAAGCAGCCGTCCTATGTTGCTCCCTGGTGGGCGTGAAGTAACCCTGTGCTATAGTCCACTCGTACACGCCCTGGTCAAGGGGGTAGCGCGTCAATGTCCCTGAGAGGTCATGGGCGGTAATCCACGCCTCGGCCTTCTCCCGCGAGGAGAAGACCGCGCTGGGAAATCTGGCCCCATTACCGTTGAATACCCAAACGTAGGCGTTCACGATGACCTCATCGTCCTCGTCGCCATAGAGTGCCCTGGCTCCACAGCAGTGCCGGTGAAAGCAGCCCCGTTCAACAGCGCGAGCATGGCCTGATCGTCCTGCTCCTGCGCCATCGAAAGCGGGCTGTAGCCGTCCTGCGCACACAGGTTCGCGTCTGCCCCGGCAGCGACGAGAATCCGCGCCGCCTCGTACCGCCGATTCAGGACGGCCTCCGCCAACGGGGTGATGCCGTCGCTATCGCGCACATCGCATTTGGCTTTGGCCGCCAGCAGCAGTTGGATCACCTCCCCGTGACCGTGGGTGGCGGCGGCGTGCAAGGCGCGGCGCTCAAAGTACGCGGCGGCGTTCACCGGCACTTTTGCGGCCAGCAACAGGCGCACCACCGGCGCGTGTCCATTCTGGCTTGCCAGATATAGCGCTCTGACCAATTCTTTCGATTTGCGATGCTTCCCCGCGCCCTCAGCCAGCAGGTAGGCCACCAGCTCACTGTGCCCGGCCTGCGCTGCCAGGCATACCCCGCGCTCCAGATTGAGGTCGCTGCCCTCAGCGATGTGACTTTCCACCGCCGGCAGATCTCCCGCCCTACAAGCGGCAAAGAATGGCTCGTTCACTGAAACTCCCTCCTCATCCCGGGTATGTCCAGAGCCGGGAGTGTCCAAAAGTTGTTCATCTCTCAGAACCTCCTACGAAACTGTGCAAATGCCGAATGTTCTCACCGGCGCCAGAACCCGCGCTTCTTGCGCGCCCGCATGATGACCCACGCCGGCTCGTACTCCGCGCCCCACGGCGAGAAGCCCAACTCCTGACAGTAAGCCTCGACGTCCTGCACTCCGAAGAAGTACAATGGCTCCTCACCTGCCTCGGCGATGTTCTCGCCCAGAGGATGCGGCTCGAAGGGCAGGGGCGTCCCTTCCTGAACCAGCCACCCGTTACCGGCGGAAAATTCAAGGGTGCGCACTCGCTCGCCGCCATTATCCACGCTGATGTAATAACTGTCGCTGACCGTCTGCGCCAAGACCACCACCACCCGGCAAGCCAGCTGGCGCGAGAGTCGCTGCGCCAGCGCTTCCATCTCGTTGAAGCTGTTGCAGTGGAGGGTGAGCCAGTCTGGCTCGGTCAATCCCAACACCAGCAGGGAAGGCCACCCATCGTCGAATATCCTGGCGAAGTCCTTGAGTGGGAACGCCCCCTGCGTCACCGTAAGGGTCGCCGCCGGATGGCTCTCCGCCAGCCAAGCATGGCAGATCTGCTGTACACCCGTTATGTCTGTAGAGTGGACATGGATGGCGGTATAGGTTGACATCGGAGTCTCCTGGTCAAATGTCTTCACAGTCATAAGGTACTTACGCCGTGGCATCTTCAAATGGGTGTGTTTCACTTGACTTTAATCGAGGCATGAAATGCAAAACATAAACCGTGAGGCCTTCACATTTCACGCTTTACGTTTCAGCCACAGATAGCTCCTCACCGGATTGAAACCACCCTCCTTAAATCGTCCAATAGCGGAACGTCCCCTCTTGATCCCAGGCCAGGCAGCCCCGCTCCACGTAGGTCGGCACGAAGTTGGGTGCCTGGCGGATCACCTGGGAGAGATCTTCGAGGGCCGCGGCGACCTCGCCAAGCATGCCGTGCGTAGCGGCGCGATTGTAGCGGGCCTCGACGAAGCCGGGATTCACGCGCAGCGCGGTCGTCCAGTCACCGAGCGCCAGGTCGAGATGCCCCAACTGGCGCGAGAGGAGGGCGCGGTTGTTGTAGGCCTTGAGGTATTCGGGGTCCAGATCGAGGGCTTGGGTGTAGTCGGCGAGCGCCGCCCGCGCGTTCCCCAGATCCTCGTAAGCCCGCCCGCGGTTGTAGTAGAGGGGCGCGAAGTTGGGTGTTAATCGGATGGCCTTCGAGAACTCATCGACTGCGCCGGTGAAATCACCCGACTTGGCCTTGTTGATCCCCCGCAGGATGTGCCAGTTCACGTCCTTTTCGATATCCGTCACCTCTCGCCTCCATCTTCATACAGTCGTCCCGGGACCCTTGTGCATCCCGGCAGATCATCCTGTCTATATTGTCCACACCGGCGTTACGAAAACGTTACAGCGCGGGGCAGGCGAGGGCGTCGAGGATGCACAGGAGGGGGAGAATGAGCAGGGTAAGGGACCGGATAGACGTAGGAGCCAGAAGAGCCAGAGGCCGATAGGGAGGAGTAAGGTTGCGAAGGCCATGGTCTGAAACGTGCGCTTAGGGATAGTCCGTTGCATCTCTGCACCTCCAGGTTACTCTCCATTGTACTTGAGAGGTAGGAGAGGCCAAGTGAGCCCGGAAAAAGTGGACCGCGTGCGTAAGCTCCTCACAAAAATGAAAGGCAGTATAATGAAGATAGTCGTTCCCCGCAGCGCACCTACTACTGTAAAGAATAGTGTTGCGAAAGGAGAGAAGATGCACCTACAATCCCGAAGAGGCTGGGTAAGGATATGCTTACCCCTGACCATAGCGCTGGGAGTACTGATCCTGTTTCCCCTGTCACTAACACCGACTGTCACGGAGGCCGAAGCGAATACGGTCCAGGATATAGAGATCACCGTGAACGAAGTCATCGCCTCCGGCTTCAGCCAGCCCGTTCAAGTGATCCATGCAGGCGATAGTTCCGGACGTCTCTTCGTCGTGGAGCAGACAGGAGCTATCAAGATTATCAAAAATGACGAGGTGCTCTCCACACCTTTCCTCACCATCACCGACCTCGCAGAAGAGTCCTGGGAACAGGGATTGCTGGGGCTGGCCTTCCACCCCGACTACGAGAACAACGGCTACTTCTACGTCGATTACACCCGGGCCAGCGACGGCGCGACGGTCGTCGCCCGCTACTCCGTCTCCCCCTCGAACCCCGATCAAGCCGATCCTGATAGCGCCTTTACCCTCCTGACCATCGACCAGCCCCACGCCAACCACAACGGCGGGCAGCTGCTCTTCGGGCCCGACGGCTACCTCTACATCGGCACGGGCGACGGCGGCAGCGGCGGCGATCCTCTGGAAAACGGGCAGGACAGGACGACGCTCCTGGGCGCCCTCCTCCGCATCGACGTCGACGGCGGCTCCCCCTATGCCATCCCCCCCGACAACCCCTACGTGGGCGTGACGGGGCAGGACGAGATCTGGGCCATCGGCCTGCGCAACCCCTGGCGCTTCAGCTTCGACCGCGAGACGGGCGATCTCTACATCGGGGACGTGGGGCAGAACCAGTGGGAGGAGATCAGCTTCCAGGCGGCGGGGACCGCCGGAGGGCTCAACTTCGGCTGGGACTGCAAGGAAGGCACCCACGACTTCGAGTGGGACGCTGCGTGCGCCAGCGCCACGCTGACCCCGCCCATCGCCGAGTATGACCACGACGCGGGTCGTTCGGTGACGGGGGGCTTCGTCTACCGCGGGGATCTCTACCCCAACCTCGTGGGGTACTATTTCTACGCCGATTTCGTCACCGGGAAGATCTGGAGTCTGCAGAAGACAGAGAGCGGCTTCACGCCGCCCGAACTGGAGCTCGATACGTCCCTCAACATCTCCGCCTTCGGAGAGGACGAGGACGGCGAGCTCTACGTCGTGGACCTGGGGGGCTCCATCCGGCGGCTGGCGGACGTCGACGGCCCCTCACCCCCGCCCGACCTCTCCGCTTCCCGCAAGTACCCTTCCTCCCCCGCCGCAGATCCTGCTGAGCCGGTGACCTACACCGTCGTCATCGACAACGCCGGGTGGGCCGCCGGCACCCTCTACATGACCGACACGGTGCCGGCGGGGCTGATCTACCAGCCCGCCTCCCTCTCCGCCACCGCAGGCAGCGTCGACGATACCCTGGCCCCGACCCTCACCTGGCAGGGGGAGATCAGTGCCACCTCCACCATCACCCTCACCTACCGGGTCACCGTGACGGGCGCCATCACCGGCAGCCTGGTCAACCATGCGCTCCTCAACGGCGCCAACATCGACCCCCTCGACCTGCCGGCGGCCCTCTTCGTGCCCCGGAGCATCCTCACCTCCACCATGCAGGACTTCTTCCTGCCGGGCACCCAACCCGACACCCTCAACGTCGAGATCCCGCCCTCCATCGACTGCAACGTCTGCCACAACGCCCCCATCTACGATCGTTGGCGTGGCACGCTCATGAGCCAGTCGGGCCGCGATCCTCTGGTCTGGGCCGCCCTCACCACGGCCAATCACGACGCCCCCGACGCCGGTGACTACTGCCTCCGCTGCCACGCGCCGAAAGGCTGGCTGGAGGGGCGCAGCCACCCTGCCGACGGCTCGGCTCTCATCCCTGAAGATACGACCGACGGTGTCGCCTGCGAGGTCTGCCACCGCATGGTCGACCCCCGCCCTTCGGCGAGCGAGATTGCCGGGGTCGACGCCTCGGTGCGCACCGCCCTGACGGCGACGGTTCCCACAACGTACACCGGCAGCGCGACGCTCATCGTGGACCCCGACGACAACCGCCGGGGCCCCTTCGCCTTCGATCCCGATCTCTCCTACCACACCGCCTACCGCACGGCCTTCCTCGGACAGACGGAGGCCATCACCCGCTCCCGGCTCTGCGGGACCTGCCACGATCTCGACAACCCCCTCCTCAGCTGGGACGCGGGGCGCGGTCAGTACTGGCCCAACGAGATGGAGACGGCCGCCGCGGTAGCGGGAGGGCAGCTCTTCCCCCTGGAGCGTACCTTCAGCGAGTGGGTCCGGAGTGACTACGCGAAGGGGGGCGTCGTCGCCCCGCAATTCGCGGGTGCCCAACCCGGCGACGTGGTCGAAGCCTGTCAGGATTGTCACATGGAACGCCAGACGGGCGTCGCCGCCGATCCCCAGTTCTATCCCGTGACCCGCGACTGCGAGACCACGGGCTGTTTACCCGAGCACATGATGGTGGGAGGTAATGCCTGGATCCCGCAACTACTCCAGGACCCCGAGTGGCGGTTAAGCGCCGAGAACGACGCCGACCACCTCAACGTCACCCTTCGGCGGGCCGAGCAGATGTTGCGGAAGGCGGCGAGTCTCAGCGTCACCCTCGAGACGAGCGGAACGGACAAAGTGGCACGCGTGAGGGTCACCAACCAAACGGGTCACAAGCTCCCCACCGGTTACCCGGAGGGCCGGCAGATGTGGCTCTACGTCCACGCCTACGATGGGGGTGGCAACCTCATCTACGAGTCGGGGCGGTATGACTGGGCGAACGACCGGCTCATCCGCGATGCCAGCGCCAAGGTCTACGAGGTCAAACAGGGGATGACCCCCGAGCTGGCAGAGCTGCTCGGTAAACGAGCCGGCGCCTCCTTCCACTTCGTCCTCAACAACACCGTCGTGAAGGACAACCGCATCCCGCCGCGGGGCTATACCCAGGCGGCCTTCGACGAACCCGGACTGCGGCCCGTAGGCGCCGGCTATGCCGATGGGCAGTACTGGGACGAGACGCTCTACACCCTTCCGGCAGAAGCAACCCGCGTGACGGCGCAGCTCTACTACCAGACCGCCTCTAAGGAGTACGTCGAGTTTCTGAGAGCCAACGGCGGGGTGGACGGCGAGACGCTCTACGACCTCTGGCAGGACGATCCCGCCCCTCCGGTCCTGATGGCCTTCACCTCCGATCCTCACTACGAGGCCTACCTGCCCATTGTCATGCGCGCCTGGTAACCTGGCAGCGAGAGTGCGCCGGGGGGAGTTTCCCAAATCCCAAGTCGGACTTGCGTTTTGCCGATTTGGGATTAGAATGTGATGTTTAAGAACCTATGATAGATAGAGAGATGGCGGGTGTGAACGATGCACAAGCAGCACAGGCAGACGCTAGGGATGGCAGCCAATCGTTGGATTGGCAGGCTGTGGGTGCGCTATCCCGGCCACCCGGCCCCTGATTGGCCTGCCCCCTTTCTGACCCCGCGACCGTCGGTCCCACGCCTGTCGCGGGGTTTTTTGTTGGATCCTTAGAAGGAGAGAGTCATGCAAAGAGTCGAGGATGCCTATATGGAGTTGGCAGCGCAACTCGACTATCTGACGCCTGGCGAGCGTGAGACCATCGCGCGTGCCTTCGCGTTTGCATGGGAGTCCCACGGAGAGCAGCAACGCAAGTCCGGAAATCCCTACATCATGCACCCCCTGGCCGTCGCCAAGATGCTCGCCGAGTTGCGCATGGACGCCGCAACCGTCGCTGCCGCCCTGTTGCACGACGTCATTGAGGATACGACCATCACCTACGCGGGGATGGAGGAGAGGTTCGGGCGCGAAGTCGCCCAGCTCGTCCTGGGTGTGACGAAGCTAGGCGAGCAGGTGAAGGAGCTGAACCTGGTGCGTACGCCCCAGGGCAGCGAGCTCACTTACGAGGAGCGCGAGGCGGCCAGCCTCGTCAACCTCTTCCTCAGCATGGCGGAGGATCTGCGGGTCATCGTGATCAAGTTGCTGGACCGTCTGCACAACATGCAGACCCTTCACTACCTCAAACCCTCTAAACAGCGCCAGAAGGCGCGGGAGACGCAGGAGCTCTTCGTACCCGTGGCCGCCCGGCTGGGCATTCGCCAGGTCGAAGAGACGTTGGACGATCTGAGCCTGCGCGTGTTGGAGCCCGAGGCCTACACGGAGATCCAGGAGATGTTGGAGGCACGGGTGCGCCTGCTGCGCCGGGATCTGCAGGACACCCTGACCCACCTGCGCCACAAGTTGCGGGAGGACGGGGTGCAGGCAACGGTCACCGTGCTGCCCGAATCTATCCCCAACCTCTACCGCCATATCCAGGAGAACGGGTGGGAGAGCGCCCGCACCTACGATGGTCTGCGCATTCAGATCCTGGTCGACTCGCGCACCGCCTGTTACGCGGCCCTGGGCAGTGTCCACGAGCTCTGGACCCCCATCCCCGGGCGCATCACCGACTTCATTGCCGCTCCCCAGGAGGGCCTCTACCGCTCCCTGCACACCGTCGTCATCGGTCTGCGCGGGCACCCGCTGGAGATCCGGATCCGTACGCGGCACATGCATCACATGGCAGCCTACGGCGTCGTCGGCTACATGCAGCAGGCCTGCGGCGCGCAGAGTGCCGCCTCTCTCGAGCCCAAGCTCACCTGGCTGGCCCACGTGCAGGAGTTCCCGGACGACGACCCCAAGGCCTTTCTCGATCTCTTCAAGTCGGAGATCACGCCCAAACGCATCCGCGTCTTCACGCCCAAGGGCGACGTCATCGAAATGCCCACCGGATCGACGCCCGTGGACTTCGCCTATGCCATCCACACGGAGGTGGGCGATCGCTGTCGCCGCGCCCTGATCAACAACGAACACGTGCCCCTCAACCGCCCCTTGAAGAATGGTGACCAGGTGGAGATCGTGAAGGCCCTCTCGCCGGGTCCCGACCGCCGCTGGCTGGACGAGGATCTGGGGTACACGACCAATCCCTACACCCTGCGTCACATCCGCCGCTGGTTTGCACGACAGCCTCAGGAGGAGATCGCGGTCCAAGGCCAAACCCTCATCGAGGACGAGCTGCGGCGCTGGAACGCAACGGAGAGCATTCAGCGCCTGGGACGCACCCGCGGGTTGACGGAGGCCCAGCTTATCCAGAAGGTGGGGCGCGGGGAGATCAGCGCCCACGAGCTGGGCACTTTTATCTTGGAGATGCTCTTGGACCGTACCGAGGGACGCCCGGGCTTGCTCACCCTCGAGATTCAGGCCATGGACCGCCCCCATCTGCTGCGCGACGCCTGTCAGGTCGTCGCCGATGACGACGTGAATATGCACAGCGCCTGGGCACGGGCTAATCCCGAGACGGGCCTCGCCCTCGTTCAGCTGACCTTGGACGCCCCCACGCTCCGCAAGGTGGTGCGGATCGCTCACCGACTGGAGCAGATGCTGAGCGTCATGGAGGTGCGCTGCTGTAACACCGAGGCAGAGCCGAGCTGCATCGAGCCCTTCATCCTGCCGGCGTCCATCTCCACCAATCTGGCCTAGATACAGTTACGAAGGAGGGTAGACCATGTGTGGTCGCTACACCTTGACGATTCCCCTCGAGGAGCTGGCGGAGGCCTTTCCCGATTTCACGCCTCCCCCGAGCCTGAAACCCCGTTACAATATCGCCCCCACGCAGGAGATCCCCGTCGTGGCGAACAACGGACAGCGGCAGATCGAGTTCTTCCGCTGGGGCCTCGTCCCCTTCTGGGCCAAGGATGCCTCCATCGGCAACCGCATGATCAACGCCCGCGCCGAAACCCTGGCGGAGAAGCCCAGCTTCCGCAACGCCTATCGCCGCCGCCGCTGCCTCATCCTGGCCGACGGCTTCTACGAGTGGCGGAAGGAGCCCGACCGCAAGGCCAAGACCCCGGTGCTCGTGCGCCTGGCCTCCGGTGAACCCTTCGCCTTCGCCGGTCTCTGGGAGGTCTGGCAGCCCGGCGACGC
>DAOTVC010000042.1:0-30935 GCA_034437215.1 Anaerolineae bacterium | reverse complement strand
AACTTGGGGTTCTACGGAACCCAAAAAGATGGACTGTCTATGTTAGACCTGGACTTGTGTACTAAGCAGGTCTCTTGGTGACCGGAGCGGTGGGGCCACACCCGGATCCATTCCGAACCCGGCAGTTAAGCCCGCCAGCGCTGATGGTACTTGGGGGGGGACCCCCTGGGAGAGTAGGTCGTTGCCAAGAGACTTGCTTTTTTGTGTGTCTTATCGTGACCCGACCGCGAAGGTCGGGTCTTTTTTTATGTGCAATGCATCCTGGACGCCGTTATCCCTTGACGCAGATCTCGAAGGTGTTACACTAGCCACCATGTCTTGGTTAGCGAAATTGCACGTGAGGGGGCTGCGCTTCCTGTGGCTCCTGCTTCTGTCGCCACTGCTGCTGAGCTGTCAGGCTACCGCTGGGGGGAACGCTGTGGCTTCTCCGACGGGTGCGACGATCCCCTCTGCGGTCGCTGCCTCTCCCACTCCCACCGATAGGCCCCTGCCTACCGCTACTCCTACGTCGACGCCCACGCCTACGCTTACCCCGACCCCGACGTCCACATCCACTCCCCGCCCTTACGTCTGCCCCCTCTCCACGGGCAAGACCAAGGCGCACACCTTCTGGAGTGAGGCGATGCAGGAGCAGGTGAACTACCTCGTACATCTGCCCCCCTGTTACCACTACTATCCCCAGCGCGCCTTCCCGGTGCTCTATCTGTTGCACGGGTGGCCTTTGAACGAGTATCACTGGCAATCGTTGGGCGTGGCGGATATCGCCGATGCCTGGTTCTCTCAAGGGTTGGTGGGACCGGTGATTCTCGTCATGCCCGGTGTGACGAACCCCGAGGGGCGCTACATCCATTCCAGCGGTGGCGAGTACTCCTTCGAAGGTATGTTGGTGAACGAACTGCTGCCCGCCATCGATCAGGAGTACCGGACCTGGCGTCAGCCCGAGGGGCGGGCCGTAGGGGGCATCTCCCGGGGTGGGGTCTGGTCCCTGGAGATCGGTCTGCTATACCCCGACCTCTTTGGGATCGTCGGTGGGCACAGCCCTGCTCTCGCCGTTAACCATCCCCTACCGGCCTATGACCCCTTCCTGCTGGCGGAGGCCGGTGCTCCCGGTCAGCGTATCTATCTGGACGCCGGGGATGCGGATTGGACGAGGGCCGCGACCATCCGGTTGCGTGATCTTCTCCTCGAGAAGGGGGCAGACGTCACCTACCAGGTGCACGAGGGCGCTCACGTCGATCGGCTGTGGCGTCTGGGCCTTCCCGACTACCTGCGCTTCTACACCCGCACCTGGCCTCGTTTTGTGGAGGAGCTGCCCGCGTGGGAGGAGCCGGTGGCGACCCCCGAGGCGGTGGAGGAGGGCTCCTGAGGCGTCAGCACGGTAGTAGTACGTAACGGGCGGGGACAGCTAGCTGTCCCCGCCCCCCGTTACACGGAAGTGTTAGGGTATGTTCAGCCCTGTTCCCAGAGGCGCAGGACGGCTGCGACGTCGTACTCCGGCAGCTCCTCGTCTCTCTCCACGAGGGAGCGCAGGGTCTCCGTGATGCCCGCCACCCCTGCGCGGCTCTGCTGCTCGTTGATCTTGATCAACGCCTGCCACAGGAGGGAGAGGAGGGCCATGAGGGTGTCGAAGGAGGGGTAGCCGGAGGGTGTCTTGGCGGGGACGGTGAGGTTGAGGTCGGCTTCGCGGGCGGGGATCAGGGTGGGGCTGGTGGTGAGGGCGAGGGTCTTGAGGCCGCGCTCCTGGGCGACGTTCAACAGGTGCCCGCTCTGAGCGTCGGGGTCGAGGCCCAGGGAGATCAGGACGATGAGGTCATCGGCTTCGCTGTCCCGCAGCATGAGAGCTCCTTGCGCTACGTCCGATTTGACGGCGCGCGCCTCGATCCCGATGATATTCAAGTAGGTGCTCCAGAGAGAAGCGATGCCGTGCCCTTCTCCCTTGCAGATAACGAAGACCTGGGAGGCGCTGTGGAGCATGTGCGCGGCCTCTGCGATCTGCTCGGCATCGGCTTTGAAGCCGAGGATGCGATCGCTCAGCTCGTCGGCCAGGACGGCGACCTCTCCTGCCAGCCCCTCGGCTTCCGGGGCGCCTTCCTTGTAGCGAAGGGCCAACTTGTTGTTGATGTACTGTTTGATTTCGCGGGAGAGCTCGCGGTAACCGGAGTAACCTACCTCCTGAGAGAAGCGCACGACGGTAGCAGGATCGACGCCTACCCGCCGCGCGAGCTCCGTCGCCGTGACAAATCCTACGTCCAGTGTGTTCTCTAAAATGAAGTCGGCCAACACACGGAAGCGCGGAGATAGCTGGTCATACTTATCTTGAATGCGATCACGGAACATGTTGTTTTCCTCCAATGTTTTGAAATCTAGAGCGGGGAGTGGCTATCAGATTTGTTGCTCGGGCCTGTACTTTTTTATGGTACTAATTTTTGCGGGTTGTGTCAACGTTTTTTTTGTTTGTTTAATCTTTTCGTAATGGATTTGTCTTTTTTCAAACCGTCCTCATTCGGGGAACGGGTGGGGGAGCGAGAGGTGGGCGGTTGCCTTTTCTGTCTTCCGTTGTAAGATAGTCAGGTTATGGGAAACGAGATACGTGTGGCACCTTCGGTTCTGTCCGCAGATTTCGCCGCGCTGGGTGAGGCCGTACGGGAGGCCGAGGCGGCGGGGGCGGACCTGATCCATCTGGACGTGATGGACGGGCACTTCGTCCCCAATATTACGATCGGCCCTCTGGTGGTGCAGGCGGTGCGCGCGGTCACCGAACTTCCGCGCGACGTGCACCTCATGATCGACCGACCCGAGCGCTACCTCGAGGTCTTCGTCGACGCCGGGGCGGACGTTCTCTACGTTCATCCCGAGGCCACCCTTCATCTGGACAGAACTCTCCGGCGAATCCGTCAGTTGGGGGCGCGTGCCGGTGTGGTGCTCAACCCCGGGACGTCGGAGGAGGCTCTACGCTACGTCCTGCCCCTGCTGGATGCGGTCATGGTGATGACGGTCAATCCGGGCTTTGGAGGGCAGGAGTTTATTCCGGAGATGCTACCGAAGCTTCGTCGCGTGCGACAGATGCTGGATGGTGAGGATAGTCAGGCCTGGCTCTCGGTAGACGGTGGTGTCGATGTAACGACGGCTCCTCAAGTGGTAGCCGCAGGCGCCGACGTTCTGGTGGCGGGTTCGGCCATCTTCAAGGCGCCGGAGGGGGTCCGGCAGGCAATCGCGCGTCTGAGGCAGGCTGCTGCCAGATGACGGGGCAGAGGTCGTGAAAAGCAAATCGGCCCCGTTTGAAGACGGGGCCGATTCTTGGCGTGTCAAATGGTACTGGTTCGATTAGCCACGGGTAAGAGTGCGCAGGCAACGGGTGCAGATCTTGACTCGCTGCCATTTTCCGTCCAGCATCACGCGTTTGCGCTGGACGTTGGGACGGAACTTGCGCTTGGTCGCCACCTTCGAGTGGCTGACGTTGTGACCGGAAGACGGCCCTTTGCCACAAATCTCACATTTTGCCATTTTTTCACCTCTTTGTTTCTCTAGCAGGCACTATCATACCACAAAGGTAGAAAGACGCAATTAGAAGGAGGGAAAATGAAGGATCGCGTGCATACGAGCGGACGTATTGAAGTCTCTCCTGTCGCCATTGCTTCGATCGTCAACGAGGCTGTGCAAACCTGTTACGGCGTGGTGGGCACGGTCCCGAAGAATTTCGCCAGCGGGCTCGTCGAGATGCTCTCGACGGATCGTAAGCGCGGCGTGGAAGTACAGGTTCGGAACCGAAAGATCGTCATCGACATCTTTGTCGTGGTAGAATACGGGACACGTATCGCAACCGTGGCGGAGAGTGTCAAACACGTCGTACGCTACCAGGTGGAGCGTGCGCTGGAGATGCCTGTCGAAGTGGTGAACGTGCACGTCCAGGCATTGCGCGTCAGTAACATGGACTAGGGCAGGGAGTGATTCTGGTGGGGCAAACTCAAGATAGACAGTATATGACCTTAGACGGACAGGAGTTCAAGCGGATGGTGAAGGCCGGGCTCTCCTGGCTGCGCAGCCATCAGGCCGCTATCAATGCCTTGAACGTCTTTCCCGTTCCAGATGGAGACACGGGGACGAACATGACGCTTACCATGACCTCGGCTTGGAATGAGATCGAGGATCTTCCCGATCAGGAGATCGGGGTCATCGCCGGTCGGGTAGCTCACGGGGCGCTGATGGGCGCCCGCGGCAACTCGGGCGTGATCCTCTCCCAGATCTGGCGGGGTTTCGCCCGCAGTCTCGATGGGCAGCGGTATCTACGGGCCGCGGATTTGGCAGTGGCGATGCAAGAGGCGGCTGATACGGCCTACAAGGGCGTCGTCAAACCGGTGGAGGGCACGATACTCACCGTCGTGCGTGAGGTCGCCGACGAAGCCCAGCGCGCAGCCGAGGATAACGATGATTTGAGACTCATCTTCGAGCGCCTGGTGCAGCGGGCTAAGGCAGCCGAGGCGCGTACCCCGGCGCTCCTGGCCGTGCTGCGCCAGGCAGGCGTGGTGGATTCGGGAGGTCAAGGACTGGTGGTCATCTTAGAAGGTATGTGGCGTTGCATGGCCGGGCTCCCCACCGAGGAAAACGGACGGCTCTCCCAGGTGGTCGATCTGGGCCACGAGCACGGGGGAGGTCTGGAGTTCGATAGTGCCTACCCCTACGATGTGCAGTTCATCATCGTGGGGCAGGAGATGGACGTCGAGGGGATTCGTGAGCGCATCGAGGTCATGGGGGATTCCGCTCTGGTCGTCGGTGATTCGCGCACGATCAAGGTGCACGTGCACGTACCGGACCCCGGGGTGCCTATCAGTTTGGGGGCCGCCGAGGGCTCCCTACGCGACGTCGTCGTGGAGGACATGCAGGCGCAGTATCAGGAGTTCATCTCGGGTCGTGACAGCCACCCGGTCATGGGACCGGGTTTCGAGACCCCGGCCGCTCTCCTGGAGAGCGAACCCCAGAGCATCGGGGTCGTGGCGGTCACCGCCGGCGAGGGATTGGAGCAGGTTTTCCGGAGCCTGGGAGCGACGGCTATCGTCCAGGGGGGGCAGACGATGAATCCCAGCACGGCGGATATTCTGGAGGCGCTCAAGACGGTTCGAACGGATAAGGTCATTATTCTGCCCAACAACAAGAACATCTTTATGGCTGCCAAGCAGGCGGCGGAGATGAGCGACAAGGAGGTGGCCGTGGTGCCCACCCGCAGTGTGCCCCAGGGTATCGGCGCCCTCCTGGCATTGGACCAACAGGCCACCCTGGACGGTAATGTCTCCGCCATGCTGGAGGCTGCGAAAGAGGTGGTGACGGGAGAGGTGACGCGCGCTACCCGCACCGTGCAGATGAACGGTGTGGAGGTCCACGAGGGCGCGCTCATCGGGCTCCTCAACGACAAGCTGACGGCATGTGGTGATAGTTACGAGGAGGTTATCCACCAGCTTCTGCAGCAGGTCGATCTGGAGGATCGCGAGCTCCTGACGCTGTACCACGGAGACGGTGTGACCGAGGAGGAGACCGCGGCTCTGGTGGAGTCCTTGTCCGAGGACTACCCGACCCTGGAGTTTGAAGTGGTTGGGGGAGGACAGCCCCACTACCCTTATCTGCTTTCGGTGGAGTGAAGGTTGGAAGAGAACGGGTTGTTCTTAGCAGCTACCCATTCAGCTGACCTTATCGAGATTTATGAGACTATCTAGTTATCAGTCGCACGTAAAGGTGCTTTGTAGTGCTAGAGGGCATCTTCCCGGTGAAGCGCTCTCGGCCAACTTCTACCACATCATGGAGGCGTGGCAGTGAATCATGTTCAGCTAATAACCGACGGCACCGCCTATCTCCCGCCTGCCCGCCTGCGTGAGCTGGGTGTTATCTCCCTGCCGATTATTGCGAAGGCAGGCGGCAAGAGTTTCATGTATGATCAGCAGACGAGCGGACACATCGAGCTCCTGAAGGATTTGACGGAGCATCGTACACCTGTGGAGATCGTGGGCCCCGCACCGGATGACTTCCGAGCCGTCTTCGAGCGTACTCTCTACCGCACCAACCGGATGCTGGTCATTCTCTCGTCGAGTCGTCTCAGTCCCGTCATGCGTAACGCACGCATTGCCGCCCAGGACTTCATGGGTCGCTGTGACATCACCCTCCTCGACTCCCAGACTATCTCTGTGGGATTGGGGCTCCTGGTGGAGCGCGCGGGGGAGCTGCTCCAAGAGACGGACCTTCCCCTGACGGAGGTGGTGCGGCGGGTTCGGGGGATGATCCCGCGCATCTATGTGGTGCTGATCACCCATACCCTCGACTATCTCTACCGCAGCGGCAAGGTCAGTGCGATGCAGGCCATTCTGGGGGCGATGTTGAACATTCACCCCTTCCTGGTCATTGAAGACGGCGAGATCATCCCCCTGGAGAAGAGCCGCACGCCGGAAAAGGCCGTGGACAAGCTCGTGGAGTTCGCCTCGGAGTTCACGCGCGTCAAGGAGCTGGTGATCTTCAAGAGCGTGGGGGAGGGGCCCGCCGCGGAGGCGCAGAGCCTTCAGGGACGGTTGGAACAGGTCATTTCGGCTCACGATTTCCCCACGATTTCCTACGATCCCATCCTCGCCTCTCACATCGGCCCCGACGGTTTAGGCTTGGTGATTTACGAGGGGCTGTGGCGCTAGCCCATGGACCCGCATCTTCCCCGGATTCGTATCGTCACGGACAGCGTCGCCGACCTTCCCGAGGAGCTCATACAGCGCTGGGAAATCAAGCGCGTGCCGGTCTACTTGAACGTGGACGGGCGCAGTTACCGGGATGACGGCACCCTGTCGCACGCGTGGTTCTACCGCCAGCTAATCGCGGGCACCCCGCTCATGCAGACCGCCGCGCCTGCGATTGGTGAGTTCGCGAGCTGCTACCGGGAGCTCGTAGAGGAAGGAGCTCAGGAGATCCTGGGGCTCTTCGTCGCCTCTTCTCTGAGCAGCCTCGCAGGCCACGGACGTCAGGCTGCCGAGGCGTTCAGCGCGGCGCGCGTGCGCGTGGTGGAGAGCCGCCAGGTCTCCATGGGCATAGGGTGGCAAGTCATCGCCGCTGCGGAGGCCCTCGCTGCAGGAGCTTCTATGGAGGATGTCGTCGCTCTGGTGGAGTCCCTGCGGGAGCGGACGTACGTCTTCGGCGTCCTGGATTCCCTGGATCATCTGCTGCGCAGTGGGCGGGTGAACTGGACGCAGGCCCGGGTCGCCAAGGTGTTGCGGATCAAACCCGTGATCGCTTTCTATGGCGGCGAGGCCCACCTGCTCGGTCAGGTGCGCACACGACGCCGGGCCCTGAAGTGGCTGTTCCGGCGGGTAGAAGAGGCGGCGCCTCTTGAACGGCTGGCCCTGTTGCACAGCCATCTGGATGTCGCAGCGCTGGAGGAGGTACGCATCCTGCTGGAGCCCCTGGCGCCTCCGGCTGGTATGCTGACGGTGGAGGTCGGTCCCGTCTTCGGAACCCACATTGGGCCGGGTGGTGTGGGGGTGGCTCTCGTTCAGAGCTCCGAGGCCCCCCCTTTGTACAGAGTGCTGGACTGAAGTGTGATATTGGAGAACAGATGCTAAATCCCCTGGATACTCTCAAAAAGATGTTGACCCTGGAGGCGAAGGATTACGACTACCAGGATAAGGCCGTCGCCGGCGGGCTGGCCCGGTATGCCGATACCTGGCGCAAACAGGCCCGCGCAGTTTACGGTACGGAGCACGAAGCCTGGATCGAGGACGTGGCCCACCGCCTGGAAGCGTATAGCACGTTGCAGCCCGAGGCCCGCCGTGAGGCGATGCGCCCTCTCTGGGACGCGCTCTATGACCCGACTGCAGAGCAAGCGGTGCCCCCCCCTCCCCCGCCCTCGGCTCAGAAGATGAGGCCTCAAAGGGAAGCCGCGGACGTTCAGCTGGTGCCGGGGAAGGGCGTTCTTTCACCGACGCAGATGCTCTCCGGTGTGGGGCGCAAGCGCTCCGAGCTCCTGGCGCATCTGGGGGTGGAGACGATCTGGGATCTGCTGCATCACTATCCGCGCCGTTACGAAGACTACTCCCAACTGAAGACCATCGACCAGTTGGAGTATGGGGAGCTGGCGACTATTATCGCTACCGTCTGGGAGGCCGGAGGGCGCCAGACACGGGGGCGGCAGTATCTCTTTCGCGCCATCCTCTCCGACGCCACGGGCACCCTCGAGGCGACCTGGTTCAACCAGCGCTATTTGGAGGGGCGGATCAAGCCGGGGATGCAGGTCGCCGTGCGCGGGAAGATTGGGGAGTACCTGGGCCGCCTGCAGCTGAACGCACCGGAGTGGGAGGCGGTAGGGCGGAGTGATCTCTCCGCTGCCCGCATTCTCCCCGTCTACCCTTTGACCGAGGGGCTGACCCAGCGCTGGATGCGCTCCGTTATGCGACGAGCGTTGGGTGCGTGGGCCCACCGCATCCCCGATCCCCTTCCTGAACACCTGCGAGAGGAGCACCACCTGCTCCCGCTGAGTCGTGCTCTCTGGGGCATTCACCTTCCCGACGACAGCGACCATCTGGAGCAGGCGCGGCGGAGGTTGGCCTTCGAGGAGGCCCTCTATCTGCAGCTGGGGCTCCTTCTACAGAAGCGCCAATGGAAGTCGGAGCCCGGTCAGGTCATCGAACCGGCCCCGGGCTACCTCAATGAGCTGCTGGAGGCGCTTCCCTATACCCTGACCGAGGCCCAGCGCCGCTCTCTCGACGAGCTGCTACGGGACCTTGCTTCCGGTGAACCCATGAACCGTCTCTTGCAGGGAGACGTCGGCTCGGGCAAGACCGTTGTGGCAGCCCTCCTGATGGCGGTCACGGCCCGGTCGGGCTCCCAGGCCGCGATGATGGCCCCAACGGAGATCCTCGCCGAGCAGCACTTCCAGAGCCTGAGCGGGCTCTGCGACCTCTTTCCTGAACCGCGTCCCACCATCCGTCTTCTGACGGGGAGCGTGCAGGGTGAGGAGCGGGAGGAGATCTACGCGGGCCTGGCGGACGGCTCCATCGAGGTCGTCGTCGGCACCCACGCCCTCATCCAGGAGTCGGTGGAGTTCCAGAAGTTGGCCCTGGTCATTATCGACGAGCAGCACCGTTTCGGGGTGGAGCAGCGGGGAGCTCTGCGGCAGAAGGGGTACAATCCCCACCTGCTGGTGATGACGGCGACGCCGATCCCGCGCTCCCTGGAGCTGACCATCTGGGGGCACCTCGACGTCTCGGTGCTCGATGAGATGCCTCCGGGACGGCAGCCGGTGGACACGCGCCTGTTGAAGCACCGGGAGCGAGAGCGTGCCTACGGCTTTATCCGGGAGCAGGTGGAGCAGGGGCGGCAGGCCTTCATCATCTACCCGCTCGTCGAGGAATCCGACAAGATCGAAGCCCGGGCTGCCGTGGAGGAGCACGAGCGGCTGGCGCAGGAGGTCTTCCCTACGCTGCGTTTGGGGCTGCTGCACGGTCGTCTGCGTCCCGAGGAGAAGGAGGAGACGATGGCAGCCTTCGCCCACGGGGAGTTGGATGTGCTCGTCGCCACCTCCGTCGTGGAGGTGGGGATCGACGTGCCGAACGCTTCGGTGATGCTTATCGAGGGAGCCGAGCGCTTCGGTCTGGCGCAGCTGCACCAGTTCCGGGGGCGGGTGGGGCGCGGCGTGCACCAGTCCTACTGTCTCCTGCTGCCGGAGAACGTCAGTGAGGAGGCTGCCGAACGGCTCGGGGCGATGGAGGAGAGCACCGACGGCTTCGTCCTCGCCGAGCGGGATCTGCAGATGCGCGGACCCGGAGAGTTCCTGGGGACCCGGCAGAGCGGTTTTCCTGAACTGACGATGGCGCCCCTGGCAGATACCCGTCTGCTCCAGAAGGTGCGGGCGGTCGCCGAGCGGTTCATTGCGGAGGACGCCACCCTTGAAGCTCCAGAACATCGGGGGATGAAGGCGCGCGTGGACGCTTTCTGGCAGACGGAGGGAGACCTGAGCTGATGGAGAGGATGGCGGTCTATCCCGGCACCTTCGATCCGATTCACTTCGGGCATATCAACGTGGCACGGCGCGCGGCGGCGCTCTTCGATCACCTTATCGTCGCCATCTATGCGCGCCCCAACAAGAACCTCCTCTTCCAGGTGGAGGAGCGGGTGGCGTTGGCCCGTCAGGCACTGCACGGGACATCGAACATCGAGGTGCGACCCTACCGGGGTCTGACGGTTCACTTTGCGCAGGCCGTGGGTGCCCAGGTGCTCGTGCGAGGTCTGCGGGCCATCTCGGACTTCGAACTCGAGTACCAGATGGCGTTGACGAACAACCAGTTGGCGCCCGAGATGGAGACCATCTGTCTGATGACCCACGAGGACTTCGCCTTCATGACGGGCAGTATCGTGAAGGAGATCTTCATGTTGGGGGGGGACGTCTCCGGAATGGTGCCGCCCCACGTGCAGGAAGCTCTGCAGCGCAAGCGTGACGAACGGGGAGAGGACGAGGACATCAACGTCGTCTCACTGCGGGACTGAGTGTTCGAGAGAACAACCTTGGGTCTTTTGGGTTTCGCCGGGTGGTGGGGTGAGAAGCTCTAAAACTAGCCTCAATGGCTGCTGCGGGGGGGGGCGTACCAGACCTTTCCTGACAGCCTCGGTTGTGCAATCGGGAAGTTGTTTCTTGACAGACCCTAAGGTATCGAAGGAGGAAGGCGATGGATCTGGAGTTCCTGATCAACCGGCTGGAACGCTATCTGTTGGAGGAGAGCCCCAAGATTCCCCTCTCCGGTAACCGGGCGGTGAACGAAGAGGAGATTCGCGGGCAGCTGGCGCAGATCCGCGAGACCGTCCCCAAAGAGGTGGCGGAGGCGCGGCAACTGGTCCACAAGCGCGCGGAGTTCTTGGCCCAAGCGCAGCAGGAAGCTGCTCAGATCGTCGCTGATGCAGAGGTTGAGGCTCAACGACGCGCCGGCGAGCACCGCATCGTCAAGGAGGCGCGCGAACAGGCCGACCTCATCCTCCGGCGGGTGGAAGAGGAGACGGCGGGGTTGCGCGCCGGGGCGGACGAGTACGCCTTCGATATCTTGAGCCGGCTGCAGGCCGACCTGACACGCCTCTTGCGAGTGGTGGAGAACGGGCTGCAGAAGCTGGAGACGGATCGCGAGCGGCGCCTGCAGGAGTAGTTTAAGGTCGTTCGTTTGACAGAAGCCACCTTATGCATATAATTAGTAAAGCTGCGCCCCCTGGGGCGTGAAAGACAGCAATTGTGAGACGCGATTATAAAGTAAGGAGTGAGAAGGAATGCCAGCAGTACCCAAGCATAGAATTACGAGTCGCCGGCGACGCAATCGGCGTGCCCAGACCTTCGCACCGCCTGAGCTCCCCAAGTTGGTGGAGTGCTCGGAGTGCGGCGCGATGATCCGCCCCTACCACGTCTGCAAAGAGTGCGGGGCCTATCGCGGTCGCCAGGTTATGGAAGTCGAAGAGTAGAGATTCTCTCCCATGCGCCGCTGTTCCCCGCATTGGATAGTAGCCAGGATGCCGGGCCTCCATAGAGGCCCGGATGCTCTTTCACCAGCCCTTGGCTTCTCCCGGGGAGCGGTACGATAGTGGAGGTGAGTGCAGAATGAACGCCCCGAAGACTCAGAGTTCGCAGGAGTATACCGGTGTCGAGCTGCCTGGAAAGGTTACCGTCGAGCCGATGGTCCTAGAAACGATCGCCCGCCTGACTGCGCGCAACGTCGAAGGTGTGGCCCGTATCGCTCAGAAGACGGATGTGGAGCGCTTTCTGGGCATCGGCCACAAGTCGGTCGAGGTGCACCTCCAGGAGGGGCAGGTATCCGTCGATGTCCACCTGTTGGCTGATCCCGGCTGCAGCCTGCTGCGTCTAGGCCGGAAGGTCCAGGAAGAGGTGACCGACGCCATCCAACGGATGGTCGGCATGCAGGTCCAGGCGGTCAACGTCTACATCGAGGATGTCCTCCATCCCGAGTCGGAGACGGCGCAGGAAGAGGCGTGAGAGGCTTTGACGATGAAGGGTGAGCGCCGTCTGGCCCGTCGCCTCGCACTCCAGGCGCTCTTCGAAATCGACGCCGTCTCTCATCCCGTCGGTGAGGTCATCACCCACTGTGTCGAGCGCGAGGAGGGTCTCTCCCAGCGTGTCGAGCGTTATTTCCGCAAGCTGGTCACGGGTGTGATGCGCTGTCGGGACCTGCTGGATAATTACATCCAAGCGCACGCCTCGGAGTGGCCTCTGGAGCAGGTGGCCCTGGTCGATCGCAATCTCTTACGCATGGCCCTCTATGAATTCACCGTAGGCAGTGTCCCTACCAAGGTGGCCATCAATGAAGCGGTGGAGCTGGCCAAGGACTTCGGTTCCGACAGCGCCCCCCGCTTCGTCAACGGGGTTCTCGGTGCTCTCGTCCCCAAGCGGGAGGAGATCTTCCGGGACCTGCAGAGCTGTGTCCGCCCGCCCACGGAGTAGTCTCGCCCCTCTCTACCCTTAACGTTCGGCTCTTTCAGCGGCCCTTTCCAATGTGAGGATTGGCGCCGCTTTTCTTATGGAATTTCACTTGTCGACTGGTCAGACAACTGTTACATTTACTCTAGCGTCTCTGAATATTACCACAGGTGAAAGGAGCAAGTTAGGGCTATGGAGAAGATCAAAGTTATCATCATGGGCGCCGCCGGGCGCGATTTTCACAACTTCAATACCTACTTCCGCGATAACGAGCGCTACGAGGTCGTGGCCTTCACGGCCACCCAGATTCCCAACATCGACGGGCGGCGCTATCCCGCCGAGCTGGCCGGGGATCTTTACCCCGCAGGAATTCCCATTCACGCCGAGGAGGAGCTGACCGACCTTATCCACGAGTATAGTGTGCAGCAGGTCATCTTCTCCTACTCGGACGTGCCCCACGTCTATGTGATGCACAAGGCCTCCCTGGTCAATGCCGCAGGCGCCGACTTCCGGCTGATGGGAGCTGCGACGCTGTTGAAGAGCGCGAAACCCGTCGTCGCCATCTGCGCCGTCCGCACGGGTTCGGGCAAGTCTCAGACCACCCGCTACGTCTGCGATCAGCTGCAGCACATGGGCAAGCGGGTGGTGGCGGTGCGCCATCCCATGCCCTATGGGGATCTGGTGAAGCAGCGCGTGCAGCGCTTCGCCTCCTACGAGGATCTCAACGAGCACGACTGCACCATCGAGGAGCGCGAGGAGTACGAGCCCCACATCGACCGAGGCGTGGTCGTCTACGCCGGTGTGGACTACGAGGCGATTCTGCGGGAGGCCGAGCAGGAGGCCGACATCGTGGTCTGGGACGGCGGCAACAACGACGTGCCCTTCTACGAACCGGACCTCTGGATCGTCGTCGCCGACCCGCACCGACCGGGACACGAGGTGACCTACTATCCGGGCGAGACGAACGCGCGGGCTGCCGACGTGGTCGTCATCAACAAGATCGACACCGCCGACTACGCGGACGTGCTCTGCGTGCGCAGCAACATCGCCGCGATCAACCCCGACGCCGTCTTCATCGACGCGGCCTCGCCTCTCTTCGTCGACAACCCCGAGGAGATTCGTGGAAGGCGGGTGCTCGTCGTGGAAGACGGCCCGACCCTCACCCACGGTGAGATGGCCTACGGCGCCGGCTACGTCGCCGCCCAGCGCTTCGGAGCCGCCGAGATCATCGATCCGCGCCCCTATGCTGCGGAGTCCATCCGTGCCACCTTCGAGAAGTACCCGACGACGGGGCCGGTGCTCCCCGCCATGGGTTACGGCGAGCAGCAGGTGAAGGACCTGGAGCAGACGATCAACGATACGCCCGCCGATCTGGTGATCGTGGGCACGCCCATTGATCTGACGCGCATCTTGGACGTGAAACACCCCATGCAGCGGGTGCGCTACGAGCTGGAGGTCTTCGGACAGCCCACGCTGACCGGAATTCTCAAGGAGCGCTTTGCGTAGACTGTAGTTGTTTTTAATCTGCGACGGGGGCGATCAGCTGATCGCCCCCGTCTTTGGATGATGGTCGATCAGGCTCGCCAGCGGTAGTCGTTTGCCATCGCCTGGCGGAAATCGGAGTGGATCTGCGGCTTGTCGTGGATGCTCCAGCGGTCACCCAGCCAGCGATAGAGGAGCGCGCCCCAGATCTGCTGGCTGTAAGGGCGCCGGTTCCACCGCTCGATCTCGGCGTAGAGCGCCCGGACCCACCCGATGTTGGCGTTGATCCAGCCCTGGTGGTTGGCGTCGTCGCAAGCGGGGGCGTTGGGCGGGCGGCAGACGTGATTGCTTTCGCCGATGAGGACGGGCACCTCCTTCCAGCGGGCGGGGATGCGCTCGGCGAACTGCCGATAGGTCTGGAAGTTGAAGTAGTGATCGCCGAGGAAGGGATCGGCGAAGGTCTGCGTGCCGGTGAGGGCCTCGACGGAGGGGCCGTGGGTGTAGGCATGGAGGATGACGGCGTCGAGGTCGGTGATCGCCTCGAGCATCGTCGTGAAGTAGTCCAACGGACGATAGCGCCGGTTGCCCAGCAGGGCGAAGGGGACGGAGTTGTAGGGGTCGACGGCGCCGGGGGCCACGTGGACGTGGGGCAGCACCTCCTTGATGGCGGCGTAGGTCTTGTTGAAGGCCTCGGCGTAGAGCTCCGGCGTGATGTGCTCCTGGATGTGGCCGTGGGAGCCGGGGTGCTCGTTGGGGTTGTTCTGCTCGTTGGCGATCTGGATGATCCAGTTGTAGCGGTGGGCGGGTTCCTCGTCGTGCTTGAGGTAGAGCTCGACCCAGCGGGCACAGCTGGCGGCAAAGACGTCGTAGTGGGAGGAGCGGGGAAGGGTGCCGGAGGGGTGGTAGTTGTTGTTCAGACGCACGACGACGCCGAAGCCCTGCTTCGCCCAGTCCCAGAGCCGCTCGCGCAGCTCCGGCACGAAGGGGAGGTTGGGGTTGGAGTGGGTGGCTTCGGTGAAGAGGACCCAGCCCCGCTTGCCTCCGCTTGCGAGGAGTTGGCGAATGGCCTGGCGGGTCTGGGGGTGATCGTCGGCAACGCTGGCAGCGTGCATGCCGAAGGTCCAGGCCGAGAAGCCCAAGGGTAGATTCTGATCCTCCACGGGCTCCCGTTCGTCAGGGCCTGCGGGGAAGCGGAGGAACCAGGCCGCGACGAAGCCCCGCTTTCGGGACGGGGTCTCCACCTCGAGCCAGCGCCCCGTCTGCCCCACCTTCCCGCGGGTCGTCGCTGCGTCTTCACGCGACTCCAGGACGGTTCCGTGGGGCACCCACCAGATTTGGGGGAAGTTTGTGCCCGCTCCCTCGCGCACGCGCAAGCCATCCTCGGGGCTCTCTACGACGACGTAGCGGGTAACGACTGGCGGGGTCGGCTCCACGGAGGGAAGCTCCAGGTACCAGGCGGCAGCGTAGCCCTCCTCGTCCCCCGGAATACGAACGTGAAGCCACCCGCCCCGCTGCCCGACCTTGCGGCGCACGTCTTCCTCGGGTTCGAGGGCTTGGAGCACCGTCCCATCGTCCACCTGCGCAACCTCGGGGAAGCTCGTCCCCGGCCCCCGGCGGATGCGCAGAAAGCCCACCTCGGGGCTCTCCACGACGACGTCGAGGGTGGCGGGCACTTTGGCGATCCTCAGGTACCAGGCGGCGGTGTAGCCGTCCCCGCCCTCCGGGGTGCGGACCTGGAGCCATTGGTCCTGCTGTCCCACCTTCCGGTACACGTCCCCCTCGGGTTCGAGGGCCCAGATGACCTCTCCGTGGCCCACGCGGCCGATCTCAGGCGCTGTCGTGGTGGGCTCACGGCGCACGCGCAGCCAGCCCAGCTCCGGGCTGTGCACGATCAGACGGACGGTCGGGGTGAGGACCGGAGGGGCGGGACCTACGGTGGTCAGGTGCCAGGCGGCCACCCACGCTTCGGGCCCCGCCGGTTCGAGGCGCACCTTGAGCCACTTGCCGACCTGGCCCAGCCACGCGGCTGCCTGGTCTGTGTCTTGCAGGATGTGCACGCGGGCTCCGTCGGGGGTGCAGCCGATGAGGGTATCGGGGCGGACGAAGGGCTCACTGCGCATGTTGAGCTCCACCGTCGTGCGGGCGGTGAGAAGATGTCCCGGGGACGAAACGGGAGGCGGTCCCAGATCAGGGTAGGGAGGAGGCGTCGTGGTGCCCAGCACCTCCGCCCGTATCCAACCTACACCGCCCTCGTAGCGCACCTGCGCCCAGGGCCGGTCACCGGTCAGGATGGGCTCGCCCACCTGTATCAAGCGGGTGGCGTAAGGTAGCGCTGCGCGCTGGGTACCCTCGCGGCCCGCAACACCGAAGATAACGCCACCGCCCAGGCGGTGGATCCAGACGGGCCGGGTAGGGGCCGTCTCCCCCGGTCCCAGGACGAAGGCCCGGAAGGGGGCGAAGTACTCGGGTTTGATAAGGGAGGCGGTGTAGATGCTAATGAAGCTGGGGCCATGGGCGGCGACGTGGTTCAGCCACGTCTGGAGCTCCTCTCGCGTCATCAGCTCGTTGCCCACCTCGTCGAAGTGGGGGCCGAGGACGGGATAGATGGGCAGATCGAGCCCACGTTGATCCATCCATGCTTGATTCTGCCCGTAGGTCCACTGATCGACGACGATGTCGGGGGAGAGCCGGTAGGTGCCGTAAGCCATGGGCATGAGACCCCCCTGGCAGTAGAGCGCCAGCTCGTTGAAGGGGATGTCGGGGTGATGGGTGAGGGGGGTGGGGTAGGAGCAGAGGAAGAGATTCTCAGGATTGACGCCGGCGCTCATCAGGGCCTGCCCTGTCTGCAGGGCCTCCGCCCGGCGCTCGCTCGTCGCATCTTCGGCGTTGAAGATGAAGCCCTCATAGCCGTCGGCGAAGGCCTCCAGAACGGACTGTGTGGTGAAGACGGGGTCGGCGAGGGTGGTGAAGCTCCAGGCGAGGGGCACGAGACCGGCCTGGCGGATGCGGGTGGCCATGGCGGCGGCGTTGTCGATGTAGAAGGGGGATTTGCCCGGGAGGGGACCCTGAGCGACCTTGTACAAGATGTGCGTGGCTTGCATCTGGGAGGCGATGCTCAGGGCTTTGTCTACCTCCCAGAGACGCCACGCCCACAACCCTTTTCCCTTGAGTGACACTTTCCACCTCCTGAAATTAGTCGATTAGTCTTGTCGTCAGATAGTCAAGGCGTCGTTCTCGCACGTGGCTGGTGTGCGCAAGCACCGGCGTTCCTCTTTGGCGGTTCTCTGCCGGTCCTGTGTCCTAACGGCTGACCCACGGATTGTCTTGGATGAAGAAGCGCCAGGGGACGGAGCGAGCCTCCTGATCGCCGGTCACGCCGACACGCGGGCTGCGAGCGATGGCCTCCGGCGGTGCTCCTGGCTCCTCCTCGACCCAGAGAGGGCTCTCGGATGCGCAGAGATCGAGACCGTCGAAGCCGCGGTCGATGGCGAGGGCCTGGCAGAGCCGGCCCGGTCCGCGGGTCAGCTCCTCGAAGGGGCGCTCGGGTCCCCGCAGACGCTGCTGGACCTCAAGGCCTTCGATGGGTTCCAGGGCGCGGATGAGGATGGCGGCGGGGAACCCCGGCTCTTCTGTCACCAGATTCAGGCAGTGGTGGATGCCGTAGATGAGGTAGACGTAGGCATGGCCCGGGGGGCCGAACATGGCGGCGTTGCGCTCGGTCTCTCCAAAGCGGGCGTGGCTGGCTGCGTCGTCCATTCCGCTGTAGGCTTCCACCTCCACGATGCGTCCCGAAAGGCGCCGCCCCTCGAAGATCCGGACCAGCCGTTGGTTGAGCAGCCCCCGCGCGACGATGAGGGTGGGACGGGCGTAAAATGAACGTGGCAGTTTGCTTGACAAGTTGACTTTTCCTCTGGGTGCGGTATCGTTATTGTAGCATAGGCCAGATAGCGTGACAAGAGATGACCAGAGACGATGACCTGAACGAATCCTGGGGTGACCTGCGGGCCCAGCGAGCGGGAAGTGTCGAGGACGCCGAGTGGTTCGCAGAACTTACTCCCGAGGAGCAGTTCGAGGAGCCGGCGGACGAGAACCCTTTCCCATCGCTGTTTGGCTCGCTCTTGCCCTGGCAGCGCTTCGTTCTGGCCCTGCTGCTCCTGCTCGATATAGCCTTTATCGGTTTACTCTTCATGTTGATGTTGGGGGTCATGGAGCTCCGGTAGACGTTGGCCAGGGTCTCTTCCGTCACGTTCCATGTTGGAAAGCGAGGGTTAGGATGACCGGGACCGATCACCAAGGCTTGACCTTAGCGGCTGCCTCTGAGACATGATTCGCGATCCCGACGCGCTGGCAGCCCTGGCACGGACCGGAGAGCCGCAGCAGGCGGTCCAAGCGTTGATCGAAGCGGCCAACAGGCGGGGTGGAGAGGACAACATCGGCGTCGTGGTCTGCCAGGTTCGCACCGCTTAGCCCTCCAAAATCCGGTTTTTCGAAGAGAGACACCCGCCGTCATGTGACGGCGGGTGTGCGTTAGGTTGGGAGTATGTATGTTTACTGGGGGACCTCTCCTGTGACCCCCTGGACGAGCCAGTCGAAGCCGAGGAGTGCCTCATCGGACATGATCTCGCCCTCCTCCACGCGCAGCTCCCCCGCGTTGTCGTAGAGGGGGCCGGTGAAGGGGTGCAGGTCGCCGCTCATAACTCTGTCCTTGGCGGCGTTCACCTCCTCCTGCACGGCCTCGGGAACCATGCCTCCGAAGGGTGCCAGCTCCAGGATGCCGTCGGACATGTGGCCCCAGTAGGCGTGGGACTCCCACTCTCCCTCGTAGGCGTTCTCGATGGTCTCCTTGTAGTAGACGCCCCAGTCCCAGACGGGGGCCGTCAGCACGGCGTTGGGGGCCACGTCGGGGTTGACGGCGTTGTAAGCGATGGCGTAGACGCCGTTCTCCTCCGCCAGCTTGTCCGGCTCGGGGGAGTCGCTCTCGCGGGCGATGACGTCGACGCCGATGTCCAGGAGGGCCTGGGCTGCTTCCCGCTCGGCGGGGGGATTGAACCAGTCGAAGATCCAGACGGGGTGTACGACGACCTCGGGGTTGACGGATTGGGCGCCCAACGCAAAGGCATTGAGGTTGCGCACGACCTCGGGGATGGGATAGGGCGCGACGTAGCCGAGGGCGTTGGACTCCGTCATGTGCCCGGCGGCGATGCCGGCGAGGTACCAGCCCTCGTAACCCCGCCCGTCGTAGACGGCGACGTTGTCCGCCGTCTTGTAACCGGTGGCGTGCTCGAAGAGGACGTCGGGGTACTCCTCGGCGACCGCTATCACCGAGTCCATGTAGCCGAAGGAGGTCGCGAAAATCATATCGTACCCCTGCTCGGCGTAGTCACGGATGACGCGCTCGGCGTCCGGCCCCTCGGCGACCGTTTCGCTGTAGGTGGTCTCGACGTAGGGAAGATCCTGCTCCACGGCGAGGCGCCCCTGGTCGTGAGCGTAGCTCCACCCCAGGTCACCCACCGGGCCGACGTAGACGTAGGCCACCCGGAAGGGCTCGTCGACAACTTCCTCACCGGGGCCCGGACCGCAGGCCGGGGTGAGAATAGTGATGAGAGCCAGGATCAGGACCAGAGACCAATGTTTGCGAATGCTCATCTTCAGCTCCTTTCAGCTGTGAGAAACGGATGGTTCCAATTGCAACGCAAAGGGGAGGGCAGCTCCCCAATACACCTCTGATGGGTACACACGACAGAGGGAGGGCCTGCGGCAAGGGCCAAGAGCAGGTGGGAGAACCAGGTTGCGCTTTACGCCGCATCCTCCTGTAGATAGCGCTCAAGGAATTCGCCGGAGGTGAGGATGGTGACCCCCGCCTGCGTCCGGTGTTCGAGAAGGTCGTCGTCGAGGCTGACGAGAAGGGCGTCTGCGGCTTCCGCCAGGGCGGCGAATTTGCGATCGTCGGGGTCGTCGATGTAGTCGAAGTGGTCGGGATGGGTGGCTCCGCTGTAGCGCTCCTCCTCGCGGAAGAGGTCCGCGAAGGTCTTCCAGGAGAGCGGCGGGATGTGCTCGAGAACCTGGCGGATTTCGCGGCGGGTGGCTTCGTTCCAGACCATGCGTAGCTCTCCCTCCTCGACGGCACGCACGATACGGGCTGCGTGGCTGTCACGGTTGAAGCCGGTCGCCACGAAGATGTTCGTGTCGAGGACGACGATAATCATAGTGCTCCTCCCAGTCTCAGCGTCATGGCAGCGGGCTCGATCGCGCGATCCCCTTCAAAAATGGACAGGATTGACAGGATCAGAGTGTTCGTGCTCGGAGGTGTGTCCAAGCACCGGTATCTCTCTTGTTATAGCATAGGCAAGGGGCAGTGCAAGCGGACCGACCTGTCTGCTGTTGACGACCGTGCTCAACTGCATAGAATTAGGGTTTGGATTGCTGGTTGCGTGAGTTGCTCCGCTACTTCGAGCCGGTGGAGCACATGCTGAACTGTCACGTCGACGCGGAGACGTGAATCCCAAGGGTTTGGAATCGAGGTAGTCATGACGCTTTCTATCGTGCTTATGCTGCTGGTCATCGTCGTCGCTATGGTGCTCTTCTCTCTGGAGCGGCTGCCGGCGGACGTGACCGCCATTGGGGTGCTGTTGATCCTGGTGCTGGCAGGCCTGCTCCCGCCCGAGGAGGCCTTCGCCGGCTTCGGGAGCGACGCGGTGATCATGATCTTCGGGCTGCTCGTTCTCACGTCGGCGCTGGTGCGCACCGGGGTGGTGGACCGCATCGGACGCGTGCTCCTACGCTTCACCGGCGAGCATCCCGAGCTGCTGCTGCTCGTCATCATGCTCGCCGCGGCGGGGCTGAGCGCGCTCATCAGCAACACGGCCACGGCGGCCCTCTTCTTGCCCTTGACGTTGGCGCTGGCCCGCAGGCTGCGCCTTAGTGCCTCGCGCCTGCTGATGCCGATGGCCTTCGCGACCATCTTCGCCAGCTCGGTGACGCTGGTGGGCACCTCCACGAACATCGTCATCAGCAATCTGGTCACGGCCTACGACCTGCCGCCCCTGGGGATGTTCGAGCTGGCGCCGGTAGGGATTCCCGTGCTCATCGCCGGACTGCTCTACATGCGCTTTGTGGGGGTGCGGTTGCTCCCCGACCGCTCCGATCCCAACGAATACGGAGAGCCCTTCGCCATCCGCCCCTACCTGGCGGAGGTCGTGGTGCTGCCCGGGTCGTCGCTGGTGGGGAGGTCGTTGGCGGAGTCGGGCCTGGGGCGTGACCTGGACCTCACCGTCCTGCGCGTCGTGCGCGACAAGAACCACTACCTGACGCCTCGGTCGGATCTGGTCCTGGAGGCGCAGGACGAGCTCCTCGTGCAGGGGCTGCGGGATCAGGTGCTGCAGATCAAGGAGCACATGGGTCTGGGCATCAAGGCCGACGTGAAACTCTCCGATCCCCGCCTGCAAGCGGCGACGGCGGAGATGGTGGAGGTTATCCTGCTGCCCCGTTCGCCTCTCGTCGGTCACACCTTGAAGGAGCTGCGCTTTCGCCAGCGTTATGGGTTGCAGGTGCTGGGCATCAACCGCCGTGGCAAGAAGATCTACCGCAAGCTGAGCCAGACCCCTTTCAGGATCGGTGACCAGCTGCTCGTCCAGGGGGCGCGTTCCAGCATCCGTGTATTGGACAAGAACAACATCTTCCGCGTGGTAGGGATCATCGAGCGCCGCCGCCTGCACCACGAGAAAGCGCCGGTGGCGGTCGCCATCTTCGCCGGCGTCCTGATTCTGGCGGCTCTCAACATCCTCTCGCTGCCCACGGCGGTCGTTCTGGGGACGCTGGGCGTCTTCCTCACCCGCTGCATCAGCCCGGAGGAGGCCTACCAGGAGGTCGAGTGGAAAGCGCTCATCGTCATCGGCTCCATGCTGGCGTTGGGAGCGGCGATGGAGCACACCGGTACGGCGGAGTTCCTCGCCGCGCAGATCGTCAACCTCTCCGCCCGGGCCTCTCCAGTCGTGCTCCTCTCGGCCTTCTTCGCGTTGAGCCTGCTGCTGACCCAGCCGATGTCCAACCAGGCCGCAGCGGTGGTCACCGTGCCCGTCGCCATGCAGACGGCGATGCAGCTGGGGCTCAACCCGCGCACCTTCGCGGTGATGATCGCTGTGGGGGCCAGCTGCTCCTTTATCACCCCGCTGGAGCCCGCCTGCCTGATGGTCTACGGTCCCGGCGGCTACCGCTTCACCGACTTTCTCAGGGTCGGGGGGCCGCTGACGCTTGTGGTCTACCTGCTGGCGATCTTCCTGGTGCCCCTCTTCTGGCCCCTGTAGAGCGGGAGGCTTCTAGGCCTCTGCGCCCAGGTCCTGCAGGGCGCGCTGCTGAGCGCGCAGATTTTCGTGGGGCGTGCCGTCGGGGATCTCGCAGCCGGCGGCGCTGAAGCTCCGCGGCCCTCCGGCGCGCATGCAGCGCAGCGTCGCCTCGTAGACCTCCTGGGGCGTTCCCTGCAGCATCACCGTCACCGGATCGAAGTTCCCGCAGAGGGAGAGGCGGTCGCCGTAGGCCTCGGCGGCGGCTTCCATGTCCACCATCCAGTCGAGGTCGATGATGTCGGCGCCGCTCTGGACCATGTCGGGCAGGATGCGGGTCACGTCGCCACAGATGTGGAGCCGGGCGAGGGCGCCCGCTTCGTGGACTGCCTCGAAGATGCGCTGCTCGTAGGGGAGGGCGAACTTGCGGTACATCTTCGGCGAGATCTGGGAGGCGATGGAGTCGCCGAGGCCGATGATGTGGGCGCCGGCCTCCACCTGGGCGCGGGCGAAATCGATCCCCACCTCGACGCAGCGCTCGAGGAGCTCCAGCAGCCACTCGGGCCGCTCGTAGGTGTCGAGCAGGGTGTTGGTGACGCCCCGCAGGTCGGCAGCCTCTGCCAACGACCCCTCCACCCAGCCCATCACCGGGATCTCGTCACCGGCGAAGTCGCGCATGCGCCGGAGGGCCTGCAAGCGGTCGGACATGCGACGTCCGGTGGTCGGATCGGGCCGCCGCAGCGTCTGCAGGTCAGCGGGATCCGCCAGGAGGGGCTGCTGGCTCTGGGGGAGGCCGTCCTCGGGGAAGGCGACCTCGGCGCCGAAGTCGACGGCTTCACGGTAGGGGTCGGAGATGGCCTGCAGGATGTCGATGCCGAAGTCCTCGACCATGGCGAGGTTGGCCTCCACCAGCACCTGATGATCAAGATAGTAGCTCGAGAGGGGTTGACCGATGTAGTGGGCGGCGAAGGTCATGAAGATGTCAAAGTTGGGCGGGCGATCAACCGGCTCACCGGCCAGCCGTCGCTGCACGCGTTGGTAAGCGTTCATAGGTCCTCCTTGGATAGAATCGAGAAACAAGAAACAAGAAACAAGAATCGGGAATCGGGCTCACTCGCGGAGGATGAGGGGGAGATAGGCTTTGATGGCGTTGACGATGAAGGTGACGCGGCGGGGCTGTACGTTCCCCAACCCGTCGTCGAGCCAGGCGGTGTTGATCACCGCGTGGGGTTCGGTCAGCCCGGCGTCGACGAGAGCCTCGAAGGAGAGGATCACGGGCGTGTCCGCCTCCACCTCGCCCGTCCAGGTGATGACGTCCCCGGCGATCCCGTACTGCCCGGAGGAGGCCCAGAGGTTGCCGGCGTAGGTGACCTCGGAGGGGAGGGTGTCGGTGAAGCGCGCCTCCGGCAGAAGGGGACCGTTGTTCGCCAGCGTCACGGTGTAGGTGATCGTGTCGCCCGGCTCGGGGTGGAGGGGGGCCACCTCCTTGCGCGAGGGGTCGAGGGAACCCTCCAGCAGGGAACCGCTGCGCTGTTGGTTGCCCCGGCCCGTCCCCCAGACGATGCGCGCGTCCGCCGTGCCGGGGAGCTCGTAGGCGACGATGCCCGTGTGGGCGGTGTTGATCACCACCTCGAGGTTCGCGTCGCCGTCGATGTTAGCGAGGGTGGGGGCCGCTAGCCCGCCGTTCCAGCTGCCCGAGGCGACGGGCAGGTCGACCTCCTGGAGGGGCTGGCCCAGGTGGTCGAGGATGTGCAGCTTGCCCGTCAGCCCGGCGATCTTGCGGGGCCAGGAGGTGAAGATGACCTCCAGGTCACCGTCGTCGTCGAGGTCGGCGAGGGTGGGTTCGGAGGCGAAGCGGTAGACGCCCTCGGCGGCGCTGTAGACGGAGTAGGGCCAGCTGCCGTGCTCCGTCTTGTCGAGCCAGAAGGCGTGGACCCGCCCGTCGTAGGAAGCGTAGACGATCTCCCGCTGCCCGTCGCCGTCCAGGTCGCCCACGGCGGGGTTGGGCTGGTTGTTCTCGATGACGCTGTAGTCCTCCGAGAGTGGGGCGCCTGTGTCCACGGGTGGGGTTCGCCAGTCGGAGCTGCTGCCCTGAAAGCGGCTGCGGTCGGCGTGGAAGACGTAGACGCCGTTGTACTTGCCCGGCGGGTGGCCCACGGCGCAGTCGTAGACGTTGCCGGTGGCGATCACCTCGTTCGTCCCATCGCCGTCCATGTCGGCGATGACGGCGGGGCCGTGGGCGAAGTTGGTACGGTAGCGCTCGGCGCGCGCACCGCTGCAGTAGCCCCAGCCACGGAGCTCGACGTCCAGGCTCTCCCAGACGCCGACCTGGCCCCAGCCCTTGCCCTCGTAGATGGCGTTCGCCGGTATCTGGCTGCCGTCGCGCTCGTAGGCGCAGATGTAGTGGACGTCGGAGGGGGCCACGATCTCGCCCTGCCCGTCGCCGTCGAGGTCGCCCACGGCGACGTTGGCGTTGAAGATGCCGTAGGCGTAGCCGCTGTCGCCCACGAGCTGGGGCCAGCCGGCGCGCAGATTCCCGGCGGCGTCGTAGACCCAGGTGTTGGTCTTGCTGCCGATGGCGGCGGAGACGACGATCTCCAGGGGGCCGTCGCCCTCCAGGTCGTAGACGGCGAGGGAGCGGAGCTCGCCGGACGTGGGGCGACGGGTCCAGCGGATGGAGCCGTCGGTGTTCCAGACGTGCAGGTAGCCGCCGCCGTGGGCGGTGACGATGGTCGTGCCGCCGTCGCCCAGCAGGTCGGCCACGACGACGCCGGGCCAGGCGCGCCCACTCTTACCCTCTTCAGGTTCAGGCGGATCGACCCGCCAGATCGTCTCGCCGGTGGCCCCGTCGAGGGCGAAGACGTGGTAGGTCGCGCCGATCACCTCCGGCTGCCCGTCGCCGTCGAGGTCGGCGACGGCGGGGGAGGCGTACCAGCCGGTCTCGCACCAGTGGGTGCAGCCGCCGCCCTGCCACTCGAGGGTGGGGGGCTGCAGGGTGGCCTGTGTCCCTCCGGCGGGCGTCAACAGGAGGAGCAGGGCCGAGAGCAGAAGGAAGCGTCTCATGATCGATCTCCTTTGGGTGTGTTTCAATCCAGTTGGGAGCTATCCGTGGCTGAAACGTAAAGCGTGAAACGTGAGGGCCTCACGGTTTACGTTTCACGTTTCACGCCTCGGTTTAACTCAAGTGAAACACACCCATCTCCTTTCCATGTGAGGGATTAGGGATCAGAAACCAGGGTTCAGGGCAAGGCCATCGCCTGCCCGGCGTTGTGGATTACGCCTCGTCTTCTGATGAGACGTCTCCTACCGCAGGGGTTGACCGGAGATGAGCAGGAAGCGCACGCCCTCCTCCGTCGTGCGAACCTGCACGTGGTCGCCGTCGCCGTAGACCACCAGCCGGTGGGCGGCGATCTCCCGCCTGCCCTCGCCCCCGAAGCGTCCCTGCCCCTCGAAGACGTAGGCAAAGGCGGTGCGCCCTGCCGCGATCTCCTTGGAGAAGCTGCTATCGGGCGGAAGGGAGACGTCGAGGTACTCCACCTCCTGCGCGATCTCCGTGGTCTCGTTGCGGGTACCCTGCCAGGCTCCGGCGACGATCCGCACCTTTCCCTGGGCATCGAGGGCTCTCTCGGGGATCCGATCGGCGGGGACGCCCTGGTAGTGTGGGGGGCCGCGCTGGACGTCAGCCGGCGGCTCGACCCACAGCTGGAAGCCCTCCATCCGCCCCTCCTCAGGATGGGGCATCTCGGAGTGACGGATGCCGCTCCCGGCAGTCATGATCTGAATCCCCCCGGGCCCCACCCGCCCCTCACCTCCTGTGTTGTCGCGGTGCTCCATGTAGCCGGCGATCATGTAGGTCACCGTCTGGACCTGTTGGTGCCGGTGCATGGGGAAGCCTGCCGCGAAGTCCTCGGGGTTCTCCGACCCGAAGTGATCGAGCAGCAGGAAGGGGTCCAGGGAGCGCAGATTGTAGGAGCCGATGGCGCGCCTGACGGGCACACCCGCGCCCTCCATGACCCTCTGCGGTTCAACGACGCGGACCACCTCTCTAAGTTGCGTGTTCATGGTTCCCTCCTTTAATACGAACCCATCAACTCTTCGCGCTGTAGGGGCGTTGTGAGGTTGGGAAGCGCGGCTACCATGTTAGAATTGTACGCCTGGAGGGAGGGTTGGCAAACGAGAAGTGGGGAGATTCGGTTGCTATCTTCCGTTCATTGTGTCGTCATGTCACGCTGCTTTCTCTTCCTCGTGGCCGAAGTATCCGTAGTCTTTCAGGGTCTCCATGAAGCGTTCCCGGTCGTAGGTTGCGTAGCTCTCGGGGTTCAGGAAGGAGTAGAAGGTATCCCTTTCCCTGGCTAACGCGAGAGCGTGCGGGTCGGGTTCGTAGTCGGGCGGTGGGCAGAAGAGGAGCAGCGCCCCCTGGGAGCTGCCGTAGTGCGGCAGGAATGCCACGTACTCGACGATGGCGCTCTCCGGGTCTCGGATCAGGTATGGGGCCCGCACCTTGATTCCCAGATCCTCTCCCGCCTGTCGCCAGGCGGCAGCCAACGCTTCAAAGATGCGGAACTCTTCTTCCGTCTTGCGAAGTCTCTCCCGAAAGATCCTGAGGGCCAGGCGGGCAGATGGATAGTTAAGCGCGGTACTGAGCAGGAGGAGCAGGGAGAATCTGACCGCGAGGGTCGAGAAGGAGGGAGGTACGCCTCCCTCCAGCGACCCGGATGCTATCGCTATCAGGTACGTCATCCCCGCCATCCCACTCCCGAGAAGGGTAAAGAGCCCTACCACTTTTCGTCCGGTGAAGAGATGCACGTAGTAGGTAGAGTTCGAGTATACCTGTAGCACGAAAGCATAGGCTATGAAGAGGCTGAAGGAGAAGAGCGGCAGGAGAGCGAAGGGCAGGAGGGAGAGGTCCCCCGGTATCTCGAGCACGAGCCGGAAGAGGACGGTGCCTGTGAGAAACCCCGCGCCGAAGCCGTAGGTCGGGGCCCAGGGGTAGTAGCGGGAGGGAAGGCGCGGCGCGGTCCGTAGACGGCGCGCAGAAGCGCGGGCGAGGTAGAGGGGCAGGGCTGCCAGGCCCGCGCCGAAGAGAAGGGAGAGGGCTATCTGCTTCCAGGGAGCGATCATCAATTTCAAAGTCTATCTTCCTTGAAGAGAGTTACTATTGGCTTCACTGAAAAAAGGGCAGGCCTCACGCCAAGCCGCAAAGGGCGCTAATATTTTTAAATTATATTTGCATAACGTTAAGTTTATACTCCATAATATTCAAGAATATTATCTGAAACTTTAATCTTCTTTGCGTTCTTGGCGTCTTTGCGTGAGTTTCGTAGTTCTTTCAGGAGAGCCACTATTGACTCTCTGAAAATCCTTTTTACCACAGAGGACATGGAGATTTTTTAAATTGTCCTTCATAAAATCAGGAACAAGAGCGCTTTTTATAAAAAGATTTCACTATCTCCTTGATTTTCTCGGTGTTCTCCGTGGTGAAAGAAGTTTTTTCAGGGCAGTCACTGTTATCTTGCTAGTGCCATGATAGTTGTTCTCAGGGCCAGCTTTGAAACTCTGTTTCGTAGAGGCAGATAGCATAGTATTCTCGTTTCCACGCCTGGGGATAGCACTTCAAATCGAAATAGCTTTCGTTGCAGTAGGGACATCGAAAGGCGTTGTGTCGGTGGAATCCGGTACCGCAGTAGGCACAGGGAGGTAGCTGGGCTTCGAAGGCTTGCCATGCTGCGGGATCGCTGCCTTGTAATCCCGACGGCTTTGCCAGCAGCGTGTGCAGGCCTGTGTCGCAGAAGAGATAGAGCTCAGGTCCCCAACCTGTGTGAGTTATGCGCAGACGAAAGCTGCGGCGGCAGTGATCACAGAGGGCCATCAGAGAGAGGTGGTGAGCACCCGACCAACCTGAAAAGAAGCCTCTGCCTATAGGGCCGCGACCCTCCGTGTCTGCCAGCGAGATAGCGGACTCCGGCAGGGTGAAGGGTTGAAATATGATATTCTGGCGACCGTGGGGGCGGGGTGTCGTTCGACCAAGGCGGCAGTCGGATTGAACCAGGTAGTCGGCGTTGATCTGGAGATAGAGGTCGACCCAATCGTACCCTCTCTCAATTGCGGACGCTAGGCTAAAGCGGCGTACCTGATCTGCGCTATCTCGCAGGACAAAGTCGGATTGTTGGCGTGTCAGGGGTGCTTGCAGACGTTGGTGGAGGGGAAGCACTTGGCCCTCGCCGGACCAGGTGGGGAGTTCACCCAAATGGATCTGGAGCAGCGGTATCTCTGTCATAGATGGGGAGGTTCGCCGCGGCAGAAGGGGACGCTCTTCCCGGGATTGAACCACTGCCCCTCGGGCGTCGTGAACTCCTTCTGGAAGTCCACGGAGAGGATGGGGAGCGCTCGGCTCTTCATACGACGAGGTAGCCCCCGTCGACCGGCAGAGCCGTCCCCAACACCAGGGAGGCTCTCTCCGAGCAGAGCCAGAGCACGGCCTGAGCGACCTCCTCCGGCTCCCCGAAGCGCCCGATGGGCTGGTGCTGCAGCATCTCCCGGGCGGCTTCGGGATGGCGCTCCAGCGTCTCCTCCACGGGCGGCGTGCGTATCCATCCGGGGCAGACGGCGTTGATGCGTATGCCCTTGTCGGCGTACTGCATCGCGGCGGATTTGGTGAGCCCGAGAACGCCGTGCTTGGCGGCCGAGTAGGCGGGATCCCAGGGAAAGGCGCGCAGCCCGTCCACGGAGGAGTTGTTGACGATGGCTCCCCCGCCACCGTCGAGCATCGCCTGTATCTCGTACTTCATGCAGAGCCAGACGCTCTTGAGGTAGCCGTCGATGGTGCGGTCCCACTCCTCCTCTTCGATCTCGGCGATCCAGCCACCCTTGCCGCCGCTGCCCGCGTTGTTGAAGGCGCAGTCCAGCCGCCCGTAGGTCTGCAGCGCAGTCTCGACCAGGGCTGCGACCTCGGCGGGCCGGGTGACGTCCGTTCTTGCCCAGAGGGCCTCACCGCCCGCTTCCCGAATCGTGCGGGCGATCTCTTCGCCCGTCTCCGGCGTGCGGCTGGCGATCACGACCGTGGCCCCTGCGCTTGCGAAGGCGAGGGCGGTGGCTTTGCCGATACCCGAACTGCCCCCCGTCACGAGGGCGACCTTACCTCTCATCTCTTCCGTCATGACTCTCCTATTTGGACTTCGCCAGGTTGAAGCCGAAGAGGGCGCCGACGACGCCCCCGACGATGTGGGCCGTCTGCGAGATGTCGTCCTTTGTCAGCCCCATGAAGATCTCGCGTCCGACGAAGAGGAGGGTGACCAGGATGAAGGAGAGGGGCAGGCTGCCCTGTTTGACGTTGACGATGGAGACCAGGACGATGAGGGCGAAGACGACGCCGCTGGCTCCCAGAAGGCTCGTGGGGAAGAAGAGGACGTTGATCACACCGGTGGCGAAGGCGGTGACGAGGATGATCTGGAGCATGCTGGTGCTCCCGTACTTCTCCTCGAGGATGGGTCCCAAGAGCAGGAGGAGGAAGAGGTTGCTGAAGAGGTGCTCGAAGCTGACGTGGCCCATGACGTGGGAGACGAGGCGCCAGTAGTCCAGGGGGCGGGCGAAGGAGAAGGTGGGACCGACGGCGAAGAAGGTGCCGGTGAACTTGGGGAAGAGCGTCGCGCTCAGGAGTTGGATGACGAGGGCGGCGACGGCGAAGGAGAGGGTGACCGGGGCATTGTAGTGGACTTTCACGGCTGTCACCTCGCTTGGGTTAAGAAAGGACGCTGATTCGCGCAACGATCGGAGTTTTCAGATTCTTGCTACTAAATGTAAGCCTTACGCTGTCAGACTTCCCATTTCTAGTGGACTCCCGTACTAAAAACTCCGATGTTTCAGGCTCCTGAAGTATAGTGTGGCACCCTGGAGAGGCAAGCAAGGGATCTCGTTTCTCACCAGTGTACACGTCCCGGAAACGAGATCCCCGGCTGGCGCCTCGGAATGACGCTGGTGGGGTGCGCCGCTCAGCCGCGCACGAGGCGGACGTAGTTGAAGACGCGTTGTACGTCGCCCTGGGGGCCGAAGCCCCAGGAGGGGTAGTCAGCGGGATCGCCATCCTTGGGGTCGCTGCGCTGGCAGCCGGCACCGTGGACGTCGATGACGTTTACGTCGTCCATCGAGCCCAGCCCCCGCCCGAAGGCGATGTAAGCGGCGTTCGTCCCGCTCCCGTCGGCCCGGACGTGGGTGGTGCTCGACCAGTAGAAGGGGTAGTCGGTCTGGCCCGCCTCGTTGGTGATGGCGGTGGCGTTGAAGAGGGGATCGAGCGCCGCGGAGCCGGTGGTGTCGGGGGAGCGGCTGTAGTCGACGATGCTCTGGAGCTCCTTGGCATTGGGGAGGCGCCAGTCGCTGTAGCCGAGGTAGTTCGCGGCGTTCATCTGGGCCACGTAGGCCAGGGCGTCCTCCCAGTTGAGCCCCTGCCCGCTGTCGTCCTGGGCCCACATCAGGCCGGTGGCCTGATCGGTGAGGGTGCCGTCGCCGTGGGCGACGAAGGCGTTGGTGCCGTAGTCGGGGTTGCCGCGGGTGCAGAGGACGTAGAAGGCCTTGGTGGTGGGGTAGCCCTTGATGCGCCCGTCGGCGAGGTTGAGGCCGAACATGGCCTGGCTGTTGTTCATGACGGTGGCGACGTAGAGGGTGCTGGAGGCGAACTGGGCGTCGATGGTGCGCTCACCGGCGGACTCGTCGCCGTAGGCGAAGGCGAAGTAGTCGGTGTCGATGAAGGGCAC
>DAOTVC010000041.1:0-11128 GCA_034437215.1 Anaerolineae bacterium | reverse complement strand
AATCCGGCTAGCTCTTTATTCTCCCAAGGGTAGCGGAGCTCTGCAAAGAGGGTGATGGAGCGTATCTTCATGGCTCTCCTTTCGTCAGTACCTCTATTATAGCCGTTCGGAGAGCCGCGAAAAGCCGCGCTGTCCCAGAGATGGGAGGCTAGATCGTGAGCAGTGTCTCCTCGTTTTTGAGGACGTTGGTGAGCGCCACGCCCAGGTACTGCACTTCGACACCCAGCGCTTCCAGGGCCTCCGTCACCCCCAACTGGTCGGCGCAGGCCTTACAGGCGGTCACGTAGACGCCGGCTTCCTGGGCCTCCTGCAGGCGCTCCTGGACGGCGGTGTCCTGAGCGACCAACTGGGAGGCGGCACCCCAGATCACGAGGGTGACCTCCTCCCACCAGCCGTGCTTGAGGGCGTTGGTGGTGTACATCAGGACCATCTTCTCTGCCGTAACGGGATCACCGCTGGTCCACAGGACGTAGAGGTGCTTCTTTTTAGACATCCTCTCTTCAGACATCCTCTCTTCAGACATGTTCTCTTTAGACATGTTCTCTTCAGACATGTTCTACTCCTTTGAGATCGTCAGATAGTCGTTTAGGCCGTTCCAAGAAACTAAGCCCTCCAAACTCTGACGCTTTCCCAGGGATTTGCTCGCGCTGTGGCGCGTTTTAAATCTTGGAACCACCTTACTGATCCGGACATAAAAAGCTAAAGTTGATGAGCCCTGCCCGGCATCGCCTGTGGCTCAAGCCACAGGCTACCGCGAAAAAAGTGTGCTCCAGCAAGCACACTACCGGAAGCACATCCGCAGTCGGCTTCAGCCGACTTTAATACGGTAGCCGGCGGTTTTAACCGCTGGCGGAGAGGTCGTAGCCTGGCTCGGTTTAGCAGTACTCGTCCGGATCAGTAGTCGTCTGGTCGCGCAGTCAAAACAACGACTTGCACTATTATACTGCGGCAACGCAGCTCGGACAGCGCAGACCTTGAGACCGGATACACACTGGATTCCGTTAGGTGAGCGGTTGGAGAGCCGGGGCCGGAGGTGCCTTTGGGTCACCTTCCCCCACTATGTCGAAGGGCCTAGGGGGTCAGGAGCGGTCTTCTCCAGCTTCTTTTCCGTTGGACGAGAATGGGTCTTTTGGGTTTCGCCGGGTGGTGGGATGAGAAGCTCTGAAACTAGCCCCAATGGCTGCTGCGGTGGGGCGTACCAGCCCTTTCCTGCGTTGTGGCAGGCAACGCGTGACAAATGGCCCTGTTGTACCCTGCGAAATCCTGGAGAGCCACGAGAATTAGCTCTTGACAAAGGCTTCTGCTCCACGTATAATTAACTTAAACGTTTAAGCCAATCACAACCAAGATCACAACACACTCCTCGTGAGTTTTTCTTTTGGACCTGATTTAAACGTTTAAGTGAGGGGTCAGGGTGACGACCAAGACTTCAGGGGTAACCATCAAGGACGTGGCACGTGAGGCGGGGGTCTCCATCGCGACCGTCTCCTACGTCTTCAACGAGACCCACTCTGTGCGCGAGGCGACCAAGGCGCGCGTGCTGGCAGCTGCCGAGCGGCTGGGCTATCGCCCCAGCGTGCTCGCCCGGAACCTGCGCGCCCAGCGCAGCCGCATCCTCGGTTACGGCTGGTACCGCCAGCGGGGAGACCGTTGGCACCCCATTCTCGATCGCTTCCTCTACAGCATGGCGGAGGCTGCCGAGGCCCACGACTACCACATCCTCACCTTCACCACCCCCCCCGAGCGCAAGAGGTGGACCGTCTACGACGATCTGGTGGGCACCGGACGGGTGGACGGCTTCATCCTCTCGGAGACCAACGCCCACGACTCCCGCATTCGTTACCTCATGGATAAGGACTTCCCCTTCGTGGCCTTCGGGCGCGCCGGGGAGGGTTGGGACTTTCCCTACGTGGACATCGACGGGGAGGAGGGGATCTACCGGGCGACGCGCCATCTCATGGCGCTGGGCCACCGGCGCATCGGCTTTATCGCCTGGCCCGAGGGATCCCTGACGGGCCACTACCGCTCTCTGGGCTATCTCAGAGCCTACGGAGAGTCCGGTCTCTCCCCCGACCCGGCATGGACGGTGCGCAGCGTTAACGAAGAGGTTGCGGGTCGGGAGGCCGCAGGTGCGCTCCTCGCACTACCCGCGGGACAGCGTCCCACTGCGCTGGTTGCCGTCAGCGACCTCATCGCCCTGGGAGTGATGAACGCTCTCCGGGCTGCCGGCTTGCAACCCGGACGCGACGTCGCCGTCGTCGGCTTCGACGATATCCCCACGGCTCAATATCTGCACCCCTCCCTCTCCAGCGTGCGCCAGCCCATTGACCGGGTGGGGGAGCTGGTGGTCACGATGCTCTTGCAGCTCATCGACGGGCAGCCCCTGAAGGCGCGGCAGGTGCTGGTGGAGCCGGAGTTGATCGTCCGGGAGTCGAGCGGAGGGTCTATCGGGTAAAGTGTTGCTCCAGCAAGTACGAAGGAAGAAAGAAGAGCAGGGGGCTCATCCCCGCCAAGAGATAGTAGCCCCCGGCTTTTGACAGGACAGAAGCGCGCCTGCGGTCAGTGACCGCGGGGCGCCGTCCGCCCTTACCGTTATTATACCAGGGAGAGGCAGATGGACAATTGGCAGATTGTTGAAGAGACTTTCGATCCGGCGGCGCTGCATCACAAGGAGACGCTCTTCTCCACCGGCAACGGCTATCTGGGCACGCGAGGTACTTTCGAGGAGGGTTATCCGGGTGATTGGCCGATGACCTTCGTCCACGGCCTCTTCGACGATGTCCCCATCTTTCACACCGAGTTGGTGAACGCGCCCAACTGGTTGTACTTCGCGCTCTCCGTGGAGGGCGAACGCTTTCGCCTGGATGGGGGTGAGCTGCTCGGCTACCGGCGGGAGCTGGATATGCGCACGGGGGCGGTGGTGCGGACGGTGCGCTGGCGCAGCCCGGCAGGTAGGACGGCGGACATCGTCGTGGAGCACTTCGCCAGCCTCGCCGACGAGCACGTCCTGGGGGTGCGCTACCGGGTCACGCCCGTGGACTTCGACGGGAGAGTGGAGTTCCGCGCGGGGCTCTTCGGTCACGTCCACAACGAGGGCCTGCTCCACTGGAAGCACCGGGAACAGGGGGCGGCGGGGGCCCAGGATGCCTATCTGCTCCTGCAGACGAGCGAATCGGAGCTGGCCCTCTGCGAGGCCTGTCACCTGGAGGTAAGGGGGAGAGAGGTAGCTTACGTCTATCAAGACTGTCCCTGGACGCCGACGGTGGTGGCGAGAGCCGCGGTTCGAAGAGGGGAGAGCGTCATAGCCGACAAGCTCGTCACGCTCTATACGAGCCGGGACGTCGAGGCGCCTCAGGCGGTCGCCCTGGCCCATCTGGAAGAGGTGGCGGCGCGGGGTTACGACGTTCTCTTCACGGCCAATGCCGAGGCCTGGAGCGAGACGTGGGCCCAGAGCAACGTCGTCATCATGGGGGACGACGAGGCGGATCGGGCACTGCGCTACAATCTCTTCCAGCTCCTCACGGCGGCGCCGCGTCACGACGACCGGGTGAGCATCCCGGCCAAGGCCCTGAGCGGTCTGGGCTACCGGGGTCACGTCTTCTGGGACACCGAGATCTTCATGCTGCCCTTCTTCACCTACACCCAACCGGCGATTGCCCGGAACCTGCTGCTGTACCGCTACCACACCCTGCCGGGCGCGCGCAAGAAGGCCGAGGAGAGCGGTTACGAGGGGGCCCTCTACGCCTGGGAGAGCGCCGCCACGGGTGAGGAGACCACGCCCCGCTGGGTGCTGGGGGAGGGCGAGGAGCTCATCCGTATCTGGACGGGGGACATCGAGCCCCACATCAGCGCGGACGTCGCCTACGCGGTCCACCAGTACTGGCGGGTCACCGGAGACGACGCCTTCATGCGGGACCACGGAGCCGAGATCCTGTTGGACACGGCGAAGTTCTGGGCATCGCGGGCCGAGTGGAATCAGGAGCGGGGCGTCTACGAGATGACCGACGTGATCGGGCCGGACGAGTACCACGATCACGTGGACAACAACGCGTACACGAATGAGATGGCGCGCTGGAACATCGAGACGGCTCTCAAGGTCCTGGCCTGGCTCCGCCGGGCCTATCCGGAGAGGGCTGAGGAGTTGGAAGCCCGGCTGGATCTGACCGATGAGCGGCTGCGCCGGTGGGTCGACGTCATCGGCTGCCTCTACCAGCCGTGGGACCCCGAGACGGGGCTGATGGAGCAGTTCGAGGGCTTCTTCGATCTCGAGGACGTGGATCTCCGGACCTTCGAACCGCGCGACCAATCCCTCCAGGCCCTTCTGGGCATCGAGGGCGTGCAGGCGTACCAGATCCTGAAGCAGCCCGACGTTCTCATGCTGCTCTACCTCCTTCCGGAGCGCTATCCGGAGGAGACCTTTGTGGTCAACTGGGACTACTACACGCCGCGCACCGATCTTGCCTACGGTTCCTCCCTGGGCCCCGCCATCCAGGCAGCGCTGGCAGCGCAGATGGGAGAGGAGGAGCGGGCCTACCGCCACTTCCTGCACGCGGCCCAGACCGACCTGCAGGACGCACGCGGTAACGCCGCCGACGGTATCCACGCTGCCACGGCGGGGGGGCTCTGGCAGGCAGCGCTCTTCGGCTTTGGAGGGCTACACCTGACGCCGGAGGGACCGGTCGTCGAGCCCCACCTGCCACAGGGGTGGACGGGGTTGCGCTTCCGTATCCAGTATCGGGGAGAGGTGCAGGAGTACGAGATAGGGCCCGAGGGAACGACATCCGAGGGCGAAGAGTAGTCTGTAGTGTCCTTACAGGAGGTGAGAGCCGCTCAGTTGGAGTATGCGAGTCGTTTGAGATCCCATCTTTAAACCTAGTTTCGAGGAGGAGGAAATGAAACGCAAGGGGTATGTGTTGAGCAGTCTACTGTTGGTGTTCGTGATGCTGTTGACCGCCTGTGGAGGGGGTGCAGAGGAGGAGGTGGTGGGGCCTGCACCCGGCGAAGGGGATTGTCCTTTGGCCGTCGAAGAAGGGGCCTCCATCACCTTCTCCGGCTGGGGTGACGAGACGGAGCAGGAGATCTACCGCGACTCTATCGACCGCTTCAACGAGGTCTGTCCCGACGTCGAGGTCAACTACGAGCCGATCCCCGCCGATTTCCAGACCAAGTTGAAGGCGCAGATGGCCGGGGGCACCGCGCCCGACGTCTTCTACGTCGACGATCAGCTGATGACCGCCTTTGCGCCCTCGGGCCAGCTCCTGGCTCTCGACCCCTACATGGAGGTGGCGGGGGTAAGTGGCGACGACTTCATCGAATCGCTGATGCCCATCTTCACCTACGAGGGGAGCATCTACGCCCTGCCCAAGGACTGGGGTACGCTGGGTTTGGTCTACCTGCCCGAGGCTTTTGCCGCGGCGGGCATCGAGGAGCCGACGGAGGACTGGACCTGGGAGGATCTGCGTGAGGCTGCCCTGACCATCGCCGAGAACACCGACTACGCGGGCTACTGCCAGAACGCCGATTGGGCGCGCTTTGCCCCCTTGGTCTTCTCCAACGGCGGCACCTACGTCACAGAGGACTACTCGGAGGCCAGGTTGGACACCCCCGAGGTCAAGGAGATGGCGACCTTCGTCTACGAGATGTACCAGGAGGGCAGTCTGGTGCCGGCGAGTGACGTCGGGGCCAGCTGGTGCGGTGAGGCCATCGGCAAAGAGCTGGTGGGCCTGACGCTGGAGGGCGGTTGGATGGTCAACTTCATGCGCCAGAACTACCCTGACGTGGAATGGAGCGCCGTCCTCATCCCTGCCGGTCCCGTGACCCGCGCCGACATTATCTTCACCAACGGCATCGGGATCAACGTGGCGACGGAGTACCCGAACGCGGCGGCGGCTTTCACCACCTACGTGACGGGATCGGAGAACCAGGCCGAGATCGTGCAGACGGGCTTTGCCTACAGCACCCATCCCGAGCAGATTGAGCTCATCGAGAACCCCCAGGATCGTGCCATCGCCGAGGGCGGTCTGCTGGAGGACAGCCGCGTCGCTTACTGGGGGCCTAACACGGGCCGTATCAACGAGATCGTCTCCCAGGCGCTGGAGCGGATCTATCTCGGCGACCAGAATGTCGAGGAGTCCTTTGCTCAGGCACAGCAGGAGGCCCAGGAAACGCTGGGTGAGTAGTTAATATGGACGATGCAGGGAGCAGCCGTAGGGTTGCTCCCTGCATCCAGGAGGGAACGCATGCAGCGACAAGAAGCAAATTCAGAACGGGGCGCGAATCTGGCAGCAGTTATCACCTTCGTCGGCATCGTCGTCGTGCTCCTGCTCATCGCCCTGCTCAACGCCCCCACGCAGGGAGGACAGCGGGTGATGTCCTCGGTGAGTTCCTATCTCTCTGCGGTCTTGGAGAACGCCCTACCCTATCTGGCGGTCGTCGGCGTCGCTGCGGTGATCTTAGGTCTGGTCGCCGCGCGCACCGTACGCCGGGAGTGGGTCAACCCCCGGCGCCGGCGTCAGCTGTTGGCCGGGTACGCTTTTCTCGCTCCCTACCTGTTGATCACGCTCACCTTCACCGTGGGGGTCATCCTCTTCGCTCTCTACATCTCTTTCACCGAGTACGACATCTTCACACCGCCCCGGTGGGTGGGCTTGAAGCACTACCTGGAGGCTTTTCGTCAGCAGGAGTTCCTGCAGGCCCTGCATAACGTGTTCTGGTATGCGGCCATCGTAGTGCCGGTGCAGACGGCAGCGGCGATCCTCATGGCCGTACTCCTGAATGCCCCCGTCAAGTTCCGCCGGTTCTTCCGCACCCTCTTCTATGCGCCGAGCGTCACCTCCTCCGTCGTCATCACCCTCATCTTCATGTGGTTCTACCTCAGGACGGGCTACATCAATCTGATCTTCGAGCGCTTTCTGGGGATCTTCGGTGTGGAGTGGCAGACCATCTCCTGGCTGCGCGATCCGCGGGGTCTGATCCAACTCATCATGGCGCCCTTTGGGGTGGAGATCCCCTCCGGGCGGTGGTATCTGCGGGGTCCAAGTATCGCCTGGATGGCCATCATGTTTCAGAACATCTTCACGACGGCGCCCACCTTCATGGTGATGTTCCTGACGGCGCTGCAGGATATCAATCCGGCCCTCTACGAGGCCGCGAGTATCGATGGAGCCAACAGCTGGCAGCGCTTCTGGCAGGTCACCCTGCCCTTGCTGCGCCCCGTCGTCCTGCTCGTCGTGGTCCTGGGAACCATCGGCACCCTGCAGGTCTTCGATCAGGTCTATCTGGCGACGAGCGGTGGCCCCCTGGGCACGACGATGACCCCTGTCTACCAGGTCTACGTGGAGGCGTTAGGGCAGCAGGGACCGATTCAGATGGGGTACGGTGCGGCGCTGGCCTTTATCGTGGCGATGATCATCTTCATCTTCACCTATATCCAGCGGCGCTTTATCGAGCGCGGTACGGAAATGTACTAGAAGGAGGTACCATGGCAGCAACGTCTACGGCTCAATCGCGAGCACAAGTGGAAAACCGGAGACCGGTGCGCTTCTACGTCCAGCGCATTGTGCGCTACGCCGTTCTGACGCTCCTGGGCATCCTCCTCTTTACCCCCTTCATCCTGGCCTTTCTGGGGACGCTGAAAACCGACGCGGAGATCATCGCCTATCCGCCCGACCTCCTCCCCGACGAGTGGCGGTGGGAGAATTGGGTGCGGGTGTGGAACACCGATCTGGGACGGGGCGGGACCTTTCCGCGTTGGCTCTTCAACACCGCCTTCCTCTCCATCACCGTTGCGGTGCTACAGGTGATCTTCTGCTCCATGGCGGCCTACGCCTTCGCCCGCCTCGAGTTCCCCGGGAAGAATGCCGTCTTCAACTTCATGCTGGGGACGCTGATGATTCCCGGGGCGGTGACGCTGATACCGGCCTACGTGCTGATGGGCAAGCTCCGGCTTCTCAACACCTTCTGGTCTCTCATCTTGCCCGGTGCGGTGAGTGCGGCGGGGATCTTCATGCTCACCCAGTTCTTCAAGACCATCCCGCGGGAGTTGGAGGAGGCGGCCTTCATCGATGGGGCCAGCCAGATGCAGATTTACAAGGACGTCATCCTGCCGCTGGCCCGTCCCGCCCTGTTGACCGTCTTCATCCTCCAGTTCCAGGGTATGTGGAACGCCTTTCTGGGGCCGCTGCTCTACCTCAACCAGCCGAGCATGTGGGTGCTGAACGTGGCGATGAGCGTCTTCCAGCAGAACTATCAGGCCCAGTGGAACCTTACGCTGGTCGGCGCGATGTTCAACGCCATCCCCATTCTGATTCTCTTCTTCATCTTCAGCAAGTACTACATCGAGGGGGTCTCCTTCGCCGGCGTGAAGGGCTAGCCCCCGGCTTGGGACGACGGCCCGGCACCCTGCCGGGCCGTCGTCTTTGCATCTCTCCCGCACAGCTGCGGCACTCTCCGGAAAGGGTGAACCTTTTGCCGCGTCCCTGCATGTAATGTGTAGATGCGCTCAGAGGGACGGTGCGACACTTTCTGCTGTTAACGGACGACTAATAGTTCGTAAGAGGGTTGCAGTGATGAGGAGGTGCAGCATGTTGAAGTGGATGGCTGAGTGGCTTGTGGTTTCGGTGTTTCTGATTCTGCTGCTGGGGATGGTGCTGATCTTCTGGTCGGTCTGGCCGCTGTTGCTGCAGCAGCTGACCTCTCCGCGAATGCCGGCGCTGAATGCCGAAGGCGCCTTTGCCATCCTGATGCTCCTCGTCATCCTCGTCGGCTTCGGGAAGCTGCTGCGCCTGGAGTGAGGTACCGTCTAGAAAAGCAGCGCCCTTCAAAAGAAGGGCGCTGTCTGCGTCACTCAACCAACGGTTAGCGTTCGGGGATCTTGCCCGCGGCCTTGCGCTCGCGGATGACCTCCTCGGCGATGGCATCGGGCACCTGGGTGTAGCGGTCGAACTCCAGGGTGAAGGTGCCCCGTCCCTGGGTCATGCTGCGCAGTTCGGTGGCGTAGCCCCGGGCCTCCGAGAGGGGTACTTCGGCGTCGATGACCCGGTCGTTGCCCCGCACGCGCATGGCGTTCACCTGCCCGCGACGGCGGCCCAGATCTCCCACGACGGTGCCCACCTGCTCCTCGTTCACCGTCACGTCGAGGTTCATGAGGGGCTCCATGAGCGCCGGGCGGGCCTCACGCACCGCCCGGCGCGCCGCCATGCTGCCGGCGATCTCGAAGTCCATGGCCGCCGAGTCGACCTCGTGGTAGCGGCCGTCGAGCAGGGTCACCTTGACCCCGGTGACGGGGTAGCCGGCGATGACGCCCTTCTCCAGGGCGTCGCGCACGCCCATCTCCACCGGACGGATGAAGTCGCGAGGTAGGTCTGCAGGAGGGGCCTCATTCTCGAAAACGATCCCCTCTTCTCCGTCTTCCAGGGGTTCGATGCGCAGCTCCACCTCGGCGTAGTGTCCGTGCCCGCCCGACTGCTTCTTGTAGGTCATGACGACGGTCGCGGGCTGGCGCACCGTCTCCCGGTAGGAGACCTGTGGCGCGCTGGCCACCGGCTGCAGGCCGAACTCGGTGCGGAGCCGGTCGACGGCGATCTCCAGGTGGAGCTCGCCCATCCCCGACAGGGTCATCTCGCCCGTCTCCGGGTCCGTCTCCTGGACGAGGGTGGGGTCCTCGTCGGCCAGGCGCTTGACCGCGGCCTGGAGCTTCTCCCGGTCCTGCTTTGACTGGGGCGCAAGGGCCACGGCGATGACGGGGTCGGGGAACTTGAAGGTCTCCAGGGCGATGGGGCTCTGGGGATCGCAGAGGGTGTCACCGGTGATGGCGGACTTCATCCCCACCAGCGCGACGACGTCGCTCGCTGCCATCCGGTTCACCTGCTCCCGGTGGTTACCGTGCATGCGGTAGATGCGCCCGATGCGCTCCTCCTCACCGGTGCGGGCGTTCATCAACGTATCTCCTGAACTCATCTGGCCCGAGAAGACGCGGACCCAGGTGAGGTGCCCCACGTGGGGATCGGTGACGATCTTGAAGGCCGAGGCGCAGAAGGGCGCTTCGGGATTGTCGGGGCGCTCGATGATCTCCTCGAGTTGGTCAGGGCTGTGCCCCAGGATGGGGGGCATGTCGACCGGCGCCGGCAGATAGTCGATGATGGCGTCGAGGAGCGGCGTCACGCCGATTCGGTTTCGCGACGCACCGCAGAGCACGGGCACAAGGGTCCCCTCGATGGTCGCCTGGCGCAGGGCCCTCTTGAGGGCCTCGGCGTCGGGTTCCTCTCCCTCGAGGCGCACCATCAACAGCTCCTCGTCGGTCTCGCTGATGGTGTCGATGAGGTGTTCGCGGCCCTCGGCGACGACCTCGGCCATCTCGGGCGGGATCTCCTGTACCTCGGCGGTGTCGCTCCCCCCGCTCCAGACGTAGGCCTTCTCGGTCAGGAGATCGACGACGCCGACGAAGCCATCCTCGCTGCCAATGGGCAGCTGGAGGGGCAGGGCGTTGGGCGTCAGCCGCTCCTTGATCTCCCCCAGAACGCGCTGGAAGTCGGAGCCTACGCGGTCCAGCTTGTTGACGAAGATGAGCCGTGCCAGATTCTCGCGGTCAGCGTGGCGCCAGACGGCCTCCGTCTGGGGCTCCACACCGCCGACGCCACAGAGGATGATGACGCCACCGTCGATGACGCGGATGGAGCGCACCACCTCCGCCGTGAAGTCGATGTGTCCGGGCGTGTCGATGATATTGATCCGGTTTCCCTGCCAGTGGCAGGCGGTAGCGGCGGACATGATGGTGATGCCCCGCTCACGCTCCTGCTGCATCCAGTCGAGCTGCGTGGTACCCTCGTCGATGGCGCCCGCGCGGTGGATTCTCCCCGTGTGGTAGAGAATCGCCTCCGAGGTGGTCGTCTTTCCGGCGTCCACGTGTGCAAAGATGCCGATAATTCGTACGTTGTTGATGGCTGCTTCTTTTTTCTTCGCCATAGTTTCGTCCTCTCTGCCCTGCGGTCCCTTATCGATCCTTCTGTGCTTCACGACCGCTCGGTTGAGGCCGGGCATAAAAAAGACCCCGCAGAATCAAAATCTTCGCGAGGTTCGAGAAGGGCCCGGCTGATTTTATAATCTACATCTATTTTAACACGAGATGGGG
>DAOTVC010000040.1:0-3909 GCA_034437215.1 Anaerolineae bacterium | reverse complement strand
CGTCTCCCTCGACGATCCGAAGGTGCCCGACTACGTCATCGATTTCGTGGTATACCACGAGCTGCTGCACAAGGCCTTCGGCGTGGACGTGGTCGGCGGGCGGCGCTACGCTCACACGCCCGAGTTCCGGAAAGCCGAGGCGAGCTTCGAGCACTACGACGAGGCGCGGGCCTTCCTGCTCGCGCTCCATCGCACGTAACGCGCCCTCACTGTCGACCGCAGGTCGTTAATTTTTGGAACGCGGGTAGAATTAACGGAAGATGAAGACGCGACTCTCGGAGGTACGGGCCATCCTCTACCGCACCCTCTTGCTGGTGGGGCTCCTGATGCTGTTGCTGCCCGGTCATCCCGTTGTCTCCTCTCCGGTCGAGACGGTTCGCCCCTCTGAGGGACTCGACCTGCGTTGGACGTCGCCGCCACTGCGCCTGGGGGCTGCTTCAGCCGCGCCGGCGGCCCTCTCCCCCCGCTTTTCCGGCTGGCAGACCCTCCAGGAGCCCGGTCGGCCCGCGCTGCCCTACACCACGACCCTCGTCGTCCTCCCGCCCACCGGTGGCGTGACGCTCACGGTGCGCGTCCTCGAGGAGACGGCGCGTACCCTGCGCTCCCCCCTGGCCCTGGAGCCCCCGCCGGAGATCCCGTCCCTGTGGCCCTTGGAGCCGGGGCCTCCCGCGGGGGTGACCTTCACCGAGCTCGGCGTTCTCTCCGGTGTCCGCCTGGGCCGGCTCACCTTCGTGCCCCTCGACTACGATCCCGCCACCCGGCAGCTGACCCAGATCCACGCCGTCGAGGTGACGCTGCACTTCGAGGAGCCGCTGCCGCCCGCTTCCGGTTCGGTGGGGCCGCTCCAGGGTGCGCTGCGTCCCCTGGTGGCGAATCCCGAGCAGCTCCCGGGGTACCCCGCCGAGCGGCAGCCAGACACTCTCTTTAGCGGTGCAGGTGACGCAGCCGATCTACGCCTCGGAGAGCGGGGGCTCTATGCCCTGCCCTGGAGCGCCCTCCAGACTGCCGGCGTCGTCACGGAGACGAGCGATCCCGCGCGCGTGCAGCTCCACCGCCCGGCGACGGGCGAGGAGCTGGCCCTGCAGTGGGACGCCGCCGGGGAGCGCTTCCTCCTCTACGCCGACCCTGAGCCCACCCGCTGGGCCGATCACGAGGTCTATCGTTTCGGCTACGGCGCGACGCCGGGCCTGCGGATGGGAGAGCGCGCGCCCCTCCCGTCCCAGCCCGCCGGCGTGCCCTGGGTCACCGTGCAGCGCGAGGAGCAGCGCAGCTACGACTCCCGCCGTCCCTCGCCCCGCGACGGCGATCCCTGGTACTGGAGCTGCCTGGAGCGCCCCGCCGGTCCTGCCTGCCCGGCATCCTCCACCTACACCCTGACGCTGGAGACGCCCCTCACCTCTGCTGAGCCGGCGACCCTGACCCTCTGGCTGCAGGGCTACACCTCCGCAGCGCCCAATCCCGATCACCGGGTCGGCGTGGCGCTCAACGACGTGGCGCTGGGGGAGATCAGCTGGGAGGGGGCCGGCGCCTTCACCGCCACCCTCTCCGTCCCCGCACAGTCGCTGCGCTCGGGCGCCAACGTCCTGGAACTCGCGCTTCCCGGCCTGACCGACGTCCCCAATGAGGGGCTCTGGCTGGATGCCTTCGCGCTGCGCTATCCCCTCGGTGGGGTCACCGCGGATACCATCCTCTTCACCGGTGAGGGGGAGCCGCGCACCTACACCCTCTCGGGGCTGCCGGAGGAGGCGCTCGTCTACGAGGTCACCGACCCGGCGGCGCCCGTCCGGCTCACGCCCGGCCCTGCGGTCACCGATGGTGGACCGGGTCCCAGGTCCTACCTGGCCCTGCACCCTGAGGCCATCCGCACCGCACCCGCCCTGGAACCTGTCGCGACGTTGGCGCCGCCCGCCGGAGCCGACTACCTGGTGATCGCGCCCTCCGAGCTCGTCCCCGCGCTGGCACCCCTCCTGGCCCTCCACGAGGGTAGGGGTCTGGCGACCTTCGTCGCCCCCGCAGAGGCCATCTACGATCACTACGGGGACGGGCGCATGGCTCCTGTGGCTCTGCGGGCCTTCGTCGCCGAGGCCTACGCCACCTGGGAGCCGCGCCCTGCCTACCTGCTCCTGGTCGGCGACGGTACCTGGGATCCCCTCGATCACCTGGGGACGGGGACCCCCACGCTGCTGCCCCCCTACATGGCCTACGTCGACCCCTGGCTGGGTGAGGTTCCCGCCGACAACCGCTACGTGACCGTCGACGGTGACGATGCCCTGCCTGACCTGGCGGTGGGCCGGCTCCCCGTCAACGACGAGGCGGAGCTCGAAACGGTGGTCGCCAAGCTCGTGGACTACGCGACGGCGCCCTTCCCCGGGGATTGGAACCGGCGCCACCTCTTCGTCGCTGACGACCCCGATCCTGCTGGCAACTTTCCGGCCGAGGCGGAGAAGATCACCGTGCACGTCCCGCTGACCCACACCACGACGCGTCTCTACTGCACCGACGCCCCCGACGCGCCTTACGAGTGTGCGAATCTTACCGAGGTGCGCTCCCGGCTGCTGAGCGCGTGGGATCGGGGCGCGCTGCTGATCAACTGGGTGGGGCACGGCGCCTTCCAGCAGTGGGAGCACGGGCGCCTCTTCCACACCGACGACCTGGTCTCCCTGGCGCGCGGGCCGCACTATCCTCTGCTGCTCTCCATGAGCTGCTACACTTCCCACTTCGCTCATCCCGATCCCCTGCAGACGGCTCTGGACGAGGCCCTGGTGCGCGAGGCGGACGCCGGAGCCATCGGAACCTTTGGGAGCAGCGGTCTGGGCCTGGGCAGCGACCATACCCTGCTCCACCTCGCCTTCTACCGCACGGCTCTGGGCGGCGACCGTCTGTCTCCGGGCCTCGCTGCAGGGGTCGCCAAAGCCGCCGTTGCGGGAGGCTCCGGTGACTACCTTCTGGAGAGCTACCACTTCTTCGGCGATCCCGCCCTGCCGCTCGCCTGGGACGTGCCCCCCTGGGCCGCGCGGGTTTATCTACCCCTAACTTTGGGGCGTTGACAGGTCCCCCTCCTTACCTCTGTTTCCCACTTCTTGTTCACATCTCTTTCGCGGCGACTGCCACACAGTTACCACAGAACTGCCACAGAACACTAACGAAGTAGTCCGTAAGGTTAAGGTATGATATAGAGAGTACCTTATCGGCTTATTGTTTAGGTGTGTTTCACTTGAGTTAGACCGAGGCGTGAAACGTAAAACGTGAGGGCTTCACGTTTCAGCCATGGATAGCTCACAACCGGATTGAAACACACCCATTTAATTAGTGAGGCGTTTTCCTCGCCACATCGTGCTTCAAGGACGGTTTGATGGACTCGAGATCTTCTGTCGTTCGTACCCTCTTGGCAGTTATCACTTTGTTGTTGGCGCTGGGAATAGGGAGCTACGTGCAGGTGAAGCCCGTGGCCGCGGGCATTACCCCCACACCTACCCCCACGGCGACTCCTACTGCAACCCCCACCGCGACCCCCACGGCCGTACCACCCACGGCGACGCCGTCCCCACCTCCGCCACAGCCTGAACCTACGCCTCTCCTGACCGAGACACCGGCTCCTACGCCCGTGCCCTTTCTGCCGGAAGCGGGAGCCGCCTCCCCGGCGCCGCTCCTCGCCTTCGCCGGCGCTGCAGCCTTGCTGCTTCTGTTCGTGGGTCTGGCGCAGAGAGCCCGGCGCCGCCGGTAGCCCATGTTTTCCGGCGCCAAGCGCTTGCTGCTCCTCCTGCTGGTCCTGGGTTTTGCGGGACTCGCAATCTTTCTGACGCTCTGGACTCTGAGCCGGCCCACCGGGCCGGCTCCCTCTCCGTCTGTACCGCACCCAGTTTCAGAGACAGAGCCCTCGTCTGACGAAGCCTTCGCCTGGATCGGGGG
>DAOTVC010000039.1:0-150691 GCA_034437215.1 Anaerolineae bacterium | reverse complement strand
CCTAAGCGTCTGTAAGAAAACAACTTCCCGACGGTGGGTGCTTGGGGAGCGTAACGAACTTCTGAAAGTGCTTGAGGCGCACAGCCCTCAAACGAGTCAGGAGGAGTTGTCTCATCCTAACTCCAGAGATGTCGGGAAGTTATATTTTTACGAACCCTAAGAACGTATCAATTGGGTATGTTTCACTTGAGTTAAAGCGAGGCGTGAAGCGTGAAACGTAAACCGTGAGGCCCCCACGTTTCACGCTTTACGTTTCAGCCACGGATGGCTCACAACTGGATGAAAGACACCCATATCCATTTATAGGGGCTTGCTACCGGCTTCCCTGATCCCTGATTTCTAATCCCTATTTCCCTTGTTTTCCTAGGAGGAGAGATGAGCGACGTCTTCGAGGTTGCCGAGATTCTGGTGGAGCACGCCGTGGAGACCTACGGCGACGTGATTGCGATCATCGCCTACTACGGCTCCTATGCGAAGGGGCGGTCCACGCCCACCTCCGACCTGGACCTCTTCTACATCCCCGACGAGGGGCAGGCGGGAGCACTCTCCAGCCAGTTCGTCCTCGATGGTCTCCCTTACGACTTCTGGCCCATCTCCTGGAGCTTCGCCGAGGGGATCGCCGACGCCCGCTCGGGCCGCCCCTGGGCCGTCTCCGCGTCGCTCATCGCCGATGCCCGGGTGCTTCATCATCGCTCACCCGCAGATCTGGCGAGATTCGAGGCGCTCCAGGCGCGCATCGGCGCCCTCAGCCGGCCCGAGTGCCGGGGAGAGATGGTGGCGCGGGCGCTGGAGGCCTTCAAGGAGGTGCACTTCGCGTGGGGTCAGCTGCGCCTCGCCGTGAGTGGGGGGAGCGCGGCGGAGATCTCCCTCGAAGCGCACAAGTTTCTCTACGCCGTGGTGAACTGCCTGGCCCTCCTCAACCAGACCTACTTCAGCCGTGGGTGGGGAGCGAATTGGCCCGAGGTCTTCGCTCTACCTCAGCAGCCCCCTGACTTCGAGGCGCGGGTGGAGGGACTCCTGACCTCCCGGGAGGGCGAGCGGGTCCTCTCTGACGCCGAGGGGCTGGTACGGGAGCTGCGCACTCTCCTTCTGGAGGTTCAAGCGTCGGTCGCGCAGCCCAAGCAGCCCGGCGCGGTCTTCGCAGACTTCTACCCCTTCGTCTTCGAGTACGTGCAGAAGGTGCTGTCGGCCTGCGAACGGGGGAAGCTGCGGGCGGCGAGGAGCGCCGCCTTCCAGCTCCAGGAGGAGCTCTCGCAGGCCATGAACGAGGTCGAACGGGGCTTCTACGGAGCCGAGTTCAACCTGCTGGGCGAGGTCGACCGCGGCTACAGAGAGGCGGGCTTCCCCGATCTCTTCGAACCGGCGCTGCGGGGTGATCTTGACGCGCTGGCCCGACAGGTGCGACGGCTCGACGAGCGGGTTCGCGCCTGGCTGGAGGCGCACGGCGTGGCCCTCAACGTCCTCGAGAGCCGGGAGGCGCTGCGGCGGTTCCTGTGGGATCAGTGACGCAGACGAAAGAGGGCGAAGAGCAGTAAGAGCGAGTGGTGACGAGGGTCACCGCGCAGGATGCCCATGATGCCGGGTATACTAAACAGTCCCAGGAAGCCCAGGTAACCGAGCGGTTGGCCCTTCTTCCGCATAGTTGTCTTTCTATGAAGCTGTGACGAATGCTACCATTCTTTCCTCCTCCGCCGAAAGAGTACGACGAGACCTACGACGTAGAGCGTGAGGGTCACGATGAAGTAGGCGTGGACCGGACCATCGGGGAGAAGGCGCAGGAGGCGGCCCACGTCGTTCGTCCCGTTGCGCAGCCCTCCGGCGTAGTTGTAGAGGGAGTTTGCCAGGGGCGAGAGGACGGTGAGAACGACGACATTGAGCCAGATCCAGCGCCGTTTGAAGGTGGAACGCCGGCAGATCCAGAGACCGAGGGCGAAGGTGAGTAGGTCGAGGACGTAGGGAGCCGCCAGGGAGAGCCAGCTGACCTCTCCCTGCCAGCGCACGTATCCCCAACGGATACCACCTCCCTCGGCGAAGGTAGGCCAAAAGACGAACTCCGCGATCGCGGCGCCTTCCAGCAGGGCCACGAGGGCGTGCGCTGATTCGTGGCGGAAGGTGCCCAAGAGTTGGTAGATGGGGTAGGCCAGGAGCCACAACCCATCGACTGTCCGGAGTGGACGGGGGAGGGCTTCACTCGGTGAGGTTGCCATCTTCTTCAAGATCTTCCATAGATTGAGGGTCACCGGCTGATGATCATTTGATCATCTCCACGAAGCTCACTATACTAAAGGCGTTTCAAAAGTAAAGAGGAGGTCAGGGTGGAGAGGAGCCAGGACCGTCTGAAGGGCGGTTACGTCGCCGAAGGGCCCGCCATCCCCTTCACCCCACCTCACGTCTCCGTGAACCGGGTTGCGATTGTCGATCTGCCAGGATTGCCGCTCGACGAGGAGGTGCGGGGGCGGCGCGCCTACAATCTTCTCTCACCGGAGGCCATCCTGGCTTACGCACAGGAGCATGCCCCCGCCTTGAATCTCGATCCCGCTCAGCCCTTCGACGTGGCGAGACGCCGCGTGCCGCTGCTCGTCGACGGAGCGTTGAGCTCTGCTCGTGAAGAGCGGCGGGGCGCGGCAGAGGTTATCGCTCGGCGCCTGGGGCGTAATCTCGCCTACATCCTGCTGACCCTCCACCGGGGGGACCGGATCAACCGGGAGGCGCGCCCCGACTGGGAGGACACCGATTGGGAGCGCTGGCGGTCCATTCGCCGCGTCTGGTTCGGGGGCGGGGTGATGAGCGGGGAGCTGGGCCGGCGGGTGATCGGCGAGGCGCGTGCCCACCTGGAGAATCTGGGCTGCGACGGCGTCTTGGAGATCGATGTCACCCCTTACCGCGGGGACCTGGCTCTCTACGGAGCGGCGCGCTACCTGTCTGCCGCGCAACCGGATGCCGTCGTCTGCGATTTCGGACACACGGCGGTGAAACGCGCACATCTCGGGCTGGTGGACGGGACCATCACCCAGGTGCGGAGCCTAGACCCGATTCCCGCGCCCTGGGAGATGCACAACGAGCCGCGGGCGGCGGCGGAGATCGATCCTCAGGAGGTGCTCGACTTCGTCGGCGAGGTGGTTGCGCGAACGCTCCAGGAGAGCGGGGCTGCGGGCACCGACCTCGTCCTCAGCGTCGCCGCCTACGTGGAGGGGGGACGGCTGCTGGGGAATGGGATCTACGCCCGCATGAGCCGGCTCACCATCGACGTGCGCCCGCTCGTGGAAGGTGCCGTCGCAGCACGGACGGGTCGTGGGGTGCGGGTGCGCTTTATCCACGATGGGACGGCGGCGGCTGCTCTCCACGCCGGAGAGGTGCAGGCGGCGGTCATCGTCGTGGGCACAGCATTAGGCGTGGGCTTCCCTCCGGCTGAAGCGGAGGACCTGCGCCCGTTGGCTTCCGACCTCGTTCTGATTACGGATGTAGAGGGATCAGGGACTGGGGATTAGGGACCAGGGATCAGGGATTTGTAGAGTGCTGATTGCCCGATTCTCTGATTCTCGATTCTGTTACCATCCTTTGACTGCCGGCAACTTGACCATACGACTGCAGACCAAACGACTACCTGACTGCTCGAGGTGACAAAGATGCTAATCGTTCGATACCAAGCGCTGCCCTTCCCCAACTACGGGGTATTGGAGGATGGGCAGATCTATGAAGCGGTGGGCCATCCACCCTTCGATCATTTCACCCGCGGCCTTCTGGTGGCGCCCCTGGAGCAGGTCGAGCTCCTCGCGCCGGTGGTGCCCGGCAAGATTGTGGCCCTGGGGCGCAACTACGTCGCTCACGCCGAGGAGCACGATGCCGAGGTGCCCAAGGAGCCCCTGATCTTCCTCAAGGCGCCCAGCAGCGTGCAGGATCCCGGTAGTGCCATCGTGCTGCCTGCCCTCTCCGAGCGGGTGGAGCACGAGGCGGAGCTGACCCTCGTCATCGGGCGGCGCTGCCGGCACGTCGCGGCAGCCGACGCCTGGGATGTGCTGCTGGGCGTCACCGGCGCTAACGACGTCACGGCGCGGGACCTGCAGCGTAAGGACGGGCAGTGGGCGCGTTCCAAGAGCTTCGACACCTTCTGCCCTCTGGGTCCCGCCATCGCGACCCACCTGGCGCCTTCGCAGCTCGAGAGCCTGGAGGTCCTCTGCCGGGTGAACGGGGAGGTCCGCCAGCGGGGCAACACCTCCCAGATGGTCTTCTCCATCCCGGAGATCATCGCTTACGTTACCGCCGTGATGACCCTGGAGCCGGGCGACGTCATCCTGACGGGCACGCCCAGCGGCGTGGGTCCCCTGCGACCGGGCGACGAGGTGGAGGTGGAGGTCGAAGATGTGGGGCTCCTGGGCAACCGGGTGGTCGAGGGCTGAGATGGCAGCGAAGAAGGCCCCCCTTCGCAAGCGCCGCCCCTGGGCCGTGACGGCGCTGAGCCTCCTGCTGCTGCTCGAAGCGTTGATCCTCGGAGGAACGAGCGCCCTCCTCTTCTTCACCACCGAGGCCTTGATCTGGACCTGGGAGGTGCCCATCTTCGGCTACGAGATCTCGGCCAATCTGGGGGTGGCCGTGACCGCGGCCTTCCTCGCCCTCCTGGCCCTGATCACCGCCCCGCTCTTCTTCCACCTGCGTCCCCGGGCCTGGGTCCTCGCCATGTTGATCCAGGGGATGACCCTCTTCGTCTGCATCTACCTCTACATGGGCAACGCTATGGAGTACGTCGAGGAGGTGGCGCTGTCCTACCTCTTCTACCTCCTCTATTTCATCATGGCTTACGGTATCTTCATGGTCATCTATCTGAATCACACGGACGTGCAGCTGACCTTTCGTACCCGCTCCGCCCCCCACGCACCTTACTCGAGGGCCCGATGAACAGACGTTACGAGCTGGAGCTCCTCCGTCGTTTCGAGCCCGTGATTCGCTACACGCGGGGTGAACGCTTCTTGCCCATGGACGTCGAGCCCTACATCCGCAGCTCCAGCCTCTGGGTAAAGGGCCCCTACGAGGAGGCGACCTGCCTGCTGCCTGAGGGGAAACTGACGCCGGAGAATCTGGGGGAGCAGCGCGTCCACGACTTCGATAGTGTGCTCTTCATGCAGTTCATCGAGCCTCTGAACATCGCCGAGCTCGCCGCCTACGAAGTGAAGCGGGTGCGGGAGGGCTTCGCCCATCAGGAGGATCTGGACGTCTTCCGGGCGGGGATGGGGCGCCTGGCGCGGGTGGGCTACCTCTCCCGCTTCATCGACGCCATCTTCTCCATCTCCCTGTTGGCACGCGGTCGGGTACCGGGTGACACCGCTGCGGCAGCTGCCCTGGCTTACGAGAAGCTCTGGGACAACGGTGCCGACTACCGCTATTACGGGCGCGTCGTTCGCCAGGAGGGGTGGATCATCCTCCAGTACTGGTTCTTCTACGCCTTCAACAACTGGCGCTCGGGCTTCTTCGGCGTCAACGATCACGAGGGCGACTGGGAGCAGATCTGCATCTACCTCTACGACAGGAGCGATGGGGAGGTGGAGCCGGCGTGGGTAGCCTACGCCTCTCACGACTTCGAGGGCGACGACCTGCGCCGCCGCTGGGACGATCCCGAGGTCGAGAAGGCGGGCGAGCACCCCGTCATCTACGCGGGAGCCGGTTCCCACGCCAGCTACTACGCACCGGGGGAGTACCTGGCGGAGATCGAGATCGGTTTCCTCGCCCCCCTGGTCCGCATCACCGAGAGGCTCAAGGAGTGGTGGCGCGGGGTGCTCAAGCAGGTCTACGAGGAGGATCTGGCCCTGCAGAATGAGGGAGGCTTCAATATCTTCCGCATCCCCTTCGTCGACTATGCGCGGGGCGACGGCTTCTCCATCGGGCCGGGACAGGGCGCCGAGTGGGCGGAGCCGGGCCTGCTGATGGCGCCCCTGCCCGGCTGGGCGCTCAACTATCGGGGGCTGTGGGGGCTCTACGCCGAGGACTTCGTCTCGGGGGAGGATGCACCGGCAGGTCCCCTCTACGACCGTGACGGCACCCTGCGTCGCGCCTGGTACGATCCCCTCGGCTGGGCCGGTCTGGACAAGCTGCCGCCGCCCGAGGCCCTCGTCGACCGCGTGGAAGCGCGCCGGGACGCCCTCGTGACGCGGCAGGCGGAGCGGGCCCGGGAGATCGATGTCCAGAGCCGGACGCTGAGAGGCCTGGGCATTGAAACGGAGGCGATGCGGGGTCACCCGCACCTCCAGGTGGCCTATGCCGCCCACCGGGAGCGGATCGCGCAGCTCTCCCAAGAGCTGGCGACTCTGCGAGAGGAACAAGGGGGTGATGCTGCGCTGTTGGAGGTGCTCGATGAGTACGCGGGAAAGGTCGCGGCGGGCTACCGGGGCCCTCTTCGCGACCACGTCAAGCGCGTTCACGCCCCGGCGACCGAGCAGCAGCTGCGCATGGGGCGCGTCGCCGAGGTGTGGGCCGCCTTGAGCATCGGCCTGCTCCTGGTGGGCTTCGTGGCCCTCGCCATCTTCTCGCGCGAGCACCTCATCGGCGGGCTGATCGTCCTGCTGATCTTCTTCGTCTTCATCGAGGCGGGCTTTCGGGGCCGTCTTCAACGTCTCATCTCCAGCGTGTCCGGCGCTCTTGCGTTGGTGGCCGCCCTCATCCTCCTCTTCGAGTTCTTCTGGACGATCGTCGTCATTCTGGTGCTCATCGCCGGCATCTATCTCATCTCTGAGAACGTCGGGGAGCTCTGGCGGTAGAAGTTAGTTGGGTAGTCGCGCGGTCGGTTAGTCGAGGGGGAGGAACAGACTGATCCCTGATTGCTGATCCCTATCGTAATTTAAGAAAGGAGTGGACGATGCAGACGGTCGAACTGGGCAACACGGGGGTGGAGGTAAGCGCGCTCTGCCTGGGCGCGATGTACTTCGGGACGCGTCAGGACGAGGAGACCTCCTTCCAACTCCTCGACCAGTACGTGGACGCGGGGGGCTCTTTCATCGACACGGCGAACATCTACGCTCACTGGGCTCCCGGAGGCGGGGGCGGGGAGAGCGAGCTGCTGTTGGGCCGGTGGATGAGAGCGCGTGGGAATCGCGACGATCTCTTCCTCGCTTCCAAGGTGGGCTTCGGCTACGGAGAGGTGGAACGTGGGCTGAGCCCCGCGCGTATCGAGGAGGAGTGCGAGAAGAGCCTGGAGCGACTGGGCGTGGAGAGCATCGATCTCTACTACGCCCACGTCGACGACCGGAAGACGGCGCTGGAGGAGACGCTGGGCGCCTTCAGCCGGCTGGTCAAAGCGGGCCGGGTGCGCTTTATCGGCGCCAGCAACTACATGACCTGGCGGCTGGAGCGGGCCCGGTGCGTGAGCCGCATCCACGATCTGCCCCGGTACCAGGGCATCCAGCAGCGCTACTCCTACCTGCGGCCCAAACCGGGCGCCGGCTTCGACCCCCAGCTCGCCGTGAACGACGAGCTCCTGGACTACGTCCGTACCGAGCCGGTGACGCTCCTCGCCTACTCCGTCCTTCTGTCGGGCGCCTACACCCGGGCGGCGCGGGAGTTTCCCGAGCAGTATCGCGGTCCGGACAGCGACGCGCGCCTGCAGGTGTTAGGGGAGGTCGTCGAGGAGAGCGGTGCGACGCCCAACCAGGTGATCCTCGCCTGGATGCGCCAGCGGGGCATCATCCCCCTCATCGCCGCCAGCACGCGGTCGCAGCTGCAGGAGAACCTCGAGTCGCTGAAGGTGACGTTGAGTCAGGAGGCGCTGGAGCGCCTCAACAAAGCCGGAGCCTGAACTTAGGGTCTGTAAAGTATAACTTCCCGCCATCCACTGAAGTTGGGATGCCACGGCTCCTCCTGACACGTTTGAGGCTGCGTGCCTCAAGTGTCGCCAGAGATTTGGACCGGTACCGGTGTATTCGACGTCGGGAAGTTGCTTTCTTACAGACGCTTGGGGTGGCGACGGCAGAATCTGCTATAATCTCTGTGCGAACGTCTGAATAATGTCGGAGGTGATGGGGTGAACTACTACACAGAGGAAGCTTCGAGGGCGCTGCGGGAGAGCTTCGAGGCGGAGGTGCTAAGCTGGCCTGAGGTGACCCACCGCCTCATGTTTGGCTGCCCCAGCTATCAGGCCGCGGGTCATCTCTTCGCCTTTCTCGTGGATGGGGGCGTCGTGATCACCCAGCTGCGCCAGGCGGATCGCGAGACGCTTGCGGAGCGCTGTGAGCTCTCGGACTTTGAGGTGGGGGAGCGGGTGGTGGAGCGCTGGGTTCGTGCTCAGGTGGAGAACGAGCGGGATCTGGGGTACGTCCTCTCCTACGTGAAGAAGAGCTACGAGATCGCCATGGCGCGGGCGCAGGGTAGGGTATAGAACCGAAATCTGGCAGTGCTCATACGTGCAGGTCCTTTCGTGCTCGCTCTCGACCTAATCGGGGTGAGTCGAGGGGAGCGTCGTTCATAGTGTGGGAGTAGGTGAATCGTGGAGACGATCTCTCAAGAGCGGATTGTCGAGCGCCGGGAGCAGATCTATCATAGGACGCCGGAGCGCCGGTTGAGAACCGCGGAGGAGGCCCGGACCTTCGTCGAAGAACTGGGCTTTTGCCACCTCTGGCCTATCAAGGGTGTGGAGATGCCCAACCTCTTCCACGCCATCGCCGGGCGTGCCCGGCTGGTGCCCCGCAAGCACGGCGATCCCGATCTCAGCCGCAGCTGGCGGTGGAAGGACGAGGCCCTGGGCCGGCGCTGGTGGTACTACGCCAAGCTCCTGCGCCGGAGGGCCACTCTCGTCTCCCTCGACCTGCTCCCCACCTTCTACGCGGTGAGCGAGAATTTTGGAGAGCTGACCGACTACCTCGACGAGTACCGGGACGGGTTGCTGAGCGCCGAGGCGAAGGACATCTACGAGGCCCTCCTCGAGCATGGCCCCCTCGATACCCTCCGGCTGCGCCGGGAGGCGCGCATGACCGCCGGGAGCGCCAAATCCCGCTTCGACCGCGGGCTGACGGAGCTCCAGGTGGGCCTGAAGGTGCTGCCCATCGGGGTGGCCGAGGCGGGTGCCTGGAACTACGCCTTCATCTACGAGCTCCTGCCCCGCCACCTGCCGGCGGTCCCGGAAGCCGCCCGCGCCCTCTCCCGCTCCGCCTCCCAGCAAGCTCTCATCCAACGCTACCTCGACAACGTCGTCGCCGCCGAGCGGCAGATGGTACGCAAGGCCTTCCACGTCTTCCGCTGGAGCCCTCGAGAGTGGAAGACGGCCTTCGAGACCCTTCTCGAGGTGGGGAGCGTGCGGGAGATGAGCGTCGCGGGTGAGGTGAAGCCGCAGCTGGTCTCCGTCGCCGCCCTGGAAGCCTAGAGCCGTTGTTCTTACTCTGGTGCGTTTTATCCGAGTTAGACCCAGGCGTGGAGTGTGAAAGATAGACTGTGAGAATCTCGAGTTTCACACTTTACGTCTGATCCGCGGATAGCGTTCAACTGGTTTGAAACACACCCTTCTTATCCACATCACCGAAAGGAGCCGAAAGCCATGACAACCAAGAAGCAGTGGGGCCTGCAGACCCGGGCCATTCACGCCGGTGAGGGGGACGAGCGGGACGTTGCGCCGGCCCTGCACGTCGCAACTACCTACGAGTTCCGGAGCGCCGAGGAGTCGGCGCGGGCCTTCGAGGAGGAGCATCTGCCCATCTACACCCGCTGGGGCAATCCCACGCTCGAGGGGTTGGAGACGAAGATCGCCGCTCTGGAGGGCGGGGAGGCAGCCCTGGCGACGGCCTCGGGGATGGCGGCGGTGAGCACGGCGCTGCTCTCCGTCCTGGGAGCGGGGGATCACGTCGTCGCGACCACGGGCCTCTACAGCGGGACCTTCAACCTCCTCACCCGGGATCTGCCCCGCTACGGTGTCACAGCCACCCTCGTACCCGCCGCCGATGTCGCGGCCTTCCAGGAGGCTCTGCGCCCCGAGACGAAACTCATCTATCTGGAATCGCCGGGCAACCCCACGCTGGCTCTCAACGACCTTGCCGCCATCACGGAGGTCGCCCGCTCCCGGGGGGTCCTGACCGTCGTCGACAACACCTTCGCCACCCCCTACAACCAACATCCCCTTGAACTCGGCGTCGACGCCATCGTCTACTCGGCGACCAAGTTTCTCTGCGGGCACGGGGACGCCGTGGGCGGGCTCATCGTGGGCCCCGAGAACTTCGTCCGCCACGCCCGGCAGGGCGCCCTACGCAACTTCGGGGGCTGCATCAGCCCCTTCAACGCCTGGTTGATCGCCCGGGGGATGGAGACCTTCCCCCTGCGTATGGCACGTCACAACGCCAACGCCCTGGCGATTGCCAACTGGTTGGCGGACCACCCCGCTGTCGATTGGGTCCGCTACCCCTGGCACCCCTCCCACACGCAGTACGAGTTGGCGAAGCGCCAGATGCCCGGGGGTGGTGGGGGCGTGGTCGTCTTCGAACTCCAGGGCGGTCTGGCAGCCGGGTCCCGCCTCCTCGACCGCGTGGAGCTCTGCACCCTGGCGGTGAGCCTGGGGGACACCCGCACCCTCATCACCCACCCGGCGAGCACCACCCACCATAGCCTCCCGCGCGAGGTTCGCCTGGCTTCGGGTATCAGCGACGGGCTGGTGCGCCTCGCCGTAGGGCTCGAGGACGTCGCCGATCTCGTCGCGGACCTGGATCGGGCGCTGGGCTAGGGCTCCAGGGATGTGAAGCACCCGTCGCCCGTGCAGCGCCGCCAGGGCCTGCTCTCCCTGGTCGGTGCTGCTTTCTGTCTCGGCTGGATCGGTGTCTTCATGCGCCGTATCGAGGTGACCCCCGCTGCTACCGTCGTCTTCTACCGGGCCTTTCTCACCATGGTGACGCTCCTGGTCTTCGTGCGCCCCCTGCGCCCGCCCGCACTGCCCCGCCGGTGGGCCACGCTCCTCGCTTTTGGGGCGCTTCAGGCATCGACCTACGTCTTCTACCTGTCGTCCTACCGCTACACGAGCGTCGCAAACGCCGCCTTCCTTCACTACCTGGCGCCCGTCTTCGTCCTCCTGCTGGCCCCCCTGCTTCTGCGGGAGAGGGTGCAGCAGAGGGTGCTCCTGGCGGTGGTTCCGGCGCTGGTGGGCACGGCTCTCCTCACGGGGATGAGGGAGCTGTTGCGCGGGCACTTCTCTCCGGGCGATCTGCTCGCCATCGCCTCGGCGCTGACCTACGCCGGTTATACGCTGCTGGGACGTGCGATCGGGCAGCGGACGAACGCCCTGCGCGTGGCCCTCTGGGTGCACGTCGTCGCCGTGCCCTTCGTGGGCGGTTTCAACCTTCTCGTCTCCGGTGACTTCGTGGTAGCCTTGAGCGAACTGCCCTACGTCCTGCTCCTGGCCTTCGTCTCCACGACGCTGGCCTTTGTGCTCTTCTTCCGGGGGCTGCAGGTCGTTCCCGCCTCGCAAGCGACGTTGGTCATGCTCCTCTCCCCGGTGACCAACGCCCTGCTGGCGTGGCTTGTGGTTGGAGAGCCGTTGGCCCTCCGCCAGGCGTTGGGAGCCGTGCTCGTCGTGCTGGCGGCTTACCTCGTCCAGCGCCGTAGAATCGACGATTCTGATTAGAGGGTTCTCTCATCCCCCTCTGAATCTGTGCCGTCAGCCCTCTCTTCTTGCACCCCTGATTCCTAATCCCAGATCCTTAGTCCCTGGTTTTCCCGTTTGTAAAAAAGACGAAAGCTGTATACAATAAAAGGTAGAGGTCTGTGAGGAGGTGTGCCGATGGAGTTCCTTCTGGTTTTGGGTTCGGGTTTGATCCTTCTGGGTATCATCTACGTGATCCTGGCCCTTACGGGCCGGGGCGAGCAGGGGAGGGGGAAGTGGCCCACCGTCACGGGCCAGGTGCTCGAGAGCGGCGCTTTCCGTAAGGTGCGCCATCCACCCGGCGGCACGGTCGTCACTTACACGCCGGTGGTGCGCTACGCTTACGAGGTGGGAGGGCGGATGTACACCTCCAAGAAGCGCAACTTCCGGCCGCCCTACCGTTCCACCTACAACGACGCCCAGGAGGCGCAGAAGGTCATCGAGCGCTATCCCGTGGGGAGCACCGTGACCGTCCACTACAATCCCCACGGACCGGCGCAAGCCGTCCTGGAGGTCGACCGCTCCGTCGGCTACAACGCCGAGTTCGTCTCCGGGCTCGTCAACGCCGGTCTTGGTGTCCTGATCATTCTGCTCTACGTGCTGCTCGACGTCATCTAGTCTCTCTTCCCCCGTCAAGTGATGTGGCAGGAGCAACCACCGCCACCGCTAGGACTGATCTAATTGGAAGTGGGTCCACGGCGTGATCGGCGGCTGGAGTGTGCATCCCATCGGATGTGAGGAAGCACCAGTGGAGAGCCCCCATTCTGAAACGTCCCCTTGAATTGACAAGCCGGGATAGCTGCACTACAATCAGTTTGATTTCGGTCGAGGTTTACCTCGTCGAAAGAGGCCTCTACCTATGGTTGTACATCTGTTGAAAGGAAGAAGAAATGGCTGAACGTGAGACGGGAACGGTGAAGTGGTTCAATGCCTCCAAGGGCTACGGCTTCATCGAACGCGAGGGCGGAGACGATGTCTTCGTCCACTACTCCGCCATCCAGGGTTTCGGTTTCAAGAGCCTTGAGGATGGGCAGCGGGTCGAATTTGACGTGACCGAGGGGCCCAAGGGCCTTCAGGCAGATAACGTCAGGCCCCTATAGGTTGGAAAGAGAGTTTTTGGATGAGCAAGAGACTGTACGTAGGCAATTTGAGTTATGATACCTCCGAGGACAAGCTCCGGGAAGTCTTCTCTGAGCATGGGGAGGTCGTCGATGTAGCCCTGATTACGGATCGCTACACCGGTCGCTCTCGTGGCTTCGCTTTCGTCGAGATGGCGACTGATGAGCAGGCCGAAGAAGCCATCAACACCCTGAACGGCAAGACGGTGGATGGGCGTGATCTGCGCGTTGCTGAGGCCAAGCAGCGGGAGGATCGTGAAGGTGGCGGTGGTCAGCGGCGCTCTTCACAGCGAGAGGATCGCTGGTAGAAGGCTAAAGGCTCAGCCACCGGGCTGCGCTGCAGCCTGTTGAAGGATTACGACTGAGCACAAGCACGGACACGACGGTAGAGGCCGACGAGCCATCCTCAAGGATGGCTCGTTTGTCTTTCCGCGACCGGTGCGCCTCCGCTTAGAGAAGTGGTAGCTCGGTAGCCAAGCGGGTGCGGGCGCGCCGCACGTCCTCCCGAATCTGGGTCACGAGGGCCTCTTCTGAATCGAACTCCCTCTCGGAACGCAACCGGGCCAGAAGCTCCAGGTGTAGAGCCTGATCGTAGAGATCCCCTTCGAAGTCCAAGAGGTGGGCCTCCACCGTGACCCGCTCCTCAGGAAAGGTGGGGCGGTGGCCCAGGTTCAGCACGGCGCCCCAGCTCTGCGCGTCTGTGCGGGCCCGGCAGGCGTAGACGCCTAGGGCGGGTAGAAGCCGCTCCGGTGGCACCCGTAGGTTTGCGGTAGGGAGGCCCAGCTCGTGCCCTCGCCCCTCACCGTGCACCACCGTCCCGCCCAGTGAGTAGGGACGCCCCAACATGACCCGGGCTTCTACCACGTCGCCCGCCTGCAGTACAGCCCGTATGCGACTGCTGTGGATGGGCGCTCCCGCGTAGAAAACGTGGGGGACGACCTCGACGTCGAAGCCCCGCTCCTGCCCCGCCTGCCGGAGGAAGGCGACGTCTCCCTCCTGTTGGTACCCCAGCGCGAAATCGGGGCCGAGGAAGAGCTGCGCGATCCGCAGGCGCTCCTCAAGGAGGGTGACGAAGTGGGAGGCGCGGGTGGAGGCAAACTCTCGATCGAAGGTGAGGAGCAGCGTTCCGTCCACGCCCAGAGCCTCTATCTGGGCCAAGCGCTCCTCAATGCTGCTCAGCAGCGAACCCTCCGGTCTGCCGAAGATCTGACGGGGGAGGGGATCGAAGGTGACGACGAGGGCGGGAAGGTCAGCCTCTCCGGCGCTCTCGACCAGCCGGCTGATGAGGGCTTGATGCCCCCGGTGCACCCCGTCGAAGGCGCCGATGGTGAGAGCCGCAGGGCCGCGCAGCCGCAGCTCCTCAAATCCGCGCTCCACCCACATTGTGCGGCTGCTCTCAGAGGTTCAGAACGAGGTTGGGGCGCCAGACCCCCTCGCCTAGCGGGATGAGGACGGCGACGAATCGTCCCCCGGGCTCCTGCGCTTGGATCTCGGGCGCCGTGGGAGCATCCTCCAACGTGATCTGCTGGCCGTGGCGCACCGCCTGCACCTGCGCCTCCGTCAGGCGGACGGCGGGCAGCTCCAGGGCCTCTGCGGCGGGCAGCAGCGCCTCCTCCAGCCGTCCCGCGTCGGCGAGCACTCGCAGCTCGTCGAGCGTGTAGCTCTGCTCGAGACGGAACTGGCCCGCGGCCAGGCGGGTCAGTGAACGGAGGTGGGCGCCGCATCCCAACCTCTGGCCCAGATCGTGGGCCAGGGTGCGGACGTAGGTGCCTGCCGAGACGGTGACCTCGAAGGTGAGCTCCGGGGGCGACCAGTCGAGCAGCGCCACGTCGTAGACGGTCACCGGACGGGGCGGGCGTTCGACCTCCTTGCCCTGGCGGGCGAGCTTGTAGAGGATCTCCCCCCGCACCTTCACGGCGGAGTACATCGGCGGGATCTGCAGCTGGTCGCCGCGCAGCTCCTCGAGCACCGCAACGACCTCGCCTCGCGTCACCGTGACGGGGCAGCGCTCGACCACCTCCCCTTCGGCATCGTAGGTGGTGGTCGTCTCGCCCAGCCGGGCGACGGCGCGATAGGATTTGACGGCGCCCGAGAAGAAGCGGGCGAGCCGGGTGGCTGGGCCGACGAGCAGGACCAGGACGCCCGTCGCCAGGGGGTCGAGGGTGCCCGTGTGCCCGACCCGCCGGGTGTGGGCGAGCCGCCGCACGACGTTCACCACGTCGTGGGAGCTCATCCCGGCGGCTTTAGCGACGTTGAGAAGTCCGTTCATGAGTGGCGGGCAGCGAACTGCAAACTTACGCGCTGCCGGTCAGCTCCTTGCGCACCAGGGGAAGCACCAGGTCGACGGCTTCATCGAGGGGGCCGGGGACGGAGCAGCCGGCAGCTTGCCGGTGCCCGCCGCCACCGAGGGTATCGGCGATCCAGGCCACGTTGTAGCCGGGCCGCGAGCGGAAGCTGACCTTGATCGTGCCGTCCCGCATCTCCAGAAAGGAGGCGATGATGTCCGCCTCGGCGATCTGCGAGAGGAAGTTGCCCAGGTTGAGGTCGTCGTGATCCTCGATGCCCATGGCCTCTTTGATCTCCAGGGGGAAGGTGGCCCAGGCCATGCGTCCCTCCAGGTGTAGGCGGCTGAGGACCTCGCCCCAGGCCTTCATCTGCTGGTAGGGGACGGCGTCCATCGACCGCTGCACGACCGCCTGGTAGTCGCCGCCGCGCTCCGCCAGGTCGGCGACGAGGTTGAGGAGCTGCGAGGTGGTGGCGTCGGTGCGCAGTCCCCGCGTGTCGGTGAGGATCGCCGCCAGGAGACAGGTGGCGATATCGTCGACCACCGGCACGCCCAGGGCCTCGATGACTTCGATCAGGGGTAGGGCCGTCGCCGCGGCTTCCGGCTCGACGATGTTCACGTCCCCAAAGGCCGCGTTGGTCTCGTGGTGGTCGATGACCAGCAGCGGGTACTTCTCGCGCCAACTCTCTTTATAGAGCCCGCCGGTGCGGGAGAGATCGCTCATGTCGATGGCGACCACCAGATCGATATTGGCATCTTCGGGGACCTCTTGCACGAACTCTCCGGCGCCCGGTAGGTACGTGTAGTTAGCAGGGATGGGATGGACGCAGGCGCTGATGGGCTCCTTCTCCAGCTGCAGCAGGACCAGCCGCAGCGCCAGCGTACAGCCGATGGTGTCCCCATCGGGACGGGGATGGGCGATGAGCAGGGGGCGTTCCGCCTCCCTAAGCAGCTGCTTCGCCTGCTGAATCTGATTCGTCGTCAACGTGCTCTTCGTCGTCAACGTGCTCTTCGTAGTCGTCATCGTGCTCTTCGCTCTCCTCCTGTAGCCGATCCAAAAGCTCTTCTATGTGCGCCCCATACGCCAGGGACGGGTCGTAGGTAAAGACGAGTTCGGGGATGTTGCGCAGGCGTAGAGTGGGGGCCATCTCGGCCCGCATCCACCCGGCGGCGTGATCCAGGGCCGCCTGGACCTCTTGCCGTTCCTCCGGGTCGCCGATGATGCTGTAGAAGATCTCGGCTCGGGAGGTGTCACGGTTGACTGTGACGTCGGTGATCGTCACCTCAGCGAGGCGCGGATCTTTGCTCTCCATCAGGAGTAACTGTGTGACCTTGCGTTGGATGAGATTTCCGACGCGATTTAGGTACTTCTTACCCATATGCTCCTTTCGTTCGCTGCGCGAGGGACCGAACCCGGCGGGGGTCGGCCCCTCGTGTCAAACGGTCCTTTTAGATCTCGCGCTCTTCGCGTTCCAGGACGTAGAACTGGAGGATGTGGCCGACTTCGACGTCATCGAAGCCGTCGATGCCAACACCACACTCGTAGCCCTGCCGGACCTCGCGCACGTCCTCCTCGAAACGCTTCAGCGATCCGAGGGAGCCTTCATAGACCATGTGGCGATTCTCGTCGAAGACGCGGACTTTAGCGTTGCGCTTGATCAGCCCGCCGGTGACATAACAACCGGCGATACGCCCCACACGGGGAATGTCAAAGATGGCCCGCACGTCGGCTTGGCCGATGACCTTCTCAACGTAGTTGGGCTCCAACAACCCCTTCATGGCCTTCTGTACGTCGTCCACGAGGTGGTAGATGATCTCGTAGATGTGGATGTCGATGCCCTCGCTGTCCGCCATGCGCCGCGCGGCCGTGTCGACGTTGACGCGGAAGCCCAAGACGATGGCCTCCGAGGCCAGGGCCAGGTTGATGTCCGATTCGGTGATGTTGCCGGCGGCGACGTTGACGATGTTGACCTTGACGTCCTCCCCACTCAGATTCTCCAGGGAGTTGACGATGGGCTCGATGGATCCCTGCACGTCCGTCTTGATGACGACGTTCAGCTCCTTCACCTCCCCCTCACGAATGCGGGCGGAGATATCATCGAGGGAGAGGGTGCGCCTGACGGTGCCCTGACTCTCCAGACGGGCTGCATCCTGCCGCTTCTGAGCAATGGCTCGGGCGGTGCGCTCGTCTTCGATCACCTCTAACCGATCGCCGGCAGCCGGAACGTCGTGCAGACCGATCAACACGGCGGGTGTGCCCGGAGGAGCCGTCCGGTGACGCTGCCCCTTCTCGTCTTCCAGGGCGCGCACCTTGCCCCAGGTCTGGCCGACGACGACCACGTCGCCGGTCCGCAGGGTGCCGTTCATCACCAGTACCGTGGCCAGGGAGCCGCGACGCTTGTCGAGCTTGCCCTCCAGCACGGCGCCGATGGCCCGGCTCTCGGGGTTGGCCTGTACGCAGACCTCGTCGGCCAGCAGAATGATAGCTTCCAGCAGATCCTCCAACCCCTCCTGCCGCTTGGCGGAGACGGGGATGATCATCGTGTTGCCTCCCCACTCGTCGGGGGTCAGCCCCTGGTCGGAGAGCTCCTGCTTCACGTACTCGGGTCGGGCGTTGGCTTTATCGATCTTGTTGAGGGCCACGAGAATGGGCACGTGGGCGGCGCGCGCGTGGTTGATCGCCTCGATGGTCTGCGGCTTGACCCCATCGTCGGCGGCGACGACGAGGACGGCGATATCCGTCGTGTGGGCGCCTCGGGCTCGCATGGCGGTGAAGGCCTCGTGCCCCGGTGTGTCCAGGAAGGTGATCCGGCGGTTGTTGTGTTTGATCATGTAGGCCCCGATGTGCTGGGTAATGCCGCCGCTCTCCTGTCCGACGACGTCGGCGTGGCGGATGGCATCCAGGAGAGAGGTCTTGCCGTGGTCGACGTGACCCAGGACGGTCACCACCGGGGGGCGAGAGCAGAGATTCTCCTCCTCTTCGCCGATCAATAGACGCTGCCAGGAGGAGAGCTCCGTCTCTGCCCCCTCTTCTTCGGTAATATCGGGGTAGGGAGGCTTCGCTTCGTATCCATACTCGGCGGAGATAATGGCCGCCGTATCATAGTCAATCTGCTGATTGATGCTTGCCAACATACCGTTGCTCATCAGAGTCTTGATCAGCTGAATGGGGCTGACCTCGAGCAGTTCGGCCAGATCTCGAACGGTTATGACCTCTGGAACTGTAATCTCATTAATCTGTTCTGTTGTTTCTTTCATCCTTAGCCTCCTTCATACTTCTTCGGTTTCGGCGGATGAGTCCGTCGACTCCAGATTGATGGGGAGCGACGCGGCATAAGCCTCCAGCGTCTGCAACTCCTCGGGAGTGGGCGCAGCGCGCAGGGCCCGATTGAGGCTCCGGTGCTGTAGTGCCGTCTCCCAGCAGCTGCGTTGAGCGCAGAGGTAGGCTCCGCGCCCATTCGCCTTGCCCTTCTCGTCGACGATCACCTCTCCCGCGGGAGTGCGAACGACACGAACGAGGGAACGCTTGGGGCGCTTCGTGCGACACGCTATGCAGGTTCGTTCCGGCACTCTGCGTGGTTGTGCACCTTTACGTTTGCTCTTTCCCTTCATCATCCGTACTATCTTTCTTTCAGATAAAAAGGTGCCAGAGTATATCCACTCTGGCACCCAGGTCCTCTCTGTTACCCGTAGGACTAGGACTTACCGTCGTTTCATCATTTCACGGAACAGTGCGACGGAATTTCAAGTTCGACCAAAGCGGACTTACGCACGGCTAAACATCCAGGTACTCTTCCCAATCCTTTTCGGGGCGGCGGCGGCGTTTGCGAACGGCAAAGGTCTCGCCGCTGTCCTCATCGTAGACGAGGGTATGTTGCTTGCGCTTCTTGCGGCGGCGCTTCTTGGTGCCGCCCTGCTCGAAGATCTCCTCATCCTCTTCCCCTTCGTACTCGTAGCGGGGAGGGGCATCGAGCACCTCTTCAAGGGTGAAGACCGGCTCTTCCTCTTCTTCCTCGACGAGCTCTTCCTCTTCCAAAGCAGGTTCTTCAGCAGGTTCGAGAGCCGCCTCTTCAGGGGCCTCTTCCTCTTCAATCTCCACAGCAGCTGGCTCTGCTTCGACCTCGACCTCTTCTTCCTCGACGCTGGGCAGGGCCTCCTCTGCGACCTCGGCTGCGGCCTCGACCGCCTCTGCGACCTCGGTGACATCAGGCGCCTCCGCTTCGGAGGGCGCTTCCGCTGCAACGGCAACCTCGGCGACCGCCTCCTCGACCTCTTCGACCTCCTCCCCCTCCATCGTGAAGTGGAAGTCGCTCTGCTCCACGGCTTCCTTGATCTCGTTGAGCGCTTTCGCGCCGACGCCGGTGAGCATGAGCAGCGCTTCGTCGCCTAGCGCGATGCGCTCCATCACCTCGCCGACGTTGCCGATCTCGTTGTTCCGCAGGTGCCCCAGGGTCTTCTCTGCAAGATCCAAGGTCTCCAGAGGGGCCGCGTAGGCCTCGGCGGGCACGGTGGCCCGGGCCTCTTTCTCGGCCTCACGCCGGCGCGCCTTCGCCTTCTCCTGTGCTTCACGCCGCGCCCGTGCCTGCTTGGAGCCAGGACGCTCCCGTTCGCGCTGCGCGATCAAGGCCATGCGCACCCCTTCCACCACGTCGCGGATGATGTGCACCTCTTCGTCGGTGTAGGGATAGCGATCGGTCTCGTGTGAGCTGATGATGTTTGCCAGACGCGGTACCCGAGCGACAACCTCCGGCTCCTTAGCCAGAATCTCCGGCGCCTCATTGATCTGCTGTAGCGCCCAGATAGCCGCTTCGGTGATGCCCTGGATGTCCACACGCCATCCCGTCAACTTCGCTGCCAGCCGGGCGTTCTGTCCGGAGCGCCCGATGGCCAACGAGAGGTGATCGTCCATGACGACGACCGACGCCGTCTTGCTGCTCGGCGCGTTCTCATCCAAGATCACGCTTACCACTCGATCAATGCTCAGCGCGTTAGCGACGAACTGCTTCATCTCGGCGTCCCACTCCAGAATGTCGATGCGCTCCCCATTCAACTCGCGGGAGATGGTCTGGATGCGGATGCCGCGCATGCCCACGCATGCGCCCACCGGGTCCAGACCTTCCTGGCGGCTGATGACGGCGATCTTGGAGCGGGTGCCGGCCTCCCGGGCGATGGCCTTGATCTCCACCTGCCCGGCACGGAGCTCCGGTACCTCAAGTTCCATGAGGCGGCGGAGCATGTTGGGATGGCTGCGCGAGACGGTGATCTGCGGACCGCGGGGCGTGCGGTGCACGTCCACCACGTAGACGCGGATCTTCTGGTGCAGGGAGTAACGCTCCCCGGGGATCTGCTCCCGGCGGGGCATGTGAGCTTCTTCGGTGCGTTCCAAGTGGAGGGTGATGCCGTGCGGGGCGATGGACTGGACGGTGCCGATGATGATCTCGTTGGCCTGACGGCTGAAACGGTTGTACTGACTGTCGCGCTCTGCTTCCCGCAGGCGCTGAGTGATGACCTGCTTCGCGGTCTGCGCGGCGATCCGTCCGAAATCGCGCGGGGTCACATCCACCATGATGTGGTCACCCACGTGGGCCTTAGGATGTTTGCGTCGTGCTCGTTTTTCCGCGATCTGGGCGAGGGGATCTTCAACCTCCTCCTGCACGACCTCCTTTTCCACGTAGATCTTGGCAAGTCCGGTGTCCATACTGATCTCAGCGGCGATGTTCTGATTGGTGTCCACCTTCCAGTCGCGCCGGTAAGCGGTCACCAATGCAGCCTCTACCGCTTCCAAAACGATATCTCGTGGTAGATTGTACTCTGCACAGATCTGATTGAACGCCAAAGCGAATTCGCTTTTCATGAATAAATCTTCCTCCACCTTACAGCAACGCGAACCTTATGCGCACCCCTCCGCACTACAAAGAAAAGTGGGGGGAAACCCCACTTTCTAGGCGTGCTCGTATGCCCTTGTGCGAGGGCTATTATAGCACAGCTGCACCCTTTACGCAAGGTTTCGCATCCCCGAGCCCTCTCCTCAAATTGAGATTCACGCGCAAAGCTGGCTTTCGCCTAAGCTTGTGCTATACTAGCCGGTGCCCGAGTACGCTCGAGCCACTACAAGGTGTAGAAAGGTTTAAGTACGTGATTGAAAAGGAAGAAGAACGTTCAGTTGGACCCGATGTACAACGCTGGATCCGCAATTTAGAGAGCCCCAACCCGCGCATGCGCTCCCAAGCGGCGACCGAGCTCGGCAAGGCCCACGCCCTTGAAGCCGTCCCGGCCCTCATCACTGCCCTGCAGGAGGACGTCAACACCTACGTCCGCAGCGCCGCCGCTGAATCGCTGGGGCACCTGGGGGACGAGGAGGCCATCTTTCCCCTCATGGACGCTCTGCGTGACCCGAGCTCCTTTGTGCGGCGTGCTGCCGCGATTGCTCTGGGTCAGCTGCGCGCCAAGGAGGCGCAGATGGCGCTCCTCCACGCGCTCGAGGATTCTAACTTCTACGTGCGGCGCGCTGCTATCAACGCCGTAGGGAAGCTGGGGATTCGGGATCTCGCCCGGGTACTTCTGCCCCTCTTGCAGACGGAGGACGCGCGCATTCAGCGCACGACCATCACCGCCCTCCGCCGCCTGGGGGCCGTGGAGGCTATCCCGGAGCTGATCGCCATGCTGGAGGCCTCTATGGCGGCCCCGACGCCCCGAGATCTGCCGGTGGTCAAGACCCTGGTCATCGCCCTGGGCGATTTGGCCGCCCCCACCGCCGTCCCCGTTCTCCTGCGCGTGCTGCGCGGTTACGTGGGCGCCCGCTCTCTTGCGGCCAAGGCCCTGGGGGACATCGGTGATCCCCGGGCCTGCGAGGTTCTCGTCGAGGTGTTGGAGGATCGCAGCGCCAGCTTGCGCCTCGCGGCTCTCAAGAGCCTCGGAAGCCTGCGGTGCGTGGAGACGGCGCTGCGCGTTCGGACCTTTCTCCTCGATCCCGACCCGCGCATTCGCCGTACGACGGCCCTCACTCTCGGGGAGCTGCAGGATCTCGAGGCCGCTTCCCAATTGGTGGAGATGGCGTTGAATGATCCCAGCCCCCTCGCGCGCCCCGCTGCCATTGAGGGGCTGGCTCTCTTGGGGGACCCTGCGGTCCTGCCGCGCATCCTGCCCCTCGCCGAGGACACCAACGCCTATCTGCGTGCCTCTCTGGCCCAGGCCCTCGTCTATCTGGGGAATGGTGCCTCCGTCGTCCAGGAGACGCTGGAGAGGTTGGCGCAGGATCGGGTTGCCCACGTCGCGGCGGCAGCCGAGCGGAGCCTGGAGCAGCTGGCTCGGGGTGAGGTCCATACCGCGGCGCCTGAGGCGCACCGCGCCACCGAGGTGGAGGAGCCGGTGAAGGAGGATGTCTCCTGGTTCCGACGCTTTCTGGGCTTCGGCAGCTGACCCGGCGTCACAGGTCAGGGCCGCATCTCTACCAGCAGGCTGCCTCCCTGCTCTGCCCGCAGCGTCCAGCCCTCCCCACTACCTGGATGCCCAGCGCGGAAGGGGGTCGCCGGGCCTAACTGCGGCTGCCAGACGGCCTGGGGCTGCCCGTGTTGTAAGAGGGTGAGCGTGACCGACATCGGGTAGGGGGCCTGGGCCCCTACCCTCACGCCCGCGCCTGTCACCTCCAGGGAAAGGGCCAGATCACCGTTGGCCCAGTCCAGCCCTCCTATCCCGTGGATGGGGTACCAGCGCTCCTCCCAGCTCACCAGACTACCGGGCTCCAGCGTCGCGTAGTCCTCCGGGAAGAAGGTGCGGTTGTAGCCTCCCCAGAACTCGAAGTAGCGACTGCCGCCTTCAGTGTAGAGATTCGCCGGCAGATCGCCCAGCGCAAAGATCTTGACCCCTCGCGCGACCTGGGAGGGGTAGACCCGCACGATCCCCTGCTCGGCCTGCCGATCGTAGGCCCCCGCAGCACCGCGCGCCTCCACGGCGAAGAGCCCCAGGTAGTTGCGCCACTCGCCGTGCCGGCTGAGGTCCCGCCCCTGGTATACGGGCCAGCTGACGAGGCTCCGCGGTCCCGGAAGGGAGCCGTCGCCCGTCGAGTGGACCATCATCGTCTCCGTCGGAACCCAGAAGGTCAGATCAGATGAGGGGCCCTGACCCCCGGAGAGGGTGAGCATGGCGTTCATCCAGAATTGGAAGACCTGGGACTCGCCGGTGGAGTTAGTGATCTGGGGCACGATGGCCAGGTCGCTGCGTCCCTCGTAGAGGCGCAGGGTCACCGCCACCTCCATCCCCGTGCGGTCGTCCTGATCCCATACTCTTACGCCTCGCCAGCCCTCCCCCCCGAGGAGCCGGTACTGCCAGGGCCGGTACTCATTCAGACCGTGTTCGTCGGTGGGAAAGGCCCACTCGATGCCGCCCGTCGCCAGCCACCACCCCCGGTAGCCCCAACGGGTCACCTTGATGGCGGGGTTGTAGTAGGTCAGTCGCCGGCCCGTGACCCGGTCCTCCCAGTGGAGCACCCGACCGCCCAGCTGCGGTAGCAGGAGCACGCGGACGTAGGCGTTTTCCAGCACCACGGCGGGATAGGTCTGCGCGGTGAGCGGTCCCACCGCATCGAAGTTCAGTGCCGGATAGGGATAGAAGGGCTGCTCGGGGGTAGAGGGCACGAGGGCCCCTGCCCAATCCGCCATCGTGATGGTCGTCTGCGTCTCCCAGACGGCAACACCTCCCCCTCCCGTCGGCGTCTCCTGGGGTACGGTTGGCTCAGGGGGGAGGGCGGTCGCGGTCGCCGTCACGGGAGGCTGCGTGACCGTGGGCGTCTCGTTCTTCCCGGGAGTGGTCGGGGGGAGGGTGGCTGTGGGGGTCGTGCTCGCCGTCTGCTCCTCAATCGGCGTCTCGGACGCCAGCGGGGTCCGGCGTACCGCGCAGTAGTCACAGCTCTCGTCAATGGGGGGCGAGGTGAGCGTCAGCGTCGGCACGGAGGGTTCCGGTGTCTGCAGCGCCGGGGGAGCGCATCCGGCCAGCAGCGCGATCAAGAGCGCGACCAACGTCATCCCCTGCATCCCTCGTCGCCCTCGCTCTGTCATCGGTGCTCCTCTCTAAAAACTTTCGTCTCACCTTTATGATAGCACGCTTCTGCCATAAGAGGTGCAGGCTCTCCAGGATTTCACAGGGTACAACAGGGCCATGTGCCACGCGTTGCCTGCCACAACGCAGGAAAGGTCTGGTACGCCCCACCGCAGCAGCCATTGGGGCTAGATTTAGAGCTGCTCACCCCACCACCCGGCGAAACCCAAAAGACCCGAGGTGCAAAAGGAGCAATTCTCCCGGGAGAGCGTAACTTTTGCTATCCTTTGGTGTTGTAATAACGCATATCGGTCAATGGAGGAGGTACCATGAACGTTTTGTTAGTTTCCCCGGAGATGCCCAATACCTTTTGGAGCTTCAAGCACGCCCTGCGTTTCATTCGTAAGGATGCTAACCTGCCGCCCCTGGGGCTGCTGACCGTGGCGGCTCTGCTGCCGCCCGACTGGAACCTGCGGCTGGTAGATCTCAACGTCACCCGGCTGACACAGGAAGATCTTGAGTGGGCCGACTGCGCCTTCGTAAGCGCCATGGTGGTGCAACGCGACTCGGCACGCCGGGCCATCGACCGCTGCAAGGCGGCGGGGCTCACCGTGGTCGCCGGCGGCCCTCTCTTCACCGCCGAGTACGAGGACTTCGAGGACGTCGATCACTTCATCCTCAACGAGGGCGAGATCACCCTCCCGCCCTTCCTCGCCGATCTCGAGGTCGGAGAAGCGCGGCGCGTCTACAGCAGTGAGGCGTTCGCCGACATTCAGCAGTCTCCCGTCCCCATCTGGAGGTTGGTGGACTTCGATCGCTACGCTTCGATGTCCCTCCAATTCTCGCGGGGTTGTCCTTTTGACTGCGAGTTCTGCAACATCACGGCGCTCTTCGGTCACCGTCCGCGCACGAAGAGCGCGGAACAGATCGTCGCCGAGCTGGATGCGCTGCGGGCAGCCGGCTGGCGGGGGCGCGTCTTCTTCGTCGACGACAACTTCATCGGGAACAAATGGGTGCTCAAAGAGGAGATTCTGCCCGCACTGATCGCCTGGCAGCAGGCCGGTGGGCAGATGTCCTTCCAGACGGAGGCCTCCATCAATCTGGCCGACGACCTCCAGCTCATGGAGATGATGGTCGCGGCGGGTTTCGACACCGTCTTCGTGGGCATCGAGACACCCAGCGCGGAGGGATTGGAGGAGTGCAACAAACTGCAGAATCGCCATCGTGATCTTCTGGAGAGCGTTCAGAGTCTTCACCGGGCCGGCTTGCAGGTGCAGGGAGGCTTCATTATCGGTTTCGACAGCGATACCACCTCCATCTTCCAACGGCAGATCGATTTCATCCAGCAGAGCGGCATCATCTCGGCGATGGTGGGTATCCTGCAGGCTCCCTATGGCACGCGCCTCTACGAGCGTCTGAAACGGGAGGGGCGGCTGCTGCACGAGATGTCGGGGGACAACACCGACGGCACGACCAACATCATCCCCAAGATGGACCTACAGGTGCTGCAGGAGGGCTACCAGGAGATTTTGCAGAACATCTACGCCCCGGCTCACTACTACGAGCGGGTCAAGACCTTCCTGCGCGACTACAGACCCCCTGAGATCCGCTTCAGCCTCGATCTGGACTATCTTCACGCCTTCCTGCGCTCCATCGCACTGCTGGGGATCTGGGGTAAAGAGCGGTGGCACTATTGGAAGCTCTTCTTCTGGTCTCTCTTCCGTCGCCCCCGGCTCTTCCCGCTGGCGATCACAGCTGCTATCTACGGCTACCACTTCCGGAAGACCTACCGCGTGTAGACGACCGGGGAGCAGTTACCAGCTGTCAAGCCTTCTGTACTGTGCTATACTGGAATCAGTCAAACATCTCAACGGGGGGGACCATGCAAGAGGAGGACGAACGTGTGCTGGTCGATCGCGCTAAGCGCGATCCGGAGGCCTTCGGCGTTCTCTACCGGCGCTACCTGACCCCGATCTATAACTATCACTATCGCCACACGGGTTCGGCATTGGAGGCGGAGGATCTGACCTCGCGCACCTTCTACCGGGCTCTGCGCAGCTTGGAGCACTATCGGGACCTCGGCGCCTCCTTTCAGGCCTGGCTCTTCCGCATCGCCCACAATCTCTTGGCGAACTGGCACCGCGATCACAGCCGCCATCCCGAGTTCACCATGGATGCTCCCGAGGATCTGGTGCCCGGCGGAGACGATCCCGAGTGGGAGCTGGAGGTGCGCGAGGAGCGCGAGAGCCTCTTGCAGGCCCTGCGCCGTCTGCCCGAGGACCGCTTCAACCTCATCGTTCTCAAGGTCACCACACAGATGTCCAACGCCTGCATTGGGGAGCTCCTGGGGCGCACGGAGGGAGCGATCAAGTCCCTCTATCACCGTACGCTCAAGAGTCTGCGGGAGATGCTGCCCGGGGTCCTGGCGGAGGCTGCGGAGGAGTAGCGGGCCTGCTGCAGGTAGGGCAGACTTAAAAAGAGTCCGGGTGGTCGGTACGACCACCCGGACGTGAGGGTGTGCGGTGCGCTCTAGTGGAGCAGGTTAAGCGCCCAGTCCCCCACCAACCAGTAGCGGAAGTCCTTGCCGCTGTTCGTCTCGATGCCCCCGACCACGCCGTAGACCACGGCGATGATGGGCATCAGCGCGAAGACCACCGTCGCCAGGATGGCGAGCGGGACGAGCAGGATGCCGATGACCACGACGCTCAGCGCGCCCACGACGGCCCAGACCGCTCCGATGAGGACCCCACCTCCCGCCCAGAAGATGAGCTGGAAGAGGAAGGCCTGCAGGGCCTGGTAGGCGACGTAGCGGGAGCGGTCGCGGTAGATGAGGTAGATGACCAGCGCGGCGGCGACGCCCAGGAAGCCGGTCACCAGGTTGAGCAGGACGCTCAGGTGGGCCAACATCGCCCACAGCCGCTCGTCCTCGGGGGAGAGGGGCTCGGGGGGGGCATCGGGCGGAGCGACAGGTGCCGGACGTGGTCCCACGGGCTCCGGCTGCGGTTCGACGGGCTCGGGCCCGGTATCATAGATCTCTTGTTCTGCGTTCATTCTTCCTCCTATACTCTTATGTCTGCATCTCCCTTTTACTACGCAGTCGAAGCGGTGAGGTTGCAGATGATGAGCGAGAGGGGGCCTGAAATAGCACAGGAGACGAATCGACCGACTCGTCTCCTGCCTGACGCACCTGCAACGCTTGCGTCAGCGTTCGGGCTCCTTGAACTTCTCCACCTGGTAGGTGCTGATCTCGACGTCGGGCCACTGCCAGGCGTTGGAGGGCAGCCCGGCCTTGTAGCAGAGGTGGCTCAGGAACTCCTCAGTCTGGGGCAGCTGCTCCCAGACCTGGGGCAAGAAGGTCGCCCGATTCCAACCCCGTTCCAACACCACCCCATCGACGTTGGGGCGGAGCCGGCTCAGAAGGTCCTCCGGTCCCGCGTGCTCCAGGGGTTGGGGTTTGGAGAGCACCGAAACCTCGACGCGGATCTTCTCCAGCTCGGGGGCCGTCAGAGGGGGGAAACGGGGATCGCGGAAGGCCGCTGCGACGGCATTCTCCTGCACGTCCACGACCAGAGGACGATAGGCGGTCAGGGAGCCGATACAGCCGCGCAGCTGCCCTTGTTGGGTGAGGGTGACGAAGGAGGCGCCGTCCTGTCGTAGTCTGTCGGGCAACGCCTCTAGGTCGAGTTGCTGCGGCCTTCGATTGCCCAGGCGTTCCTGAAGGGCGTCACGAGCGATCTGTAGCAACTTCTCACGCTCGCTCTCGGTAAAGGGGCTACCCATCCCTTGCCTCCGCGTAAGCGATGGCAGCGTAGCCCACCACCTGCGCCCTGTCGCCCGCCGTGTCGCCCGAGCTGCGGTAGTCGAGCAGGTGGGGCTCCCAGCCCTGCTCCTCGGCGATGGTCATCAGGGCCAGGATGGGGGCTCGACCACAGGCCTCCCCCTGGTCGACCTGAGCAGGGTTGTTGGAGAGCAGGGCGTCGAGGAAGGTCTGGTCGAGGCGCCGGGCCTCGGTGTAGTCGTGGTAGTGGCTGAGATCCGAGCTGACGACGATGAGATCCTGCGCTTCGAGGTGCTTCACCAGCACCCGTCCCACCTCTTCTGGATCGACGTTGCCGAAGAGAATGGGCACGATGGGCACGTCCGGGTAGAGACGCTGCAGAAAGGGCAGCTGGACTTCGAGGCTGTGCTCGTTGTCGTGGGCGTGGGGCAGCAGGTGGAAGAGGTCGCTGTCATCTGCAAGTCTGTGCAGGGCCTCTTGGTCCACGGGCTGGTTGCCTAGGGGGGTCTGGAAGGCCTCGTAGTCTGCCAGAGCCACGCCGGGAAACCAGCCACGGTGGGAGGGTCCCAGGAGGTAGATGCGTGTCGGGCTCTGCTCCTGTTCTGCGAGCACCTTGTAACCGAAGGCGGCAATGGGGCCGGAGTAGATATAGCCTGCGTGGGGGACGATAACCGCTCGGACCCCGTCGAGGGCTGCAGGATCTGCTCGCGACAGGTAGGTGTCGAGCATCTGATTGAGTTCGAGGATACTACGCGGATAGAAGGCTCCGGCGACTGCCGGGGCACGTACTTCTTGTAAGCTCATGGTTCCCTCCTTTGACAGGCTTAAACGGTATTGACGAGAATCAGTATAAATGTCAGGAGTAGGAGGACGATGCCGATTACTGTGATGCTGAGGATCATCTTCCGCTCGCGCGCTTGCTGCTCCCGTTGGCGCTGCAGGAGCTTCTTCTGGCGCACGCGGTCCTGTTCCAACAAGCGGGCCATACGAGCTTCAGCGGCGGCGCTCTCCCGAGATTTAATATCGTTGGCCTCCCTCATCTGGCGGTAGAGGCGATCTGCGGTGTTGGTGTGGTGGGTGAGCAGCGTGATCAGATCCAAGGGTGCATTGCAGGTCTGGCAGCGATCATCCCCGGCCCAGTTCTTGGCGCCACACTTGGGGCAGCTGTAGACGGTCCCGAGACCGCAGCTGTTGCACGCCGAGACGGGCTCCTGGTGGTAGGCTCCGCAGCGTGGACACATGTGGTAGCGCAGCGCCACCCCTGTGCCGCATGCTTTGCACTGCACCTGCGCACTGCTTTCGTCCAACTCGATGGGGCTTCCGCAGGTGGGACAGAGGACTCTGTCTACCAGATAGTGTGCCATCTCTCTTTTGCCCTTTCTGCTTCCCGGAACAAAACGGCCCCGGTGATTTGCCGGGGCCGTTTCAATTTATAACCCTCTTATGTCGGTGCCTGGAACGACGCCCCCTGACAACTCTGGCTGTTCACGGCTGCGCCGAACAGACGCGCTAAGCCTCGCCATCCTCTGACGTCTGAGTGCTGTTTAGATCCTCTTTCATATCCGGCTCGACCTCTTTCAGGCTGAAGGCGATGCGCCGGTCTTCGGGCCGGAGGGAGAGTATGAGGGCCAGGCACTCCTCTCCCACGGAGACGATCTCCTCGGCACGTGATATCTGTCGCTCACTGAGTTCGGAGATGTGGATAAGGCCCTCGATGGCCGGGTTATCCACCGGACAGGCAAAGGCGCCGAAGGAGGTCAGATTGACGATCTTCACCTTCACCACCTGCCCCTCCCTGTAGACCTCCGTGACGCTGTCCCAGGGATCGTTCTTGAGCCGCTTGAGGCTGAGGTTCAACCTCTCCTTATCCAGATCGATATCGAGGATCTCCACCTTGATCTTCTGACCGGGTTGGACCACCTCAGAAGGATGGTTGACCCGCTGCCAAGAGAGCTCGGAGATATGGAGCAGCCCGTCCACGCCGTTAACGTTGACGAAGGCTCCAAAGTCCACAATATTGCTGACCATACCCTCTTCGACGGCCCCGATCTCCAGATCCTCCAGGACGGAGCGTTTGTCGACCTTACGGCGGTGGGCCCGCCGCTCGGAGAGGATGAGACGGTTGCGTTCGGGGGTGACCTCGATGACCCGCAACTTGAGCGTCTCGCCTACGAGGGCTTCCCAACGTCTGTTGGGGTCCTCGGGATTCTGCCGAGGTCGCCAGGTGGGCATCAACTGGGAACCGGGCACAAAGCCGCGCAGCTTGCCCAGGTTGACGATCAAGCCGCCCTTATTGGAGTCGACTACCTCTAGCTCAATGAGTTCGCCACCGTCCAGAAGAGCCGCAGCTTCTTCCCAATCACGTTCCTGTGCCGCTTTAGCAAGGGAAACGACAATGGCACTGCTGTTGTCGGCATCCACCACGAAGACGTTGACGACCTTGCCGGGGTTGAGTTTCTGCAACTCGGCCGGGCTCATGCGCTCGACTTCGCGAGGATGCACCACGGCATCACATTTACCACCTATGTCCACAAGAAAGTTCTTGGAATCGGCGCGGACAACGACTCCCTTGACAATGTCACCGCGCCTGCAGCGGCGGGGCGGCGTGTACTCTTCCAACAGATTAGCCATTAAGTCCCCATCTGAGTGGACCTTGGGCTGTGCGGCTCCTTTCATTGATAACATCTCCTCAGTTTAAGTTTCCCCTATATTATAGACGCTTTTTATCAACCGCGCAACGTAGCGCTAGTTGTCATTAAGGCTTGGGCGATTATACTCAGATTTGAGTCCATTGTCACCTTGAAAAGGCTAGAGGAGGCCGGAGTATGAGACAGAGCTGGAAATCAGGAGTACTGGGAGCGGTGTTGCTGCTGCTTGTGGTAGGATGCGGGCCCGCACCGACGGAGACTCGGATACCGCCCAAGTCCCAAGGGGAGGTGGGCGCAGCGACTCCCAAGCTGTCTCCCTCGCCCACCGCGATTCCCGCCTCACCTACCCCCATCCCTTCTCCGACACCTCATCCCTGCCCCCTGCAGAGAGACGTACCCATGCCTTCACTGCCCACCGGGTTCCCCGAGGACTACTTCGAGACGTTGAGAGTCTACCTGGCGGAGGGAGGAGCGCCCGCCGGAGTCCCTGACATTCTGGAGGCGTGGAACGCTGCGATTCCGCAGGGCGCTAGCTTCCTGCACGCGGATCTGACCGGAGATGGGGTGAAGGAGACGATCGTCGCTTTCATCAACCCCCAGTCGGAGACCTTTCCGCCCGAGGGAGCGCTGGCGATCTTTACCTGCCGCGCCGGTGACGTTGAGCGCTTCTACACTTTCCTCCCGGGGCCGGGCTTTCAGCCCTCCCTCATCGGTGTTCGTGATCTGACGGGGGAGGCGCCCCAGGAGCTCGTCTTCTCCGAGGTCTCCTGTGGCGCACACACCTGCATGCGCACCGTCCACGTCTGGACGTGGACCGGCTCGGACTTCGTCGAGCAGGTCTCGGGGGATTTTACCCTGCCCTATCCCGACTTCACCCTCGCTGAGGGGGCGGTGCTCGGGAGCAGCCAGGGTTTCGGCTCCGTGGGCGCGGGGCCGCAGCGGGTCTACACCGAGACCTGGTCCTGGAACGGAGAGGTGCTCACGAAGACGGATGAGACTGTCGGGCCGGCGAACTACCGCTACCACGCCTTTATCGATGGTGACGATGCGCTCTTTGCCGAGGACTACGACGCTGCTTTTAGTGCCTACAGCCGCGTTCTCAATGACGATACTCTCGAGCCCTGGGCGGCTGCCCACGGAGCCGCCGAGGAGCGGCGGTGGCTCGAGGCTCTGGCGCAGTGGCGGCTCATCACTGTGGGTATGCACCTGGGAAACTTTCCCGATGCCGAAGCGCGCTATCAGGACCTCCAGACCGAGTACGCAGAGGGCACGCCGGGTCATTCCGTTGCTCTGATGGCACAACGCTTTTGGGAGGCCTACTTGGAGGCGGGGAATGTGGCCCAGGCCTGCCAGGTCGCTATCGAGGCGCCCGCCTCAGAAGAGGTGCTGAACTTTCTCAACAGTTTCGGTTACGCTAACCCCACCTACAGCCGGGAGGAACTATGTCCCTTTCTGACACCGTGACCTGCCATCGCCGGAGCTCGTTCTCCGAAGCGCCGCCTTCGGTCGTCGGAAACTCCCCCGCCGACACCTTTGAGCGTCAGTTGGAAGAGTTACCGGCCTTTCGGGCCCTACTGCGGGCGGTGGAGGCCCGTTTCTACGCCGACCTCCCCCTACCGCGACCGGTGCTCGATCTCGGCTGCGGCGACGGTCACTTTGCGACCGTAGCCTTTCCCGAGGGGTTGGAGGTGGGGCTCGATCCCTGGTGGGCGCCCCTCCAGGAGGCTCGCGAGCATGACCACTACGACCTGCTCACCCACGCGCTGGGTGCGCGGCTGCCCTTTCGCGCTGCTGCTTTCGGTACGGTCGTGAGCAACTCGGTGCTGGAGCACATCCCGACGGTCGACCCCGTGCTTCAGGAGGTGGCACGCGTGCTCCGTCCGGGCGGCTGGTTTCATTTCTGCGTTCCGGGCCCCAACTTCCGCCGCTTCCTCTCCGTCTCCCGCTTCTTGGACGGGCTGGGGCTGCGTCGCTATGCCGCAGCCTACCGGCGCCTCTTCGATCGCATCTCCCGCCACCACACCTACGATACTCCCCAGGGATGGGAAGCGCGCCTGGAGCGGGTGGGCCTGCGCGTGGAGCGCCGGTGGTCCTACTTCTCGAGAGGCGCTCTGGCGGCGCTGGAGTGGGGTCACCCCCTGGGCCTGCCCTCCCTCGTGACGAAGCGCCTGACGGGACGCTGGCTGTTGGTCCCACGGCGTTGGAATCTGGTCTTGACAGCCGCCCTGTTGCGCCGTTACTACCACGAATCGCTGCCGGAGGAGGGGGCCTATCTCTTCTTTGTCGTTCGCCAGCCGGCCTAGTCGTAGAGAGCGGTAAGACTGCGTTGTCTCGTCGCAAACGAACGCTCAGCTGGCTCTGCCTTATAGTGGGTCTCGCCAACCTCATCCGCGGGCTCTTGGCCTTACGGCTCTGGGACGCGGCCCTCGGTTGGTCGCTTGCGCTCCCCTTGCCCTTGTTGGGCGGGTTCTATTTCCTGGTCGGTTTCACCTTCACCCTCTCGGCGTTCCTCATCCGGTTCGGAAAGGGACTCTCTTTCGTGCTGCCCCTGGCAGTACTCTACCAGCTCGCGCTGTGGGTGATCCGCTGGGTCGGATACCGATCGGCTTACGCGCGGAGCCAGTGGGCGCGCGACCTGCTCCTGACGGGGCTCTTTCTGGCTCTCGTGACTCTGTTGGTCCGCTCGACGCCCTCCGGCAGGGCCGGGGAGGAGGAAACCTGACGTTTGACGAATCACTTCGCGTCGGCCCTCGAGTGGGGTCGTCGGCCGGCAGGGCCGGGGAGGAGGAAACCTGACGTTTGACCCTCGATAGCAGTTGCTTGGACAGTATGCGTTTCCCCCACACTGTCGTAAAATAGGCAAGCAAGCTTTCAACTTACGAAAATCAAGATGGAGGACATGGTGACCTTCGAAACGCAACGTTGGACCTTGACAGAGTTGATGCAAGAGCCCGGCTCGACCGAGCAGGAGGCTTACATGGCGGAGGTGGAGAAGCGCTTGGTGGCCTTCGAGGGGCTGCGCGACACCCTCTCTGCTGAAATGGCCGAGGATCAGTTCCGCGACCTTCTGGAACGTTACGAGCAGATCTACGCCGACGTGGCCCGTCTCGTCGCGTACAGCTACCTCTGGTTCTCCGAGGACACCGCCGACCAGGACGCTCTCAGTTTCCGGGCTCAGGTGGAGCAGTTTACCGCGGAGGTACAGAACCGCACCCTCTTCTTCTCCCTCTGGTGGAAGCAGGTCGACGACGAGAATGCTGCGCGCCTGATGGCGGTCAGCGGCGATCTGCGCTACTATCTGGAGACCCTGCGACTGTTCAAGCCTCACACCCTCTCTGAAGAGGTGGAGCAGGTTATTAACATCAAAGACACCAACGGGATCAGTGCCGTCTTGACCATCTATGACATGCTGACGACGGGCTTTACCTTCCACCTCACCGTGGATGGCGAGGAGAAGGAATTGACCCGCGACCAGCTCATGAACTACGCCTTCGATTCGGATCCCGCACTGCGTGAGGGTGCGTATGGGGAGCTCTACCGGGTCTACGGTGAGAATGCCGGTGTGTTGGCCCGCGCCTACGCCGCGCGCGTGCGCGACTGGTATCAGGAGCACGTCAAACTGCGTGAGCACGCCAGCCCCATCTCCGTTCGTAATCTGGAGAACGACATCCCTGATGAGGTCGTGGAGACCCTCCTGCAGGTAATCCGCGAGAACGTGGATCTCTTTCAGCGCTACTTCCGTTTCAAGGCCCGGGTGCTGGGCATGGACAAGCTCCGCCGTTACGACATCTACGCTCCTCTCTCGGACGCTGAAAAGACCTACACCTTCGACGAGGCGGTGCGGATGGTGGACGAGGCCTATCGCGCCTTCTCGCCAATGCTGGCGGATCTGGCGCTGCAGATTGCCGAGGAGACCCACCTCGACTCTGAGGAGCGCGCGCGGAAGATGAGCGGTGCTTACTGCTACAGCGTCCTGCCCGGCCTCACGCCCTGGGTCCTGGTCAACTTCGGCGGGAAGATCAACGACGTCTCCACGCTGGCCCACGAGCTGGGCCACGCTGTCCACGGTCTGATGGCGGCCTCCCACTCGCCCATCACCTTCCACTCGGCTTTGCCCATGGCGGAGACGGCCTCCGTCTTCGGAGAGATGTTGTTGACCGACAAGCTCCTCGCCGAGGAGCGCGACCCCCAAGTGCGCCGTACGTTGCTCAACTCCTTCATGGGGAGCACCTACGCGACCATCATTCGTCAGGCGTACTTTGTGCTCTTCGAGAAGCGGGCCCACGAGATGATCCGTGAGGGGGCAAAGCCCGACGATCTCTACGCAGCTTACCTGGAGAATCTCCAGGAGCAGTTCGGGGACGCCGTCGAGGTGAGCGACGACTTCCGCCTGGAGTGGTTGGCCATCTCGCACCTCTACCAGGTGCCTTTCTACTGCTACGCTTACGCCTTCGGTAACTTGCTCGTTCTGGCGCTCTACCGAAAGTACAAGGCGGTGGGGCGCGAGGACTTCGAACCGCAGTATCGGCGCATTCTGGCCTACGGTGGCTCTGCCAGCCCCAACGACATCATCAGCGAGGCGGGCTTCGACATGACCTCACCCGACTTCTGGCGCGGGGGCTTCGAGGTCATTGCCGAGATGTTGGAGGAGCTGGAGGAGATCGGCTGAGGGGGGGAGATGACACCGGAACGCTTACTGGAGATTACGCGTAATACGATGGAGGCTGCGGGCTTCTGCTTTCTCGTCAGCCAGGGCTCTTCCGGCAGCGCCAACGCACGGTTGATGCAGCCCTTTGCGCTCACCGCTGATTGGGTCGTCTGGTGCGGGGCAAGTCCAAGTTCTCGCAAGGTAGCGGAGGTGCGTGAGAATGAAAGGGTGACCCTCGGGTATGCTTACGCTCCCGAAGGCGCCTATGTCACCCTGTTGGGCCAGGCCCAGATCGTAACGAATCCCGCCCTGCGGCGCCGGTACTGGAGGGAGAGCTTCGCGGAGTTCTGGCCCGAAGGGCCGGAGGGCGAGAACTACGTGCTTATCAAGTTTGTCCCCGATAGAATTGAGCTGATGAATATCGCTCAAGGGGTAGCGCCCGAGCCCTTTGGCCTGTGTCCCGCCGTCTTGGAGCGCTCGGATGAGGGGTGGCAGGTCGTCGAGGCATGAGAACGCAGCAGACTGCGAGTGGTTCGTCGAAAACCGAAGACACTCTTTGATTGGGGGAGAGATGAATCCTGAGGACGAGAAGATTCTGGAAGCGCAGCAGCGTTGGTTGGAGAGCACCTACGAGAGGGTAGTGCAACGTTACCCCGAGCGCCAGGAGGCCTTCGAGACCTCCTCGGGCATCGAACTGGAGCCGATCCTCACCCCTCCCGAGGTGGAGGTGGACTATCTGGAGGATCTGGGCTTTCCCGGCGAGTATCCCTTCACGCGGGGCGTCCAGCCCACCATGTACCGCGGGCGCTTCTGGACCATGCGCCAGTACGCCGGCTACGCTACCGCCGAGGAGTCCAACCGCCGTTACCGCTACCTCCTCGAGCAGGGACAGACGGGCCTCTCCGTCGCCTTCGATCTGCCGACGCAGCTGGGCTACGATGCCGACGACGATATGGCTCTCGGTGAGGTGGGCAAGGTCGGGGTCTCCATCAGCTGTCTGGAGGACATGCGCACCCTCTTCAAGGAGATCCCCCTTGGCAAGGTGAGTACCTCCATGACCATCAACGCCCCGGCTGCCGTCCTCTGGGCCATGTACATCGCGGTGGCCAAGGAGCAGGGCGTTCCCTCGGAGAAGCTGCGGGGTACTATCCAGAACGACATTCTCAAGGAGTACGTGGCCCGGGGGACCTACATCTTCCCCCCGCGCCCCTCGATGCGCCTTGTCACCGATACCTTCCGCTACGGTGCCGAGAAAGCGCCTCGCTGGAATCCCATCAGCATCAGCGGCTACCACATTCGTGAGGCGGGGAGTACCGCCGTCCAGGAGGTGGCCTTCACCCTCGCCAACGGGATCGCCTACGTCCAGGCGGCTCTCGACGCCGGGTTGGACGTCGACGACTTCGCCGATCGGCTCTCCTTCTTCTTCAACGCCCACAACAACTTCCTGGAGGAGGTCGCCAAATTCCGGGCCGCCCGACGCATGTGGGCGCGCATCATGAAGGAGCGCTTCGCCGCTCAGGACTACAAGTCCTGGCGCCTGCGCTTCCACACCCAGACGGCGGGCTCCACCCTGACGGCCCAGCAGCCCATGAACAACGTCGTGCGCGTCACGCTGCAGGCGCTGGCGGCGGTTCTGGGAGGGACCCAGTCGCTGCACACCAACTCCATGGACGAGGCGCTCTGGCTGCCCACCGAGGAGAGCGTGCGCGTCGCCCTGCGCACCCAGCAGCTCATCGCCTACGAGTCAGGCGTCGCCGACACCGTGGATCCCCTGGCGGGCTCTTACGTCGTCGAGTACCTGACCAACGAGATCGAGCGCCAGGCCAACGACTACATCGCCGCCATCGACGAGATGGGGGGCGCCGCCGTCGCCGTCGAGCGGGGCTACATGCAGTCCGAGATCGCCGACGCTGCCTACCGTGCCCAGCGCGCCGTCGAGCAGGGGGAGCAGGTCATCGTCGGGGTCAATAAGTTCGAGGAGGAGGTGGAGACGGCGGATCTGGAGCAGCTCAAGGTCGACCCGGCGGTCGAGGAGCAGCAGCGCCAACAGCTCGCCGCCCTGCGCGAGCGGCGGGACAGCGAGCGCGTCTCCGCCCTGCTCGCCCGCATCGAGAAGGCGGCGAAGACGCCGGACGCCTCGCTGATGCCCCTCTTGGTGGAGGCGGTCGCGGTCGACTGCACCCTGGGCGAGATCTGTGGCGTGCTCCGCGAGGTCTGGGGCGAGTACCAGCCGCGCACGATGGTGTAGAAGGTCGACGCGTGGCAGGAGAGCTCCGGAAAATGGCGGTTTGTCACTTGTCACCCCGGGAGGCTTCGCTACAATCTATCCTATGGACGTGTAAGGGCGATGGGCAAATTTGCGGGTGCGCAGATTTGCCCATTTTCATACTTTCACGGAGGTTTCAGTGGCCCGACTTCACGAACACCAGGGCAAAGCGCTGCTCGCGCAATTCGACGTTCCCGTCCCCCGCGGGGAGGTAGCCAGGAGCCCCGAGGAGGCCCGCACTATCGCCGCGGCGCTGGGGAAGCCGGTGATGGTCAAGGCACAGGCCTGGATTACCGGCCGAGCGAGCGTGGGAGGGATTCGTAGGGCCTCCACACCCGGGGAGGCAGCCCAGGCAGCCCAGGCCATGCTCGGGATGCGGGTGAAGAACTTCGTTGTGGACGAGGTGTTGATCGAGGAGCAGCTGGAGATCAGCCGCGAGTTCTACGCGGGCGTCATCGTGGATGACCGGGCGCAGGCGCCGCTGGTGATCTTCTCCTCCGTGGGCGGTACGGGCATCGAGGAGATCGCCGCCGAGCATCCCAACCGGGTCGCCCGGGCCCACGTGGACGTGGAGTTCGGCTTCCGTGACTACCAAGCCCGAAACCTGGTGCGCCAGACGGGCCTCGGAGGGCGTCTGCAGCGGGACCTGGGTGGGCTGCTGGTCAAGCTCTACGAGGTCGCCCGCTCCTACGAGGCCCGCGCCGCCGAGATCAACCCGCTGGTGCAGACCCACGACGGCAAGCTCTACGCCGCCGACTGTCGCATCACCGTCGACGACTACGCCGTCTTCCGCCACCCCGAACTGGGCATCGAGATCGCCAGGGAGTACGACCGCCCCCCCACGGAGCTGGAGAAGATCGCCTACGCCATCGAAGCGGAGGACTATCGCGGAACCTTCTACTTCATCCAGATGGCGGAGGACTTCGAGCGGGGCGAGGGCTACATCGGCTTTCACGGGGCGGGGGGCGGCGGCTCGATGATGAGCATGGACGCCGTGCTGCGCCAGGGTTACAAGCTCGCGACCTTCGTCGACACCAGCGGCAATCCCCCCGCCAGCAAAGTCTACCGGGCGGCGAAGATTGTCATGGCCTCCGGACCCATCGACGGCTACTTCGGCTCGGGCTCCGGCGTCGCCAGCCAGGAGCAGTTCCACTCCGCGCGGGGGCTGGTCAAGGCCTTCATCGAGGAGCAGTTGGAGGTGCCCGCCGTCATCCGCCTGGGCGGGAACGCCGAGGACAAGGCGGTGGTGATCCTGGAGCGGGTGAACGACTACGTCCCGGCGCCCGTCGAGGGCTACAAGAAGGACGACTCTCCCGACTTCTGTGCCCGGCGGCTGGACGCGCTGATTCGAAGTCAAAGGTCCAATGCCGAAGGTCAAAGGTCAGACGCCGAAGATCAACAACCCCGGGCCAAGCCGCCCGCTTCGGGAGACCTATACAGCTTCGAGACGGTGACCGACGGCACCGTGACCTACGATCACGCCCTCTGTGCCGCCTGCGAGAGCAAGGTCTGTGTGCGGGAGTGCGTGCCCCAGATCCTCTCCCTGAACGAGGAGGGGCTGCCTGAGCTCAACATCAGCCGCGCGGAGGCCCGGAAGGGGGGCTGCATCGAGTGTCTGGCCTGCGAGGTGGACTGCCTCTTCTATGGGGCCGGAGGCGGACGAATCGAACTGCCCATCTAGAGTTGCGAGTCAAAGGTCAAAAGTCCGAAGTCCAAAGTCAGGGGGCGGGAGGAGGCGAATGACCAGGATAGAGCGCTTTGAAGACGTAAGAAGCTGGCAAAAGGCGCGGGAACTCTGCAGGATGACCTACTTACGTCGCGTTGGGTCAGAGCTATATCTCCGAGGAAGAGTTTCGGACGCTCTATGACCTATGTACCGAAGTTAGTTCCCTTGTTGCTGGGCTGATTAAGTACCTGGAAAAGTCCACCTGACTTTCGACTTTAGACATTCGACTTCTTAAGGGGTTTTATGGCCATTCTCATCGATCAAACCAAACGCGTCCTCGTGCAGGGCATCACCGGACGGGAGGGGATGACCCGGACGAGGCTCATGCGCAACTACGGCACCCAGGTCGTCGCCGGCGTGACGCCGGGGCGGGGCGGACAGGAGGTCGAGGGCGTGCCCGTCTTCGACACCGTCGAGGAGGCCTGGGAGCAGGTCGGCCCCCTGGACGTGAGCGTGCTCTACATCCCGGCCCCGCTGGTCAAGAGCGCGGCGCTGGAGGCCATCGACGCCGGTATCGAGCTGCTCGTCATCGTTCCCGACCGGGTGCCCATCTACGACGTACTTGCTATCGCCCGGCGGGCTCAGGAGAAGGGCGCGCGCTTCATCGGCCCCAACACCTTGGGCGTCCTCAGTCCCGACAGGGGCGTCCTGGGAATGATCGGGGGACGAGCCGCCTCGGCGCGCTCCTGGTTCTTCCCCGGCCCGGTAGGGATCTCCTCGCGCAGCGGGGGGATCACCTCGTCGATGGCCTACTACCTGGCCCGCGAGGGGATCGGGGCGACGACGCTCGTCCACGTGGGCGGGGACGCCGTGGTGGGCACGCCCCATCCCGACGTGATGCTCGAGTTCGAGCGGGACCCCGAGACCAAGGTCGTGGTGATGTTCGGCGAGATCGGCACGAGCCAGGAGGAGCGTGTCGCCGACCTCATCGCAGCCGGCGCCTTCACGAAGCCCCTCGTCGCTTTCATTGGAGGGAAGGCGGCCAAGAGCGGCACCCGCTTCTCCCACGCCGGAGCCATCGTCGAGGGGGGGCGGGGGACCTACGAGGGGAAGGTGGAGCGGCTGCGGGAGGTGGGGGCGACGGTGGTGGAGGCCTTCATGGACCTGCCGACGGCGACGAAGGACGTGCTGGCGAAGGTGGGTTGAGAATCACGAATCACGAGTCAGACGTCAAAAGTCCTTGATGACCTTGACCTCTGACTTTAGACCTTTGACCTTCGACCCGGATTTTAGAGGAGTCTATGACTGAACAAACGTGGAGCCAACCCATCACCCAGGTCGAGCCCAACAAGGTCGCGGTGCGCGGCTACCGCATCGACGAGCTTATGGGGCGCGTCCCCTTCGCCCACATCGTCTATCTCGTATTGAAGGGTGAGCTGCCCACGGAAGGTGAGGGGCGGCTGATGGACGCGCTCCTCGTCTCCAGCGTCGACCACGGCGGCACGCCCCCCTCGGCGCTGGCGGCGCGGACGGTGGCCTCGGGCGGGGCGCCCCTCACGACGGGCATCGCTGCGGGTATCATGACCATCAACCGTCACCACGGGGGCGCCATCGAGGGCTGCATGCAGGTGCTCCTGGAAGCGGTGGAGCGCAGGCGGACCTGGGATGCCGAGCCCCTCGAGGTGGCCCGGGAGGTCGTCTCGGAGGCGCGGGCGGCGCACCGGCGTCTCCCCGGCTATGGTCACCGCCTGCACAGCGCCGATCCCCGCACCGCCCGGCTCTTCGGTATCGCCGAGGAGGAGGGCGTGGCGGGTGAGTACGTCGAGATGGCGCGGGCCATTCGCGAGGCCATGCGGGAACTGCTGGGGCGGGATCTGCCCCTCAACGTCGACGGCGCCATCGCAGCCCTGCTCTGCGAGATGGGCTTCCCGCCGGAGATGGGCAATGGCTTCTTCGCCATCGCCCGCACCGTGGGCCTCACCGCCCATGTCTTCGACGAGCTGGTCCACCAACGGCCCATGCGGCGTATCTCACCGACGGCGCAGGCGTACGATGGCCCGGAGGAGCGCTCTTTAGACTAAAGTCCCAGGTCGAAAGTCAAAGGTCAGTTTGGTTACCCAGGACTTTCGACGTTTGACATTCGACTTTCCAGGAGGATACCATGCGAGAACGACTAGTGGAGTTGATCCCGGAGTTCGGTTTGATCGCGGATGACGATCTGCGCGAGAAGAGCCTCCGCACCTGGGAGCTGGCGATGGAGGAGGGTGGCTGGACGCTGGCGGATCTGCAGGCCATGCCCTTCACGCTGCTTATCGATCCCTGTCCGGTGAACTTCATCGAGCACACGCGCGCCGTGGCCCAGATGGCCATCGAGTCGGCGGAGGTGCTGACGGCGCTCTACGGCGAGCGCCTGCCGGTGGACATGGACATCCTGATCTCCGGCGGCATCCTGCGCGACGTCGGGAAGCTGCTGGAGTACGAGCGCCGCGAGGAGGGCGTCTTCGTCCAGACGCCGGCGGGCCGGTTGCTGCGCCACCCCTTCACGGGCATGGAGCTGGCGGCGCGCTGCGGTCTCCCCGCCGAGGTGCAGCACATCATCGCCTCCCACGCCGGGGAGGGGGCCAAGGTGCAGCGTTCCACGGAGTCCACCATCGTCCACCACGCCGACTTCATCAGCTTCGAAGCCGTCAAGGGGCTGGCGGAGGGTAAGGAACTCGCCGCCACCTTCGGTTAGTCACCCAGCATCCAGTTTCCAGCATCCAGCATCCAGCATCCAGTTTCCAGTTTCCAGTTTTCGGGAGCAATCTATGAGCGGAAGGACCATCATCCAGAAGATCTTCGAGGCGCACAACTCGAGCGACGTCGCCGTCGAGCCCGGCAACATCATCTGGCTCGATCTCGACGTGCGGACGGCGCGCGACTTCGCGGGGGCCAACGTCGTCAAGAACTACCGCAAGCACTACGGCGGCAGCCCCGTCGCCGACCCTGCCCGGACCTTCTTCACCTTCGATCTGGTGGTGCCGCCCAGCAACATCCCCTACGCGGAGAACCAGCAGATCTGCCGCGCCTTTGCCCGCGAGCAGGGGATCGAGGTCTACGACGTGAATGCCGGGATCGGCTCTCACGTCGCCATCGAGGAGGGGCTTGCCTACCCCGGCTCGACCTTCGTCGGCACCGACAGCCACCTCAACGTCCTGGGCGCCGTCGGCGCCTTCGGGCAGGGGATGGGCGATCAGGACATCGCCTTCGCCTTCAAGACGGGGCGTACCTGGTTCGAGGTGCCCCCGACGATGAAGGTGGTGGTACAGGGGCTGCCCGCCGGGCCCTGGTCCGCCCGCGACCTCACCTTCGCCCTGCTCCGCGCGCTGGGCTCCAAGGGGGCGCTGGGGCGCGCCGTCGAGTTCTACGGGCCCGCCATCGAGGCCCTCGACCTCGCCGGGCGCATCACCCTGGCGAGCCAGGTCACGGAGATGGGGGGCATTATCGGCTTCCCGGTCGGCGAATGGACCCATCAGCGATTCGGTGGGTCGACGATTCAGCGAACCAGCAAATCGCCGGATCATGGCTTTCTACTCCCTACTTCCTACTCCCTACTCCCTGATTTGGATGCACCTTACGCTGAGACCGTCACCGTCGACGTCACCGACCTCGAGCCGCTCATCGCCTGCCCGCCCGGTCCCACCCACGTGAGGCCCGTGCGGGAGCTGGCGGGGCTGCGCATCGACAGCGTCTTCCTCGGCTCCTGCACCAACGGGCGCTTCGAGGACTTCGCCGCCGTGGCGGAGGTAGTGCAGGGGCAGCGGATCGCCCCGCACGTCATGGCGACGGTCGTGCCCGCCACCCGTTCCGTCTACGAGGAGCTGTTGCGCTCGGGCGTGCTCCAGACCCTCTTCGACGCCGGCTTCATCATCAGCAACCCCGGCTGTGGCGGCTGTGCCTCGGGGCACCTGGGGATGACGGGCGCGGGGCAAGTGAACCTCAGCACGAGCAACCGCAACTTCCCCGGCAAGCAGGGTGGGGGCGACACCTACCTCGTCAGCCCCCTGACGGCCGCGTGGTCGGCGCTCGGGGGAGAGATCACGGTACCGCAACAGGAGGTAGTGTGAGATCTACAGAGACAGAAGGACGCCTCTGGGTCCTTACCGATCCCGAGGGCAACCTCTACGACGACATCGACACCGACATGATCTTCCACAACCGCTATCTCCACATCACCGAGGTGGCGGAGATGGGGCAGTACGCCCTCGACAACCTGCGGGGGTGGGAGGACTTTTCGCGGCGCGCAGAGCCGGGCGATATGGTGATGGCGGGGCGCAACTTCGGCGCGGGCTCCTCCCGCCAGCAGGCCGTGGACACCTTCCGCGCCCTGGGGATCGGCGCCCTCGTCGCCGCGAGCTTCGGCGCCATCTACAAGCGCAACGCCATCAACTCGGGCCTGGCGATCGTCACCTTCCCCGATCTGCCGGAGGTCGGTGCGCGCTTCCGCACGGGGGAGCGGCTGCAGGTCAACTTCGAGACGGGAGCGCTGGTGCTCAACGGCGAAGAGACCTTCCGGGCCGAGCCCTTCTCGCGGGTGCAGATGGAGATCTATCAGGCGGGGAGTTTATTTGCATATGGTTCTGAGTTGGTGTCGCATGTCTAAAGTCGAACGTCTAATGTCACACGGCGACCTGACCTTCGACCTTTGACGTTCACTCACATCAGGAGTTGTCTATGGGCTATACATTTGCCGAGAAAGTGCTGGCACGCAGGGCGGGGCTGGAGCACGTGGTGCCGGGTCAGATCGTCACGGTGCGCCCCGATAGGCTCCTCACCCACGACAACACCGCCGATATCTCCACGAAGTTTCGGAGAATCGGCGTGGAGCGGGTGGCGGACCCCTCGATGAACGTTATCGTGCTCGACCACGTCGCGCCGGCGGCGAACGAAACCTACGCCACGAATCACAAGATCATCCGCGAGTTCGTCGCCGAGCAGGGGATCGAGGCCTTCTACGACGTCGGGGAGGGGATCTGTCACCAGGTGCTGGCGGAGAAGGGGCACGCCTGGCCCGGCGGACTGATCGTCGGCAGCGACTCCCACACGCCGACGGCGGGCGCCTTCGGCGCCTTCGCGGCGGGCATCGGGCGGACGGAGGCGGCGGCGGTGATGGCGACCGGCGAGATCTGGCTGCGGGTGCCGGAGACGCTACGCGTGGTCGTCCACGGGACGCTGCCCCCGCGCGTCTCGACCAAGGACCTCATCCTGCACGTCATCGGCACCCTGGGAGCGGACGGCGCCAACTACGTCTCGGTGGAGTTCGCGGGTGAGGCCATCGAAGCGCTGAGCGTCGCCGGGCGGATGGTGCTCACCAACATGGCGGCGGAGATGGGGGCCAAGAACGCCGTCGTCGAGCCCGACGCGACGACCTTGGAGTGGCTGGCGGGTCGGGTGGAGCGCGACTTCGAGGCGCTCTGCGCCGATCCCGACGCCGAGTACGCGCAGGTCATCGAGTTCGACGCGGGCGAGATCGAGCCCCAGGTGGCCCGCCCCCACACCGTGGACAACGTCGTCCCCGTCGGTGAGGTGCAGGGCACCCGCATCGACCAGGCCCTCATCGGCACCTGCACCAACGGGCGCCTGGAGGATCTGCGCGCCGCCGCCGAGATTCTGCGCGGTCGGCAGGTCGCCGAGGGGGTGCGCCTGCTGGTGCTCCCCGCCTCCCGGGAGGTGCTGCTCGGCGCCATCGAGGAGGGGCTGGTGCGCGACCTCGTCGCGGCGGGTGCGACGCTGCTGAATCCCGGGTGTGGCCCCTGCCTGGGGGCTCACGAGGGCTGTATGGCGCCCGCCGAGGTGACCCTCTCCACGGCAAACCGTAACTTCAAGGGGCGCATGGGATCGAAAGAGGCCTTTATCTACCTGGGCAGCCCTGCGACCGTCGCGGCGTCGGCGCTCACCGGGCTCATCACCGATCCACGGGACGTTTGACTCTTCACGGGAGGAATTTATGCAGACAACGATCGCAGGACGCGTCTGGGTCTACGGCGACGACGTGAACACCGACGTCATCTTCCCGGGCAAGTATACCTACAGCATCACCGATCCGGCGGAGATGGCGGAGCACGCCCTCGAGGACCTCGACCCCGGCTTTGCCGAGCAGGTGCAACCCGGCGACATCATCGTCGCGGGCAGCAACTGGGGCTGCGGAAGCTCCCGGGAGCAGGCGGTCATCTGTCTCAAGCAGGCGGGGGTGGGGGCCATCGTCGCCCGGAGTTTCGCCCGCATCTACTTCCGCAACTGCATCAACCACGCCCTGCCCATCGTCACCTGCGACGCCGTGGAGAGCGTGGAGAGCGGAGACAAGATCACCATCGACTTCGCTGCAGGGACCGTCACCACGCCCCGCGCCCGCTACACCTTCCCCCCCCTCTCGCCGCAGGTGATGGAGATTCTCGACGATGGCGGGCTCATCCCCCACGTGCGCAGACAATTGGGCTTGTAGTTAGCCACGTAGCGCAGCGGAGTGGCGTGGCTACGGCACTGCACTGCGTTCCGTGCCTTACTACAAACAAAATCAGTATAGAAGGAGTTGACTATGTCAAAGTACCGCATCGCCTGGATGCCCGGAGACGGCATCGGCAACGACGTCATGGATGCTGCAAGCATCGTTCTGGACAAGATCGCTCTGGACGCCGAGTACGTGCCCGCGGACATTGGGTGGGAGTTCTGGTGCCAGGAGGGAGACCCCCTGCCTCAACGCACCATCGACATCCTGAAGACCTGCGACTGTGCTCTCTTCGCCGCCATCACCTCCAAACCGAAGGAGGAGGCTGCGGCGGAGCTCTGCCCGGAGCTGCAGGGGAAGGATCTGGTCTACCGCAGCCCCATCGTCAGGCTGCGCCAGCGCTTCGACCTCTACGTCAACCTGCGCCCCTGCCGGGCCTTCGAGGGCAATCCCCTCAACTACCGCGACGACATCGACCTGGTGGTCTTCCGGGAGAACACCCAGGGGCTCTACGCCGGGGTGGAGTTCCACCCGCTGCCCGACGCCGTCCGTGCAACCTTGGAGGCGCACAGCGCCGGTATGTCCGCCTTCGCCGGCGTCTCGTCGGACGATATTGCCCTCTCCTGCCGCATCTTCACCCGCGAAGGATGCCGCCGCATCGTGCGCAAGGCCTTCGAGTACGCTCGCGAACACGGCTATCCCACGGTAACGCTCGTGGAGAAGCCCAACGTCATCCGCGAGACCTCGGGTCTTATGGTGCGCGAGGCCCGCAAGATCGCCGACGAGTTCTCGGGGATCGATCTCTGGGAGACCAACGTGGATGCCATGGCGATGTGGCTGATCAAGAACCCACAGGACTATGGCGTGCTCGTCGCCAGCAACATGTTCGGGGACATCATGTCCGATCTGGCGGCGCAGCTGGTCGGGGGGCTGGGCTTCGCAGCCAGCGGCAACATCGGAGACGACTTCGCGGTCTTCGAGCCTACCCACGGCTCCGCTCCCAAGTACGCGGGCATGTACAAGGTCAACCCTACCGCCATGCTCCTGGCGACCCGGCTCATGCTGAGCTGGCTGGGCGAGACGGAGAGGGCCGAGGCGCTGGAGGAGGCGATAGCCGGGGTGATTGCGGAGGGTCGCGTACGAACCTACGATCTGGGCGGCAACAACACCACGCTGGAGATGGCAGAGGCGGTGGCGGCACGCCTCTGAGGCGGGTGGGTGGGGAAGCGCACGCACAGACTCGCCCTGCGCTTCCCCAGCATCGGCTGTTCTCTTGTAGGATCTAAAAGTGTACAAAGGAGTGTAACGATGGCGGCACAGGATGTTTTGAACCGGAAGATCGACGAGGTGACCAAGTTCTCCGCAGATTCCGAAGAGGTCACCGACTTCGAGGAGATGGACCTCGAGGTGCGGGCGTTGGAGAACATGGCTCGAGAGACCTTCCAGGCCCTCGTGGAGCAGAAGTACACCGACCTCGTCCTGAAGTTGGAGAGCGGTGATGCGCTGACAGAAGAGGAGAAGCAGGTGCTCGAGTTGCTCATTGTAGGGGCTGCCGAGTACTACCTCCAGGAGGAGGAGCAGGTCGATGAGTGGCGGGAGGAGATCGACCGGTTGCTGGGGGAGATGAAGCGTCTCAAGTCAGAGAACCTGCTCACCGTGGACGCTATTCTCGAGCTGCAAGCCCTCTGCAAGGCTGCCCGGCGGGTGCTGCCCGACCTCGTCTACTATCTCACCGAACGCCGGCGCGTCGAGCGCTTCAAGGACGCGATGAGCCGGCCCCTCGATCCCGTCGCGGCTCAGGTCCTCGCCGATACCGTCCGGGGGATGATGAGCAGCTCGAAGATGTAGCTAGTGTCCGCAGCTGCTGCAGGACCCTCCCGCGCAGCTGCCGCAGCCGCCGCTCGTCGTGCCGCCACTGCGGCCGCGGCTGGTGGCGGCTCCTACCGTCGCGAAGAGTGACAGTCCCCGTCGGGGGCCTTCGCGACCGCACTGGGGACAGGCAATGGGTGCATCGGCGTCGCTCATGGAGCGGCGCGCGCTAAACTCGTGGGTGCATTCCGGACAACTATATTCGTAAATCGGCATGATCTCACCTCGCGCGCATTCTACCCCACCTCGATCTCGCGGTCAAGGTGGGGTAGCGCTTTCACGGCTGTCGTCCGAGCTTACGGGGCAGCAGGACGGATGACGAGCGAGGCGTCGTCCCAGTAGGCTTCGTTGTACCACTGGGTCCACTTGGCGCCTGCGTAGAGATAGAGAGTCACCGCGCCCTCTTCTCCCACTTCCGTGCTGATGGGGCCCACGGGAGCGAAAACATCGTAGATGTAGAAATTCTCCGTCCAGACAATCTCCTCCGACCAGGGATCATTCCCGCCGGTGGGGTCGATTCCCACGCGGAGCCACATCGCCCAGGGGTCGCCACAACTGGTCGCCGGGGGATCGGGCAGCTGTTCATTGCAGGACCACGTGTGGGCGTAGATGGAGAATTCCGCCCTGCTGCCGGCCGGGAGGTTGGCCACCCGCTGGTAGAAGCCGGCTTCCCAGGGCTCCGCGCGACTGATCCGCACTGCCTGATGCCCGTTCAGAATGCGGGCCACGGGGTTTACAAACGCCGGTTCTCCTGTGTCGATCACCCGCACACTCTCGGGCGCGCCCAGCCCACGAGTAGGGTCTTCCGTCCACCAGGCGACCCAATCTTCAGGCACACACATGCTGCCGTTCTCCCCGTAGTAGGTCTCCCACCAGTGACCACCCTCGAAGCCGGGATTTCTCAGCGGCAGGGGGTTGATGTCGATGATGCCGTTGTTGGTGAGATCGGGATCGTAAGCGTCCTGTGGCGCGACGGTCGCCGTCGTCCAGAGGGTGCCGGTGAAGGTGGAGGAGACCGAGCCGGCGACCTGGAGGACGGCCTCCTGCCCGGCGGTGAGGGTGAAGCCCTCCCAGGTGCCCGAGAGGACGTTGTAAGTACCTACTGTGGGGGTGAAGGTGGTGCCCGTAATCACCTCCGGGAACTCCAAATCGAGGGTGAGGGCCGTGAGAGAGGTCGGTCCCGCGTTGCCCACGGTCACCGTGTAGGTGACGGGGTTCCCCGCCGTGTAGGGCAGGGGCGTGCTGCTGATGCTCACGCTGAGATCGGCGGGGGGCAGCGGCTTCATGATCAAGGGCAAGAAGAGAAAGTGGTCATAGACGACGCCCTCCTCCGCCAGAACACCGCCGGCGCTTACCGTCACAAACAAGAGTGCCAGCGCCAGTACTGCAGCTGTCAGGAGTCGAATCTTCATCTTCACCTCAAATCTGATGCTCTTCTAGGGTATCTGCATTATAAAAATTTCTGGTATCGTAGTCAATGGTTGCGTTGGTAATTTTGCGAATTCGTTACCCTTCTGTAATACTGCCTCACCAACCAAAATTGCAGGGCTATCGCACTTAGAAAACTTCCCCATCGCGTTACTTGGTGCGCCGCTGAAGCGGCGTTTTTAGGGGGATTTTTGTGGCGGGGCTTTGCCCCGCCACAAAAATCCCCTTTCATCCCCGGCCTTTAGGCCGCATTTCTGCGACCAGAGGTCAAATGCGATAGCCCTACCAAAATTGGCGTGACTTCGCTTTATGGTAGAATGCCTTCAATACTTTCCCGGACCTGCATTTCAGTCTGGTCCGACTTTCCAATATCTGACCCTTTCTGGAGGCTAGCATGCACCGTTTGGTGGTCACCGGCGGGGCCGGTTTTATCGGCTCCAACTTCGTTCGTTATATGCTTGAGACCTATCCCGACTACTTCGTCCTCGTCTACGATAAGCTCACCTATGCAGGACGATTGGAGAACCTGGAGGACGTGGAGAAGCGCTTCGACGACCGCTACGCCTTCGTCAAGGGCGATATCTGCAATCCCCAGGCGGTGGAGCAGGTCCTCCGCACCTACGAGATCGACACCATCGTCAACTTTGCGGCAGAGACCCACGTGGACCGCTCGCTTATGGAGCCCGGCTCCTTTATCCAGACTGACGTCTACGGCACCTACGTGCTCCTCGAAGCCGCCAAGCAGTTCGACCTGGAGCGTTATCACCAGGTGAGCACCGACGAGGTCTACGGGCAGGTGCTGGAGGGCCGCTCCCGGGAGGGCGATCTTCAAGAGCCCCGCAGTCCCTACGCCGCGAGCAAGGCAGGTGGCGATCTGATGGTCCTGGCTTATTACGAATCGTGGGGCTTGCCCGTGACCCTCACCCGCGGCTCTAACAACGTCGGCCCCTACCAGTATCCCGAAAAGGTGGTGCCCCTCTTCGCGACCAACGCCCTGGACGACCAACCCCTCCCCGTCTACGGCGACGGGTTGCAGATGCGCGACTACCAGTACGTCATCGATCACTGCGAGGGGATCGATCGGGTGCTGCACGAGGGCGCCCTGGGCGAGATCTACAACGTCGGGACGGGCTACGAGATGACCAACCTGGAGATGACCAAGATCGTCTTGGAGACGGTGGGCAAGCCCGAGAGCCTTATCAAGCACGTGGAGGATCGCGCCGGACACGACCGGCGCTACGCCCTCGACGTGAGCAAGCTCCAGGCGCTGGGCTGGGAGAGCCGCCACAGCTGCGCCGAGGCCATCGAGAAGACGGCGCGCTGGTACATGGAGAATGAGGCGTGGTGGCGCCCTATCAAGAGTGGGGAGCTCTACAAGGAGTACTACGCGCGCCAGTACGGCAAGCGGCTGAGTGAGTAAGAGCTCCGGCGCTGCCTGACCAGGCGAACGCACGATGGCAGATCCTGACAAAATCGCGCCCTACCTTCTGAAGCCCGTGAACCGCGCCGTCCGCGAGTTCGACCTTATCGAGGACGGCGACCGGATCGCCGTGGGGCTCTCCGGGGGGAAGGACAGCCGAACTCTTCTGGAACTTCTCCGGCGGGGCGTCGACATCGTCGGTAACTATGAGGTGGTCGCCGTACACGTCACGGGCAACGCCGTGGGGCTGCCCGATCTGCGCCCCGTCTTGATACCCTGGCTGCAGGATCTGGGGGCGGAGTACGAGATCGTGCCCCTCGAGGTTCCCGAGGAGGAGCCCCTGCCCATGGGCTGCTTCCGCTGCGCCTGGAACCGCCGCAAGGCTCTTTTCTTCGCCGCCGACCGCCTGGGATGTAACAAGATCGCTTTCGGGCACCACGCCGACGACGCCGCGGTCACCACCCTGATGAGCCTGATGTACAAGGGCCAACTGGAGACGATGGAGCCCAGGTTGACCTTCTTCGGGGGGCGTTTCGTCGTCATTCGCCCCCTCATCTACGTGACGGAGCTGGAGATCAAGCGCTACGCGCGGGCCCGGGGCTGGACCTTCTCTCCGGATGTGGAGTGTGATCGCAGTGAGGAGACCCGGCGGGTGAAGGTGGAGCGCTTTCTGAGGACGCTGGGCAAGCAGGAGTACGAGCAGGTGCGGACGAATCTATGGCGAGTGGCAAGACGAGAGGAGGAAGAGGGATGACGCTGGCAGGGAGATGCTCTCGGAGACCTCTCGGGCCAGCGCTTCCAATCCTACGCCTTCCATAAGAATTGCCTCCTGAGAACGGAACGTGGCAAAAAAGGCCCGCCCCGGTTATAATAGCCTGCGTGTGCCAGTATTCTTGATGATCCAAAGGATTAGGGTGTGTTTCAATCCAGTTGTGAGCTATCCATGGCTGAAACGTAAAGCGTGAAACGTGAAGCCCTCACGTTTCACGTTTCACGCCTCGGTTTAACTCAAGTGAAACACCCCCATCGCATTTGACCTCTGGTCGCAGAAATACGGCCTAAAGGCCGGGGATAAAATCCCTCTAAGAAATGCCGCTTCAGCCGCGCACCGGGTAACGCGCTGGAGAAAGTGTGCTAAGTGCGCTAGCCCTGCCCTGTACCGCCCCTCTCTGGCCCGTAACTGTGTTATAATCTACCGTAGATTCCATAGGGGGAAGATGTGGCAGAGAGCAGACAACCTTGGACCGAGGTACAGAGACACCTGAACTACACCTTTCAAAATCCGGCGTTGCTCCGTCTGGCCCTCACCCACCCTTCCTACGCGCACGAGCACCCCGAGGAGGGGGGCGAGGAGCATCACAACCAACGGTTGGAGTTCCTGGGAGATGCGGTGCTGGACTTTCTCGTCGCCGCCTGGCTCTACAGCGAGTTCCCCGACTTCTCCGAGGGACCTCTCACCCGCCTGCGGGCCACCCTGGTACGTACCCAGACCCTCGCCCGCCTCGCGCAAGAGCTGGACATCGGTGCCGCGCTGCGATTGGGTCACGGTGAGGAGGAGGGGGGTGGGCGGGAACGACCGGCAAACCTGTGCGATGCGCTGGAGGCGACCGTCGGCGCCCTCTACCTCGACAGTTCATTGGAGGTGGTCTGGGAGCGCGTGGCTGCCTGGTTCGCGCGCGAAGCGGAGACGATTCTGGAGGCGCGCTCCTACGTGGATGCCAAGTCCCGCTTTCAGGAGTGGGCCCAGGCCGAGACGGGGATCACGCCCACCTACCAAATTATCAAGGAAGAGGGGCCGGACCACGCCAAGGTCTTTACGGCTCAGGTGCTCATCGAGGAGCGGGTCATCGGTGAGGGGGTAGGAGCGAGCAAGCGGAGTGCCGAACAGGCAGCGGCCCGTGAGGCTCTCAAATCCTTCGCGCTGTAACCTGTCCTTGGCTCTACTGAAAGAACTCTATTTCACCACGGAGGACACAGAGAATACTGAGAAAATCATGGAGATTCTTATGAAAGTTAAACTTCAAAAATCTCCGTGATCTCCGTGGTAAGAGAGCTTTCTTCAGAAGAGCCGTCCTTACCTTATAAATAGTCAGCAGCAGAGGGGGACGGGCGTCCCCGTTGAGAGGTTAAGAAGCATGATGCGTTTTGATCGATTTACCGAACGCGCCCAGCAGGCAGCGCAGCAGGCCGTGGAGCTGATGACCCGGTACGGTCACAGCCAGGTGGACGTGGAGCACCTCCTGCTGGCGCTCATCCAACAGCCCGAGGGCACGGTCTCCGAGCTGCTCCGCGATATGGGCGCCGAGCCCACGGAGTTGGCCACGGAGCTGGACAAGCTGCTGCGCGAGAACGTGCGCCCCGGCATCTACGGCGCCCGGGGCGGTCAGCAGGTCTTCATCACCCCGCGGGTCAAGCGGGTGCTGGATCTGGCCCAGGAGGAGGCGAACAAGCTCAAGGACGAGTACATCTCCACCGAACATCTCTTCCTCGCCATCTTGCACGAGCGCAATACCTCCGTCGCCCGGCTCTTCCAGGAGTACGGCGTGACCCGCGACCTGGCCCTCGAGGCCATTCAGGAGATGCGCGGGGGGCAGCATGTGACGACGCCCCGTGCGGAGTCCGGCTACCGCATTCTCGAGAAGTACAGCCGTGACCTGACCCAGATGGCCCGCGAGCAGAAGCTCGATCCGGTCATCGGGCGGGACGCCGAGATCCAGCGGGTGATCCAGATCCTCGTGCGGCGCACGAAGAACAACCCCGTGCTCATCGGCGAGCCGGGCGTGGGGAAGACGGCCATCGTCGAGGGGCTGGCGCAGCACGTCGCCACCGACGACGTACCCGAGATTCTGAAGGGCAAGCTCCTCGTGCAGCTGGACCTGGGGGCCCTGGTCGCCGGGACCCGCTTCCGGGGTGAGTTCGAGGAGCGTCTGAAGGGGATTCTGGAGGAGGTGCAGCGCGCCGAGGGGGAGATCATCCTCTTCATTGACGAGCTGCATACGGTGGTCGGTGCGGGCAACGCCGCCGGCGCGCTCGACGCCTCCAACATGATCAAGCCCGCCCTGGCCCGTGGGGAGTTGCAGGCTCTCGGCGCGACGACGCTGGACGAGTACCGGCAGTACATCGAGAAGGACGGCGCTCTCGAACGCCGTTTCGCGCCCGTCTTCGTGGAGCAACCCTCGGTGGAGGACACCATCCAGATGCTGAAGGGGCTGCGCGACCGCTACGAGGCCCACCACAAGGTGCGCATCTCCGACGCCGCTCTGGCAGCGGCGGCCCGCCTCTCTCACCGCTACGTCACCGACCGCCATCTCCCCGATAAGGCCATCGATTTGATGGACGAGGCGGCGGCGAAGTTGCGCGTGGCGCTCTTCACCCTGCCCCCTGACCTCAAGCGGATGGAGGCGGAGATCAATAAGCTGCGCAAGGAGGAGGAGTCCGCCGGGAACACGCGGGACTACGAGCGCGCTGCCGACATCAAGACCCAGCGCCTGCGGCTGGAACAGGTCTTCGGCAAGAAGCGGGAGGAGTGGCTGGAGAGCCACCAGTTGGACGAGACCGTCGAGGCTGAGGACATCGCCGACGTCGTCTCCGCCTGGACGGGGATCCCCGTGGCGCAGGTGCTGGAGGCGGAGGCCAAGAAGCTGCTGCGCATGGAGGAGGCCGTTCAGGAGCGGATCATCGGGCAGGACGAGGCCATCCAGGCCATCGCCGACGCCATCCGCCGCGCCCGTGCCGGTCTGAAGGATCCCCGCCGCCCCATCGGCTCCTTCCTCTTTCTGGGCGCTTCCGGTGTGGGGAAGACCGAGACGGCCAAGGCGCTGGCGGCCTTCCTCTTCGACGACGAGGACGCCCTGCTGCGGGTGGACATGAGCGAGTACCGCGAGGGGCACACCGTCTCCCGGCTCTTCGGAGCGCCTCCGGGTTACGTGGGCTACGATCAGGGGGGGCAGCTCACCGAGTCGGTGCGGCGCCGCCCCTACCAGGTGGTGCTCTTCGACGAGATCGAGAAGGCCCACGCCGACATCTGGAACGCCCTGCTGCAGATCCTCGACGAGGGGCGCCTCACCGACGGACAGGGGCGCACGGTGGACTTCCGCAACACCGTGGTCATTATGACCTCCAACGTGGGGACCGAGTACCTGCGACAGGGCGGGGCCATCGGCTTCGTGCAGGCCGGGGACGCTCAGGAGGAGGAGACGCGGCGCCGGATGCTCTCGGAGTTGAAGCGGACCTTCCGGCCCGAGTTCATCAACCGCGTCGACGAGATCATCGTCTTCAACCACCTCTCGGTGGAGGACGTCGAGCAGATCGTCGACCTGCAGATGCTCGAGGTGAAGGAGCGTCTCGCGGAGTTTGACCTGCGGGTCAGCCTGACGTCCGAGGCGAAGCGTTGGCTTGCCGAGCAGGGGTATGACAGCCAATTCGGTGCCCGTCCCCTGCGCCGTGCCATCCAGCGTTACGTCGAAAGCCCCCTGAGCGTCAGCCTGTTGGGCGATGGCTTCACGGCCGGAGACGTGATCCTCATCGACGAGGTGGAGGGCGAGTTGACCTTCGAGAAGTCGGAGGACGTGCCCGGGAGTGTCGAGGCCGAGGTCGCGGAGCCGCTCGTCGAGGAGTAGTTGAGTGTCGTCCCGGTGCCGGCCGATGCCGCCGGCACCGGGACGCGTTACCCGTCACCCCTGCACGCCACTTGGGCGACAGCGGATGCCGGCGGGCGATTGTCCCGGCGGCACTCTAGCGGTATAATCGGAGAGGATGTTCAAGCCACATCCGGCGTCTGGTGTTCGACCCCACAATCTTCTTCAGAGGAGGTAGAATTTCATCCAACAGAGAGGTCAATGACTACCACCCAAACCTTTAAACCCCAATTTCCAACTATTTAGGAGGAGATCAATGCAGAAGAAGTTTTGGTTACTGTTGAGCCTGGTGCTCGTCGTCTCGATGTTGCTGGGTGCCTGCCGGCCCACGCCGGTGCCCGAACCGACGGAGCCGCCGGTAACGGAGGAGCCCACCGAGGAGACGCCGGAGGAGCCGACTCTCCTCGTCGGCATGGTGACCGACATCGGCGGTATCGACGACAAATCCTTCAACGCGACGGCCTGGCAGGGCATCGAGCGCGCCATCGAGGAGCTGAACGTCGAGGGCTCCTACCTGGAGTCCCAGCAGCAGACGGACTATGCCACCAACATCACCCAGTACGTGCAGCAGGACGCCAACCTCATCGTGACCGTGGGCTTCCTGCTGGCCGACGACACGGCGCAGTTCGCGGAATCCAACCCCGATGTCAACTTCGCCATCGTCGACTACTCCTACGGCGGCGCTTACCCCAACGTGCGCGGGCTGACCTTCGCCACCGACGAGGCGGGTTTCCTCGCCGGCTACGCGGCGGCAGCGGCCACGCAGACGGGCAAGGTGGCTACCTTCGGGGGCATCAATATCCCGCCCGTGACCATCTTCATGGTGGGTTTTGAGGCCGGTGTGGCCTACTACAATGAGCAGCACGACGCCGACGTCGAGGTTCTGGGCTGGAACACCGCCGAGAACAACGGGGTCTTCGTCGGCAACTTCGAGTCGACGGACGACGGGCGTCGGGTGGCCGAGGAGTTCCTGGCCGAGGGCGCCGACATCATCATGCCCGTCGCCGGTCCCGTGGGGCTGGGCTCCGCGCAGGCGGTGAAAGAGGCGGGTGACGCCTGGATCATCGGCGTGGACACCGACTGGGCGGTGAGCGCGCCCGAGTACGAGGACGTCATCTTCACCAGCGTCCTCAAGAACATGGACGTGGCGGTCTTCGACACCATCGAGAGGGTGGCCGCCCCCGGCTTCACCGACTTCGGCGGGGAGCCCTACCTGGGCACGCTGGAGAACAACGGCGTGGGTATCGCCGCGGTTGCTGAGGGCACCATCGACGCTGATCTGCGCCAGGAGCTGGAGCAGATCAAGGGGCAGATTATCGCCGGTGAGCTGGCAACGGGTTGGGGCGCCTACCTCGAGTCCCTGGGGGTGGCCCCCGCGGAGCCCGAGTACCGCGAGATCTCCGTCGGGATGGTGACCGACATCGGCGGCATCGACGACAAGTCCTTCAACGCGACGGCCTGGCAGGGCATCGTCCGGGCCATAACCGAGCTGAACGTCGAGGGCTCCTACCTGGAGTCCCAGCAGCAGACGGACTACGCCACCAACCTCACCCAGTACCTGCAGCAGGATACCGATCTCATCGTGACCGTGGGCTTCCTGCTGGCCGACGACACGGCACAGTTCGCGCAGGACAACCCCGATACCAACTTCGCCATCGTCGATTTCGCCTACGATCCCCCCATCGAGAACGTGCGCGGGCTGACCTTTGCCACCGATCAGGCGGGCTTCCTCGCCGGCTACGCGGCGGCGGCGGCCACGCAGACGGGCCGGGTGGCTACCTTCGGGGGCATCAATATCCCGCCCGTGACCATCTTCATGGTGGGTTTTGAGGCCGGTGTGGCCTACTACAACGAGCAGTACGACGCCGACGTCGAGGTTCTGGGCTGGAACACCGCCGAGAACAACGGCGTCTTCGTCGGCAACTTCGAGTCGACGGACGACGGGCGCCGGGTGGCCGAGGAGTTCCTGGCCGAGGGCGCCGACGTCATCATGCCCGTCGCCGGTCCCGTGGGGCTGGGCTCCGCGCAGGCGGTGAAAGAGGCGGGTGACGCCTGGATCATCGGCGTGGACACCGACTGGGCGGTGAGCGCGGGTGAGTACGAGGAGATCATCCTCACCAGCGTCCTCAAGAACATGAACGTGGCAGTCTTCGACACTATTAAGAAGGTGGCCCGCGAGAACTTCTCGAGCTTCGGTGGGGAGACCTACCTGGGCACGCTGCAGAACAGCGGTGTGGGCATCGCCCCCGTCGCCAGCGGCGCCGTCTCTGCCGAGGTGCTGGACGAGATCGAGCAGGTCAAGCAGGGCATCATCGCCGGGGACATTGAAACCGGTTGGAGCGCCTACCTGGCCGGCCTGAGCGAGTAAGCACTTCTCGTACCCATTCAAGGAGGGGGTGGTGATCCACCCCCTCCTTACTTGTGCCCACCTTCCGTCCTCGTCTGTTGTTGTCCCTGAAGCGCCCCCACCTGGGGGCGCCAATTGCGACCCTCAAGCGGCTGGAGTATAATTGAAGGTAGAGGCGCCCAGGGACCGCGTCCCACTTGGTACCTGCGGATCCTCCGGGCCCACTGACCAACAAGTCCCAGTTCCTAATCTAAGGAGGTGTGCGAAAGCAGAGGAGAATCTGGCGGTCGGTACGATTGTTAACTTTAGCAGGAGGGATACCAATGCGTAAGAGTTTGTGGATGTTACTGAGTCTGTTCGTCGTGGTCAGCATGCTGCTGACCGCCTGTGGGGGAGACGAAGCGACTCCGACGGAGGCGCCCACCGAGGAGACGCCGGAGGAGCCGACTCTCCTCGTCGGCATGGTCACCGACATCGGCGGCGTGGACGACCGCTCCTTCAACCAGACTTCCTGGCGGGGCGTTGAACGCGCCAGGGAGGAGCTGAACGTCGAGGGCACGGTGCTGGAGTCCCAGCAGCAGACCGACTATGCTACGAACATCAACCAGCTGCTCCGGCAGGAGACCGATCTGATCGTCACCGTCGGCTTCCTGCTCGCTGACGCCACCGAGGAGTTTGCCCAGCAGAACCCCGAGACGATGTTTGCCATCGTCGACTACGACTACGGCGGTCAATACCTGAACGTCCGGGGTCTGAGCTTTGCCACCGACGAGGCCGGCTTCCTGGCCGGATACCTGGCCGCAGCCGCGACCCAGACCGGCATCGTCGCCACCTACGGCGGGATCAAGATCCCCACCGTGACCATCTTCATGGTCGGCTTCCAGTCGGGCGTCGAGTACTACAACGAGCAGCACGACGCCGACGTGGAGCTGTTAGGGTGGAGCACCGCAGAGGCGGACGGCGTCTTCGTCGGCAACTTCGAGTCCACCTCCGATGGGCGCCGGGTGGCCGAGGAGTTCCTGTCCGAGGGCGCCGACGTCATCATGCCCGTCGCCGGTCCCGTGGGGCTGGGCTCCGCGCAGGCCGTGCAGGAGCAGGGCGACGCCTGGATCATCGGTGTGGACACCGACTGGACCTTCAGCGCTCCCGAGTACGCCGACATCGTCCTGACCAGCGTGGTGAAGTGGATGGACAACGCCGTCTACGATACCATCGCCCTGATGTTGGAGCCCGACTTCGAGAACTTCGAGGGGCAGGCGCCCTACATCGGCACGCTGGAGAACGACGGCGTGGGCATCGCCCCCGTCACTGAGGGTGTGGTCGCCGAGGAGGTGATGGGCGAGGTGGAGAACATTCGCCAGAGCATCATCGACGGCGAGATCGACACCGGCTGGGACACCTATCTGGGGTCCAGCCAGTAGAAAGATCTGGTGTGCATAGCGCACCTACCCGAGTTTCGTGAGAAAAGGGATGCGTAGTGTGTGGCCGTGGGTCACGCGCTACGCATCCCACCTTGCATCATTCCTGATTCATAGCCGACAAGTTTCAAGGAGGAGGTATGCCCCCGGTTCTGGAACTGAAGGACATCACCAAACGCTTCCCGGGCGTGCTGGCCAACGATCACGTCGATCTCACGCTGCACGAAGGGGAGGTGGTCGCGCTTTTGGGGGAGAACGGAGCCGGCAAGACCACGTTGATGAACGTGCTCTACGGCCTCTACGCGCCCGACGAGGGCGAGATCTACGTCCGTGGTGAGAAGGTCACCATCGAGGACTCCAACGACGCCATCGACCTGGGTATCGGCATGGTGCACCAGCACTTCATGCTCGTCCCCGTCTTCACCGTGACGGAGAACGTGATGTTGGGGATGGAGTCCCTCAAGAACGGCGTCTTTTTGGATCGGAAGGCAGCAGCGGAGAGGATTCGCGAGATCTCCGAGCGGTACGGGCTGCAGGTCGATCCCCGAGCCCTGGTGGGCGATCTCCCCGTGGGGTTGCAGCAGCGGGTAGAGATCATCAAGCTCCTCTACCGCAACGCCGACATTCTGATCCTCGATGAGCCGACGGCGGTCCTGACCCCCCAGGAGGTGGAGGGGCTCTTCGAGGTCATCGAGTCGCTGGTCTCGCAGGGCAAGTCGGTCATCTTCATCTCCCACAAGCTGAAGGAGGTCCTGGCCCTGGCGGATCGCATCGTCGTTCTGCGAGGGGGCAAGCAGGTGGGGGAGACGACGCCCGAGGAGAGCAGTGAGAAGGATCTGGCCGCCATGATGGTGGGCCGCGAAGTTCTCCTGGAGGTCTCGAAGGAGGAGGCCCATCCCGACGAGATCATCCTGGACGTGGACGATCTGCAGGTGCTGGGCGAGCACGGCGAGGTCGCCCTGAAGGGCATCTCCTTCGAGGTGCACGCCGGTGAGATCGTGGGCGTGGCGGGCGTCCAGGGCAACGGACAGACCGAGCTCGTGGAGGCTCTCACCGGTCTGCGTGGGGTGGCGGGCGGCTCCATCGAGATTCTGGGCCAGGCGGTCACCAACCGCTCGCCGCGCGTGATCACCGAGGCGGGGACGGCGCACATCCCCGAGGATCGCCAGCGTAACGGGCTGGTGCTGGGCTACTCCGTCGCCGACAACCTGATTCTGAACACCTACTATCTGCCGCCCATCGCGCGGGGGCCGGTGATGCAGCAGGGCGCCGTCGCGGAGCGCGCCGAACGGCTCGTCGGGGAGTATGACATCCGGACCCCGGACATCCTGACACCGGTGAGCAATCTCTCCGGTGGGAATCAGCAGAAGGTGATCGTGGCCCGCGAGCTGAGCCGGGAGGTGAAGCTGGTCATCGCTTCGCAGCCTACCCGCGGCCTCGACGTGGGCTCCATCGAGTACATCCACTCACAGCTGGTGAAGAAGCGCGACGAGGGCGCCGCCGTCTTCGTCGTCTCCGCCGAGCTGGACGAGGTCCTGGGGCTGACTGACCGCATCATCGTCATATACGAGGGCGAGATTATGGACGTGGTGCCCGCCGAGGAGGCGACCAAGGAGAAGATCGGACTGCTGATGGCCGGCGTGCGTTCTCGGGAAGAAGCCGAAAGGGACATCATCATCGAGCCGGGAGAGACACTATGAACGACAACGAGAGACGAGAACGGGAAGAACGCAAGGACGCATCCCGGTGGGAGCTATCCCGGGGTACGCTGCAGAGCCTCTTGATTCCGGTTCTGGCCATCGTCACGGCGCTGATTTTGGGCGCGCTTTTGATTATCATCACCGACGATACGGTCATCGCCGCCTTCGGCGAGGGGATAGGCGCGGGGCTCCGGCGCGCCTGGGAGGTGATCTCCCTGGCGTACGGCGCCTTCGCCGTGGGAGCCTTCGGCGATCTCTACCACATCACCGAGACGCTGCGCATCGCCACCCCCTACATCTTTGCCGGACTGGCGGTGGCCTTCGGCTTTCAGGGCGGACTCTTCAACATCGGCGCCGAGGGCCAGTACTTCGTCGCCGGGCTCACCAGCGTCTACGTCGGCTACAGCCTCACGGGACTGCCCATGATTGTGCACCTGCCCCTGGCCCTGCTGGCCGGCATCGCGGGCGGAGCGGTCTGGGCGGGCATCGTGGGCGTGCTTAAAGCCAAGACCGGGGCGCACGAGGTCATCAACTCCATCATGATGAACTACATCGCTTACCGGCTGGCGGAGTTCATGCTGGACGTGGGCGGGCCGATGGCCCGCGAGGGCTACCGCCCGGTCAGCCCTCAGGTGCAGCCCTCCGCCTATCTGCCCCAGTTCTTCCCCTCCGACTCCACCATCCGCTTGAACGCCGGTTTTATTCTGGCCCTGGTGGCCGCCGCTTTCGTCTGGTGGCTGCTCTTCAAGACCACCCTGGGCTACGAGATCCGCACCGTCGGCCAGAGCCCCGACGCCGCGCGCTACGCAGGCATCAACGTTCCGAAGATCATCCTGGTGACGATGCTCATCAGCGGAGGCTTGGCGGGGTTGGCTGCTCCGGCGGATATTCTCGGCGTCATTCGCTTCATGCCCAACGCTTTCTATGCAGGGTACGGCTTCGACGCCATTGCCCTGGCCCTCTTGGGGAAGAGCCACCCTCTGGGCGTGGTGCTCGCGTCGCTCCTCTTTGGTGCCCTGCGGGCGGGCGCCACCAACATGCAGGGCGTCGCGAAAATCCCCATCGATATCACCTCCATCCTGCAGGGGCTTATCATCGTCTTCGTCGCTGCTCCCGCCATCATCCGGACCCTCTACCGGGTCCGTGTGGAGAAGGAGCAGGAGTTAGTGTTGACCCGGGGTTGGGGCTAAAGGCAGGAGAATGACATGGAACAACAAATCGTTATCGAAAAACGTGGAACCGGCAGGCGCATCGGCCTGGGCATTACCTTCATTGTGGCAGCCCTGGCCATCTTGTTGCTCTTCGTAGCCAGCACACCTGCCGATCTGGAGACCACCTTCACCTGGGGCGCCCGGGGCGACGTTCTCTTGATTGGGGATCTCACTTTCAATACCCGTCTCTTCCTCTCTGTTATGGCGTTTATCAACGGAGCGCTGGGAGTCTGGCAATTGGCCAGGGGTTTTAAGCGGCAAAACCTCGCTCTGGGCTTCGTGGCTTTCTTCTTCATCCTGGCCTTTCTGACCTGGGCGGCCCGGGGCAGGTCGATGAACGTCACCGGGATGTTGCAGTCCACCCTGCTGCGCTCCATCCCCATCGTCCTGGCTGCGCTGAGCGGTATTCTCTGCGAGCGCAGTGGCGTCGTCAACATCGGCATCGAGGGGATGATGCTCACGGGCGCCTTTATCTCGGCGCTGATCGGCAGTGTGAGCGACAACGTCTGGGTCGGCCTGATCGCGGCCCTCCTCGCCGGTGGGTTGATGGGGGCCATGTTAGCGGTGCTCGCCATCCGTTACAAGGTCGATCAGATCATCGCGGGTACGGCTATCAACATCCTGGCGACGGGGCTCACCAGCTACTTCAGCTCCCGCTATCTTCAGCAGAACGCGGCTCTCAACAGCCCCGCCACCTTTAGCGGACTCTCTCTCCCCCTTCTCAGCCGCATTCCCGTCATCGGATCGGTGCTTTTCAGAAGCACCATCCCCGTCTATCTCACCATCATTCTGGTCTTCACCATCTACGTGGCGCTCTTCTACACGCGGTGGGGGTTGCGCACCCGCGCCGTCGGGGAGCATCCCCGCGCCGCCGACACCCTGGGCATCGACGTCTTTCAGATGCGCTACCTCAACGTCATCCTCGGGGGCGTCGTGGGCGGCTTGGGCGGCGCCTACCTGGTTCTCAGCTCCGTGGCCCGCTTCGACGAGCTGATGACGGCGGGCAAGGGCTTCATCGGCCTGGCTGCGATGATCTTCGGCAATTGGAATCCCATCGGGGCCTTCGGAGCCTCCCTGATCTTCGGCTTTGCCGACTCCCTGCAGACGAAGTTGGCCATCATGCAGGTGCCGATCCCGTCGCAGTTCCTGCTCATGGCCCCCTACCTGGTGACGATGATCGTCCTGGCCGGGGTGGTGGGGCGCACGCGGGCGCCCGCCGCCGACGGCCAACCCTACGAGAAGGAGTAGGGCGGACTATTGCATATCTCGTACTGTGTAATGCCTGATGCAAGAGCGAGATCCTTGCTGAAGAGGACGTTCATCGATTGCGGGGTGGGGATGTGAATGGGGTTGAGGGGCAGCCTGATTGGCCTGCGGCTTTCCGCGAGCGGATGGCCGCATGGCTGGGCGCCGGGGAGCTCGAACCCTTCCTGGCGGCCCTGGCCCGGCGGGACGTCGGCCTCCGTCTGAATGCAGCTCGGGGAGCGCTCCCCGAGCTGCTCGCCCGTCTCCCCTGGGAGACGGAGCCGGTGCCCTGGTGCGCTGAAGGGCGCTGGTTCCCCGAGGACGAGGAGGCGGTGGGCCGCCACCCCTACCACACCGCCGGGCTCTACTACGTCCAGGACCCCAGCGCGATGGCCGCCGCCTGCTTGCTGCAGCCCCGGCCCGGCGAGTGGGTGATCGATCTGACCGCAGCCCCCGGCGGCAAGGCCACCCACCTCGCAGCGCGGATGGAAAACCAGGGCGTGCTCGTGGCCAACGAGGTACACCGCCACCGGGCTTCGGTGTTGGCGATGAACGTCGAGCGGATGGGGGTGACCCAGGCTCTGATCACCAACGAGTACCCCGACCGCCTGGCGGAGCGGTGGGCCGGGCTCTTCGACGCGGCGCTCGTGGACGCACCCTGTTCGGGGGAGGGGACCTTCGCGCGCGACCCACGCTCCCTCGCCGACTGGAGCGGGGAAACGGTGAAAACCTACTCGCACCGCCAGCAGGGGATTCTGGATCAAGCCGCGCCCCTCGTCCGTCCGGGCGGACGCCTCCTCTACGGCACCTGTACCTTCTCCCCGGAGGAGAACGAGGGCACCGTCGCCGCCTTTCTCGCTGCCCATCCCGACTTCGAGGTGGCGACTCTCCCCGATCTCCCGGGACTCTATCCCGGGCACCCCGAGTGGGTGGGGGCGCCGGAGACCCTGCGGGGTGCGGGGCGCTTCTGGCCCCACCGGGGGCCCGGACACGGGCACTTCTACGCGCTGCTCCACCGGCGGGGTGAGCCTGCCGGGCCTCTACCGCTGCAGTGGGAGGCCAACGAGGTGCCCGGACGGGTGTTGAATCTCTACCGGGAGTGGGTGGGACCCGCCCTGCAGGGCGCGCCCCCGGAGGCGGGGCTGGTCTTGAGCTCCGACGACCAGCTCTACGTCGTGCCGCTGGCCCCCTCTTACTGGGAGGGGCTGCGGGTGCTGCGACCCGGCTGGTGGGTGGCGAGCCTGCGCCACGGACGCGTGGAGCCCAATCACGCCCTGGCGATGGCGCTGCGGCCCTCGGAGGCGACCACTACGATCTCCCTGGCGCCCGACGACCCGCGGATCGCCAAGTTCCTGCGGGGCGGCTTCTGGCCCGACGAAGGGCTCGCGGGCCACGTCCTCGTCACCGTCGACGGTTTGCCGCTCGGGTGGGGGAAGCGGGGTGGGGGGCGTCTGCGCAGCCGCTACCCGATGAACCTGCGGCGCCAGCACTGAGAGCTGGAGGGTGTGCTTGCTAGGGTTGCTAAAATACAGACAGACTATTTTCAACGGGCCTACAGGTCAGGCCGGTGTTCCTATCTTGACTCCTCATCCCTGATCCCTGGCTCCTTCTCGCGGTAATACTCTCGAAAGGGGTATGAACTCATGAAAGGTATCTCGCACTTCATCACGGGCGTGGCGCTGGCGACCTTCTTTCCCGAGGTGGTCGCAGCGGGAGCCGACGGCGCTCTCTTGCCCATGCTGGGCGGCGTCGGCGGGATCCTGCCCGACACCCTCGACTTCAAGTTCGCCCGCTACTTCGAGAGGTACGACCTGGAGATCGAGGCGGAAGCGGACCCCGACCCCGAGGCCATCGCCGACGCTCTCGTCGCTGCCATGCAGGAGGCCTACGCGTCGGGACGACCGCAGAACGTGATGGCGCACACCATCCGGCTGGGGCCGGATCTCTGGCGGGAGTACGCCATCCGTTTCGACCCCGAGGCCGGTGAGGTGGCCGTGCGGGTAGGGCCGCTGGTCAACACCGGCCAGGTGCCCTACGCGGGTACGGAGCCCGAGGGGGTCGCGGAGGCCCGGCGCAAGCTCGACGTGCCCCTCGTCCACACCTACAGCTCCGAGTACAAGATCAACATCTTCAGCGGGCCCTCCTTTCGCTTCGCCCGTGAGGAGGGTAAGCTCTACGTCCACTTCCTCGACTGGCACCGGCGCTGGACCCACAGCCTCGTCGTCGCCCTGCTGCTGGGGCTCGTCGCAGCCCTGCTCCTGGGGAGGTGGGCGGGGATCGTGATGGGGCTGGGCTTTGCAGGCCACGTGATCGAAGATCAGAGCGGTTACATGGGCAGCAACCTCTTCTGGCCCCTGACCAAGAAGCGCACGCCCGGTCTGGGGGCCATTCACTCCGGGGATGCCATCCCCAACTTCCTCACGGTCTGGACGGCCATCGTCCTCATCCTCTTCAACCTCGACCGCTTCTCGGGCGCGCCCCATCTGCCCCACCCCGCTTTCCTGCTGGGCGCTCTGGGGGTGCCCTGGTTGGTGCTGGGCGGGCTCTACCTCTGGCGAAAGGTACAGCCGCGTTTCGAGATCTCCCGGGAGGCCCTGCGTCAGGGGGACATCATCGCGGAGGCCGAGAGCGCCGAGAGCTAGCAGCAGCCGCCTGGTGCCCGTGTTTTCTCACATCTGATGCGAGGCACGTTCCAGTCGCTGATCACTCTAGTGGTTTGTCAAACCTGATTTGATAAACAGCCACAAACGAGCACTGAAGTACTCTACCGGGGCCGTTGGCCGACCGTCCACCTGCGTGGACGGAACTCGCGTCGACGTAGGTCGGCGTGCGGTGCGTTAGCGCCTCGGATAGCGACTGCAGTCGAGTTACCCCGGCTGATAAGACGCCATGCACGTTCATCAATTGACACTTGACAAAACACTAGGGTTCCCCTCCAGTTATGACTCTGCTGAAAAAAGCCTTTTTACCACAGAGGGCACGGAGATTTTTTTAAAATTGACCTTCATAAAATCAGGAAACAGAGCGTTTTTATAAAAATATTTCACTATCTCCTTGATTTTCTCAGTGTTCTCCGTGGTGGAAGAAGTTTTTTCAGGGCAGTCAGTTATGAGCTACCCCTGGCTGAAACGTACAGCGTGAAACGTGAGGGGCTCACAGTTCACGTTTCACGCCTTGGTCTGGCTCAAGTGGGGGTATACAAGTTTGAGATTTGTATGACTGGTTTTTCACGAAGTCTGTGTTATAATTCTCCTCTGTGAGAGGCCAAGGCAGAGGGATGAGCGGGGTGAGGAGCCGGTTGGCGCTGTTAGCGATGCTGCTTCTGGCGTCCGGCTGTGGTACCGTTCTCACGCCCCTGCCCTCCCCTACGGCGACCGAGGCCCTGGCGCCCAATGCCCCCCAGCGTCCACCTACCGCTGATCCCGAGTCCTTCAGGACGCCCATTCTGCCCACGCCCACCTTCACGCCCTCCCCCTCGCCGACGCCCGTCATGCACATCGTGGAGTCGGGGGACACCCTCTTCGGCATCGCTTTCGAGTATGGGGTGGCCGTGGAGGACCTGCAGGCGGCCAACGGGATCGACGATCCGAACGCCTTGAGCATCGGGCAGTCCCTCGTCATCCCCTTGCGCTCGACCGAGGAGGAAGCGGAGGTCGCTGCTCCTCTTCCCATCGATAATCTCTTGTTACCCACACCGACGCCCATACCCCTGGAGGCCTCGGGGGTGGGGCTCTACCCGACGGCGGTGGGAGGGCTCTGGTGCATGGGCGAGGTGGTCAACGCCACGGCCAATCCCGTCACGAATCTGCAGGTGCAGGTGACGCTGCTGGATGCCGGGGGAACGCCCCTCGTGACCGAGAACACGCTGGCTGCCGCCGACTATCTGTCTCCGGGGAAGCGGGCGCCCTTCGCACTGCTCTTCGAGAGCCCCCCGCCCGGAGCGGCGGAGGCGCGCGTGAGCCTGCGGCGGGCGGAGCTGATCAGTGCGATCACCGCCGGCTTCGTCCCCCTCACCCTGCTCGAGTTGCAGGCGGGGGTCTCGGGCCCCCAGTACCGCGTGGCCGGTCGGGTGCTCAACGACACACCCTCCCCTGTGAGCCCCGTGACCGTCGTCGTCACCCTCTACGATGCGGAGGGCCAGGTCATCGCCTACCGGGAGGCGGTGTTGGCAGCGGAGCAGGCGCTCGCCTCCGGGGAGAGCGCTGCTTTCACCGTCCTGCTGACGCCCAAGGGGGGCATCGAGCCGGCTGACTATGCCGTCCTGACCTGGGGCACGACCGGGTGAGAGAAGTGGGATACCGCAGGGGCCTTGGGGATGTGGAACCGACCAGCAGACTGCCGCACGTGAGGGAAAATGGATACCAGCTTTCGTAGATTGCAGAAGGCCGTCGCGCTGCTCTTTCGTCTGCTTGCGCGCATCGAGGTCGTGGGGGCGGAGAACGTGCCCTCCGAGGGGGGGCTGATTCTGGCGACGAATCATATCAGCCGGCTGGACACGCCCCTGCTCGGCATCGCCTGTCCCCGACGGGTCTACGGGATGGTGGCGGAAAAGTATAAATCCTACCCCTTCTTCCACTGGTTCTTGAAGATGACCGATCCCATCTGGGTGCGGCGCTCCGAGTTCGACCGCAGCGCGCTGATGCAGGCCTTGCAGCTCCTCGAGGAGGGCAAGGTGTTGGGGCTGGCGCCGGAGGGCACACGTTCGAGAACGGCCTCCCTGCAGCCGGGAAAGCCCGGGGTGGCCTTCCTGGCGGCCCACGCTCACGTGCCCCTCCTGCCCGTCGCCATCACGGGTACGGAGCAGATGGGGTCGCGCCTTCGACGGTTGCAGCGGATGAAGGTGCGGGTGGTCTTCGGGGAGCCCTTCCGCCTGGAGAAAGAGGGGCGGTTGCGCTCCGAGGAGCTGGCGGTGGCCACCCAGCGGATTATGGTGCGCATCGCGCGCCTGTTGCCCCCCTCCTACCGGGGTGCCTACGCCGGTGACGTCGCGCAGCTGGAGGCGGGGGACGGGACTGCACCGGCCCCCGGGTCTCCGGAGCGCCGGCCGGACAGCGCGCTTGCTTGAGGGCCTACAGGGCTTCCTGCTCCGGGATATCCAAAATTCCTGCTTGACTCTGCTGAAAAAAGCCTTTTTACCACAGAGGGCACGGAGATTTTTTAAATCGGACTTCATAAAATCAGGCACAAGAGCGCTTTTTATAAAGATGTTTCACTATCTCCTTGGTTTTCTCGGTGTTCTCCGTGTTGGAAGGAGTTTTTCCAGGGCAGTCCTGCTTGAATATCCAAAGCCCCTTTGACGCCTGCAGGAGACATGGTATAATACTCAATCGCTTGAGATATCGCTACAGACAGGATTACAACGAGAAGCGGGCATTTTCCTCGCTTCCGTTTGGCGTTTAAAGTAAAGCTGCGCATTGGTCCACAGAATCCGGCGGGGGATTTCTGGAGAACTCCAAGAGGAGAGGATTAAGGATGACAACAACTGACCTGGGAGTAAAGTCGTACGCACGCATTTCTAGCGCTTTGCCGCTACCCGGTCTTGTCGAAGTTCAGTTACAATCTTATCACTGGTTGCAGGAAGAGGGGCTGCAGAACCTCTTTGACGAAATTTCACCCATCGAGAGCTACAACGGCCTGTTGAGCCTCTATCTGCCGGGCAAGAGGGCCCGCGAGGCCGACTTCGATCTCTCCTATCGTTTTGGAGAGCCCAAGCACTCCCGTGAAGAGTGCTTAAACCGCGATCTAACCTACGCCGTGCCTCTCTACGTGGACGTGGCCCTGGTGAACCGGGAGACGAGCGAGATCGTCCAGCAGGAGATCTTCCTGGGGGATCTGCCCCTGATGACCGAGAACGCCACCTTTATCATTAACGGGACGGAGCGCGTCGTCGTCAGCCAGCTCATTCGCTCGCCGGGTGTCTACTTCGGGATGGACGAAGAGGGGGGACGCCGTCTGGCGACCGCCAAGCTCATCCCCGATCGGGGAGCCTGGATGGAGTTCGAGACCCGGAAGTCCGGCTACCTCACCCTGCGCTTCAACCGCAAACGCACCATCCCCATCACCATCTTCCTGCGCGCCCTGGCTGCCGTCGATGACGAGCTGCACAGTGACGTGCTCGTGGAGGGGACGGACGAGGAGCTCTTCCAGCTCTTCGAGGAAGCCGACAACGATCCCGATCACCCCTGGGTCGCCACCACCATCCGCCAGGAGCCGACCTGGGATCCCAAGAACAACCGCACCGTCGCCGAAGAGGCGCTCATCGAGTTCTACCGGCGCATGCGCCCCGGCGATCCGCCCACCCTCGAGAATGCTCAGGAGTACATGATCTCCCAGCTCTTCGACTCCCAGCGCTACAACCTGCAGCGGGTGGGGCGCTACAAGCTGAACCAGCGCATGGGCTTGAACGTGCCCATGGCGGTGCGGACCATCACGAAGGAAGACCTCGTCAATCTGACGCGGCGTATGATCCACATCAACAACGGCGTCGCCGGCCCCGACGACATGGACCACCTGGGCAACCGCCGGGTGAAGACCGTCGGGGAGCTGGTCCAGGCCAAGGTGCGTGTGGGTCTGGTGCGGATGGAGCGGGTGGTCAAGGAGCGGATGAGTATCCGCGACGAGTCCCCGACCCCCGTCAGCCTCATCAACATCCGCCCGGTGGTCGCTTCCATCCGCGAGTTCTTCGGCTCCAGCCAGCTCTCACAGTTTATGGAGCAGACCAACCCGCTCTCCAGCCTCACCCATAAGCGCACGCTGTCGGCGTTGGGCCCCGGTGGTCTGCGCCGTGAGCGCGCCGGCTTCGACGTCCGCGACGTGCACCACAGCCACTACGGGCGTATCTGCCCCATCGAGACCCCCGAGGGTCCGAACATTGGCCTCATCGGTCGCCTGGGCTCCTACGCGCGCATCAATGACTTGGGCTTCATCGAGACCCCCTACCGGAAGGTCATCCGTGTGGTGCCCAACATCGCCGAGCAGCTGGTCGGCGAGACGCTGCGGGACGATCTTGAGGACCCGGAGAGCGGGGACGTCGTCGCGGCGGCGGGCACGCAGATCGACCGGGAACTCGCCGAGCGGATTGCGGCGCTGCCGCTGAAGGATCCGGTGCGGATTCAACCTCGCGTAACGGGCGAGGTCATCTACCTCTCGGCGGACAAGGAGGAGCCCTACGTCATCGCCCAGGCCAACACCCTGCTCGACGAAGAGGGCTACTTCCGCCTGCGGCGCATCGCTGCCCGGCGGGGTGACCAGTTCATCTTCACCACACCCGAGCGCATCGACTTCGTCGACGTAGCTCCCATTCAGATCGTCGGCATCTCCGCCTCTCTCATCCCCTTCCTGGAGCACGACGACGCCAACCGCGCTCTCATGGGCTCGAACATGCAGCGCCAGGCCGTGCCCCTCATTCAGCCCGAGGCCCCGCTCGTGGGGACTGGGATGGAGGGTCCGGCAGCGGCGAACTCCGGGCTCGTCATCAGCGCCCGTAAGTCGGGTGTGGTCATCGGCGTCTCCGGATACGAGATCGTCGTATTGGGGGACGACGGTAATCTGGAGAGCTACGAGCTGCGGAAGTATCAACGCTCCAACCAGAGCACCTGCGTGGACCAGCGTCCCGTGGTGCGCCGGGGACAGCGGGTGCAGAAGGGGACGGTGCTCGCCGACAGCTCCTCGACGGAGGGGGGCAACCTGGCCCTGGGCCAGAACGTGCTCGTCGCCTTCATGTCGTGGGAGGGGGGCAACTACGAGGACGCCATTCTCCTCAGCAAGGATCTGGTGCGCGACGACCAGTTCACCTCGGTTCACATCGAGAAGCACGAGCTGACGGCCCGCGATACGAAGCTGGGACCCGAGGAGGTCACTCGGGAGATTCCCAACGTCTCTGACGACGCCCTGCGTGACCTCGACGAAGAGGGGGTCATCCGCGTGGGGGCCGAGGTCGGGCCCCTGGACATTCTGGTGGGCAAGATCACGCCGAAGGGCGAGAAGGAGCTCACGCCCGAGGAGAAGCTCCTGCGCGCCATCTTCGGAGAGAAGCTGCGGGATGTGAAGGACACGAGCCTGCGTATGCCTCACGGGGCCCACGGCAAGGTCGTGGACGTCAAGGTCTTTGACCGCGAAGAGTATCGAGACCTGCCCGCGGGTGTGGAGAAGGTCGTGCGGGTGAGCGTGGCCCAGCGGCGCAAGATCACCGAGGGCGACAAGATGGCCGGGCGCCACGGCAACAAGGGTGTCATCTCCCAGGTCGTGCCGGTGGAGGACATGCCCTTCCTCGACGACGGGCGGACCATCGACATCATCCTCAACCCCCTGGGCGTACCCGGTCGTATGAATATCGGTCAGGTGCTGGAGACCCACTTGGGGTGGGCGGCGGAGCGTCTGGGCTTCCGCACCATCACCCCGGTCTTCGACGGGGCGAACGAGCAGGAGATCGCCGCCGAGATGGCGCGCGCCTGGCTCATCGACCGTGCCTGGGAAGAGGCCCTGGAGCGCGCGTGGACCTGGCTCAAGGCCCAGAACTTCGATCTGGAGCAGCTGCGCGACGATGACGAAGCCCGCTTGATCTACGTCGCTGCCTGGCTCTCCCAGCTGGACTACGACATTGATCGCCTGCGGGACGATCGCACCTATGCCCGGCGCTCGGTGCTGCGCGAGTGGTTGCGGGAGTTGGGGTACGATCCCGACAGCGTGTTAACCTTCGAGGACGACGACCGCCCGCGGGCGCAGCGCGACGCCGTGGACGAGCAGGCCCAGGTGGTCTGTCTGAAGCTCTGGATGGAGGAGCAGGGGATGTCCACCGAGGGGCTCTCCGACGAAGAGATCGTCCACACGGCGACCAGTTACAGCCTGCAGCACAACTCTTCCCTGCCCACGCTGGGCAAGATGATGTTGTATGACGGCAAGACGGGACGCCCCTTCGACCAACCGGTGACTGTGGGCATTATCTACATGCTCAAGTTGGCCCACCTGGTGGAGGACAAGGTGCACACGCGTTCGACCGGCCCCTACTCCCTGGTGACGCAGCAGCCGTTGGGCGGTAAGGCCCAGTTCGGTGGGCAGCGCTTCGGTGAGATGGAGGTCTGGGCGTTGGAGGCCTACGGGGCCGCCTACACCCTGCAGGAGATGCTGACCATCAAATCGGACGATGTGCAGGGGCGGGTAAAGGCCTACGAGTCCATCGTCAAGGGCCTGCCCATCGAGGAGCCGGGGATTCCGGCCTCCTTCAAGGTGCTCGTCAAGGAGCTGCAGAGTCTGGCCCTCGCGGTGGAAGCCATCACCGACTCGGGCGACGTCTTGCGCTTTGGGCGGGAGGAGCGGCAGGCTCAGACGCCCAAGTTGGGTATGGGCCTGCTGGGATTGGCGCCCGAGCGACGGTAGGCGCCCGGGAGTTGAGAGGTAGGGTGTGGCTGCGATCTTTTACAGCCACACCCTTTTTGTTAGCTGCAGTTGACGTTTTTCGCTTTCATGGTAGAATGTGCTTTCGCAAGAGGGTGACAGCCAGATACCCTGTCGCCCGTTAAAATCTGAATAAGGTCGCAACGAAGAGGCCATCAATGTTTCTCGATGGCCTTCTTCAGTGGAGTTATTAGGAGGAAGATAAGTGCCTACGATTAATCAGTTGGTGCGTAAGGGACGAAAACGCAAGGAGAGCAAGTCCAAGTCTCCCGCGCTGCTCTACAACTACAATACGTTGAAGGGCAAGCGGGTGCGCGTTGAGGGCGGGAATCCGCAGAAGCGGGGCGTCTGCACGATCGTGCGGACCACCACCCCCAAGAAGCCGAACTCGGCCTTGCGGAAGATCGCGCGCGTGCGTCTCTCGAATCGTGTGGAGGTCACGGCTTACATCCCCGGTGAGGGCCATAACCTTCAGGAGCACTCCGTGGTGCTCGTGCGGGGTGGTCGTGTAAAGGATCTGCCCGGTGTGCGTTATCACATCGTGCGCGGGACCCTGGACACTACCGGTGTTGAGGGGCGTGAGCAGCGGCGTTCCAAGTACGGAACCAAGAAGTCCTAACGAGAGAGGAAAGATAGATGCCCAGAAGGTACCGTCCTTCCAAGCGCGAGATCGCGCCCGATGTCAGATACAATAGCGTTTTGGTGCAGAAGTTCATCAATCGCATGATGCGCGGCGGCAAGAAGAGTATTGCCCGCCAGACCATGTACGATGCGATGGAGCTGGCCGAGGCGCGGATGAAGAAGCCGGCGTTGGAGATCTTTGAGTCGGCGATTCGTAATGTCTCGCCGCCCGTCGAGGTGAAGCCCCGCCGGGTTGGGGGGTCCACCTATCAGATTCCCGTCGAGGTTACGGCCTACCGGCAGGTCTCGCTGGCCATCCGCTGGTTGCTCGAGGCCGCTCGTAAGCGCCACGGGCGGGGGATGGTGGAGAAGCTGGCGGCCGAATTGATGGACGCTGCCCAAGGGGCCGGTTCTGCGGTCAAGCGGCGCGAAGATACCCTCAAGATGGCCGAAGCGAACCGCGCCTTCGCGCATCTGCGCTGGTAGTCATCTAGTCGCCCGGTGGTTTAGGTGCCCGGTCGGAGAGCAGCTATGGCAGCTACGATACGCAGGCTAAACGACGGGCAGACCCAACGACTGAGCGACTATGCCTAAGTCTAAAGTACATTCACTCGAGAATATTCGCAACATCGGCATCATCGCCCACATCGATGCGGGCAAGACGACGACGACCGAACGCATTCTCTACTACACCGGTCGCACCCACCGCCTGGGTAACGTCGACGAAGGGACCACCGTGACCGACTGGATGGTCCAGGAGCGTGAGCGGGGCATTACCATCACCTCCGCAGCCGTGACCTGCTTCTGGCAGGATCACCAGATCAACATCGTCGACACCCCGGGGCACATCGACTTCACCGCCGAAGTGCAGCGCAGTCTGCGCGTTTTGGACGGCGGGATCGTGGTCTTTGATGGGATGGCGGGGGTAGAGCCGCAGTCGGAGACGGTCTGGCGACAGGCCAAATCCTTCGGCGTTCCGCTCGTCGCCTTCATCAACAAGATGGACAAGCTGGGGGCCGATTTCGCCCGCGCGGTCGAGACGCTGCGTGAGCGGTTGGGCGCCCACCCCATCCCCATTCAGTGGCCCATCGGTGCCGAGGCCGACTTCCGGGGGGCCGTGGATCTCCTGGAATGGCAGGGCATCGTCTGGCCGGACGAACTGGGCGCGCAGTCCAAGTTCGTTCCGATTCCGGAGGAGGTCCTGGCGGAGGCCGAGATCGCCCGCGAGGCGATGATCGAGGCCATCGTGGAGACCGATGACGATCTGATGCTCCTCTACCTGGAGGGTGAGGAGCTGCCGGTGGCCGACCTGCGCGCCGCGCTGCGTCGCGCGACGATCGCCGGCGCGGTGCAACCGGTGCTCTGCGGATCGGCTCTGCGCAACAAGGGCGTCCAGCCTCTGTTGAATGCGATCGTGCACTATCTGCCTTCGCCGTTGGATATTCCACCGGTGGAGGGCGAGACCAAGAAGGGTGTGGAGGAGCGACCGGCGGACCCTGAAGCGCCGCTGGCTGCCTTGATCTTTAAAATTGCTGCTGACCCCTACGCGGGCCGGTTGGCTTACTTCCGCGTCTACTCGGGCGTGATTCGCCAGGGTGGGGTGGTCTATAACGCCACCAAGGGAGCCCGGGAGCGGATCTCCCGGCTGCTGCGGATGTTCGCCGACCACCGGGAAGAGGTGGAGGAGCTGCAGGCCGGTGATATCGGGGCTACCGTGGGGCTCAAGACGAGTTTCACGGGGGATACCCTGAGCGCCATCAACGCGCCCATCGTCCTGGAGAGCATTCGCTTCCCGGAGCCGGTGATCTTCGTGGCGGTGGAGCCGCGGACGATCGCCGATCAGGAGCGCCTCAACGAGGCTCTGGATCGGCTGGCGGAGGAGGACCCCACCTTCCGGGTACGGATAGATGAGGCTACGGGTCAGACTATCATCGCCGGCATGGGCGAGCTGCACCTGGAGATACTGGTGGATCGCATGTTACGCGAGTTCCGGGTGCAGGCTAACGTAGGACGTCCGCGCGTGGCGTACAAGGAGACGGTTACCGAGCCGGCTTCGATCGACATTGTCTTCGATCGGATCCTGGCGGGTAAACCGCAGTACGCCCGCGTGAACCTGACGGTTCGTCCGGCGGCTGTGGGACGGGATACGCACTTCGAGAGCGCTCTGCGCGACGGTAAGCTCCCCGCCCACTATCTGGAGGCGATCCGGGCCGGCGTGGTGGAATCGTTGGAGAGCGGATTCCTGGCGGGATATCCGCTGGTAGGGCTCGAGATCGAGCTGGTGGATGCGGAGGCCGACCCGACGCTCTCGACGGAGATGGCCTTTCGCGCAGCTGCCGCCCAGGCTTTCCGGCAGGCGGTGGAGACCGCAAGCCCGGTGCTCCTGGAGCCCATCATGAATGTGGAGGCGGTTGTGCCTGAGGTTTATCTCGGGGATGTTCTGGGCGACCTCAATGCCAGAGGCGCCGATATCCAGGCGATGGAGCCTCGGGCTGGCAATGTTCAGGCCGTGCGGGCGTTTGCCCCGCTGGCCCAGATGTTTGGATATGCTACCGACCTACGGAGTGCTACTCAAGGTCGGGGCACCTTTACGATGGAGTTCCACCACTATGAACCGGTGGAGTCCGGACAGATGGCAGCCATCGTGTATGGCCGATCATCCTAAAGAGTGAAGCGAAATCATCACGACAAAAGGAGAGGGAAGTAATGGGTAAGGAGAAGTTTGAACGCACGAAGCCCCACGTGAACGTGGGAACTATCGGTCATATCGACCACGGCAAGACGACCTTGACCGCCGCGATCACCAAGACGCTGGCGACCAAGGGTTGGTCGAACTACCGCGGGTACGACGACGTGGCCAAGGCCGACGCCAAGATGTTCCGGCGCGACGCCACCAAGATTCTGACGGTCGCCATCTCGCACGTCGAGTACGAGACGGAGAACCGCCACTACGCGCACGTCGACTGCCCCGGTCACCGTGACTACATCAAGAACATGATCACCGGTGCCGCGCAGATGGACGGGGCCATTCTGGTGGTCTCCGCCGTCGACGGCCCGATGCCCCAGACGCGCGAGCACATCCTGTTGGCCCGCCAGGTAGAGGTTCCGGCCATCGTCGTCTTCCTGAACAAGGTCGATCTGATGGACGACCCCGAGCTCCTGGAGCTGGTCGAGCTGGAGATCCGTGAGCTGCTCAGCACCTACGGGTTCCCCGGCGACGAGACGCCCATCGTCCGCGGTTCCGCCCTCCAGGCGCTGAACTGTGAGAGCGATGATCCCGAGGACGAGTGCTACGCTCCGATCTGGGAGCTGATGCGTGTCGTGGACGAGTACATCCCCACGCCGGAGCGCGAGGAGGACAAGCCTTTCCTGATGCCCATCGAGGACGTCTTCTCCATCAAGGGGCGCGGTACGGTCGTGACCGGACGCGTGGAGCGTGGTACGCTCACCCCCAACACCGAGGTGGAGCTGGTGGGTCTCGAAGAGAAGCCCCGCAAGACGGTGGTCACCTCCATGGAGATGTTCCACAAGATTCTGGACAAGGTCGTGGCCGGCGACAACGCCGGTCTGCTCCTGCGCGGTGTGGGCAAGGACGAGGTGGGTCGGGGTATCGTGGTTGCGAAGCCCGGCTCCATTCACGCCAAGCGCAAGTTCGAGAGCGAGGTCTACATCCTGCGCCGCGACGAGGGTGGGCGTCACAACCCCTTCTTCAGTGGCTACAAGCCGCAGTTCTACATCAACACGATGGACATCACCGGCTCCGTTGAGCTGCCCGAGGGCGTGGAGATGGTGATGCCGGGTGACCGCACCGAGATGACCATCGAGCTCATCGAGCCTGTGGCTCTCGAGGCCGGGTCCCGCTTCGCCATCCGCGAGGGTGGTCTGACCGTAGGCGCTGGGGTCATTACTAAGGTGCTGGACTAGTTCCGGCAGCATATAGCTAGGTGGTCTATGAGTAAACAACGTATTCGCATTCGGCTCAAAGGGTACGATCATCGAATTTTGGACGAATCCGCTCGGCGTATCGTCGAGTCGGCAGAGCGCACGGGGGCCCGCGTTGTGGGGCCGGTGCCCTTGCCGACCAAGCTCGAGCGTTTCACGGTGCGGCGCTCCACCTTCATCGATAAGGACAGCCACGAGCACTTCGAGATCCGCACACACAAGCGGCTGATCGATATAGTGGAGCCGGATTCGAAGACCATCGACACCCTGATGCGGCTCAACATGCCGGCAGGGGTTGATATCGAGATCAAGCTCTAAGCTCTCGTCTCGCATCATAGGCCATGCGGTCATTGGGACCGCTGGTTAACAGAGATTGAACCACCACCCCCCTGGTGCCTGTACCAATGGGGCAGGGACCGGGGGGGTGATCGTGGGCAAAAGAGCAGGGATGATGTGGCGCCTGGAGCGCCGGCAGTCCCCAGGAGGCATAAAGAAGGATGAAAGGCATTTTAGGTCGTAAGGCTGGGATGACCCAGGTGATTCAAGAGAACGGCGAGGTGGTACCGGTGACCGTAATTGAGGTCGGTCCCTGCTACATCACGCAGGTAAAAACAGCCGAGAAAGATGGCTATCGCGCCGTTCAGCTGGGATTTGAAGTGGCTAAGGAGAAACACCTTACGGGTGGGCAGCGGGGTCACCTCGATCGTGCGGGCGTACCGCCTCTGCGGCACCTCCGCGAGATGCGTGTCCGCGAGGACGACGAGTACGAGGTCGGCCAGGAGCTCAAGGCCGATATCTTCGAGCCCGGTGAGCGCGTCGACGTCGTAGGGACATCGAAGGGCCGGGGGTTCGCCGGCGTGGTGAAGCGCCACGGTTTTGCCGGTGGTCCCAAGACCCACGGTCAGTCCGACCGCCAGCGCGCGCCCGGCTCCATCGGGGCCAGCGCTTCACCCGGTCGGGTCTGGAAAGGGATGCGCATGCCCGGGCACATGGGTGTGCGGCGTGTGACATCGCAGAACGTTGAGGTCGTGCTCGTTGATCCGGAGCGCAATCTTCTGGCGGTCAAGGGCAGCGTGCCCGGACCCAACGGAGGGTTGGTCGAGGTGCAGTTGGCCCGGAAGCAGCGGGTGCGCAAGGGAGGTAGGTAAGATGCGCGTTCCTGTGCGGAATATGCAGGGCGAGACGGTCGAGGAGATCGAGCTGCGCCCGGACATCTTCGAGGCTCCCGTGAACGTGCCCTTGATGCACCAGGCGCTGGTACGCCAGCTGGCCAACGGGCGACAGGGGACACACAGCACGAAGACTCGAAGTGAGAATAACCGTTCTAAGTCGAAGTGGTACCGGCAGAAGGGCACGGGACGGGCGCGTCACGGCAGCCGCAATGCCCCCATCTTTGTCGGTGGTGGGATTGCTCACGGCCCCCTGCCCCGCAGCTATACCAAGAAGATGCCCCGCAAGATGCATCGGGCCGCGGTCCGCTCCGCCCTTTCGGTGAAGATGGCCGCCGATGAGATCGTGTGGCTCGACGAGCTGCAGATGGCAGCGCCCAAGACCCGGGAGATCGTCCAGACGCTGAACAATTTGAACGTGAGCGAGGGCAAGGTGTTGATTCTGTTGCCCGAGCGTGACGAGATCCTCGAACGGGCCGTGCGGAACATCCCCACGGTGCAGATTCTACGCGCCGACTACTTGAACGTGCGGGATCTGCTGGGCGCCGACTACATCGTCGCCCCGGTCGCGGCGCTGGACACCATTGTGTCCCTTCTGGGCAAGCAGGGTGTGGCAGAGGCGGAGCCCGAGGTTGAGGAGCAATCATGAATATCTACGATGTGATTGTACGCCCGCTCATTACAGAGAAGACGGAGTCGCAGAAGTGGCTGGGGAAGTACACCTTCGAGGTGAATCTCCATGCCAATAAGTCAGAGATTAAGCGCGCGGTCGAGGAGATCTACGACGTGGATGTGGAGAACGTCAACGTGATGGTGATGCCGGCTAAGGCCTCCAAGATGCGAGGGCGGCGGGTCATGGTCCGCCGGCCCGTCTGGAAGAAGGCCATCGTCACCCTCGCTTCCGGCCAGCGCATAGAGGCTTTGGAGGCGTAAGAACCATGGCAATGAAAAAGTTTAAGCCGACGTCACCCGGTCGGCGTTGGATGACCGGGCACACGTTTGAGGAGATTACGCGCACCGAGCCGGAGAAGAGCCTGGTCAAGCCGCTGAGCAAGCGGGCCGGTCGGAACGTCTACGGGCGCATTACCGTGCGCCATCGCGGGGGTGGTCATCGACGCAAGTATCGCGTCATCGACTTCCAGCGGGACAAGCACGGTGTGCCGGCCCGTGTGGCATCCATCGAGTACGATCCCAACCGTTCGGGACGGATCGCGCTCTTGCACTACGCCGATGGCGAGAAGCGCTACATTCTGGCCCCCTTGGGCCTGAAGGTGGGCGACACCGTCGTCAGCGACACCGAGTCGGTCGAGGTGAGTGTGGGGAATGCGACGCCGTTGCAGAACATTCCTCTGGGTACCATGGTGCACAACGTGGAGCTCTATCCGGGACGGGGTGGGCAGATGGTGCGGGCCGCCGGTGCGGCTGCCCAGGTGCTCGCCAAGGAAGGGGACTACGTCACCCTCCGTCTCCCCAGCACGGAGATGCGTCTGGTGCGCAAGGAGTGTATGGCAACTATCGGTCAGGTGGGCAACGTCGAGCATGCCAACGTGAAGTTGGGTAAGGCTGGGCGCAAGCGCTGGCTGGGTTGGCGGCCTACCGTTCGCGGTTCGGCCATGTCCCCGCGCGACCACCCGCACGGTGGTGGTGAGGGCCGGTCGCCCATCGGGCTGCCCGGGCCCAAGTCGCCGTGGGGTTGGTACACCTTGGGGCGCAAGACCCGCAGGAATAAGGCGACCGATAAGTACATTGTCCGGCGGCGCAAGGCCGGTCGCGGGCGCAAGTAAGAGGAGGCAGAGATGTCCCGTTCGTTGAAGAAGGGGCCGTATATCGCCCCGAAGTTGTTGGAGAAGGTCGAAGAGATGAACCGGACCGGTCAGAAGCGGGTCATCCGCACCTGGTCACGGGCCTCGGTCATCTTCCCCCAGATGGTGGGGCACACCCTCGCCGTCCACGATGGGCGGCGGCACGTACCCATCTACATCACCGAGAACATGGTAGGTCATCGGCTGGGAGAGTTTGCGCCGACGCGGACCTTCCGGGGGCACGTGATGCGAGAGAAAAAGGGAAGGGTGTTGTAGGTGGCGCGCATGGAAGAACAGGTACGTGCACAAGCCAAACACATTCCGATGACTCCGCGCAAGGTGCGGCGGGTTTTACCGCCCTTCCGGGGGATGAACGCTCAGCAGGCTATTATTCTGCTGGACGAGATGCCCCACGCAGCGGCACTACCGGTCCGGAAGGTCATTCGCTCGGCGATCGCCAATGCCGAGGAGAAGGGCCTGGACTCGGACAGCCTCTACATCGTGGAGCTCTACGCCGACGAGGGACCGGGCGTGATGCCCGGTAAGGGTTGGCGCGTGCGATGGGGAAGCCGCGGTCGGTATCGCCCCATCCGTAAGCGCTCGTCCCACATCACCGTCGTTCTTGAAGAACGCGTTGAGTAAAAAGGAGGCCAATTTTGGGTCGTAAAGTTCATCCTTATGGATTTCGTTTAAAGGTTATTCGGGACTGGAAGTCACGGTGGTACGCCGAAGGCCGGACCTACGCCGATCTCTTGAATGAGGACCGGCACGTTCGCAACCTGATCTACTCGGAGATGAAGAAGCGCTCGAAGGACGGGCAGTCTTCCATCTCCCGGGTGGAGATCGAGCGTTTCCCGCCCAATCAGGTCTCCATCGAGATCTGGACCTCCCGGCCGGGTGTCGTCATCGGGCGCAAGGGCGAGAACGTCAAGGCGCTGCGCAAGCAGCTCGAGGAGCTGACCGGTGGCAAGCGCGTTCACGTGGACGTGAAGGAAGTGGAGCAGCCCGACCTGGACGCGAAGCTGATCGCCGAGAACATCGTCTCCCAGCTGGAGCGGCGTATCTATCACAGCCGGGCGATGAAGCGCGCGGTGCGGCAGGCGATGCGGGCGGGTGCCGAGGGCATCAAGGTGATGTGCAGTGGGCGGCTGGGCGGTTCGGAGATGTCCCGCCGCGATTGGATGCGCGAAGGGCGCGTTCCGCTGCAGACCCTGCGCGCTGACATCGACTATGCGCAGGAAGAGGCGCGCACCACCTATGGACGCATCGGCGTGAAGGTCTGGGTGTACAGGGGCGAGATCCTGCCCGGACAGACGGCTGAAGAGTCGTCCGCCCGCTAGCCGACGTTAGGTGGAGGAGGAATTGTTATGTTAATGCCGAAGCGGGTAAAGTACCGCAGACAACATCGCGGGCGCATGAAGGGCAAGGAGAGCCGCGGGACCGAGGTCAGTTTTGGTGATTTCGGACTGCAGGCGCTGGAGCCCTCGTGGATCACCGCTCGCCAGATCGAGGCGGCGCGCCGGGCCATCGTGCGCTACATGAAGCGCCGGGGGAAGTACTGGATTCGAATCTTCCCCGACAAGCCGGTCACCGCCAAGCCCGCCGAATCCCGCATGGGTAAGGGCAAGGGCATGGTTGAGCAGTGGGTCGCCGTCGTGCGCCCCGGTCGCGTCATGTTCGAGGTGGCGGGTGTTTCGGAAGAGGTGGCGCTGGAAGCTCTGCGTCTGGCTTCGCACAAGCTGCCGATCAGAACCCAGGTGCTGCGTCGCCTGGAGCCGGGCGAAGCGGCGGGAGAGTAAGCGATGCAAGCGAACAAACTACGCGAATTTACAACGGAAGAACTGCAGCATCGTCTCCAGGAGACTCGGCGCGAGCTCTTCAACCTGCGGCAGCAGTGGTATGCAGGCAGTCTGATTGACAAGAACGCCATCACGGCTGTGCGCAAGGACATCGCTCGTATTCTAACTATTCTGCGCGAGCGGGAGCTGCAGGCGCAGCACGAGAAAGGAGGCGCGGCATGAAAGAGCGGCGCAAGCGTCTGGTCGGTGTTGTGACCAGCGACAAGATGGACAAGACAGTGGTCGTGCGCGTGGAGCGCACCTATCGTCACCCGCTCTACAAGAAGGTGGTGCGGGACGCCACGAAGTACATGGCGCACGACGAGGAGAATGCCTGCCGTCTGGGTGATCGCGTACAGATTGTGGAGTCGCGTCCCCTGAGCCGCCGCAAGCGCTGGGCTGTCGAAGAGGTCCTGGAGCGGGCTGCGTAAGGAGGAACGATGATTCAATCCGAGACGCGCCTCAAGGTGGCAGACAATACGGGAGCACAAGAGCTGCTCTGCATTCAGGTCATGGGTGGTTCAAGACGGAAGTACGGCTCCGTGGGCGACCGCATCGTTGCGACGGTGAAGTCGGCCACGCCGACTTCGTCCGTCAAGAAGGGTGAGATTGTTCGGGCCGTGATCGTACGGGTGGCTAAGGAGTACCGCCGTCCGGATGGCTCTTATATCCGTTTTGATGATAACGCAGCTGTGATTCTGGACAGTACGGGAATCAACCCGCGCGGAACCCGCATCTTTGGGCCGGTGGCCCGCGAGCTCCGTGACAAGGGATACATGAAGATTATTTCATTGGCACCGGAAGTGCTTTGAGGGGTGCCGAGGTGGTAGAAGAATGAATCGGATCAGAAAAGGTGACACGGTTGAAGTGATTGCCGGCGACGATATTGGCGCCCGCAATACCGTCCTGCGTGTCCTGCCCAAGGAAGACCGCGTTGTGGTCTCCAAGGTCAACGTCGTTACGAAGCACCAGCGCCCCGTGCGGGCCGGTCGCTCGCAGACGCAGGCAGGGCGGATTCAGTTCGAGGCTCCGATTCATATTTCCAACGTCATGTTGGTCTGCCCGGAGTGCAATGAGGCCACGCGGGTCGGTTATACGACGCGCGAGGACGGCACGAAGGTGCGGCTCTGCAAACAGTGCGGCGAGACCATCGACTAGGAGGTGTGAAGGATGCCTGATCTGAAGAGACGTTATGAGAAAGAGATCGTTCCGACCCTGATGAAGGAGTTCGGTTACGACAATGTGATGCAGGTGCCCCGCATCCGCAAGGTGGTGCTGAACGTGGGGCTCGGGGAGGCGTTGGATAATCCCAAGGCCGTCGAGCACGCGACGCGCGACATGGCGACGATTGCGGGCCAGCAACCTGTGGTGACCAAGGCGCGCAAGTCCATCGCCAGCTTCAAGCTGCGCGAGGGGCGGGCCATTGGTGTGAAGGTGACCCTGCGCGGTGAGCGCATGTGGGCCTTCCTGGACCGGCTGATGAACGTCGCTCTGCCCCGTACCCGCGACTTCCGCGGCGTAGGGGACAAGCTGGACGGGCGTGGGAACTACACGCTGGGGCTGCGGGAGCAGTTGCTGTTCCCCGAGATCGACTACGACAGTATCGACAAGGTCCGGGGCTTTGAGGTGAGCATCGCAACGACAGCCGAAACCGACGAAGAAGGGCGGCGGCTCCTGGAGCTGTTGGGTATGCCCTTCCGTCGGGCGTAGGTCGGACAAGGAGAAAGATAAGTTATGGCTAAGACATCTATGCCGATTCGGGAGACGCGACGTAAGTACAAGGTGCGCGTGCGCAACCGCTGTCGTCGTTGCGGTCGCCCCCGAGGGTACTACCGCCGGTTCGGCCTCTGCCGAATCTGTATTCGTGAGTTGGCCCTCGAGGGAAAGATTCCCGGTCTGGTCAAGTCCAGCTGGTGAGGTGGAGAGAATGACAGACCCAATAGCTGATATGCTGACTCGAATCCGCAATGGTATCATGGCACGACACGACGTCGTCTCCATGCCCTCGTCGAGCATGAAGGTCGCGATTGCGAAGATTCTGAAGGACGAAGGGTACATTGAGGATTTCAAGGTGGTGGAGGAGCAGCCGCAGTCCGCCCTGCTCGTCAAGTTGAAGTACGTGGGCGAGGGGAAGTTCCAGCGCTCCGTGATCAGTGAGCTGAAGCGGGTGAGCAAGCCGGGACGGCGCCTGTACACCCAGGTTAAGGATATTCCTTGGGTTCGTAGTGGCATGGGGATCGCTATCCTCTCCACCCCCAAGGGTGTCCTGACCGGACAGCAGGCCCGTCGGCTGCGCGTCGGCGGTGAGATCGTCTGCTACGTCTGGTAGTGTAGCCGGAGCGGTCGAACGACGGCTAAAAGGCTACCGTAGGAGGATTAGAGTGTCTAGAATTGGATATATGCCGATCCCGGTTCCGGACGGCGTAGAGGTACAGATTGACGGGAGCCGGGTGACTGTGCGTGGCCCTAAGGGTGAGTTGACGCAGGAGTTCGATGCTCACATGGTTATCACCCAGGAAGACGGCGTCGTGCACGTTGACCGTGCCGACGAGAGCCGTCAGGTCAAGGCGCTGCACGGTCTCACCCGCGCGCTGATCAACAATATGGTCGTTGGCGTAACCGAGGGATACAGCAAGGCCCTGGAGATCCGCGGTACGGGTTACCGTGCCGAGCTGGAGGGGAACACGCTGGTGATGCACCTTGGTTATTCTCATCCCGTAGAGATTGAGCCGCCTGCCGACGTGAACTTTGTGGTCAATCCGCGCGCGAACACTATCGTGGTGGAGGGGCTGGATAAGCAGGTCGTCGGCCAGTTGGCTGCCGAGATTCGTGGTTGGCGCCCGGTCGAGCCCTACCTGGGCAAGGGCATTCGCTACGTAGGCGAGCGCATCCGCCGTAAGGCCGGCAAGGCCGGTAAGGCCATCTGAGTGTCTTACACGCGTGAGACTGAGGGTTTGAAGAAGAGGTAAAAGAATTATGAAACCAGAAGTGAATCGCAGACAAGCCCGTGAACGGCGTCGCGCTCACGTACGCAAACGCGTGGTGGGTACGCCTGAACGTCCACGTCTGAACGTCTTTCGCAGCTTGAATCATATGTATGCTCAAATTATCGACGATACCGTCGGCCACACCTTGGCGTCGGCGTCTACGATTGACACCGATATTCGCGATCAAGTTGCTGGCAAGTCGAAGACGGAACAGGCTGAAGTCGTGGGACGGGCAGTAGCAGAACGGGCCCTGGACAAGGGTGTTCGTCAGGTCGTCTTTGACCGCGCTGGGTACAAGTTCCATGGGCGGATTAAAGCGTTGGCTGAGGCTGCTCGTAAGACTGGCCTGGAGTTCTGACGCCGGGTGCTGTAGATCAAGCCGACAGGAGAAAAGATGGCACGTAGAGAACGCAATCCACGTAATGTGGAAGAAGAACTGGATGAACGTGTAGTGGATATCGCTCGGGTGGCGAAGGTCGTCAAGGGCGGTCGCACCTTCCACTTCCGCGTCGTGGCGGTGGTGGGGGACAATAAGGGACAGGTGGGGCTGGGCATCGGCAAGGCTCCTAAGGTTCCCGAAGCGATCGGCAAGGCGACGGATCGCGCTCGACGCAACATGACCTCGATCTCGCTGGAAGGCACCACACTGCCTCACGAGGTGGTGGGAGAGTGCAGTGGCGCGCGGGTCTTCTTGCGCCCGGCTACGCCGGGCACCGGTGTTATCGCCGGGGGCGCCGTCCGGGCCATTTTGGAGGCCGCCGGCGTGCGGGACGTCCTGACCAAGTCGTTGGGCAGCGCCACGAAGGTCAACGTAGCACAGGCCGCCATGGACGCCCTGCGCAACCTGCGCCGTGTCGAAGACGTGGCGCGTGACCGCGGCGTGCCCGAGGCGCACGTCATGCCCTTCTGGCGTCGCGAGGAGGTATGATGGCCAAAGAATTGCAGATCAAGCTCATTCACAGCCCCATCGGGCGGTCCGGGCGCCAGAAGCGCACGGTCCAGGCCCTGGGCTTGCGCAAACTGAATCAGGTGATCGTACAGCCCGACAACGCGGCGGTACGGGGCATGCTCGAGAAGGTCGCCCACCTGGTCGCAGTTGAAGAGATCGAAGCAGAGGCATAAGAGAGTTGGAGGCTACGGTGAAGTTACATGAACTTAGACCCGCTCAAGGGTCCAAGAAGAATAAGCGTCGCGTGGGACGCGGTATCGCTGCCGGACAGGGTAAGACCGCCGGTCGGGGTACCAAGGGTCAGAACGCGCGCAGCGGCGGCGGGGTGCGCCCTTACTTCGAGGGTGGCCAGCTGCCTCTCGTGCGGAAGCTGCCCTTCGTCCGCGGTACCGGTTTCTTCAATCCGTGGAAGCTCGAGTTCCATCCCGTGAACGTGGATCAGCTGGCCGAGCGTTTCGCAGCCGGCGGCGTCGTCACACCGGAGGCCCTCGTGAAGGCCGGACTGATCAAGCACGCGACCGATCTGATCGTGGTGTTGGGCCGGGGCGAACTCGACCAGCCACTGACGGTGCAGACACATCGCATCTCCAAGGGTGCGCGTGAGAAGATTGAGAGTGCTGGCGGTCAGGTAGAGTTGCTGCCCTGGGAACGGGGCGGGCATCGCACCCGCTAGCGATTCCTAAGCGATGGAGGAGACACAATGATTGAAGCCCTGCGTAATGCGCTGAAGCTGCCCGACCTGCGTCGTCGGCTGTTGTACACGCTCTTGATCCTGGTGATCTTCCGCTTGGCGTCCAATATTCCGGTGCCGGGCGTGAACCGGGCGGCGTTGGAACAGCTCTTGACGCGGGAGACCCCGACGGGTGAGTTTGTCGGGCTGCTGGATATGCTGTCCGGTGGGGCAATCGCTAACTTCTCCGTCCTGGCCGCAGGCGTCTCACCCTACGTGACGGCTCAGATCGTCCTGCAGCTCCTGCTCCCTATCTTTCCGAAGCTGGAGCAGATGCTGAAGGAGGAAGGCGAGGAGGGGCAGCGCAAGATGAATCAGTGGGTCTTCTTCGTGACGGTCCCGCTGGCGCTGCTCTACTCCTTCGGCCTGGCCCAGTCCCTGGCCGTGCAGTACGGCATCCTGCCGAACTTTGGGTTCCGGCAGGGACAGATCCTCTCCTCGATCACCGTCCTCTTGACGATGACGGCGGGGACGATGTTCGCCGTCTGGCTGGGTGAGTTGATCACCGAGCAGGGGATCGGGAACGGCCTCTCCCTCATCATCTTCGGAGGCATCGTCTCCCGGGTACCGACGAACATCCTGCAGATCCTGGGCGGCGATAATCCCGTTCTCGGCCTCTTCATCTTCCTTCTCATCATGGTCTTGACGATGATCGTCATCGTCTACGTCCAGGAGGGGGAGCGGCGCATCCGGGTCCAGTATGGCAAGCGGGTACGGGGTATGAAGGTCTACGGCGGGGGGAGCACCTACATTCCGTTGAAGGTGAACACCGCGGGCATGATCCCCTTGATCTTTGCCCAGTCCATTCTCTCCTTCCCGGCGGTGATCGCGCAATTCTTCGTCAACAACAGCAATCCGGCGGTGCAGAACGTCGCCACGAGCGTGATGGGCTTTTTCGGCGGTGCCAATCCCTGGTACATCCCCCTCTACTTCGCCGCCGTCGTCGGCTTCACCTACTTCTACACCGACGTCATGGTCCAGCAGCAGAATCTCCCTGAGAATCTGCAGCGCCAGGGGGGCTTCATCCCCGGCGTGCGGCCGGGCAAGAAGACCGAGATCTTCATCAACAACGTTTACCGCCGCATTACGTTGGCGGGGGCCCTCTTCCTGGGCTTCGTCGCCGTGCTGCCCTTGGTGGTCAGCCAGGTGATGGATACCAACGCGATGCTGATCGGCAGCTCGGGCTTGCTCATCGTCGTGGGTGTGGTCGTGGATACCATGCGCCAGTTGGAGGCGCAGTTGCTGATGCGTCACTACGAGGGTTTCCTGCGGTAGGGGCCGGTTGGTTAAACTTGCAAACAGCGTGAAATGCGGTATCATTGATCCTTGGCCTAGTGCCAGGTTTGAGTGCCGGTTGGAAGAGCAAGAAGTGAGGAGGTTGGAATCATGAAGGTATCACCATCTGTCAAGCGACGTTGTCCGAAGTGCAAGATCATTCGGCGGCGCGGGGTTGTGCGGGTGATTTGCGAAAATCCCAAGCACAAACAGCGACAGGGCTAAGTAAGGAGTTAGGGAGACTATGGCACGTATTGCAGGTGTAGATCTACCTCGCGATAAGCGTGTTGAGGTTGGGCTGACCTACATCTATGGGATTGGGCGCTCGACGAGCAACGAGCTTCTGGAGCAGGCGCAGATCGATCCCGACAAGCGCATTCGCGACTTGTCGGAGAGCGAGGTCGCCGCCCTGCGTGAGATCATCGACCGGGAACTGACGGTCGAGGGTGATCTCCGCCGTGAGGTTCAGATGAACATCAAGCGGCTGATCGAGATTGGCAGCTATCGTGGACTGCGGCACCGCCGCAACCTGCCGGTGCGCGGTCAGCGCACCCGCACTAACGCCCGTACACGGCGCGGTCCTCGCAGGACGGTGCCGGGACGTGGTCGCCGGCGCGGTTCTAAGAAGAAGTAAGGTCATTCAGGAGTTGAGGAGGATTTATGGCTAAACGTCGTGGCAGTACTCGGCGTAGCAGAGCACCGCGTCGTGTGAAGCGCAATGTGCCGCGCGGGCAGATCTATATTCATACTACATTCAACAACACCATCATCTCGGTGACGGATCCCGTGGGCAACGTCATTCGTTGGGGCAGCGCCGGAACCATGGGCTTCAAGGGGACGCGCAAGAGCACGCCCTTCGCCGCCCGGCTCGCTGCCGAGCGGGTGATCGACGATGCGATGTCCAACGACGGCCTTCAGGAAGTGGATATCTTCGTGAAGGGCGCCGGTCCGGGTCGGGAAGCAGCGCTCCGCGCCATCGCGGGGACGGGGCTGCGGGTGCGTTCCATCGTGGACAGGACCCCCATTCCCCATAACGGTTGCCGCCCGCCCAAGAAGCGCCGGGTATAAGGTTAAAGAAGCAGGAGGAATTCATGGCAAGATATGTAGGGCCTGCGTGCAAGCTGTGCCGTCGCGAAGGAATGAAGCTCTTCTTGAAGGGCGAGAAGTGCTACACGGATAAGTGCCCGTTCGAGAAGCGTTCCTACCCGCCGGGGCAGCATGGTCGGGAGGCCTCCTTCCGCCGGCGCCGGGCTTCGAACTACTCAATTCAGCTGCGTGAGAAGCAGAAGGCACGCCGCATCTATGGGATTCTGGAGCGCCAGTTCCGCCGTTACTTCCATGAGGCCGAACGCCTCGCAGGGTTGACCGGTGAGAATCTGTTACGGCTGCTGGAGTCCCGTCTGGATAATGTCGTTTACCGGCTGGGGCTGGCCGATTCGCGTTCTCAAGCGCGCCAGCTGGTGCAGCATGGACACATCACCGTGAACGGTCGCAAGACTAACATTCCGTCTTTCTCCGTGCGTCCAGGGGATGCCGTAGCGGTGCGCCCTGAAAGTCGACGTCTGAAGTACTTTAAGGAGCGCAAGGAGCTGCTGGGTAAGCGCACGGTACCGTCCTGGTTGGATTTCTACGATGAGGAACACTTGGCAGGTCGCATGCTCTCGTTGCCCGAGCGCCAGGAGATTGAAGTGCCGGTGCAGGAGCAGTTGATTGTTGAGTTCTACTCACGCTAAGTGAACGGGAGGCGACGTGTTAGCAGCGCCAGTTCTACCTAAGGTAGAAGTTGATGTCAATACCCAACAGTATGGTCGCTATGTGATCGGACCGCTGGAGGGTGGGTATGGAGTCACGTTGGGAAATTCCATGCGCCGTGCGTTGCTCTCCTCCCTGGAGGGAGCCGCGATCACGGGGATGCGCATCGTCGACATTCCCCACGAGTTCACCGCCATCCCTGGAGTGCGTGAAGACGTCATCCAGGTGATGTTGCGACTGAAGCAGATTCGTCTGATCCTGAACGATGAGGGGCCGCAGTACATGACCCTGCGCGTGGAGGGTGAGGGCGTGGTGACGGCGGGCGATATCATCGCTCCTCCCGAGATAGAGATTGTCAATCCGGATCTCTATCTCTTCACTGTGGACGATCCCGAGGCGCAGCTGGACTTTGAGTTCACCGTCGAGAAGGGGCGCGGGTATCTGCCGGCCGATGGTCGAGGCCGCATGGCTGTGGGCATGCTGCCGGTGGATGCGATCTTCAATCCCGTACGCCGGGTGACCTTCCGCGTCGAGCAGGCGCGGGTGGGTCAGCTGACCAACTACGATCGTCTATCCATGGAGATCTGGACCGACGGGCGCATCCAACCCTTGGACGCTCTCAAGGATGCCGCGCGCATTCTCGTCACCCACCTGCGTTTGGTTGCGGGTGCGGAGATGGAGCCCGAAGAGGAAGAGGGGGTTGCGGAGCCCGAGGAAGAGGACATTCCGCATCGCGCTTATGCCACCCCGATCGAGGATCTTGGGCTGGGGGTGCGGGTCTACAACGCGCTCAAGCGCACGGGAATCTCCAACGTGGGTGAGGTCTTGGAGATGATGAAGCGGGGGGAGGATTCCCTGCTTGCCATTCGTAACTTTGGTGAGAAGTCCCTCGAGGAACTCGAGGAACAGCTGCGGGCCCACGATTTCTGGCCCGAAGACGATGCAGAGGCTGAGGAAGCGTAGCCTCAGGTTATTGTAGGAGGTCAAGGATGCGACATCGCGTCGCTGGTAAGAAACTAAGCCGTTCCACGGGCCATCGGAAGGCCCTGCGCCGCAACCTGGCGAAAGCTCTCTTTCGCCACGGTCGGATCCGCACCACGCGGGCCAAGGCGGAGGCCGTCCGGGGCTACGCGGAGAAGATGATCACCCGCGCCAAGCGCGGGCTGGCAGCCGAAGCGGAGACGCCCTCGGCAGGGGTACACGCCCGGCGTCTCGTGGATGCCGAATTAAAGGATCGGGAACTCGTGCAGGTGCTCTTTGATGAGATCGCACCGCGCTACCTGGAGCGTCCCGGTGGTTACACCCGGATGTTGAAGCTGGGGCGCCGCAAGGGTGATGCCGCCCCGATGGTACTTTTAGAACTCGTAGAGTAGTAACGGAGCGCCGTAGTGCGGGTGAAGGCCGTCGTCGCGTACGACGGAACGGGGTACAGCGGATTTCAGTTTCAGACAAACGCGCCCAGCATCCAGGCGGATCTGGAGCGCGTCATCGAGAAGTTAACCGCTACTCCCACCCGTATCCTGGCTGCTGGACGTACCGATGCCGGCGTGCATGCCCTGGGACAGGTCATCGCTTTCGATCCGGTCTGGCGTCACAGTCTGGCGGACCTCCAGCGGGGCATGAACGCCCTGCTTCCGGAACAGATCTCTGTGCCGGAGCTCGTGGAGGCGCCCCCGGACTTCCATCCGCGTTTTGACGCGCGGCGACGGCGCTACTCCTATAGCCTTTATCGGGCACCGGTACGTAACCCGCTGGTGGAGCGCTACAGCCTGCATCTTTACGGTCCCCTCGACGTGGAGAGGATGCAGAGGGCGGCTCGCTCCCTCGGGGGAGTGCAGGACTTTGCCGCTTTCGGCTCACCCCCGCAGGGGGAGAAGACCGTACGCGAGGTCTTTGCCGCGGTGTGGCGTGAGGACGGGGATTGGCTGCGCTTCACCATCGAGGCCAACGCCTTTCTCTATCGCATGGTACGGATGATCGTTGGGACCCTGTTGCGCGTGGGGAAGGGTGCCCTCAGCGTAGCCGAGTTTGTGGAGATTCTGCAATCGCAGGATCGGCGACGGGCGGGTCCAGCAGTGGCTGCCAAGGGGCTTGTGCTTGAGGACGTCAGTTATGCCGAGCAGAAGTCGTGAGTGGGCAAGCGAGCAAGCACTCATTTTTAAGGAGTGATTACAAAGTGAAGAACGTGAGACAAAGCAAGAGTTATATGGCCAAGGCCGAGGACGTCTCGCGGGAGTGGTACGTCGTTGACGCCACAGGGCAGACCCTCGGGCGTCTGGCAACGGAGATCGCTCGCATTCTGCGAGGGAAGCATAAGCCGATGTACACTCCCCATGTGGACGTAGGGGATTACGTGATCGTTATCAACGCCGAGCAGGTGGCGGTGACGGGGCGCAAGTTGGATCAGAAGATGTATCATCGCGCCTCCGGCTACCCCAGCGGGTTGAAGTCCGTCACGCTGCGTCGGCAGCTGGAGACCTTCCCCGAACGGGTGATCGAGCACGCTGTCAAGGGCATGCTGCCCCGCGGTCCCCTGGGACGCCAGATGTTCAAGAAGCTGAAGGTGTACGAGGGCGCGGAGCATCCGCACGAGGCCCAACAGCCGAAGCCGTTGGAGTTTTAAGGAGAGGAAGTAGATGGCAGAACAGCAGTACTATGAGGGACTGGGCCGTCGTAAGCGCGCTACCGCCCGCGTGCGCATCTATCCGGGTGGCAGTGGTCAGGTTCTGGTGAACGGGAAGGTCCACACCGACTACTTTGGTCGTTCCAAGGATCAAAGCGCTGTGGTGGGCCCCTTCAATGTCACGCAGACGGCAGGTCAGTTCGACATGACGGTGCTCGTCAATGGTGGCGGGATCACCGGGCAGTCGGAGGCCATTCGCATGGGTCTGGCGCGCGCCTTGGTGGAGTACAACGAGAATCTGCGCTCCGACTTGCGTCGTGCGGGTTATCTGACCCGTGACGCGCGGGAGAAGGAGCGGAAAAAGCCAGGTCTGCGCCGGGCACGCAAGGCGACCCAGTACACGAAGCGCTAGAGTTTATCTAGGTCTGGAAAGTACACAGGTAGGCGAGCACGGCTCGCCTACCTGTGCGTTGTAGCTGACGGAGGGATTATGGGATCCATCACCATCGTCGGGCTGGGACCGGGGGCTCCCGAACAGCTGACACGCGAGGCGTGGCAGGTGCTCTCGGAAACCCCCGAGCTCTGGCTGCGTACCACCCACCACCCTGTCGTGGCCGACCTGCCGCCAGGGCTGCGGATACACTCCTTCGATGCGCTCTACGAGAGGGCCGACTCCTTTCAGGAGGTCTACCGGGCCATCGCCGCGGAGGTGCTGACTCTGGGGCGGCGCGAAGAGGGGTGCGTCTACGGCGTCCCCGGTCATCCCCTGGTGGGGGAGGCCGCGGCGATGCACATTCTGCGGGGGGCTGAACAGGCGGAGGTGCCGGTGCGTGTCGTAGCGGGCCTCAGCTTCATCGAGCCCATGTTGACGGCCCTGCGTCTGGACGCTCTCGATGGGCTCCAGACGCTCGACGCGTTGGCGGTGGCGGATCTCCACCACCCCCCCTTCAACCCCGATCTCCCGGCTCTTATCGCTCAGATCTACAACCGGCGGGTGGCTTCGGCGCTCAAACTCACGCTGATGAACCAGTACCCCGATGACCACGAGGTCGCTCTTGTGGATGCCGGGGGCACACCTGCCGAGCGGGTCGCGTGGTTGCCCCTCTTCGCGGTGGATCGCCAACCATTGGGGGCCCTGACCTCCCTCTACGTGCCTCCGCTGGGGAGCGTCAGCAGTTTCGAGGGGTTCCAGGAGACCATCGCACGCCTCCGCGCCCCCGAAGGGTGCCCGTGGGATCGCGAGCAGACCCACGAGAGCCTGCGGACCAATCTCCTCGAGGAGGCCTACGAGGTCCTGGAGAGCATCGACCGCGACGAACCCGAAGCGTTGCGCGAGGAGCTGGGCGATCTCCTCCTGCAGATCGTCCTGCACGCCCAGATTGCCACGGAGCTGGGGGAGTTCCAGATGGCGGAGGTCATTCGCTCCATCGACGAGAAGATCAAACACCGCCATCCCCACGTCTGGGGTGAGGTCGAGGTCGCCGATGCCGAGGAGGTCTCGTTGAACTGGGAGACTCTCAAGCGCCAGGAGCGCGAGACCCAGGGGCGCGAGGGGCACTCGTTGTTGGCGAGCGTGCCGCGCACACTTCCGGCGCTTGCGCAGGCCTATGCCTACGTCAGCCGGGCCAAGCATGTGGGCTTCGATTGGCCCACCCTCGAGGCGGTGAAGGCCAAGGTCGAGGAGGAGATCCGGGAGCTGGAGGCGGCCAGAGATGCTGAAGAGCGTTTCATCGAGATGGGCGACCTGCTTCTGGCCGTCGCCAACTGGGCGCGCTGGCTGGGGGTGGAGCCGGAGAGCGCCCTGCGTGAGGCCAACGCGCGCTTCGCACAGCGCTTTCAACACGTCGAGGAGGCGGCGCGCCAAGGTGGGGTCCCCCTCGAGGAGCTGGGGGTCGAGGAGCTGCTGCAGCTCTGGGATGCGGCGAAGGGAGCCCTCGCGGAGTAGTTCTCTTGCGAACCAACAGAAAAGCCCACTGGCAACGCCAGTGGGCTTTCTCTTTCGCCAGGGGCGGGATCAGATGTAGGGTTGCAGCTCCTTGAGGAGCGCTTTCTTCGAGCGATTGCCCACCAGGCGCAAGGTCTCTTCTCCGTTCTTGAACAGGATGAGGGTGGGGATGTTCATGACGCTGAAGCGCTGGGGTACCTCCGTCACTTCCTGAACGTTGACCTTAACAATCCGCATCTTGTCCCCGACCTCTTCCGCAAGCTCGTCCAGGGTAGGGGCCAGAGCACGACAGGGGGGGCACCAGGAGGCCCAGAAATCAACAAGCACCGGCTTGGAGGCGTTGAGGACTTCAGATTCGAAGGTGGTTTCATCTACGGCTTTCGCTTTGGACATAGCTACCTCGCTTTCCTCTGAGTTAGTGGACTTTGCCGCGCGTTTCGCGCAACGAATTTCACCATTACTATCTGGTCAAATTATCGCACGCCCGAGGAGAGTGTCAAGGACAGGCGCCCTTTTTACAACTTTTTTACACTTTGCCCATAGGCGTCTTACGTCCTTCCGTATCCTAGAGGCTGTAAGCAATCTGATTCAGGAGGTATGACGATGAAAGTTCGATGGATGGGTGTTGTGGGGGTCCTGTTGTTGAGCCTGCTCGTGGTGCTGCCTGCCGTGGCTGCACCGGGCGGGCCTGGAAGTGAGCTCCGTCCCCAGGGCGAGGGTAGTAGGGTACACCGTGGAGGACGCGCTGCCGGGACTGTGGTCTCCGTCGGGGCTGACTCCCTTCAGATTACCCATGAGCGGGGGGAGCGGACGATCTATGTGGAGGGTTCCACCCGTTTCGTCATCCCCGAGGTCGAGTCGCCGGGCTTGGAGGACGTGGAGGTCGGTAACTTCGTGCTGGCCCAGGGGAAGCCCACAGAGGATGGCCTACGGGCCCGCGTTCTCGTCGTCCGTCCCGCCAAACCCGCCCGCCTCAGAGGGGAGGTGGAGAGTATCGGGAGTGAGGGCTTGGCGCTCCTGACGGAGGAGGGGACGGTGGCGGTGAGCGTGGACGAGATCACTCACTTCCGCTTGCCCGATCTCGAAGAACCCACCCTCGAGGATCTGGAGGTGGGAACGACCGTCGTCGTGGTCGGTCAAGCCGTGGACGAGGGCGTCCTGGCGCGACTGGTGACCGTCCCGCGCCCCAGACAGGGCAAGCTGCGGGGCACCGTGACTGCCCGAGGGACGAACAGTCTGACCGTAGAGCGGCGTGAGGGGCAAGAGCTGACCCTTACCGTGACCGACGAGACGGACTTCGTGGTCCCGGAGGTCGCAGAGCCGACTCTTGCGGACATCGAAGTAGGGGCCGTCGTGGGAATCCGCGCCCGTATGGAAGGAGACACAGCCTTTGCCCTCCACGTGGCGGTCATCCCTTCCGGAGCAGCTGCTCTGGTCGGCGAGGTCCTGGGAATCGAAGGGTCGATGATCCGGGTACAGACCCGTCTCGATCAGGTGATCGAGGTGCAGACGGATGCGACGACGAAGTTCTACGTCCCCGGCGAGGAGGGCGGAGATCTCGAAGCCCTGCAGACCGGGGATCGCATCCAGTGCAGTGGTGAGTGGGAGGCCGATGGCACCTTCCGGGCGTGGGCGGTCCGCGTGCCCTCCCGGCGTGATCGGGTCGAGGTCGGCGGTCTCATCCTCTCCATGGAGGGAGAGGGCTTCCGCCTGGGCACGCGCTACGGCATCGTCTCGGTGCGCGTGACGGATGAGACCCGCTACCGCTCCCGCGAGGAGCCGGACTTCGGCTTCGAGGATCTGGAGCAGGGGCGCAGAGTGCACGTGCACGGTCTGCGTGAGGAGGAGGGGCTGCTGGCCCAGGAGATCTTCAGCCGGTAGCTCTGAGAGCGGACGGTGGTAGGCGGCGGGGCACTGATGGCCCCGCCGCTTTCTGCTGTGGAGGTGCGGCTCGACACTTTGGTTGTAAGGAAGTCGTCAGGTGCGGAGTTGCGTTCCCTTTTTTCCCGTGCTATAATGGACATGTTGTACTCATCGAGTGCAATATCATTATGAATACGAACGAAGAGACTTTTGAAGCAACATCGTTCCAAGGTTCGCCGCGGGCGCTGTCCCGCGCCTTTGGGCGTGTTCTAGCGAAAACGATAGCGTGGGCCTGGCGGTTGAGCAGTGATCGTCAGGCCGTCGCATCTCTGCTAGGGCGGTACAGTGCACACCTGGGGATCATCTTTCTGGTCCTGCTCCTGGTCTTTGTGGGCCGTATTACATGGACGCAGATCAGTGTGGCGGAGGATTCAGCGCCCTCTTCCCAGGTTGCTGCAGAACCTATGGCTACGCCTACGTTGATGACCGTCGGCGCCGTCCGCTCGTGGCAGTCCCCTGCCCAGCGGGCGATTTCGCGTCAGGTCATACCCCATACCACCATCCCCGATCGTGTGCGTCTCGAGGTCATCACCTACACGGTGCAGATGGGCGATACCATCTACGATATCGCCTGGAAGTTCGATCTCTCTCCGGAGACCATCGTCTGGTCCAACATGGAGCCTCTCCAGGGCGCGCCCTGGCTCATCAACCCCGGACTCGTCTTGGCGATCCCGCCCATCGACGGCGCCTATCACACCGTCGCCGCGGGGGAGAGTGTGCGCAGTATCGCCGAGCAGTACGAGGTGGAGCCCGTGGCCCTCTACAACATGTGGAACGGGATCGATCGAGGCCAGACCCTGAGTGAGGGCCAGCTGCTCGTGGTGCCCGGCGGTGTGGGGGAGACCATCCAGTGGGAAGCGCCCCCGCCCGATCCTGTCCTGCCTATGGCTCGCAGCAGCAGCTTCAGCGGCAGCGTCACCGCAGCCATGACGGGAGCGGATGGCTGGTGGGGGCTCCCCACGGGCTCCTACGCCATCTCCGGCTGGACCTTCCACGACCCGCGCAACCCGCGTCACATCGGCCTGGACTACCGCTGCAGCCTGGGGGACGCCATCTACGCGGCGGATAACGGGATTGTGACCTTCACGGGTTGGAGCGGAGGGTATGGGAATCTCGTGATCGTCGATCACGGCAACGGCTACACGAGCCGTTACGCCCACTTCGACTCCATCTGGGTCACCGCCGGCGACCTCGTGCCCCAGGGATCCGTGCTGGGTGCTTGCGGGACCACGGGTTGGTCCACGGGCCCGCATCTGCACTTTGAGATCCGTTACGGCGGTGTGCCTCAAAACCCCCAACTTTTCTGGTAATGGGCAGCTCTAATGTGAAGAGCCCCAAAGAGTACCTCGAGTGGCGTGGGCGAGCAATCACCCACGCCATTGCTGCTTTTGCGGCTCTCGTCTGGCGCTGGAACGGTGACCACCGGGGTCAACGCCCCTACCTGGGTAGGTTTGGCTCCCACGCCGCCCTGCTCCTGATTTTGGCCGCCTTCCTGGCCTTTTGGGGTCTGCAGTTGGACGCGCCCATCGGTATGGCCTCGGGTGCCGTCAACTCCCTCTCCCTGGAGCCGTTGATCGTTACAGAGAAACAGACCCAGCCCCTCGCCGGTTCGATGCGTCCTTACTATCGAGCCAGCGCCTTGGGCAGGATTGCCCGCGCGGCAGAGCCGCACACCTACATTCCCCCACGCCCCCGTCTGGAGATCGTCACCTACACCATACAACCGGGGGACACCACCCAATCGATCGCGGAAGCCTTTGGGCTGGAGCCGACGACCATCATGTGGTCGAACCCGGCGATGGAAAAGGCCCCCGATCTTCTCAAGGTGGGGCAGGAGCTGGTCATCCTACCGCTGGATGGGGTCTACCACGCCGTCACCGAGGAGGACACGGTGCGGAGCCTGGCTGAGAAGTACAGTGCCTCCGCTGCAGAGATTCGGAACTGCCCCTTCAACACCTTGACCGACGGGGGGGATCTGATGCCGGGTACGAAGGTGATCATACCCGGCGGGACGAAGCCCTACGAGAAGCGAGAGGTCGTCCTCTATGAAGGTCCGGCGCCTGAAGGCGCTGTCGGTGGGGCTAACTTCTCTTGGCCGGCCGGTGGATACCTCAGTCAGGGCTACTGGTACGGGCACCGTGCTGTCGACGTAGCCAATGCTACCGGAGTTGCCATCGTGGCTGCCGACGCCGGTTACGTGGTCTTCGCCGGCTGGACGGACGTAGGGTATGGCTATCTGGTTGTCGTGGATCACACCAACGGCTTCCAGACCTACTACGCGCACCTCAGCAATATCTTCGTCTACGAGGGTGAAGTCGTGGAGATGGGGCAGGTGATCGGTGCGATGGGCAGCACCGGCTACTCCACGGGTCCCCATCTGCACTTCGAGATTCGCTACAACGGCTACCCGACCAATCCCCTGATCTATCTCCCGTAGCTCGACGAGCGCTACTGTCTTTGTCCCCGGCGGGTTGCTCCTCGTTAACCCCTTCGTGAAAGACTCTCCTTTATTCTGTCCGTCTCTCGTTGTATAATGGGCGGCAGGGGAGGGGTCGATGCGTCTGACCATCGAACAAGCGCGCGCCCTCTACGAAGAGGCCGACAGCGTCCACGATTTCGATCACATTCTCCGCGTCGAGCGCGTTGCGGGGCAGATCGCACGCCGGGAGGGGGCCGACCTCTCCATCGTGCGGACGGCGGCCCTGCTGCACGATTGGGGGCGGTCCGAGGCCCAGCACCAGGGGCGCGATCACGCCGACGTGGCTGCAGAGCGGGCGGCCCTGCTCCTCACATCCTGTCCGCCGGCCTGGGTCGAGGCTGTCGTGCATGCCATTGCCGCGCACCGCTTCCGTACTGCACCCCAACCGGAGACCTTGGAGGCGCAGGTGCTCTTCGACGCCGACAAGCTGGACGCCATCGGGGCGGTGGGCGTGGCGCGCGCCTTTGCCTACGGTGGGGCGCACAACCAACGGCTCTGGGCTCCTCTGGAGAGCGTGGATCTGGAGCGCTGGGAGACGGCGGGGGACGATCCCGTGGCCCACACGCCCGTGCACGAGTTTGTCGTCAAGCTCTCCCGTCTCAGGGAGCGGCTCTACACCCAGACAGGGCGGCAGATGGCCGAAGCGCGTCATCGCTACATGGAGGACTTCTTCCGACGGTTGGAGGCGGAGGTGGTGGGGGAGTTGTGACTCGCCCCTCCTATGCGTGGACTATCTCCAGGGGGAGTTGACTCTCCCGGTAGACGGCTCAGGTCCGGTTCCTTATCCTTCACTTCGCTCCGGATGACAGGCAGGCATTGTTTTTGACTGTGCGACCAGGCGACTAAACGACTATCTGACTATTTTAAGGAGGTTAACGTGGCTCTCACACCGAAGAATACCTGGGTTCTGATTTTGAGTGGGCTGCTCGCCGTGGCCCTCGTCGTGGTCGTTGTGCTTTTCATCCCTCCCGGGTCGACGTTGGCGGGGGTTCTCCGGATAGGAGCCCTCTTGGGTTATCTGGCGGTCTTCCTCGCCAGCCTCTCCTCTCTCTATCTGCGGGAGTTGACCCAGTACTTTGGGCGCTCCTTCGTAAAGGTGCACCACGCCGTCTCCGTGACCGCCCTGGTGGCTCTGACCCTGCATGCGGTGAGTGCTGCCTGGCAGTCGGGAACGGTCGCGGTCTTTCTGCCGAGTTTTGCCTCCGTACGCAGCTTTTTGGCTCTCGGAGGGCGCCCGGCCTTCTGGCTCATCGCCATCACCTCTCTTACCGCCCTCTTTCGGGCTTCCCTGGGACGCAGCTGGCGCATCATCCACTGGCTCAACTACTTGGCCTTCCTTCTGGGGACCATCCACGGACAACTCATCGGTACGAGCTTCAACTCCCCGCTCATTCGCATCGTCTCCGGGTTGATGGCGCTCGTCTTGGTTGTCGTCTTCGTCGTGAAGCGGGTGCGGAAGAGCCGGCGGCGGGCGCGCACGTAAGGATACGGTTGCTATGCAGAGAGGGCGATCGACTCGATCGCCCTCTCTGGGGATTGTACGCTTAGGGTTCGTAAAAGTATAACTTCCCGATGTCTCTGGAGTCAGGATGAAAGAGCTCCTCCTGACTCGTTTGAGGGCTGTGCGTCTCCAGCCCTTCCAGCAGTTCGCTACGTTCCCCGAGCACCCACCGTCGGGAAGTTATTTTCTTACAGACGCTTACTCCTCGCGCGGTCTGAGGTGCGGGTAGAGCAGAACCTCACGGATGGAGTGACGATCGGTAAAGAGCATCGCCAGACGATCGATGCCCAGTCCGAAACCGCCGTTAGGGGGCATCCCGTACTTCAGCGCCTGTAGATAGTCCTCGTCCATGGGCTGTGCTTCCTCGTCCCCTGCTTCGTAGGCCCGGCCCTGTTGCAGAAAGCGCTCCTCCTGCTCAAAGGGGTCGTTGAGCTCCGTGAAGGCGTTGCCCATCTCGAGCCCACCGACGAAGAGCTCGAAGCGCTCCACGTGGGTGGGATCTTGGGGCTTCTGTTTCGCCAAGGGTGAGATCTCCACAGGATAGTCGTAGACGAAGGTGGGCTGGATGAGGGCGGGTTCCACCCGGGAGAGCAGGTTGTCCACCAGCTGCCCCCAGTTGGCCTTATCGTCGGCGTGGAAACCGTGCTTGCGCATCTCAGCCCGGAGCGCCGCAGCGGTGGCGAACTCCCGGTAGTCGATGCCGGTTCCCTCGCGGATGACCTCTTGCAGGCTTACGCGGCGCCAGGGGGGCGCAAGATCGAGCTCCTGGCCCTGATAGGTAATCGTCCGGGTTCCCAGAACCGCCCCCGCCGTGTGGGAGAGGAGCTCTTCGACCGTCTCCATGATACTGAAGAGATCGGCGTAGGCGACGTAGAGCTCCAGCTGGGTGAACTCGGGGTTGTGCTTGTAGGAGACTCCTTCGTTGCGGAAGTCCCGGCCGATTTCGTAGACGCGCTCGAACATCCCCACGAGGAGGCGCTTGAGGTAGAGCTCGAAGGAGATGCGGAGATAGAGCTCCTGTTTGAGCTGATTGTGGTAGGTGGTGAAGGGGCGCGCGGCTGCCCCACCGTAGACGGGCTGGAGCACCGGCGTCTCGACCTCCAAGAAGCCGTGTTCGTCGAGCCAGGAGCGTAGCGCGCTGATGGTGCGGGATCGAAGGCGGAAGAGGTGACGCACCTCAGGATTGACCGCCAGGTCGGCGTACCGCTGGCGATACCGCTCCTCGATGTCGGAGAAGGCACTGTAGCGGGTGACATCCCCCTCCTCATCCTCGTACTCCTTGGCAAGGGGCAAGGGGCTGATGGCTTTGGATAGCATGCGGAGCTTCTCAACCCGGACACTGACCTCGCCGGTGCGTGTGCGTATCATCTGCCCGGCTGCCTCGACGAAATCGCCCAGGTCGAAGGCCTTCTTGAAGAGCTCGTAGCTCTCCTCGCCCACGTCATTGCGGCGGATGAAGAGCTGGAGCTTGCCGCTCTCGTCCTCGACGTGGGCGAAGGCGAGCTTGCCCATGGTGCGGATGCTGACGAGGCGTCCGGCAACGGTTACGGTAAGCAGGGGCTCCTCGGTCCCCTCCACTGTCTCGTAAGCGTCATGGGCTTCGGCGAGGGTGTGGGTGCGGTGGGCGCGGTGGGGATAGGGCTCCTCCCCTGCTGCGCGCAGCAGATTTACCTTTGCTACCCGCTGTTGTTCCAGTTTGTTCAACTCCATGGGCTTCTCCCTTTCACGACACTCTAACTTCGTTTGGCGGTGGGGGCACCGGCGCCAACTCAATCAACGCTTGCTCCCGGCAACAAACAAGCCCATACGCGGGTATGGGCTTGCGGTGGCTGTCGACGGCTGCTACTGCACAGCGAGAATCTGGAAGACGATGTTCCCATCGGGGGCTTTCACCACCGCTTCTTCCCCAACGCGCTTGCCCAGCAGGGCTCTGCCCAGCGGGGACTCGTTGGAAATCTTGCCGTCCTTCGGCGAAGCTTCGGCGGAGCCGACCACGTGATAGATCTCCGGATGGTCCGAGCCCTCCTCCTCAACGGTCACGTGGCTGCCCACGCCGATAATACCCTCTTTCGAACCACCCTCGATGAGCCGGGCGTTGCGCAGCTGCTGTTCTAACATGTAGATGCGTCCTTCGACGAAGGCCTGTTCGCGACGGGCATCCTCGAGCTCGGCGTTCTCGATGAGCTCGCCCTCACTCAGCGCATCGTGAAGGCGTTCGGCGACCTTCTGGCGCCGTACACGCTTCAGGTGGTCCAGCTCGTTCTCTAACTCCTCGTACCCTTCTTTCGTCAGGTATACAGGGTGTTGATTCATAGCCTGCTTGTCCTCCAACGGCAAGATACACTATTCAAAAACACAAAAAACCCGAGAGTGCCTACGACACTCACAGGGCGGAGAAATGATACCATATTTTGTGGGTTTGTAAAGTATCACTCGGTGGTCAGGGGGAGGGAAAAGGCGAAGGTGCTCCCTTCTCCTGCCTCGCTCTCCAGCCAGACGCGGCCTTGGTGGGCCAGGATGATCTGACGTGCGATGTTCAAGCCCAGTCCCGAGCCTTCGGCGCGCTCCTCGCTGCCGGGAACGCGCGAGAACTTCTCAAAGAGACCCTGCTGGTGCTCTTTGGCGATGCCGGGCCCCGTATCGGTGACCGTCACGATGAGCTCCTCCGCCCCCACCTCGCAAGCTACCGAGATGCGATCGCCTGGATTGGCATACTTCACGGCATTGGAGAGAAAGTTGAGCAGCACCTGCTGGATGCGTTCGGCGTCCCCCAGAACCTCGGGTAGGTCCGGAGGGACGACCACCTCCAGGGACATCTGCCGTTCGTCGGCCTGGGGGCGGATGAGATCCCGGGAGAGCCGGATGACCTCTGCCAGGGAGAAGGGCGTGCGCTTCATGATGACCCGGCCTGACTCCAGCCGGGCCAGATCCAGGAATTGGTTGATGAGACCGTTGACCCGGTTGGCCTCATGGTTGATGATCTCCACGAACTTCTGGCGCGAGTGAGGCTGTAACTGACGGGTGGCGAGAAGGTCGGCATAGGTCATGATGGAGGTGAGGGGGGTGCGGATCTCGTGAACGATCTCAGCGATCCAGTCACTCTGTTGGAAGAGGCGTGCGTTCTGCACGGCCACGGCAGCGATACCGGCCAGGGTCTCCAGGGCCTCAACGTCGTGAGGGCTGAAGCGGTGCTGTTCGTGGTGGGTCAGGCTTTCCAGCACTCCGATGACCTGCTCGCCGAAGAGCATCGGAACCGCCACGATGGAGCGGGTGGTCAGGGCCTCGTCGATGACGTAGACGCGCAGGTCGGAGGTGGCATCCTCCACGATGGCGGTCTCGGCATTGCGCACCACCCATCCCGCGAGGCTTTTGTCGATGGGCACCTCGGTCGTTTTGAGGAGGGTGTCGTCGGGGCCGCAGGAGGCAGCAAAACGCAACGTCTTGTCGTTCTCCACGAGCAGGATAGAGGCCGCGTCCGCGCCTGTGATCTCTCGCGCCGCGCTGACGACCTGCAGCAGGAGCGCCGGTATCTCCAGGGTAGAGTTCAGGCGCCGACCAACGGCCAGGAGCTGCTCCAACCGGGCGACCCGTTGTTCGAGCAGCTCCTGTTCCTGCTCTCGAGGTCTGTTCTGGAAGGTATCTAAGGGTGACACGGGAGTCGAACGTTTCATTTGCTCAGTGAACAGTCTCTTTAAGAGGATTCCAAAAGCCGATCAACGATAAAGCGCACCTGCTGCGAGAAGAGATTCTGCGGTTGCGTGAGCAGCATGGGCTGTCCCGCAGACCAACTTTCGTAAGCGGCGTCGGGTACAGGAGGGATGCTGGCTAAGAGCTCCTGACCGATCTCCGCCTTAACGGAGTCTCGGGTGATGGCGTCGGCAGCCGGGGCGCGGTGGATGAAGACAGGGCGGACCTTGTAGGCGCCGATGTTCCGCTCCTCCAGGCTCTCCAGGAAGGTATGGGCGAGGGCTAGCGCGATCTTTGTGGGTTCGAAGGTGAGGATGACGTACTGAGCCTGGTGCAGCACCTCAGTGGTGGCCTTGTTGAGCGTAGGGGAGAGGTCAAAGAGCACGTGGTCGTACTCCGTCAGGAGAATGCGCAGCAGGGCCTGGACGAACTCCTCAGTGATGGCGGGGACCAGACCGGCAGGTCGCGGGCTGGCAGGCAGAACGCGCAGCCCGGTCTCGTGCTTGAGGGCCTGGGCATCCACCGCAGCAGAACTGAGCGCCAGCGGCCCTTTCTCCACCAGGGACTGCAGACCTCGAGTGGCGGAGGCGCCGAGTTGTGAGGCGCTGGAGCCTCCGCCATCCACCAACTCCACCAGGATCGTGCGCTTCTCCTTCACTTGAGCCATTTGTAGGGCCATGTTGAGGGCCAGCGTGCTGTTACCGACCCCGCCCTTGACGGGGAGTAGGGCAAAGACCTTGGCCCGGGCCGTCTCAGGAACTGTCTGGCGAGCGCTGCGCTGCAGGAGAACCTCGACCCGCGAGAGCAGCTCCGCCGGATGGATGGGCTTCGTCAGATAGTCGTCGCCGCCGGCCTGAAAGCCCGCGATCTTGTCGGTAATGGAGCTCTTGGCCGTGAAGAAGAGGATGGGGATCGGAGCGGTTCTGGGATTCTCCCGTAAGTGTCGAGCCACCTCGTAACCATCTACGCCGGGCATCATCACGTCGAGGATGATGAGATCGGGCAGCTGCTCCTCGATCTTCTTCAGCGCCTGCTCACCCGAGGCGGCTGCGACGATTTCGTACCCCTTGCGCTCCAGCATCAGGCCGATGAGGCGCAGGGCTTCCAGGTCATCATCGGCGATCAAGATGCGTCTTGCCATATCATCTCCTCGTCGCTAGATAGTGAGGGACGGTTTTTTCTCTCTTCTCTGATTATACAGACAAGGGGATATAACTTCAAGGAACAAAAATGTTACGAAATCAAAAATATTAGCGACCCAGGCTCAATATACCAGCGTCAAGAGCCAGGTGAAGAGCGCCAAGATGATCAGGGCCAGCAGGGTATAGCCAAGCAGCTGCTGCATGATGATCGCCTCGCAGTTGTCCAGGTCGACGGTACTGCACCCCACCAGGATTTTGGAGGGCGAGAAGGTCGCGCCGACGGCAGCGCCGGCGTTCTGGGCCCCGAGGATCAGCGGGACGACGTAGTGCAGAGTCTCGGCCACGTTGCGCTGGAGGACGCCGAAGAGGACGTTCGAGTTGGAGTTGCTGCCCGTGACAAAGCCTCCCAGGGCGCCGATGAAGGGGGAAACCAGAGGAAAGAGCCGTCCTGCCGCACCCGCCATCAGCTCCGAGAGGAGCTGTAGCATGCCGGCGTAGTCCATGATGCTGGCCACCGCGACCATGGAGAGGATGGTGAGCGTCGAGGAGAGGCCGCTGCGCAACACCTTGCGCAGAATCTCCCGCTTGTGTCCCCCCTCGATGTATCCCGCGTACCGGGCCCAACCGTAGGTGATGAGCGACGCGTAGATGAGCAGGGCCCCGGTGTGCCCGAAGACCGAGATGGCGCGTGCCGTCTCCGGCTCGATAACCCACCCACGTCCCGTGACAAGCCCGGGAATGGGGACCTGGAGCACGACGGCGCGCAGCAGGACCTGCAGCGGGACGATGAGCCGGGCTACGAGGATGAGCGCCAGGAGCAAGCCGTAGGGCAGCAGGGCCCGGGTGAGCAGAACCGGCTCATGCAGCACGCTGCGTCCCTCCGGAAAGCGCAGGAGCGCCCAGATACTGCCGACGAGGAGGCCCGCCAGCGCTCCCACCATGGCCGCGATGTTAGGGAGGCCGTAGTGGGCTGTGACGAATTGCATCCCTGCCATGGCCACGCCCATCAGGAGAAGTGGGAGCCAACCCTCGCGGACGGTAGCCCACCCGTCGGCCGCCCATAGAGCGAAGAGGCCCATGACGAGACAGAGCAGCCCCATGTGGAGGGCGCTCCAGGTCGCCAGCAGGGGCTCGGATACGCCCGTGGTCGCCGCCAGGGCGTTAAAGGCCGAGCCCAGGGAGCCGAAGGAGACGGCCCACGTGTCGCCCAGGGAGGGGATGACGACGGCCTGCGCCATGGAGAAGCCCAGCCCCACCATCATCGGCGCCACGATAGCGACGGGAACGCCGAAGCCTCCCACACCCTGGAAGAAGGAGGTGAGTCCCCAGGCCAACAGCAGCACCTGGGCAGCCTGCGTCGGCGCCATCCGGTGCATCAGCGTGCCCATCGCATCCAGCACGCCTGCCGCTTCCGTGACCCGGTAGAAGAGGAGCGCGCCCCAGATGATGTAGAGAACGTAGAGTGCCAGGAAGAGGGCGCGAACGTGAGCCCACCAGAGGATGCGTCCCCCGACGCCGAAGCGCAGGACGGCGACGATAAGGGCGGCAATCCAGGCCGCCAGACCCGCTCGCGAGCTCTTCCACCGCAGGCCGAGCATGAGGAAGAGGATCAGTGAGATCGGAACGACCGCCAGAACGATATCCAGAAACACCATGGATCTAGGTCCTTTCTTGTAGCATCAGGAGGTGATTATACTCGAGGGTGAGGGACAGAGAAAGTGCCCAGCATCCTCTGGCGATATGCCAGGTACGGTCTACCCGCCGGGCCTCCCGCATAATCGGGAGGCCCGGCGGGTAGTACAAGCGTTAGTTGCGTTCGTAGAGGCGTGACTTGAGCGTCAGGATCTCGCGTCGCAGTTGGGGGTCCTCTTCCAGGGTGGTGCGGATGCGCTCGTAGCCGTAGAGAATGGTCGTATGATCTCTGCCGCCCAGCTGCGCTCCGATTTGGGGCAGGGAGGAATCGGTCTCCTCCCGGATCAGGTACATGGCAATCTGGCGGGGAAAGGCGATCCTGCGGCTGCGACGAGGGCTCCGCAGCTCGTCCACGGTGAGGTTGTAGTAGGTAGAGACCATCTCGATGATCTCCTCGGCCGTCAGGGTGGGGCGGCTGGGGAGCAGGTCGGTGAGGGCCTGCTGAGCAGTCTCCAGGTTTAGCGGCAAGCCCGTGAGGCGTGAGAGCGCCAGGAGCTGGTTGAGAGCGCCCTCGAGCTCGCGGATGTTGCTCTCGACGTTGCTGGCGATGAACTCCAGCACACTGTCCGAGATCTTCACGCCGCGCCGATGGGCCTTCTTGCGCAGGATGGCCAACCGGGTCTCGAAATTCGGGGGTTGGATGTCGACGATCAGGCCCCACTCGAAGCGCGACCGCAGGCGCTCCTCAAGGGTGATCATAGCCTTGGGCGGGCGGTCACTGCTGAGAACGATCTGGTGTCCGGTATCGCGGAGGGCGTTGAAGGTGTGGAAGAACTCCTCCTGGGTGCTCTCTTTGCCGGCGATAAATTGAATGTCATCGACGAGGAGGACTTCAGCGTTGCGGTACTTATCCCGAAAGGCATCGGTGGTGTGGGTGCGGATGGCCTCGACCAGGTCGTTGGTAAACTGCTCGGAGGAGATGTAGAGGACTTGCAGACCCTGCCTGTAGGAGATCTGACCGATGGCGTGGAGGAGATGGGTCTTACCCAACCCCACACCGCCGTAGAGGAAGAGGGGGTTGTAAGCGCGGGCCGGTGCCTCGGCGACGGCCTGGGAGGCCGCCTGCGCCAACCGGTTGCCCGGCCCCACGACGTAGTCCTGGAAGGTATACTCTTCATTCAGACCTGGATCGGGAACCGGAGTGGTGACGACATCCATGCTCTCCCCCTGAAGAAGCGGTGGCGGGGGCGGGGTGCGATTACCCTCCCACACCACAAAGCGTGTTTCTAGACTTTTTCCGGCAATGTGCTGCAGGGTGCGCTGTACGATGGGTTGAAGGCGGTTCTCCAGCCACTCGACCGCGTACCCGTTCTTGACACCGATGACCAGGGTCTCTCCGTTTTCCAAACCCAGACAACGGGTGTCTCGTAGCCAGGTGTCAAAGGTGGCGCGCGTCATCTGCAACTCCAGCTCTCCCAAGGTGGCGCGCCATAATTTGTGCGAATTTGCCTCATTCATATAATTCCCCTTGCTGCGGAGGGGCGCAAAAGGACCCTCCGATTCCATAATGCTACTTCGTGCAAAGATTGGTGTGTCGTCCTCCACCTGTGGAAGTGTCTTGGTGGAGTTCCGCAGGGCGTTTCATCCCTTGGCACGCCCCTATTTTACCAAAAAAGCCCCGGGGGTGCAATTCCAGGAGCCCCTTTTGTGTTAAAAGGACCTAAGTTTTAAGGTTGCACGAATAACTGTGAATAACAAATTACCTTTTCCCTGTAAGTGCCACTTTGGGACCTCGTGACCCCTACAATTACGGTTTGGCCTGTGGATAAAGCTGTGGAAAAGTGGATAAGTTATGGGTTTGCGCTATCATTTTGGGATAATGCCCTACAGAATCCAAAATCCAATGCGTTTAATTTGGGTTTGTGCCCCCTTCAGCAACCAAAAACAAAGACCCTCTCGGCGCTTTCAGTAATGTCGCCCCTCCTGGAGGGCCGCGCGCCGGATCTCGATCTGGCGTACGAGGGCCATCCACTCCTCGACGAGCAGGACGAGGGCCCGCTCTTGGGGGTGCAGCAGGTAGGGGCTGAACCAGAGTTTCAGCCACCACAGGGCGACGGGATAGCCCTTGAGATCGACGACGACGGCGGTCTTGGCCCAGAGATTCTGGTAGAAGCGTCGCCGCACTCCCTTTTCCTCCAGGGGAGGGAAGACCGCGGCGAATTCGAGGGGCCGTACATTCTCCACCCGCCGGTAGGAGAAGACCACCGGCATGAGCGGCGTACGGACGGTGAAGTGCTTGGGGCTGCAGACGACGGCGGCATTGCGCGCCAGCAGCGTGTAGATAGTGAGGAGGACGCCCGCCAGCGGGACGAAGAGGATGGCGAAGGCGTAGGGGCCACTCTGTCGCTGGCTCCACCAGAGCAGCAGGCCCAGAGGGATGAGCAGCACAGAAGAGACGAACCAGCGCTTGCTCAGGGTCTGATAGATCAACAGGGGGAATTTAACTCTCGTTCGCTCTTTCATCGACCTTCAACTCCTGATAGTAGTCGCAGAGATCCTGTAGACCACACGCGGCGTGCTCCGGGTTGCGGGCTGTGCAGACTTCCCGCCCGTGGCGGATCAACTCGATGTGAAAGGGATAGTAGAGCGCCTCCGGAACCAGCCCTTCCAGAAGGGTGTGGGCTTTCTCCCGTGATGTGTCCTGCGGGATCAGTCCCAGCCGCCGGCTCACGCGGTGCACGTGGGTGTCCACCGGAAAGGCGGGCCGTGCGAGGGCGAAGAGGAGCACGATGGCGGCTGTTTTGGGGCCGACCCCCTTGATGCCGAGGAGCCACTCCCGGGCCTCCTCAAGGCCCAGGTCCCGCAGAAAGTCGAGCGTGATCTCGCCCTGCGTGCGGGTGATCTCTCGCAGGGCTTCCTGGATGCGGGGCCCCTTGCTGGGCGCCAGGCCTGCAGGGCGGATGGCTTCAATCACCTTCTCCTGGGGCGCGTCGCGCACGGCTTCCCAGCTGGGGAAGCGTAGACGCAGGCGATCGTAGGCCAGATCGCGGTTGCGGTCGTTGGTGTTCTGGCTGAGAATGGTGTTCACCAGCTGGGCCACGGCCCCCTTCTCCGCCTCGCGCTCCGGCTCACCGTAGGCGGCACCGAGACGCCGGTGGACCTCCAGGATCTTGGCCTTCAGTGCTTCGCGTCGTTCACGCGCCATCTTCGCGGCGCTCTATGAGGTAGGCCTGCGCCCGCCGGATCCACTCGCGCTCGGCCTCAAAGGTGAGGTGCTCCAGGGCTTCGTTCAGAGAGATCCAGATGGGGAAGAACTCCTCCTCGTCGGCAGGCGGGCGCTCCACCTGCTGCTCCGAACGGAGGTAGACCAGGTAGTAGTACTCCGTGCGCCGAATAGTGTGCTTGCCGAAGGGAAAAACGACCAACTGCTCTCCGAGTGTGAGGGCGATCTCCAGATCGGAATAGCCCGTCTCCTCGGTGATCTCCCTCAGGGCTGCCTGCTCGGGGTTCTCCTCGGGCAGGATATGGCCTTTAGGCAGCCGGATCTCGTCCCGGGAGGGGCGGATGAGCACCACCACCTGGCGCTTTTGTATGTCGTAGACGACCCCCCCGGCGACGGCATAGAGGACGGGAATCTGTTCTGGCTCCATACGCTCCTCCTTGTTGGGATGCCTGCCGCCTGCTTGCCCCGCCTCCGGCAGGGATTGCCCCGCCTCCGGCAGGGATTGCCCCGCCTACGGCAGGGATTGCCCCGCCTCCGGCAGGGATTGCCCCGCCTACGGCAGGGATTGCCCCGCCTACGGCAGGGATTGCCCCGCCTACGGCAGGGATTGCCCCGCCTACGGCAGGCATCCCCCTAGTAACTGCTTCAGGCCGTTTCTAAATAGCGTTCCAGCTCCCACGGCGTGACCTGGATGCGATACTCCTCCCACTCGGCCCGGCGAGCCCGCATAAAGGCCTCCACGATGGGCGCACCCAGGGCCTCGAGAAGCACCTCGTCTCTCTCCAGGGCCTCCAGGGCCTCCCCCAGCGTGCCGGGCAGCGTCTGGATCCCGCGCGCCTCCAGGTCGGCCGGCTCCAGATGGTAGATGTCCTCGTTGACCATCGCCGGTGGTTTCAGCTCCTTCTCGATACCGTCCAGCCCGGCCGCCAACATCGCGGTGAAGGCGAGATAGGGGTTAGCGCTGGGATCCGGGCAGCGGAGCTCGACGCGCATCGCCGCCTCATGTCCGGGACGTGCCGAGGGCACGCGGATGAGGGCGGAGCGGTTGCGGTGGGCCCAGGAGATGTAGACGGGGGCCTCGTAGCCCGGCGTGAGCCGCTTGTAGCTGTTGACGGTGGGAGCGACGATGGCGGAGAGGGCCCGGGCGTGGGCTAACTGTCCCGCCACGAAGGAGCGCGCCAGGGAGGAGAGGTGGTGGGTGTCGTGAGCATCGTAGAAGAGATTGCGTCCGTTATCGCGGCCCGCGAAGCTCTGGTGGGTGTGCATGCCCGAGCCGTTGATCCCGAAGATAGGCTTCGGCATGAAACTGGCGTAGAGATCGTGGCTGGCGGCGACGGCCCTTACGGCGGACTTGAAGGTGACGGCGTTGTCGGCGCTGGTGAGAGCGTCGGCGTAGCGGAAGTCGATCTCGTGTTGGCCCGTCGCTACCTCGTGGTGGCTCATCTCGACCTCGATACCCAGAGCCTGCAGTGCCAGGACGATCTCGCTGCGTACCTGTTGGGCCTTGTCCCGCGGCGAGAAATCGAAGTAACCCACGACGTCGTGGGGGACGGGACTGAGAGGGGAGTGAGCCGCTCTCTCGAAGATAAAGAACTCGATCTCCGGCCCGGTGTTGTAGACGTATCCCCGCTGCGCCGCGCGCTCCACGGCGCGCTTGAGGACGGTACGCGGGTCATTGGCGGCGGGGTCCCCGTCCGGGCCGTGTACGTCACAGAGGATGCGCGCCCGGCGCCGCTCCGGGGCGCTCCAGGGGAGTACCCGGTAGGTGCCGGGGTCAGGCACGAGGACGCGGTCGCTCTCGTAGATGCGCGCGAAGCCCTGAATGGAGGAGCCGTCAAACCAGACTCCCTCTTGAAGGGCGTTCTCCAGCTGCTGGACCGGGATGGTCACGCTCTTGATGTTCCCCAGAATGTCGATGAACTGTAAGCTGATAAAGTGTACTTGATCTTCTTGGGCACGGGACACTACGTCGATGGACATTTTGCTTGCCTCCTGACCTTGGTTGAATGGTATATGAGTCTGCTTGGCTGTCAAGATTTTGACCGTTTACAACGTGACCCCTCGCGGGCCTTGCTTCTCACCTGGCTGCACCTCCTTCTGGAGCAGACCCCTAGCCCAAAAGAAAAACCAGCCTCCGGTCCGGTAGGCTGGTTCAATTCGCGTGTTGCTCGCGCGTTCGGCTAACCGGATCCTCCCCGAGGATGCGGCTGCTGATTGTTGTTGGTCTGGGTCGCTCCGGTTAAGTTTTGCACTGGGATCTCCAAACAAGTTTCATGTTAGCATAGGGCGGGACGATTGTCAAGAACTGCAATAATCTCCTTGGCCAAGGCTATGTGGTGCGTAATCTTATTGCGAGCCCTGCTCTTCGAGGCTGCTGAAGTAGGCACGGATGTAGCCCCGCATCGCCGGGGGGAGGGAGCGCCTGGAGAGTTCGGCCTCTGCAGCCGCCGCATACTCGCCGTAGGCCTCCGTGTAGTCCACCCGGGCGCTGCCTGCGCTGCCTACGCCCGGCTCCCCTTCCCCGGCTGTTCTCTCACGGGGTAAGGTGATCTGCCCGCTCTCCCCCTCGAGGCGCGCGCTCTCGGAGGGGCCATAGGGCGCACTGCTGCCCGCATCCTCCCCGCCTGCTGTGCCCCCGCTGCCGGAGGCGTCTGCTCCCCTGGGGACTTCCCCCTCTGATAGCATACCGGCGGAAGCCCCCAGGGATTCCTCGACGCGCTGTAAGCGCGCCTGCGCGCTTTCCAGGCTACGGTTGGACGCGTTACCCTCCGCTACCTCTCCCAGCGTTTCAGAGGCCTCCAGGATGGCTGCGCGCGCTTCCTGCGCGTCACCGGAGTAGATCTCTTCCGCTATCTCCTGAAACTGGTCGGCGAGTGCCGGATCTGTCTCTTGAAGTGCCTGCGCCATCTCGGTAAAGGCATCCGCCAGGGCCAGGATCTCCTCCGGTGTGAGCGGATCGCCGCGCTCCTCGACCAGCTCCCGCAACCAGGCCGCCGCCGCTTGAGGGTCTCTCCTCTGCAGGAGCTCGCTCATCTGTCGGACTGCCTCCTCCGTGGAGAGGGGGGCAGCTTCCGCGAGCTGCTGGACGCGGGCCTCCGCTGCGGCGTTTTCGAGGTCCGCCAGCGTCTCCTCAGCCTCGTCCAGGGCCCGCATCTGTTCGTCGGGCGAAGTCTGGGGATCCTCCAGGGTGCTGAGGGCCTCTTCCAGGGCCTCCAGCGCTGCCTCGCGCGTTTCGGGGTCGAGAAACGAATCTTGTGCCACACTCGCGATCAAGGACTCTATCTCGGTGATCGTTTCCTCGTGGGCCTCCTGAAGCGCCTGCCGTTCCAGGAGGCGCTCCTCCTGAGGGTTAGGGAGTCCCAGCGCTACGCCGAGCAGCAGGACGAGCCCCAGGACGGTGCGGAGGGCAGCCGGCGCGGGTCGTAGAGGAAAGGTGCGCCCGGCGTCCAGCCCTCGCAGAGTTTCCAGGGTCTCCTGGCGCTGTTCTTCGACCATGGAAGGGGGGGCGGTGATCCGTCCTTGCTCCAGTTCCCAAGCGGTAATCAGGCGCTCGGCGAGCCCGAGATTTCGCTCCAGACGACGAAGGCGGCGGCTGAGGGGCCGGCTGCCATAAGCCCCGACAAGGGCACCGAGAAGGAGCCCGCTGCCGAGAAGGAGCGGGAGGAGCCGGAGGAGAGCGCTGCGGTACCAGAGGGGCACCAACCGACCGGCGAGGACCAGCAGCGTCTCGAGGGCCAACGCCGCTACCAGGCCCCATCCCAGGCCCACGACGGCATCGTGTCTGCGGAGCGCGCCCAGGAGGCGGGCTTGCTCTGCCTGCAAGCTCTCTTCGCGCATGCTCTACCTCTTCGGGCGTGCCAGACGACGCCAGGCGCTTCGGAGGAGGAAGAAGGAGACGACCAGGACCAGTACGAAGTAGGGGATCCACGGAGAGGGCAGCGTGACGAGGTGGCCGGTGTAGGGGCCCGAGAGGGAGAAGGTGTTGAAAAACCAGGACCCCTTTTCCGTCCAGAGGGCGTAGCTCACGATACCCGCCGTGTAAGGATGGAGCGCTGCCAGGAGCACCCAGCCATGTTCGATGAAGATCTGCAACGGGAAAGAGCCGGCGGCGATGGGGCCATCCAACAGCAGGTAGGGTAGGGCTTGGAAGACGAAGGCGAGGATCCCGATAAGGGGCAGGGTAGCGAAGCTCAGGCCGTAGAAGAGCAGCACGGCTGCAATCGTCTTGCGGGTGAGGGAGGAGAAGAAGAGGGCCACGGAGGTGCAGAAGAGCATGGTGATCACCAGAAAAGCGAAGGTGAGCACGAGCTCCAGAGCGGAGATCCCCCCGAGCCAATACCCCATCATCAACAGCGGAATGGGAGCCAGAATGTAGAGGGTGCCGTTGATCAGCGCTGCCCCCACCTTGCCCAGGACGATGGAACGGGTATGGAGGGTGGTGAGGCGCAGCAGGTCGAGGGTGCGCTGCTCCCTCTCACCGGCGAGGGTACCCAGGGCATTGATGGGAGCCAGGATGCTCGCTGCGATGAGAAGGAAGAGGCTGGAGAGGGTGAACATCATCCGGCCCGTCTCGTAGATATCGGACATGGAGAAGGTTACAACCTGAGGAGTTAAGGTGGCGACGAAGATGAGCGCGCCGAAGAGCACGGTCAGCACCGTGATCGCCAGCAGATAGAGCCCCAGCAGCCAGAAGGCTCTGTTCCGGTGCGTTGTCTGTCGCAGGTGCCTTGTGAGTACGGGATTGATCCTTTTCAATATCTTCTGTCCCCCTTACAATCGTTAGGGTATGTCTCCGCTGAGTCAAGCCGAGGCATGAAAGGTGAAACGTAAAATGTGAGATCCTCACGTTTCAGCGAGGGATCGCTTCCGACTAGGTTGAAACACCCCTCCATCATTATAGTGGGGGCGCGGAGGAGATCAAACGTGAGGTGTGCGGAACTCGAAAGTCCCCCCTGACGTCTTCATAGGTGTCTCCTCGTAGAGGCGATCTCCTCACGCGCACCCGCCGGGTCTGCAGAGGACGTTCGCTGTTGACCTTTGATCTGCGACGGATTCTCGATGGAACGCGGACACCTTGTTCCCCAACCTGGCGGGCGGGACGCTCGCGTGCCCAGGCTGCTCTTGAAGGAGACGCCGGTGCTTGTCCACCCCATCCAAGCATGCAATGACTGCTTGACTACCAGACTGCGAGACTATACGACTAATTTCCGAGGAGGAGTTTGAATGCGGATTAGACTTGTGATTCTGCTGATACTGTTGTCGTGGGCTGCCTGTACGCCGCCGGTCTTACCCACTCCCGCCCCCGAAGGAGAGGCAGAGACCCTGACCAGCCCCCTATCGCCCGTCCAGACGCCCGCTAGGGCGTCCCCTCTGCCCACGCCTTCCCCCACGTTGGGGGTTGAAGGGGCCCTCTTTGCTCAACTGCGCCCCCTCCTGGCGGAAGCTCTCGAGACGTCCGCAGAGGAGCTGCGGCTCGTCGAGGCCCAACGAGAGGAGTGGTCCAGTACGGCCCTCGGCTGTCCCCGACCCGGAAGGGACTACGCTCAGGTCATCACCCCCGGTTGGCGTCTGGTCGTGAAAGATGCCGGCGGTAAAGGTTACGCGGTGCACACCGCCGAGGAGCCCGCTCACTTTGTGGTGTGCGAGCCTGATCTCTCTCCGCGTCCCTCTCCGGAGCCCCCCCTTACCGAGACGTTGCAATCCGTCGTCGCGGCTGCGAAGCGCCTGGTCGCCGAGCGACGGGGTGTTGCGGCGGAGTCCTTGACCCTTGTGGAGGTGCAATCTGTGGAGTGGCGCAACTCCTGCCTGGGATGTGCGGCGCCCGGTGCCAATTGCCTCATGGTCATCACTCCCGGATACCGGATCACGCTCCGGGCGGGTGATGCCCTCTACGTCGTGCACACCGACCGTCAGGGCGACTCGCTGGTGCTCTGTGAGGGGCACGGGGGGCAGCCCCGGAACGGGGCTGAGGTGCCCGGAGAGAAGAGCTGGTAGCAGCAGGGCTCTTTTGGGTTTCGCCGGGTGGTGGGGTGAGCAGCTCTAAAACTAGCTCAAATGGCTGCTGCGGTGGGGCGTACCAGACCTTTCCTGCGTTGTGGCAGGCAACGCGTGGCACATGGCCCTGTTGTACCCTGCGAAATCCTGGAGAGCCAGCAGCAGAAGACCGTACGTCGAGATGCGGTAGGCCTCTTCCGGCGCTTTTACTGTCTCAAAACTTGCTCCTTGGCTGTTTCACGGTATACTCAGCCCGCGAAGCTGACGAAACGTCGGCTTTCGGTCGCTGTGGACGGAAGCACAGATAGCTGTTCGAGATAGCGGAGGCATCTATGCAAAGCCCCTTCTGGGATAACGTGCGAAACGAGTTACGAAGGCTGCGGGGACGGACCCTCACCCTCGGCATTATCATGTGGGTCCTGCTGCTCTTTCTGAGCGTCACCTGCGCCTTTGGAGGCTTCACCTTTCCCTCTGAGGAGCAGACCGCCGATCCGACGGAACTGATTGGGGGCGTAGGAGAAGCGGGAGCGCCGGCGGAAGGGAATCTCCTCGCGACGGCGACCCTGCCCGTGGAGACCATTACACTGCCCACGCCTACCCCTCTTCCCGAGGGCGTCGAAGCGACACCCGTCTCCGATCTGCCGCCGTTGCCCTGGGGCGACTTCGGTTACGGGATCGCCCTGCAGGGCGTGATCCCCGTGGCGGGTGATTACTCCTACTCCATGCGCCAGGTGCGTGATCATCTGGGCCTGGGCTGGGTCAAGCAGCAGCTGCGCTGGGATGACGTCCATCCCGAGCGGGGGGGCGAGCCCCAGTGGCACATCTACGATCCGGTCATCGAGGCGGCTAACGAGATGGGGTTGAAGGTTATGTTGAGCGTGGTAGACGCTCCGGAGTGGACCCGTTCCTACATCGACGCCGACCCCCTCGGCGCCCCCCCGGACGACCTGGCGCTCTACGCCGAGTTCCTGGGTGAGGTGATCGAGCGGTACGACGGCCGGATCCACGCCATCGAGGTCTGGAACGAGCAGAATCTGAACCGCGAGTGGGACACCGCGGAGGGTCTGAACCCGGAGCGCTACGTGGAGATGCTGCGCCTGGCCTACCAGGCCATCAAGAGCCGCGACCCCGACATCATCGTGATCAGCGGCGCGCTCTCCCCCACGGGCGTCACCGCCGGCGACCCCGCCGATCCCGATCGGTTGCTCTACATGGACGACTACATGTATCTGCAGCGTATGATCGACGCCGGCTTCCTCGACTACGCTGACTGCGTGGGCGTGCACCATAACGGCATCAACCTCCCTCCTGACGTCGGGTGGGACGAGGGCTACAACGATCCCGCCGCTCAGTTCCGCGGACCCTTTGATAGTCCTCACCACTCCTGGTCCTTCAAGAGCACCCTCTGGGACTACTACGCCATGGTGCAGCAGGCGGGCCACAACACACCTCTCTGCCTCACGGAGTTCGGGTGGGCCTCGGCTGAGGGGTGGGGAAGCGTCGCGGAGGACTTCGAGTTCGCCTGGGACAATACCCTCGAAGAGCAGGCGGAGTGGGTCGTGGAGGCCTTCCAGCTGATGCGCCAGTGGGGCTTCGTCCGAATGGCCTTCCTCTGGAATCTCGACTACGGTCAGAAGGGCGGTATCGGGGAGACCGATCCCAATGCCCCCTACAGCATCATCAACTTCGACGGCTCGCCGCGTCCCGCCTTCGACGCCGTCGGGCGTATGCCCAAGATCCCCTGAGGTATGTGGCGGCGCGTTCTCACTCCCTTCTTGCTCATCGCGGTTGTGTTCTATGGAGTGGGCTGTCTCCGTGCGGAGGCGCCCACTCCTTTGTCCTCTACGGCTGCTCCGCAGCCGACCCCGACCGCCCGGCCCCGGCCCTACACCTTTGACTCTCCCGAGTACGGGGTGAATCTGCACGTCTGGTGGGATCCCTGGGCCTCGCAGCGCGACTGGCGGCTGGTGATGGAGGCGGGCTTCGGGTGGGCCAAACAGAGTCTGCCCTGGCGCGACGTTCGCCCCGACCCCGAGCTGCCTTACGACTGGACCCACTCCGATCGCATCGTCGAGGAGGCCGAGGCCTGGGAGCTGCAGCTGCTCTTTCGCCTGGGACATCCGCCCGGCTGGGCCACCGCCGACGAGGCAGGCAACGTGCCCATCGACCTGAAGGCCTTCGGCGCCTTCTGCTCCGACGTGGCGAGCCGTTACCGGGGGCGCGTGCGCGGCTACCAGGTCTGGAACGAGCCCAACCTCGCCCGCGAGTGGGCAGGGCGCGAGCCTGATCCCGCCGGTTACGTCGAGCTCCTCCGCACCTGCTACGTGGCCCTCAAGGAGGCCGATCCCGAAGCCCTGGTCATCAGCGCCGGCCTCGCGCCTACCGGCTCCGGCCCTCCCGTCGCTCTGCCCGACGCCGACTTCCTGCGCGGGATGTACGAGGCGGGCGCGGCTCCCTACTTCGACCTTTTAGGCCTCCATGCGCCGGGTTACGCAGCCCCGCCTGAGGTCTCCCCTCAGGAGGCTGCAGCGACGCCGGAGTACGGGGGGCAGCGCTTCTTCTGTTTCCGCCACGCCGAGGAGATGCGGGCCATCATGGAGGCTCAGGGGGACGGTGAGAAGCAGGTCGCCATCCTGGAGTTCGGTTGGACGACGGATAACGTCCACCCCGACTACGCCTGGTTCGCCGTGACCCCGGAGGAGCAGGGGGACTACCTCGTGCGGGCGCTGGCGTACGCGCAGGAGCACTGGTCGCCCTGGATCGGCCCCCTGTTCGTCTGGAACATCCCGGACGCTTTCTGGACGCCGGAGCAGGAGGAGTTCTGGTGGGGCATCGTCGATCCCTTCCACTGGCAGGGGGGCGCCCACCGGCCGGCGTACGGGGCCCTGAAAGCGTGGCTTGAGCAGAACCCCTAGCAGCAGATCGAACCTTACCCTTTTACCCAAAAGGAGAGCTTATGTTCAGCACATTTGAAGAGGCGGTTGAGTTCATCGAGCGGGAATCCATGGCGATGGTAGATCTCAAGTTCTGCGATCTGTGGGGTCGCTGGCACCACGTCACCCTCCCGGTGAGCCAGTTTACCCCCGGGCTCATGGAGAACGGCGTGGGCTTCGACGGCTCCAGCGTCGGTTTCAAGGCCGTGAGCTCGGGGGACATGGTTCTGGTACCCGACCTGGCGACGGGCTTCGTCGATCCCTTCTGGGAGGTGCCGACGCTGAGCTTCCTCTGCTCCACCCTGGAGGCCGACACCCGGCGCATCTTCCCCTACGATCCGCGGAACATCGCCCGCCGCGCCGAGGAGCACCTCCAGGAGACGGGGATCGCCGACACCAGCCTCTGGGGGCCGGAGTTCGAGTTCTACGTCTTCGACGGTGTCTCCTACCAGAACGGGATGAACGTCGCGGCCTACCGGGTGGATTCCGCCGAGGCCGACTGGAACAGCCAGGATCTGGGCACCGGCTACACCATCCCCCGCCACGGGGGCTACCACGCCATTCCCCCCCATGATCATCTCTACAATCTCCGCACCCGGGTCAGCCTGCACCTGGAGTCGATGGGGGTCGAGGTGAAGTACCACCACCACGAGGTGGGCGGCCCCGGACAGTGCGAGGTGGAGATCTCGCTCCTGCCCCTTATTCAAGCCGCCGACGCCACCCTGCTCATCAAGTACATCACCAAGATGACGGCCTTCGAGCTGGGGATGACGGCGACCTTCATGCCCAAGCCCCTCTACGGGGAGGCGGGCTCGGGCATGCACTTCCACCAGTACATCTGGAAGGAGGGTGTGAATCTCTGCTACGATGGTGAGGGCTACGGCTGCATCAGCGAGACCGCCCGCTACTACATCGGCGGGCTGCTCTATCACGGGGGCGCGGTGATGGCCTTCACCAATCCCAGCACCAACTCCTACCGGCGTCTGATCCCCGGCTACGAGGCGCCCGTCAGCGCCATCTACTCCCTGGCGAACCGCAGCGCCGCCATCCGGATCCCCAAGTACGCCAACAAGCCGGACACGGCGCGCTTCGAGTTCCGCCCTCCTGATGCGACCTCCAATCCCTACCTGGCGATGACGGCGCAACTGCTGGCGGGCATCGACGGCATTCAGCGGCAGCTGGATCCGACGGAGTTGGGCTTCGGCCCCATCGACGAGGACATCTTCTCCTGGCCTGCCGAGCGACGGGCGCAGATCAAGGCGCTGCCCACCTCCCTTGAGGAGGCGATGGTGGCGCTGGAGGAGGATCACGACTTTCTGCTCACGGGCGACGTCTTCAACGCCGACCTCATCGAGCGGTGGATCAAGCGGAAGCGCTGGGAGGACCGGCAGGTGCGCAACCGGCCCCATCCCTACGAGATCGAGCTCTACTACGATCTCTGAGGCGTAGGGACGTCCAGGAGGCCCGCGGGACGGAGTCCGTCCGCGGGTCTCCGACATCTGGGCAGCTGTTTAGCAGTTGTCGCCTTGATCTTCGCCCTTCTCGCGGTATAATAGCGGTTATCGGGGGAGTGTCGGAACTGGCAGACGAGCATGACTTAGAATCATGTGCCGCAAGGCGTGCGGGTTCAAATCCCGCCTTCCCCATCCGCGAAAGTAGACGGTAGACGGTAGCCACCATGCCTGCCCGAGCCGTCTATTTTTTTGGTTCTGCGCAGCCGGACGCCAGAAACCCCTGTGAACTGTCACTCTGAGTAAGCCACCAGTTGCTCCGGTAGAGAATCTGAACGCTGCCGGGTGTAAGTGTCTGTAAGCAAACAACTTCCCAACGTCGCATGCCCGTATACCGGATCCAGTGTCCGGAAGCGCTGGGGCGCACGCAGATCACAGACGCGTGAGCAGCAGTGGGAAGTTATACTTTTACGAACCCCAAGAGAAGGAGCCGGGGTGCAATCCCCCCCGGCTCCTCGGCGATAGTGCTTGTGATGCTGGCGAACGTGTGGCTACTCGAAATCCACGTCCAGGGCGTCCAGGGCGTTCTTCACGATGCCGGTGAAGGAATCGCCCTTGAGGCTGGCACCGCCCACGAGGGCGCCGTCGATCTCCTCCATGACGATGAAGTCCGCCATGTTGTGGGGCTTGACGCTGCCCCCGTACTGGACCCGGATGCTCTCCGCGGTCTCCTCGTCGTAGAGCTCCTCGAGGACGTCGCGGATGGCCTCCCGGATGATGCGGTCGGCGTCCTCGGGCGTCGCCGTCCTGCCCGTACCGATGGCCCAGATGGGCTCGTAGGCCAGGACCAGCTTCTGGGCCTGGCCCGTGGAGATATCCTTGAAGGCCCCCTCGATCTGGGCGCGCACGAAGGGTACCGTCTCCCCGGCTTCGTTCTGCTCCAGGCTCTCCCCGACGCAGACGATGGGGATGATACCGTACTCCAGGGCGGCCTTGATCTTCCGGTTGACGGTCTCGTCGGTCTCGTGGAAGTACTGGCGCCGCTCCGAGTGGCCGATGATGACGTACTGGGCGAGCTCCCGTACCATGAGGGGCGAGATCTGGCTGGTGAAGGCGCCCTCCACCTCCCAGTACATGTCCTGGGCTCCCACACCGATGTGGGAGGTCTTCAACATCTGATTCACGGGGTAGAGCGCCGTGAAGGGCGGGCAGACGGCCAGCTCCATCTGGCGGGGCTCCACCTCGGCCAACGTGTTCTTCAAGCCCTGGGCCAGCTCGACGGCCTCGGCAACCGTCATGTGCATCTTCCAGTTGCCGGCTACGAATGGTTTACGCATGGTCTACCTCCTTAGGGTTCTACACGCACCTGCGCTACTCTTTATCATCCAGCGCCGCAATTCCGGGCAGGGTCTTGCCCTCGAGAAACTCGAGGCTGGCGCCGCCGCCTGTGGAGACGTGAGCGATCTTGTCGACTACACCGGCGTCCCGCACTGCCGCCGCGGAGTCACCGCCGCCGACGATGACCGTGGCGTCGAGGTCGGCCAGCATGCGGGCGATGGCGAAGGTGCCCTCGGCGAAGTTGGCCATCTCGAAGACGCCCATGGGGCCATTCCAGGCCACCGTCTCGGCCTCCTGCAGGACCACCTTGTAGCGTTCGATAGTATCGGGGCCGATGTCGAGGATGCGCCAGCCCGCGGGCACCTCGGCTACGGGGACGATCCTGCGGTTCGCGTCGTTCTCGAAGGCGTCGGCGATGACCACGTCGGAGGGGAGCTCCAGTTTGCCGGCGGCCTTATCCAGGAGGCGCTCGGCCTCAGGAGTGGCATCGTCCTCCACCAGCGAGTCGCCCACCTCCATGCCCTGCGATTTGAGGAAGGTGTTCGCCATTCCGCCGCCGATGAGGATCTTGTCCGCCCTCTTGAGCATGTTCTCGATGGCCTCGATCTTGTCGGAGATCTTGGCGCCGCCCATGAGTACCATGTAGGGGTGCTCGGGCTCGCTGGCTGCCTTGTTCAGGTACTCGATCTCCTTCTCGATGAGGAAGCCCGCCACGGCGGGCAGATACTCCGTCACACCGACGGTGCTGGCGTGAGCGCGATGGGCGGTGCCGAAGGCGTCGTTGACGTAGACATCCCCCAGCTGGGCCAGCTGCTGGGCGTATTCCGGGTCGTTGGCCTTCTCCCCGGCGTGGAAGCGGGTGTTCTCCAGCAGGAGCACCTCGCCCGGCTTCAGCTCCTGGGCCAACTTTTTGACCTCCTGTCCCACGCTGTCCGGCGCCATCTTCACGGGTCGCTGGAGCAGCTCGCCCAGACGCTCCGCGACGGGCTGCAGGCTCAGGTCGGATTTCACCTCGCCCTTGGGGCGTCCGAGGTGGGACATGAGCACCAGCGAGGCGCCGTGCTCCAGGATATACTTGATGGTGGGGAGGGCGGCTTGGATGCGGTTGTCATCGGTGATCTTGCCCGCCTGCAGGGGGACATTGAAGTCGGCCCGCATCAGAACGCGCTTGCCCTGTAGATCGAGGTCACGTACGGTCTTTTTCTTCATAGCCATGGTTGCTCCTCTCTGAAAATGAGGGACACCGGAGTGCTCCTCCAATGTCCCTCATCGACTTTGTGAATCTGGTCCTTAGAAGTTGCGCTTTTTGGCAGCCTTGACGGCCGTCCGGACCATCTGGTTGGTGAAGCCCCACTCGTTGTCGTACCAGGCCATGATCTTGACCATGTTCCCGTCCACGACCTTGGTCATCTCGAGGTCGGCGAGGGAGGCGTAGGAGGTGCCGACGATGTCAGCGGAGACGAGGGGCTCGTCGGTCACACCGAAGACGTTCTTGTACTTCTCGGTCTCGGCTTCCTCACGCAGGATGTTGTTGACCTCCTCGGCGGTCGTGTCCTTCTCGGTGAGGAAGGTGATGTCGCTGATGGAGCCGACGGGGATGGGTGCGCGCACGGCGACGCCGTCGAATTTGCCCTGATACTGGGGCAGCACCTTGGTGGTGGCGATGGCGGCACCGGTGGTGGTGGGGACGAAGTTGGCCGCCGCTGCCCGGCCACGGCGCATCTTCTTGCTCGGCGCATCGACGATGGCCTGCGAGGAGGTGTAGGCGTGAATGGTGGTCATCAGCGCCTTCTGGATGCCCAGGCGCCGCCCGATGATCTCCACGACGGGCGTAATACTGTTGGTCGTGCAGCTGGCCACGGAGACCGCATTGGCGTCGTCGGGGATCTCGGTGACCCCGTAGACCATGGTGGGCACGCCCTCGCCCTTGGCGGGAGCCGAAAGGATGACGAATTCCGCGCCCGCGTCGAGGTGCTTCTGGAGACCCTCTTTGTTGGTGAAGAACCCGGTGCTCTCGATGACGATGTCGACGTCCAACTCCTCCCAGGGGAGGTTAGCCGGATCGCGCTCGGAGAGGAACTTGATCTCCGTGCCGTCCACGACCAGCTTGCCGTCCTCAGTCTGCACCTCTTTGTCGTACCTGCCGTAGGCGGTGTCATACCTGAGCAGGTATGCCAGGTTCTCCAGAGGGGCGATGTCGTTGACCGCCACCAGATCGAGGGTCGGCTCCTCCATGATGAGCTTGAGCGTCGCGCGCCCAATCCTACCCAGACCGTTAATCGCTACCTTAGCCATTCCGTACCTCCTTATGATATGTGTAGTAGTGGTTGTGAAACAACCCTGATAAAACGACCACTTGCTGTTCGCAGGGTACTGCCTTGTGAGTGTTGGATCCCTCCATGTGTCCCGTCCACGAGGAGAGGACGCAATAATGACGGATCTTTGAGTGTAGCCGGCGTAAGACCTCCTTTCGTTCAGCCCTTCAGTAAGCTCATGATGGTTGCGGCCAGCTTCTGATCGTGGTGCTGCCAGGGCACCTCTTCACCGACCAGATCACCTTTCAAGATCTCCAGTCCGGCGCGCGGCTCCAGCGCGGGCGGCACCCAGCTGACCCCCGCCGGCAGCTCCACCCGGTCCACCGGTTCGTTGACCACGACGGTGGTGAAGATCCCCGGCCCGACGTGGGTCTCCAGCGCTTGCAGGTGCTCTTCGGCGGCGTAGCCGTCGGTCTCGCCCCGCTGGGTCGCTACGTTACAGATGTAGACTTTGAGGGCCCGGCTGGCCCTGATGGCCTCGACGATCTCCGGCACCAGCAAGTTGGGCAGAATGCTCGTGTAGAGGCTGCCCGGACCGACGGCGATGAGATCGGCCTTCAGGATGGCCTGGATGGCACCCGGATAGGCGCGCGGGCCGCTGGGCTCGAGCAGGACGCGTAGCACTCGTCCTCCGGCCCTCGGGATCTGGGACTCCCCATAGACGCGCTGGGGGGTCTCGTCACCCACCTGGACATCGGCGCCCAGAACGACGGGTTCCAGAGAGCTGGGCACCACCTCCCCTCGCACGGCCAGCACCCGGCTGGATTCAGCGAGGGCCGCTTCGAAGGAGCCCGTCACCCCGGACATGGCGCTGATGAAGAGGTTCCCGAAGCTGTGTTGGTCCAGGCCCGCGCTGCTGCGAAAGCGGTACTGCAGCACCCGCGTGACCAGGGACTCGTCGTCCGCCAGCGCTGCGATGCAGTTGCGAAAATCGCCCGGCGGCAGGATACCCAGCTCCCGGCGCAGTCTTCCCGATGATCCACCGTCGTCGGCGACGGTGACGATGGCCGTCAGATGGGAGGTGTAGCGCTTCAAGCCCCGCAGGAGGGTGGCTTGTCCATGCCCTCCGCCGATGACCACGATCCGCGGCCCCCGTTCCAACTGGCGATACTCGTAGAGCATCTCGGGATAGGGGCGGTCGGTGTTTGCCAGGAAGGGGGCCATGAGAGAGCGGTTGAGGCCCCAGAGACCGGCCGCGATGCAGCCGCCGCCTACCAGGAAGAGCACTACCGCGCGTATCGCCCGCGGTAGGAACTGCAGACTTAGGATGTAAAAGTACGCTGGTAGGGGGTAGAAGGCGCGTAACAGAGCGGCTAAGCTTAGGCTGACGATGGCGACGCCGAAGCCCAGGAGAAGTAACCAGCGTTTGATCTGGAGCCCCGGCTCGATCCAGCGCAATCCAAGCCACGCCTGCGTCTTTGGTTGGTTCCCCCTACTTTTCCTCATTAAGATTATACCTATGATAAAAACCTCTGTCAATTCGTCAATTCACCCACCGGCCGGGCTCCACGAAGGAGCCCGAGGGTGATAGAACCCCCGGGCCAAATATCTCTTCGTTGTGGCTGTGAAGTATGCTACTGAATTCGGGCTACCACTCGCCCGGCATCCCAGAGCTCCTCCAGCTCGTAGTAGTCACGCATGTCCTCACTGAAGAGGTGCACGATGACACTGTTGTAGTCGAGAAGAATCCACCCGGACTCGGAGGTCCCTTCGACGCCGAGCGGGAGAATGCGCTCCTCACCCTTCTTCAGCTCCTCCTGGATACTGCTCTCCAGGGCGTGCAGCTGCCGCCGGTTGTCTCCCGAGCAGATGACGAAGTAGTCGGTGATGGTCGTGATGTCTGTGAGATCGAGTATGAGAATGTCGCTGGCCTGCTTGTCCAGGGCGATATCTGCAATGGTGTTCGCGAGCGTTAAACTGTCCAAACCTCCTCCTGAATCTGTTTTGGGACGGCTGTTAAAGGCAGACAACGATCTGCGTAATCTCTCTCATGATAGCATGATGGCGTTGAACTTGTCAAACGTGAAGGGAGTGCTCCGCGCCTCCACAGACCCGCAGGATCACGGCAGCTTGGAGCTCAGCGCTTCCGCGAGGAGCTCGATCGTCTGCTCGACGTCCTTCACGTCCACCATCTCCGAAGGGCTGTGGATGAAGCGGCAGGGCACGCTTACGCACCCGCTGGGGACGCCCGCCCGCACCAGCTGCATCGCCGCGGCGTCGGTGGTGCCGCCGCGCAGGATCTCCAGCTGGTAGGGGATGTCGGCGCGTTGTGCAGCCTCGACGAGCATCTTCCGCACCAGGGGGTGGGCGACCATCCCCGCATCCTGCACCTTGATGGCGGGTCCCTGGCCCATCTCCACGGCCATGGGTACGGCCTTGGGCGTGTCGCCCGTGCCCGTCACGTCCACGGCAATCGCCAGATCGGGATCGATCTTGTAGGCCGAGGTGCGGGCTCCGGAGAGGGTGATCTCCTCCTGCACGCTGAAGATGAAGTAGAGGTCGTGAGGGCTCGCCTCCAGACGGCGCAGGAGCTCGATGAGGATGTAGCAGCCGACGCGATCGTCCAAGGTCTTGCTGACGATGCGCTCCCTCTGGTGGAGCAGGGGGCGCACGAAGACGGCGGGGTCACCGACCTTGACGGGGACCTCCTCTTTCTTCGTGGCGCCCACGTCGATGTAGAGCTCGTCGAGGGTGGGGGGCTTGGACGCATCCTCCTGGCGCTCCAGGTAGATGACGCCGAGGGTGCCATCGGCGAAGCGGACGCGAGCGCCGATGCTGGTGTAGGGGTGAATGTAACCCACGCGCGTGAAGCGCAGGAAGCCCTCTTTGTCGATGTGGGTGACCATCACTCCGATCTCGTCCATATGGGCGGCCAGTACGATCTTCTGGCCCGCGCCGGTGCCCTTGCGGCGGGCGACGAGGCTGCCCAGCGGATCGACCCGCAGCTCGTCTGCCAGAGGGGCGACGACTTCGCGGATCACCTCACGGATCTCGTCCTCGAATCCCGAGGGGCCAAACGTTTCGGTTAGACGGGTCAACAGCTCAAGGTCCACAGGAGTCTCCTTTGTTCTACTGCTCAGATGCAGCCTGCTCAGATGCAGCCTGCTCAGATGCAGTTCGTTCGAGAGTAGCGGGCGTCAACCGCTGCAGCGCGGCCCGCACGAGGGATACCATCTGCTCCAGGTCCCGGGGGTGTAGAAGCGCGATGGGACCGTGGATGTACCGGCAGGGCACGGCTACGGTGATGCTGGGGACGCCGCCCCGGGCAAAGTGAATGCTGCCCGAATCCGTGCCCCCGATGCCCGGTTGTTTGAACTGGTAGGGGATCTCCTCCGCTTCCGCCGTCTGGACGAGGAGTTGCAGCAGGCGGGGATGGGCGACGAAGGAGCGATCCATGACGGTGATGACGGGCCCCTTCCCCAGCTCGGAGGTGGGGCTGACGTCCTCCTCCTTGGGCAGGTCATCGGAGATGGTGCCCTCCAGGGAGATGGCGGCGTGGGGCTCGACGGCGTAGGCGGCGACCCGCGCTCCGCGCAGCCCGACCTCCTCCTGCACGGTGAAGACGCCATAGAGGTCGAAGTCGAAGGGCGCGCCCTGGAGCAGGGCCACCAGGGCCGCGCAGCCGGCGCGGTCGTCGAAGGCCTTGCCCGCGACGAGCCGGCCCAGACGCCGCGCCTGGGTCGCGAAGGTGACCCGGGTGCCCACGGGCGCCTTCCGCTTGGCCTCGTCCTTGCCGCCGGCGCCGATGTCGATGGTCAGCTTTTGGAGGGGGGTGACCTCCTCGGAATCGGCCCGGTGGATGGGCTTGATGCCGAAGACGCCGGGAAGACCCTCCTCCCCTACACTGACCTCCAGCCCGGGCAGGAGGCGGGGATCGATGCCCCCGATGGAGCTGACGCGCAGCGTCCCAATCTCGGTGTGGTCGGTGACCATGAAGCCCACCTCGTCCAGGTGGGCGGTGACCAGGACACGCCAGTCGCTCTCTCCGGTCCCCCGCTTGAGGGTGATGAGATTGCCCAGGCCATCGACACGCACTTCATCGACGTGCCCCTCGAGCAGCGGTCGCAGGGTGCGGCGCATCGGTGTCTCGTCGCCGGACGTCGCCGGAACATCGGACAGCTTTTGAAGGATCTCGATCAGTTTGTCGTCCACGTTTTACTCACTCTCGATCTCATCGGGCCAATGGGGACGGTAGTCGCCCTCCAAGCGGGTCACGAAGGCCGCCAGCAGGCGCGCGCAGCGCTCGATATCCTGCAGGGCCACGCTCTCCACCGGCTGGTGCATGTAGCGTATGGGGATTCCGAGAAGAGCTGTGGGCACGCCCTCCCGCGTTACCTGGATGGCCCACGCATCGGTCCCGCTGTTGCCCGGCACCGGCTCCAGCTGATAGGGGATCTCCTCCGTATCGGCGGCCTCCCGCAGCTGCTCAACGAGCTGGGGGTGGCAGTTGGCGCCGATGGCGATGGTCGGTCCCTTGTTCATCTCAAAGGTCTCGGGGCCGCTGTCATCGGACTGCCGGGCAAAGGTCACGTCGATGGCGACGGCTGCCTGAGGGTGGATGCCGTAAGCACTCGTGACGGCCCCCTTGACTCCCATCTCCTCCTGGACGGTCGCCACGGCGTAGAGATCCCAGGCATGATCCCGCCCGCGCAGCGTCTCGAGCGCCAACGTCAATGCGGCGACAGAGGCGCGGTTGTCGAAGGCCTTGCCCGCGGCCCGCTGGTTCTGCAGGGCGATGAGGGGGCGGACGATCGAGATGATGTCCCCCACCTGAACCTGCTCCTTGAGCTCCTCTTCGCGAAGCCCGACGTCGACGAAGATCTCCTTCCAGGGAACGATCTTCATGCGCTCCTGGGGCTTGAGCACGTGGGGCGGACGGGTGCCGATGACGCCCGGGAGGGTCTCCCGACCGTGTACCAGGACCTCGGCGCCCAGCACGGCCCGGGGATCCGTGCCGCGGATGCTCTGCACGCGCAGGAACTCGTCCTCGAAGCCCGTCACGATCAGCCCGATCTCGTCCATGTGGGCGGCGATCATCAGCCCCGGTCGGGGGGCTTGACCGCTGCCCTTCTGGAGGGCGATGAGATTCCCGAGGGCGTCGGTGCGGAACTCATCGGTGAAGGGCTGCCAGAGCTCCTGCACGACCCCACGAATGCTCTCCTCGTGCCCGGTGATGCCGGTTGCTTCACTCACTGTGCGTAGAAGTTTCAGGGTTTCCAATCTACCGCCTCTGTCTCTGTCTCAACTAGCTGCTCGTCTTCAAGTCAATACCAGGGCTCTCCCCTCAACACCCTGCGGGGTGAAGAGCTGGCCCGCTCAGGTTATCGGTGGCGCGTAGGCCTTCCCGTTCTCAAACTCGCTCTCACGGCGTGATGACCGCCGTATTGGTCAGGGTAGGGGTCCAGGTAAAGGTCGGCGTGGGTTGCCCCCCCGTTGGGGTAGCTGTGGCGGTCGCCGTGGGCGTCGCCGTATAGGTAGGCGTACTCTCCTCTTCGGTAGCGGTCGCCGTTGCCGTCGCCGTCGCGGTGCCCGTCGTGGTCGCGGTGGGGGTCGCGGTGCCCGTAGCGGTTCCGGTTACCGTGGGCGAGAGGGTAGGGGTCGGTGTGTCGGTCGGCGTGGGCGTGGGGGTGGGGGTCGGTGTGTACGTCGGCGTAGGTGTGGGGGTGAAGGTTGGCGGGAACCACTGGGTAGGGGTCGGGCGTAACGTACCCGGCGTGGTCGTGCCGGGGCCGACAACGAAGGGGGTGTCGGTTGGTTGCAGGGTCAGGGCCAGGGTAGCGGTCGCCGTGGGGGTGGGGGTCGGTGTCGTGGGGGTGGGCCGGTTGGCTAGCATGATAAATCCCGCCGTGTAGCAGGGGATCGTCAGCAGGATGATTGCGATAAGTATCGAATAGATGGGTTTTCCTGAGCGCAGAATTTTCATGTCCACCTTCATACAGACGCCGAAAATGATAACACCCTTTCGACGAATGTCAAAAGGTGGTAGCTGGCAGAGGCGGATGGACCGGAGGGTCCACCCGCCTCTCTGCACGTTGCGGACAAGATCAGCCCTTGACCCCACCCATGGTGAGGCCGGACTCCAGATACTGCTGGGCGCTGAGGAAGACGATGAGGGTGGGGACGGAGATGAGCAGGGCCCCTGCAGCGAAGAGGCCCCAGGGGACGGTACGATCTTCGGCGAGGCTGACCAGCCCCACGGGCAGGGTCCACCTCTCCTCTCTGCCGGGCAGCATGACCTGGGCCATGATGTATTCGTTCCAGCCGGCGAGGAAGCCGAAGAGCGCCGTGACCGCCAGGGCCGGGCGCGCCAGCGGCAGGGCGATCTGGATGAAGGCCTGGATGGGGCCGGCGCCGTCGATCATCGCCGCCTCCTCCAGGTCGATGGGGATGGTGTCGAAGTAGCCCTTCAGGTTCCAGGTGGTGAAGACCAGGGTCCCCGCCGAGTAGGCGAAGATCAAGCCTGCCAGTTGACCGAAAAGGCCGATGGAACGCAGGATCTGAGTGATGGGCACCAGGGCCAGCACCCCCGGGAAGGCGTTGATGGCCAGGAAGATGATGAGGATGGCCTCTCGTCCCATGAAACGGAAGCGGGAGAAGGCGAAGGCGCCCGAGGTCGCCAGGGACAGGCAGAGGATGGTCGTCAGGCCGGCGACGAAGAGACTGTTCTTCAGCCAGGTGAGAAAGTCCTCCTCGAAGAGGAGCTGGTTGAAGTTGGACCAGGTCACCTCACGAGGTACGAACATGCCGGCGAGATCCAGCGTGAGCAGGCGCTGCCCCGGGCGGATGGAGGCCAGGGCCATGAACCATACGGGATAGACGGCCCAGAGCACGGCAATGGCGATGAGCAGATAGAGCAGCGCAACGATAACGGGGCTAGGCTTTCTCATTCGTAGGCTCCTTTCGTGATCTGGGTCAAGCGCATACTCAACAGCGTAGCGCCGAAGAGCAGGAGGAAGACCACCACCGCGAAGGCGCCGATGGCGCCGTAGCGGTCGGTACGGAAGACCTTGTAGGCGTACACCATCACGAACTCCGTCGCACCGGGTCTGCCGGCTCCCCGCTGGGGGCCGCCCGCCGTCACCAGCCAGACGGTGTTGAACATCTGGAAGGTGGTGATGGAGCTGAGCACGATGGCGGGCATCACCGCCGGTCTGAGCAGCGGGATGGTGATGCGGGTCAGCTTGTCTATCCAGTTGGCGCCATCCACGTCAGCGGCTTCGTATTGGGCCTCCGGGATGGCCTGCAAGGCTCCCAGGATGACCGTCATGAAGAAGGGGTAGGAGAGCCAGATATTGATAATCACCACGGCGACGAAGGCCAGCAGATCGCTCTGCAGCCACGAGGGGCCCTGGATCCCGATGATACTCAGCAGCTGGTTGATGGTTCCCTGCTCCGTACGGAAGAAGAACTGCCAGATCTTGGCGGTGATGTAGTTGGGAACGGCCCAGGGCATAATCAGGATGGTGCGGAGCACAGCCTTACCCCGGATGAAGTCGTTGTTGAGGATGAGGGCCAGGAGGCCGCCGGTGAAGACGAAGAAGGGCATGCAGACGAGGACGTAGAGAATAGTGCGGAACATGACGATGAAGAAGTCCCCCGTGTCGTTGAGGTGGGCGATGGCTCCCTGGACGTTAAAGACGAACCAGAGGAGGACGCTGGCAGCCAGCGCAACGAGCCACCACCAGCTGGTGTTGGGGGGGCTGAGGGATTCCCGGCGCACCCGTCTACTGAGATAATAGACGGCAATAAAGGGCGCGATGAGGAGTAGCAGCCTGAGCCAGGCGAGCAGTGATTCACTGGTGACCAGCGGGCCGAAGAGGCTGGTGTAGTTGCCCAGGATGGGGTCCTTCCAGCAGAAGACCCCCTGGGTCTCAGGATCACAGGCGAAGATGCTCTCGGGCGGTTTGTAGTGGAAGCGGCTGCGATTGGTGAAGGAGATGAAGACGTTATAGAGGATCGGGTAGAAGCTGATCAGTGTAATGCTGAGGATGGTGGGAAAGATGAACAGCAGGATGATGGCCGTCTTCTTCCACCCCCTAAATGTGACTCCCATGGTTCCTCCTTTGGATTAGGACGAGACGTCCCCTTGGAGACTAAAAGACCTCAGATGGCACAGGACCTATAAAAAGGACCCTGGCCCGCGGTGCGGGCAGGGCCGGTACAACTTGAAGTAGGAGTGGGGGAGATGCTCTCCCCCCCACTCCCGGTACAGCACAGATGTGAAGCTTATTGCATCTCGGCGACGCATTGCGCAATGGCTGCCTGCGCGTCGTCCATAGCGGGAACGGGCTCCTGGGCACCGGTCCACACGGCGGTGGTAGCGTTGCCCACAGGGGCCCACTGGCAGTCGATGAAGGGGTGGTTGGGCATGGGGGTCCCGCGGCGCAGCGACTCGCCGAAGCCGGCGACAGTCTGCAGGGCCTGGACTTCCGCGTCGGCCAGAGCCGCGCTGTTGGCGGGGATGGTCTTGTTGACCAGCGACAGGCGCTTCTGCACCTCTTCGCTCCCGAAGAAGCGCATCACCTCGACGGCGGCTTCCTCGTGACCGCGATCCACGGCATTCTGGGTCATCATGAAGACCTTGATGCCGACGAAGGGGCTGCCCATGGGGGCGATGCCGTAGTTGAAGCCGGCGGCTTCCAGGTCGGCGACGGCCCAGGGTCCGGTCCACCAGATGGCGGCCTGACCCTCGGTCAGCATGGCCTGGCAGATCTCGTGGTTGGTCTCGGCGGGGGCGACGTCGGTGAAGTCCGCCATCCACTGCGCAGCGGCGTATCCCTCTTCGGTGTCCATGTAGCAGGCACCCTCGTCGTCGATGTAACCACCGTACTGATCCATGCCGTGCCCAAAGTAGATGGGAGCGACGTGGTAGGCGTCACCGTCGACGTTGCCCAGACCCTGGTTGCAGAGGTAGTACATGTCGGGGTTTTCCTCGCGGAACGCCGTGGCCTTGGCCATCAGGTCCTCGAAGCTCTCGGGGTCGGGGAGATCTTCCTCGGTGAGGACATCGGCGTTGTAGACGAGGGCGATACCCTCCTGGGACTCGGGGACCCCCCAGATCTGGTCGTTCCAGATCATGGCCTGGGCCGCGGCGGGCTCGAAGGTGTCGTTGAGGTAGGCCTCATCCACCCACTCGCCGATGGGCACGATGTTCCCGACCAGGGCGTTGCGCCCGATCTGGTCCTGGACCCAGGAGAGAATGTCGGGACCTTCCCCTGCGGGCACGGCGACGGCCAGAGCGTCGGAGAGGCTGTCGACCCGGGATAGATCGATCTGGATCTCGTCGTTCTCGGCGTTGAACTCGTCGACGATGATGTTGTACTCTTCCTCGTAGGCGCCCGCCCAGCCGTGCCAGACGGTGACGACGGTGGCCTCGGTCATCTCCTCGGTCTCTTCGGGAGTGGCCTCCTCAGTCATCTCCTCGGTCTCTTCGGGGGGGGCCTCCTCGGTCATCTCCTCCGTCATGGCAGGCTCCTCGGTGACCTCTTCACCGCCATTACAGGCAGTGAACAGGAGGCTGGCCACGACCAGCAACGTCAGTAGGACAAACCAGCGGTTCTTCATACGAAACTCCTCCTCAAAATATGATATGGGATTTGGGTGAGGTCGGTAAGGCCAGCGGTCCGCCTTACCCTACCTGCTCCTCATGATAGCATAAGCGAAAATTTGTGTCAAGGCGGAAATTTTGTAAAAGTATGCAACACGTAAGGTTAGAAATTAACGGCTACGCTCGTAATAGTTGCAGCGAGAGCTACGCCGTGGGGCGCAGCGCCCGGGCGAAGATGAGATAGCCGGTGTGGGCGACCATGCGGTCCTGGGGGCGCAGGCGCTCGGGGTTGGTCTTGTAGCCGCGCAGGAGGAGCTCCTCGACCTCCACGAAGCCGAAGGGGCGGTCTCCCAGAGCCTGGAGCAGGGTGCTGATCTGATTGGTCGTGGGCAGGAGGGCGCCGAAGAAGCCCCCGCCTTTGAGGGCCGCGTGCGCCTCTTCCAGATACCGCCAGGGTTCTCGCACGTCGAGAAAGAGGGCGTCGACGTTGTGCTCGTCAAAGCCCTCACGGATGTCCCGGATCTTGAAGTGCACGACGTCGGAGAGGCCCAGGCGGTCGAGGTTCTTGCGGGCGAGAGCCTGCATCTCCTCCCGGGCCTCGTAACTGTAGACGCGCCCCTGGGGTCGCACCATCCGTGCCAGGGCCAGCGTGAGCCCGCCGCTGCCCGTGCCCGCCTCGATGATCCGGGTGCCCGGCCCGATGTTCATCTTCATCAGCAGATACCCGATCTCCTTGGGGTACATGATCTGGCTGCTGCGCTTGATGCCGCGGACCAGCTCGTCCAGTGAGGGGGGGAGGAGGAGGTAGGCGCGTCCCAGATGGGTCTCGACGGTAGCGCCCCACTTCTGATCGATGAGGGCGTCGTGTTCGAGGATCCCCCGGTGGGTCTGGAAGATGGTGCCCGGCACCATACGCAGGAGAAAGGTGCGGCGGTCCTCTCCCACGAGCAGGACGACGTCCCCCGGTTGAATCCGGTCTTGGCCCTCGATGTCGCTCATCCTCCCTCCTTCCGGAGCAGCTTTCCAACCTCGCCAATGGGATTATAATCAAAGTGAAATGGAACCGCAACCAGACCGAGTGGGAGCCTCTGATGCTTGATCGTCTTGCCATCACCGTTGTCGACGGTAGTCAGTCCCGTGCCTTGCTCGAGGTGTTCGGCCGGGAGGGCTTTCGCGCCACGACCATCAACGCGGTCGGGGGCTTCTTGCACGACTCCCTGGTGACCCTGTTGGTGGGCCTGCCGCAGGAGCGCCTGGAGCGCTTCTTTGCCCTCCTGCGCGAGTACTGCCCGCGCCGCACCCGTTACGTGCCCATGGGTATCGAACTCTCCATGGCGCCGGGTTACCCGATGATGATCGAGGCCTCGGTCGGAGGGGCATCCGTCTTTGTCTTGCCCGTCGAGGAGTTCCGGCAGCTATAAGGAGGGGGCATGAAACTCATCATTGCTATCGTCAAGGATTCAGACGCTCTGAACGTTACCGATGCCCTGGTAGAGCAGCAGTATGGGGTGACACGCATGGCCAGCACGGGCGGTTTCCTGAGGCGCGGGAACGTGACCTTGCTCATCGGTGTGGAGAGCGATGAGACCGAAGAGGTCTTTCAGATTATTCAGAAGCATTGTGAGGAGCCGGAGCCGGGCCGGCACAAGGCGACGGTCTTTGTGCTGCCGGCCGACAATTTCCTGAAGCTTGGATGAAGAGCCCCTTTTCCCCTCCTCTACACGCCCTCCGCTCGCGTTTTCCCGTCTGGCGGAACCGCCTGGGGCTGCTGCTTGCCGGGGGCCGGTGGACGGCCCAGCTGCCCGCCTCTCTGCGCCGGTCGCTGCGCTGGCTGGTGGTGGATGGCCTCCTGGCGAACATCAGTGATCCCATCCTCGGTACCTACCAGTCCGTCTACCTCCTTGCTCTGGGCGCGACGCGAGCCGAGATCGGCTTGCTGAGCTCTCTGTCCAGCCTCTCCATGCCCGTCGCGATGGTGCCCGCGGGGCGCGCCGCGGCACGCTCGGAGCAGTACAAGGGCCTCATTGTCATCTCGGCCCTCTTGGGGCGCCTCTTTCTCCTCGGACTCATTCTGTTGCCCTTTCTGTATCCTCCCCGTCTCGTCATCTTCCTCGGTATCGGCTTTGCCGTACTGCGTATGTTCCTGCTGCAGTTTCTCACGCCCGCCTGGACGGCGATGATAGCGGATCTCGTCCCCGCGCAGTGGCGTGGACGCTATTTCAGCACCCGCAACATCCTCACCGGTGCGGTCAGCTTCCTCACGCTGCTCTTCGTCGGCTTCCTCATCGACCGCTTCTCGGAACCCATCACCGGCTATCAGGTGGCCTTCGCCTTTGCCATGGTCGCGGGGCTCGCGAGCAGTTATGCCTTCTGGAGGATCGAGGAGCCGGCGCCCCGGCGGGCACCGGAGCAGGAGCGGGAGCGGGAGAGAACGGGCCTCTGGGCGCGGTTGCGCACTGACTCGCCCTTCCTGGTCCTCTGCGGCATCTCTACCTTCTGGAGCTTCGTTGTCAACATTAGCAGCCCCTTCTTCTTCGTCTTTCTGGCCGACGAGATCGGCGCCTCCGCCGCGACGCTGGGGCTGGCGAGCGCCGTCTCTACCCTGGCCGCCATCCCGGCCCAGCGCCTCTTCGGGAGTCTTGCGGACCGCAAGGGGGCCGCCTGGGTACGCCTCCTCACCGGCTGTATCATCCCCCTCACCCCGGCCCTCTGGACCTTCATGCGGCAGCCCTGGCACTCCTTTCCCCTCCAGGTCATTGGCGGCTTTGCGTGGGCCGGGTATAATCTGGCAGCTTTCAATCTCCTGCTGGAGATGACGCCGGAGGAGGGACGCCCCTCCTTCGTGGCCTTCTTCCAGGCCATCACGGGTTTGGGGATGGCCGCGGGAGCGGCCTTCGGCGGTGTACTTGCCGATGGGCTGGGCTATAGGCCGGCCTTTTTGATCTCGGCGGGTGGGAGATTGCTCGCCACACTGATCTTTGCGTGGAGCTTGTTCCACGGTCGGACGGGGGCCACCCGCAGAGCTCTACAGCTGCCGGGGCTCTCCAAGCTGCGGTTTCGAAAGCAGGCGAAAAAGGAGTGTGCAGTCGATGAAGTCGGAGATGGAACAGAGAGCGTATCACGGGAAGATTGATCCCGAGGCCCTGGCCCGGGCCATCGTCATCCAGTACAACCAGGGGGAGACCCGGTCGCAGTGGATGCGCGGCGAGCGGGGGCGCGCCGTGGTGCAGATCATGGGCCGCCACCCGGGGCGCTCGGCGCCCTCGTCGGCGCTGACCCTGCACATCACGCCCTCCCCATCGGGCGTCGTCGTCTCCATGGCGGAGCAGAAGTGGTTCGGTGTCGCGGCCGATCTGGCACGCAGCGGGCTGTTGACGCTGATGAATCCCTGGAACCTCGTCCGCGAGATCGACGATATTGCCCGTAACGTGCGGCAGTTGCAGCTGCGGCAGGAGGTGTGGGGTGCCATCGAGACCTACTGCCGTGGGGTGGGGGCCGGCACGGGGGTGGGGCCCTCCCTTCAGGATCTCGTCTGTCCCTACTGCGGCACCCCCAACGACCTGGGGGCGCTCAACTGCTCGGCCTGCCGGGCGCCTCTGGCCGAGGCACAGCCCGTCGCCTGCGGACGCTGCGGCTTTCTCAATGCACCGGAGGCCCAACTCTGCGTGAACTGCCGCACGCCTCTCCGGCAGCCGTAGCCCTGACAGGTTCTGACTCTCACCGACCGGCTTGTGTGGGGGCGGGTAGAGGGAACGACTGTACGACTATCCGACCGCTGACTGCTGACTACTGACTGCCGACCGCTGACTGCCGACTACTGACTGCCGACCGCTGACTGCTGACTGCTGACTGCTGATTGCTGACTTCGTAGGAGGTTCTGTGGAAAGGAAGATTCGCGTTTTAATGGGCAAGCCGGGCCTGGATGGCCACGACCGCGGGGCCAAGGTGGTATCCCGCGCCCTACGGGATGCCGGCATGGAGGTGATCTACACCGGCCTGCGCCAGACACCGGCCATGATCGCCGAGGCGGCCCTGCAGGAGGACGTGGATGTCGTCGGGCTCTCGATTCTCTCCGGGGCCCACATGACCCTCGTGCCGCGCATCCTGGAGGAGCTGGAGAAGCGAGGCGTGGGTGATCTGCCCGTCTTTCTCGGGGGGATCATCCCCGCCGACGACATCCCCGAGCTCAAACGGTTGGGCGTGACCGCGGTCTTCGGTCCGGGGACGAACACCCAGATGGTCATCGACTTCATCCAAGATTACCTGGACCGCTAGTGGATCTGGTTCACGCAGCGTTGGACGGGGAGCGCCGGGCGCTGGCCCGCCTTCTCTCGTGGGTGGAGGATGGGACCGCCGAGGGGCGGGAAGCCCTGGCGGCGCTCTTCCCGAGGGCCGGCAGCGCGCAGATCATCGGTATCACCGGCTCCCCGGGGGCGGGGAAGAGCACCCTCGTCAACCGGCTGGCCCGGGAGATGCGCGACCGTGGTCACGCGCTCGCCATCGTCGCTGTCGACCCCACCAGCCCCTACTCGGGCGGCGCCCTCCTGGGGGATCGCCTGCGCATGCGGGACCTGGTGACCGACGCAGGCGTCTTTATCCGCAGCATGGCCTCCCGGGGCCATCCCGGCGGGGTGGCACACGCTACCCGTGACGTCGTGACCGTCCTCGACGCCGTGGGCTTCCCTTTCGTCCTCGTTGAGACGGTGGGCGCGGGCCAGGCTCAGGTGGAGGTGGCCCGCGTGGCCCACACCGTGGTGCTCGTCGAGGCGCCGGGGATGGGGGACGAGGTGCAGGCTCTGAAGGCGGGCCTCATGGAGATCGCCGACATTATCGTCGTCAACAAGTCCGATCGTCCCGAGGCGCGACAGACGCTGCGCGCCCTCCGGGGAGTTCTCGGGCAGAGCACCTCGGCGGGGCACCATGGGCCGACCGGGGAGGCGACGGCTCCCAGCTTCGTCGGTGAGTGGCCGGTGCCCCTTCTCCAGACCTCGGCGTTGAACAACGAGGGGGTAGCTGCGCTGGTGGACGCGCTTGCCGAGCACCGGCGCTTCCTGGAGGAGAGCGGGCGCTGGACGGCGCTGCGCCGGCGCCACGCCCGCGCCGAGATCGAGGGGTGGCTGCAGCGCCACCTCTTGCTCCTCCTGGAGGCCGAAATCGGGGAGGCGCGTCTGCAGGAGGCCGTGGAGACCGTCCTCCGCCGGGAGCGGGACCCGGCGACCATCGCCCAGGCGCTGCTTGAGGACGTCCTGGCGCTTCCGCCCGCGAGGGAAGATCGGTGAGCCTCCGTCTCTGGCTCGTCCGGCACGGCGAATCGACGTGGAACGCCGCGGGGCGCTTGCAGGGGCGCGCGAACCCGCCGCTGACCGAGTTGGGCCGGGAGCAGGCGCGTCGGGTGGGCCGGCGGCTCGCTGCGCTGCCGGTTCAGGCGCTCTACTGCAGCCCTCAGCAGCGGGCCCTGGAGACGGCGCGGATCATCGGTCGGCATCTCGGTGTGGAGCCCCGGCTCGACGAGCGACTGCAGGAGTACGATATAGGGGAGGCCACCGGCACCGATTGGGAGGGACTCCTGGAGCGCTGGCCCCACCTGGGGGAGATGGCGCGCCAGGGGCGACGCATCTCGCGACATATCCCCGGTGCCGAGGAGATCGGTGCCTTCCACGCACGGGTGCTCGGAATGATGGACGAGATTCAAGAGCGGCATGAGGCAGGAGACGTCGCCGTGGTCGCTCACGGGGGCGTCTTCAGCGACTATCTGGCGACGCTGCTCCACGTCAATCCCGGCTTCCATCCCGGGTTGCGCTTCGACAACGGCTCTCTTACCTTAGTGGAGAGCCTCGAGGAGGGCCGGGCGGACGTGATCTTTGTCAACGAGACCTGTCATCTCTCTGTGGACGGAGATGACGAGGGCAGGTGAGAAGAGAGGTGGATTGAATGCAGAACGATCGAGTAGGGGAGCGAATGTACGAGGACGAACTCATTGACCTGCGGGTCTACGTGGACGCACTGCTGCGGCGGCGCCGGCTGATCTTGACGTTGGCGCTGCTGGCTGCCCTGGGGGCCTTCGTGACGAGCCTGCTGCTGCCGCCCAGCTATGAGGCGACGGCCGCCGTCGCCGTGATCCCCCAGCGCTCCAACATCATCCTGACTCAGGATTTTCTCCTGTCGGAGGATGAATTGAGGCGGGTGGACATCCAGCGGCGCGGGGACGCACTGCTCGAGATCGCCAACAGCCTGAAGACCTCCGATCTGGTCCTGAGGACGGAGCCCGAGTTGCTGCTTACCGGGGAAGGGGGGAGGCAGGCTCTGGCCCGGGCGATCGAAGTCCAGCTGCGTGGAGATCTCCTGGTGATCACCGCTGTGGCGGGCGACCCCGAGACGGCGACGACGCTGGCGAACGCCTGGGCCGCCGCCACCGTCGCGCAGATCAACGACATCTACGCTTTCAACTCCCAAACCCTTCTGGAGCTCGATCTGCAGGTTGCGGAGGCCTGGAAGGAGTATCAGGGGGCCCAGGGAGATCTGGAGCTCTTTCTCAGCACGAGTGAGATCCCGGATCTGGAGAGCCGCATTCAACAGAAGGCGCTCCTCCTCGCTGCCTACGAGGGTGCCCTGGCGGAGACCCAGTCGGCGCGCTACCTGAAGGAGTTGGAGGCGCAGAGTCTGAGGCTTTCGGATCTCTACATACGAGAAGCGGAGATCGAACAGCAGATTCTCGACGCCCGCTTCCTCGCCGAGCAGTTGGGAGATGAGGATCTCTCGCTGGCCAGGAGCTGGGGGCTGGCATTGGCCTACATCGATCTCCAGACCCAGGTCTACGGGCAGACGTCGCCGCAGCTCCAGGTCGATCTCAGCGGGTCGGCGCCGGGGCTCACCGGCGCCGACGTCGAGCGCCTTATCGCGGTCCTGCAGGAGAAGCAGATCGAGGTGCGCAGTCAGATCGGGCTGGTGACCCGGTCCCTGGGAGAGGTCTCCAACTCCAACTCCGAGACCGTCACGGAGGGGGCGGTGGAGGAGCAGATAGCCCTGCAGGTCGAGGAGCTCGCCGTTTTGCAGTCCCGGCTCGAGAGGGAGGGAGCGCGCCGGTCCGAGCTGACCGAATCGCGCGACGTGGCCTGGACGGCCTATACCTCCCTGGCGAACAAGCTGCGGGAGCTCAAGGTGGAGGAGGTCGTCGCCACCAGCGAGGCGCGCCTGGCTTTCGAGGCGCTGCCCCCTTCCAGTTCCAGCGGACCCCGCACGCTGTTGAACACCGTCGTGGCGGGCACGGTGGGCGGTTTCCTGGGGATCCTGGGCGCCTTTGCCATCGAGTATCTCACTCCTCAGCCGGTGCTCGCGGGGAGTGCGCGCCGGCGGGGGTTGGGGGGTTGGTTCTTCAGGGAAGTCTCGGGGCTGCCCGGCTACGGCAGGCGGGCGGTGGAGCGCGAAGGCGCGCCCGACGCCGACCCCACGGCTCAAACCTGAGTCTCTTTCCAGAAAGCGAGGTGCTACGTGTACTACTACGGTCGGCAGGTGCGTTTGAGACCTCCGGAGCGGGCGGATCTACCCCTCTTCGTACGCTGGCTCTCCAATCCGGAGCTGCGCAACTACGTCATCCTCCGTTACATCTCCGAGGCCCTTGAGGAGCGCTGGTTCGAGGGGCTGGTGGAGGAGAGTGGCGGTGGTGCGCCCGCCCGGCTCCACTTCGTGATCGAGACGCTCGAGGACGAGCGCCCCATCGGCGTGATCTCCCTCGAGGGGATCAACTGGCGTGATCGCGAGGCGGAGGTGGGGATCATCATCGGCGAGCCCGACTTCTGGGGGCAGGGGTACGGCAGCGACGCCATGCGCACCATCCTCGGGGTGGGCTTCCGTTGGTTCAACCTTCACCGCATCTTTCTCTGGGTCATCGCCGGCAATGCCCGCGCCCTTCGTTCCTACGAGAAGTGTGGCTTCAAGCACGAGGGGCGAAAACGGGAGGCGATGTTTATCGCCGGCGAGTACCGGGATCTCCTGCTCATGGGGATGCTCGCCCGCGAATTTGGGGGGGAGCGGCTCACCGAGGAGTAGGCTGGCTAACAGCAGACGCTGAAGAGGCGACCCGTCACGGGTCGCCTCTCTCTTTACAAATCCAGGCTGCCGGCTTCTACCCCATTACCCCATGATCGTCCGCTCTTCCTGACGGGGCATATCGCGGCTGGCGATGACGTCGATGCCGGTGTCCAGCGCGTTCTCCAGGACGACCTGCTGGATCTTCACCGGGGCCTCGACCTCTAACTCACGCAGGGCCGCCAGCAGCTCGAAGATGCGCGGCTTGGGGAAGGGGGACTTGGTGTAGACGGGCACCAGCGGGTGAAAGCCCTCCTTGACTCTCACCGTCGTCGCGACCATGCGCCGGGGATCGGTCAGTTCCTCTTCCACATACTTGAGTCCTCGCGGGCAGGTGTTGCCGTCGACCTCGAGCACCGTCTCCCCCTCGTGGGTCACCTCCAGGGTGCAGCCCAGCGGGCAGGTGATGCAGATCATCTTCTCGGTTTCGGCCATGATATCGAGCTCCTTCTGTATGCGCACTTACTTGGGCACCACGCTCACCTCGATCTGGTTCGCGCGGCGCACGGCGTCGTAGTCCCGACCGCGCAGCTTGATGCTCACCATCTCGCCCGGACGAGCATAACGCAGGCTCTTGCGGGTGATGAGATTCTCCCCGTCGGAGACTACCACCCGTACCGGCTTCTCCAGCGGCTGCGTCACCCGCATCTGCAGCATGATCGCGCCGGTGGTCAGTGTGTGGGGATTGATCTGGTGGGGGACCACGTAGCGGACATTCTCGCCGCCCACGGTGGGGATGTAGGTCCCGCCCCACGCCTTGCTCTCTCCCTTGGCCCGGTCATCCCCGTGACCGGCCCGGCCCATGGCGTAGCGCGCCGCGTGCCGGCCCGCGACGAGCCCTGCCTCGGTCACCCAGTCCACCAGGTCGTAGACATGGACCACGTTCCCCGCGGCGAAGACGCCGGGCACGGTGGTCTGAAAACCGTCGTCCACGATGGGCCCGTTGGTGACGTAGTCCAGCTTCACCCCCGCCTTGCGGGAGAGCTCGTTCTCCGGGATCAGGCCGACGGAGAGGAGGAGGGTGTCGCAGGGGATGAGCTCCTCCGTTCCGGGGACGGGGTTCCACTGCTCGTCCACCTGCACCGCCTCCACCGCCTCCACCCGATCCCGGCCCAGGATGCGCTTGACGGTGTGACGCAGCTGCAGGGGGATGTCGAAGTCCAGCAGGCACTGGACGTAGTTGCGGTTGAGGCCGCTGAGGTAGGGCAGGATCTCGAGCACCCGCTCCACCTTGGCCCCCTCGAAGGTGACCCGACGGGCCATGATCATGCCGATGTCCCCCGAGCCGAGGATGACGAAGCGTTCGCCCGCCAGATAGCCCTCGACGTTGGACCAGCGCTGGGCCGTGCCCGCGGTGTAGACCCCCGCGGGGCGGGGGCCGGGAATCCGAATCTGGGCCCGGGTCCGCTCCCGGCAGCCCATGGCGAGGACGAGGGCCGCGGCGTCCAGCTCGACGTAGCGCCCCTTGCTCGTGGTGTAGAGGCGGCGGTCGGGGGTGACGTCGAGCACCATCGTGTCCAGCAGGTAGTCGACGCCTGCCTCCGTGGCCTCCGCGATGTAGTGCTGGGCGTAGCTGGGACCCGGCAGGTCCTCGCCGAAGATCTCCACCCCGAAGCCGTTGTGGATGCACTGGAGGAGGATGCCGCCCAGCTCCACGTCACGTTCGACGACGAGGACGTCGTCGGCCCCCTCCTTCTTCGCTGCGATGGCAGCGGCGAGCCCGCCCGGACCCGCACCGACGACGACGACGTCGTACTTGGACTTGAGTTCTTGAGTCATGGTTCTCTCCGTTCAGGCTTCCGGTACGTTCTTGGTGGGACGTGACAGGAACTCCGACCCGTCACCCTTCTTGCTGACCTCGACCGGATCCTGGCCCAGCTCGCGGGCGAGGATGGCGACCACGCGGGGCATATCGAAGCCCCCCTGGCAGCGTCCCGTCCCGGTCCACGTGCGTCGTTTGATGGCGTCGTAGGTCGTGGCGGGGATGGGGGCGTGGATCTCCGCCACGATCTCCCCCTCCGTCACGTACTCGCAGCGACAGATGATCCGTCCGTAGCGCGGATCCTGCTCCACCAGGGCCGCTTGCTCCTCCTTGGAGAGGTGGCGGAAGACGGGCCGCGCCGGTCGGACAGGGTCCCAATCGGGCTTCTCCTCCAGCGCTGCGCCGGCCTCCCCTAGGAGCTCCACGACCCGCTCGGCGATGGCCGGCGCGGCGGAGAGCCCGGGGGATTCGATGCCACCGAGATTGACCAGCCCCTCCACCTCCACGGGGAGCTCGACGATGAAGTCCTTGTGGTACTCCTCCGCGCACCCCTCGCAGGTGGCGTTGCCCCCCGGGCGCAGGCCGGCGAAGACGGCGATGATGTGGCGGGGGTTCAAGCCCGGCACCAGCTTCTGGCCGCCCTCCCAGACCTCCTGCATGCCCTCAGCGGTGACGGCGTCGTTGGTCTTGTCCTCGATCTCGTCGGCGTTGGGGCCGACGAGGGTGTTGCCGTGCAGCGTGGTGGTGACCAGGATGCCCTTGCTCACCTGACCGGGTACGGGGAAGAGGACGTTCTGGACGGCGATGTCGGCGCGGTCCATCACGTAGTACTCGCCGCGGCGGGGGGTGATCACGAAGTCGGGGCGTACCCCCGCCTTGTGCATCACCCGGTCGGCGTAGAGGCCCGCCGCGTTCACCACCCAGCGGCAGCCGAACTCCCCCCGGTTAGTCCTGATGCCCACGATGCGCTCGCGGCTCTCGTCCTCCCAGAGGAAGTCCTCGAACTCCGTCTCCAGCTTGAGCGCCACACCGTTCATCACGGCGTTCTCCGCAGCCGCGACCGTCGCTGCCCAGGGATCGCAGATGCCGCCCGTGGGGCAGAAGAGGGCCCCGCTCACGTCGGAGTGGATCAGGGGCTCCCGTTTGCGCATCTCCTCACCGGAGATGATCTCCGTGGGGACCTCGTTGGCGTCGCCGCGCGCCTTGAGATCCTCCAGGGCGGGCAGCTCGTCCTCGCCGACGGCGACGACGTAGGTCCCCCCCCGCTCGAAGGGGATCTCCAGCTCCTCGGCGACGGGGCCCCAGAGCTCGTTGCCCCGCACGTTCATCTCGGCCTTCAGGGAGCCGGGCATGGCGTCGTACCCCCCGTGAATGAGCGCGGAGTTCGCCGCCGTGGCCCCCGTGCCGATATCCGACTTCTGGTCGATGAGCAGCACGTCGAGCGCGTAGCGCGAGAGGAAGCGGGCCGTCAGCGACCCCACAATTCCCGCACCGATGATGATGACGTCGTAGTTCTCTTGCATCTTACCTCCGATCAAGCAGGGAAGGACTCTTCTTCGCCGGGGCGCAGGAGGCTTCGCTGCTCTCCAACCGCTACCGGGATGGCCTCTTCGTTCCCGGCAGCGGACTTCACCGTCAGTTCTTGGGGCGTGATCTCCACCTGCAGGTCGTTGTCGTGGAAGGTGAGCTTGAAGCGCAGGGCCTCCCAGGACTTGGGGAGGGACGGTTTGAAGCGCATCCCGTCCCCCAGTACCTCGAAGCCGGCGAAGCCCTTGACGATCATCTGCCAGACGGCGCCCGCTGCGGCGGTGTGAATGCCGCCCAGAAAGGAGCCACCGCTCATGACCTTCTTGCTGGCGTTGTAGAGATCGATAGTCGAGCCCTCCATGAAGTACCTGTAGGCCTCGTCCTCGTAGCCCACCTTGCTGGCGACCACGGAGTGCACCGAGGGGCTGAGCGAGGAGCCGTGTTCCGTCCGCGGCTCGTAGTAGTCGTAATTCGCAGCCATCACCTTCACGGGGAAGGTCGCGTCGAGGAGGGCGAAGAGCTGCAGGACGTCGGCCTGCTTGAGAACCTGCGCCTCGACGGCGATGCCGTCGGGCCAGCCCCAGTACTCCTCCGGGTCGAGAAGCCGCTTGCGGAGCTCCTCGGGCGTCGTGTCCTCCAGGTCAAAGAAGTCATCGAACTGCTCGATCAGCCCGCTTTCGGGGTCGGGTTGGGGCAGGTAGAGCTTGTCGGCGATGTCCTGCCACGCCTCCGGCGCGCTCTCGTCCAGCCCCAGGTGTTCGAGGAGTGCCTCGAGGGCCTCGGGATTATCCTCCGCCAGCTTCTCGTAGATGGCCAGGGCCTTCTGCAGGGCAAAGCGGGCGATGTAGTTGGTGTAGGCGTTGTTGTCGACGTTCTCGTGGTACTCGTCGGGGCCGAGGAGGCGAATGAACTCGTAGCGCTCCTTGTCCACCTTGAAGTAGACGTGGGAGCGCAGGAACTGGGCGACCTCGAAGGCGATCTCGGCGCCGTAGTCGACGATGAACTCCCAATCGCCCGTGGCCTCGTAGTAGAGCCAGAGCGCGTAGACGATGTCCGGCGAGATGTGGATCTGCCAGCTGTTGAAGTGGTTGTGGATCTTGCGACCGGTCAGGACGTTGGTGAAGAAGTAGTCGGGGAAGAGCTCCTCACCGGTCTTCCCGCTGGTCCACGCGTAGAAAGCTCCGTAGTAGCCCAGATCGCGGGCCTTCTGGCGGGCGCCGTCGAGGGTCTCGTGGCGATAGTGGAGGATGTTGCGCGCCAGCTCGGGGCGCGTGTAGAGGTACATGGGCAGGTTGAAGGTCTCCTGGTCCCAGAAGGCGGCCCCTTGGTAGACCTGACAGGAGAGACCGCGCGCTCCGATGGGGAGGTTGGCGTGGGTGGGGGTAGCGATGGTGGCCTGGTAGAGGTTGAAGCGCGTGAGGGTCTGGGCTTCCAGGTCCCCCTCGATCTCGATGTCGCTCTGCTGCCAGATCGCGTCCCACTTCTCCTGGTGGGCCTCTTTCAGCGAGGCGTAGCCGGCGTCGAGGGCGGCGCGGACGTCCGCCACCGCCTGAGTGCGGGGCCGGGGGACGTCGTTGCTGCTGTAGATGAGCACGAACTTCTCGAGGGTGACCTCCTCCCCCGCGTGGAGGCGGAAGGTGAGGTGGCGCAGGATGCGACGCTCCTCCCGGGTGATCTCGGTGACCGTGGGCCGGGGCCCTCGGACCTCGATCCCTTCGACGACGTCGATCTGGATGCCGAACTCGACGGTCACCGTCTCCATGCCGATGAGGTCGCCTTCGGTGAAGGGCTCGTAGGAGCGGAAGTGCTCGCCGTTCAGGCTCCAGACCCGACCGTCGATGCCCGTCACTACAGTGATCTCGGCGTCCTCCTCTGGGGTGAAGGTGTAGCGCATGGCGACGAGGTGGATGTTGGCGTAGCTGGCGAACTTCTCCACGTCCAGGCGGACGCTCTCCCCCTCCGCGCTCTGCCACGTCTGCGTGCGGCGGTAGAGTCCGTGGCGCAGGTCGAGAGAGCGCCGGTAGTCCGACGTCTTCCCGGTGAAGGCGGAGAGGCTCTCACCAGCGAGGGAGAGCCGGGTGAAGAGGGCGTTGGGGACGTTGCAGAGCTCCCGCCATTCGCTGCCCTCGGCGGTGTCCCAGGTGTCGGTGACGATGCAGGCGACGTAGTTGTCGGCCTCCCACTCGGTGAAGGTGCCGCGGTAGCCCAGGTAGCCGTTGCCGATCATGAAATTGCTGCCCGTCGTCACCAGCTGTTCGGGATCGAACTCCTGCTCGACGATCTCCCAACCGGTCTCGGTGTAGATGTTGTTCTGTAGTTCCTTCATGGTGGGCTTACCCCTCGTCTGCGGACTCCAGAATCTCGTCCAGATCGATGTCGGCGGTAGTGGCGTAGCGGAAGTGGGCCGCGCCGACGCGCTTCTCGGGGCCGACGCCCACGGCGACCATGCCGCCGGTGAGGGCCGCCTGCACGCCCGACTCCGCGTCCTCGACGACCACACAGTGCTGGGGGTAGACCCCCATACGCCCCGCCGCCCAGATGAAGACGTCGGGCGCCGGTTTGCCGCGCACCGCCGAGTAGCCGTCGGCGATGGCGTCGAACGCATCGCTGATCTTGAGGCTGCGCAGGACGATCTTGGTGTTCTTGCTGGCGGAGCCGATGGCGACCTTCAAGCCCCGGCGCTGCAGTTCGTCGATGAGCTCCCGGGCGCCGGGCAGGAAGTCGTCTTCGGTGATCTGGGTGAGCAGCTCCTGGTAGTAGCCGTTCTTGCGGGCCATCATCTCCTGGATCTCAGCCTCGCTGTACTTGTCGACGTGATCGCCCAGCAGGATCTCCAGAGAGCGTCGTCGGGATACCCCCCGCAGCTGTTCGTTCTCCTCACGGGTGAAGGTGATGCCCTCCTCGTCCGCCAGCCGCTTCCAGGCGCGGTAGTGATACTCGGCGGTATCGGTGAGCACACCATCCAGATCCAGGATAAAGGCTTCCAGATGGGTCATGTGCAACTCCTTTCGTTGGGTCGTGGGAAGAGGCCGCCTCCCGGAAGGGCTCCCTTTCAGGATCCACTTCCGGAGAGGCCTCGCCGTACTAGGGTAGGCATAGCGTCTATACCTGCCTCCGCTTACCCTTTCACCGAACCCGCCAGCAGGCCGCGCACGAAGTAGCGCTGCAGGGAGAAGAAGACGACCAGCGGGAGGATCATGGTGATGAAGGCGCCGGCGGTGAGCAGGTGCCAGTCCTGGCCGCGCGAGCCCACCATCTCCTGCAGCCGCTGGGTCAGCACTGCGACCTCCGGCTTGCTGCCGATGAAGACGAGGGCCACCAGCAGGTCGTTCCAGACCCAGAGGAACTGGAAGATGGCGAAGGAGGCGAGGGCGGGCACGGAAAGGGGCAGAATCAGGCGGGTGAAGGTCGTGAAGTGGGAGGCGCCGTCCATGAAGGCCGACTCCAGGATGTCGCGGGGGAGGTTGGAGATGTAGTTGTAGAGCAGGTAGGTCGCCAGGGGCAGACCGAAGCCGGTGTGGGCCAGCCAGATGGCGAGGAAGGTGCCGTTGAGCTGCAGTTTTGTGTAGTCGCGCAGGATGGGGATGAGGGCAATCTGCAGGGGGACGACGAGCAGGGCCACGACGACGATGAAGAAGAAGCGCCGGCCGGGGAAGCTCATCCAGGCGAAGCCGTAGGCGGCGAAGGCGGCGATGAGGATGGGGATGACCGTCGAGGGCAGCGTGACCGCCAGGCTGTTGAGGAAGGCGTTGCCCAGATTATCACCGCTGGCCTGCACCTCCTCGCCCTGCGCGCTGGTGTAGGTCATCTGTTTGCCCAGGAGGACGGCCTGGTAGTTGGCCAGGGTGAAGGTCGGCCCCTCACGCTCGTGACCGGGGTCGAAGACCGTCCACCATCCGCTGCTATTGACATCGTTTGGCGGTCGGAAGGAAGAGACGAGCAGCCCCAGGGTCGGAACCGTCCAGACGATGCACAGGATGGCCAGCGCTACGTTGACGATGATCCTGCCGATAAGTTGCTGTCGTTTGAAACTCATTAGAATGCCTCCTGTTCCCCGAACTGACTCAGGTTGTACCACATGACGGGGATGACCACGATGAGCAGGACGATGGCAACCGCGGACCCTTTGCCGAAGTCCTGGAACTTGAACATCTGCTTGTACTGCTGGCTCGCCATCACCTCGGTGCCGTAGTTGCCGTTGGTCATGACGAAGACGATGTCGAAGATCTTGAGGGTGAGGATGATGATGGTCGTCGCCACGGTGACGATCGTGCCCTTGATGTAGGGGATGAGAATGCGGAAGAAGATCTGGACCTCGCTGGCACCATCGATCCGACCGGCCTCGATGAGCTCCTCGGGTACCCCTTTCAGCGCCGCCGAGAGCAGCACCATGGCGTATCCCGTCTGCAGCCAGATCAGAATCGTGATGAGGAAGAGGTTGTTCCACGGGCGGAGGGTCAGCCACGCGTTGGGCTCACCTCCTAGCGCCACCAAGATGGCGTTGAGCAGGCCGATCTGCTCCTGATTCGGCGGTTTGTAGAAGTAAATGAAGCGCCAGATGACGCCCGCGCCGACGAAGGAGATGGCCATGGGCAGGAAGATCAGAGACTTGGCGATGGTCTCGAAGTCCGAGCGGTCGGCGAGGATGGCGACGAGCAGGCCGAAGGCCACACTGAAGCCCGTGCCGAGGACTAACCAGAGAAGATTGTTTCTGAAGGACTCCAACATCTTGGGTTCGGTAAAGGCGAAGACATAGTTACGTAAGCCGATGAAATTGGCCGTGTTGGGCCCGTGGAAGCTGGCGTAGAGGGTGCGGATGGTCGGGATCAAGAGATACCAGCTGAGGATCGCGAGGGCAGGCCCCACGAAGACGAAGGGGCGTAGACTGGTGGTCCACTGTCCCGGCATCTGCTCCACCACGAAGTTGGAGAGGACGAAGAGGACGCCCACGCCGACGACGCCCCAGACGATGGCGACGGCGACATTGACCAATTTCGGTGCGTCCCCGTCTCTCAGGAAGATGAAGACGCGCCACATGACGAGGAAGGTGATGATGGGCGTGACGACGGAGACGAGGATGCGTCCCAGGGTTGTCGTCAACCACTGTAGGATACCACTACTGCTACTTTTGGCCTGTTCCATTTACTTACCTCCTTAGCATAGGTAAGGCCTCGGGGGAAGGAGCAGGACGACCCGCAGGTCGTCCTGCTCGTCTAGACGTTCACGGCGGATAAGCCCCCGTGAAGGGTGAGCGCTGATTGCTTACTGCTCGGGCCAGGCAGCATCGATGGTCTGCATCACCTCGTCGAGGTTCTCGCCCCCGGCGTTCACGTAGTCCACCATGCCCGTCCAGAAGGCCCCGGTGCCCACGGCACCCGGCATCAGGTCCGAGCCGTCGAAGCGGACGACGCTCGCGTTCTGCAGAATCTCCGCGTAGCCGCGGTCAACGTCCGTCGGGTACCAGTCGAGGGGGGTGTCGTTGTGGGGGGAGACGAAGCCGCCCGACTGCAGCCAGGCCCGGGTGGATTCACCCGTGGCCAGGTACTCCATCACCTGGCGCACCTCGGGGCGGTCGCGGAAGGGGACCATGATGTCGCCCGCGGTCAGGACCGGCTGGGGGCGCGCTTCGGGGTCGATGGGGGGCAGGTAGAAGTAGTCCACGTCCTCGCCGACCACCGTACCCTCAGGGAAGAAGGCGGGGATGAAGCTGGCCTGGCGGTGCAGGTAGCAGCCGGGGGGATCGTCGAACATGGGGGTGGGGGCGTCGCCGAAGGGGGTGGTGAGGATGGAGGGGACGCCGCCGTAGACGTAGTCCTCGTTGAACCAGATATTGCCCATGATCTCGGCCGCGTTCTTGACCTCGGGGGAGTCGAAGGGGAGTTCGCCGTTGACCCAGGCGTCGTACTTCTCGGGGGGCTGGGTCCGCAGCATGATGTCCTCGATCCAGTCGGTGGCGACCCAGCCGGTGGCGCCGGAGCTCTCGATGCCGATGCACCAGGGAGTGACGCCGTCGGCGGCAATCTGGTCGGAGAGGGCCAGCATCTCATCCCAGGTTTCGGGAATCTCGTAGCCGGCCTCGGAGAACTCAGGGACGGGGTACCAGACGAGGCTCTTGACGCTGGCCCGGTACCAGGCGCCGACCAACTGCCCGTCGATGGTCGCCATGTCCAGCCAGGATTGATCGTACTGCTCCTCCATGTAGCCCTCGTCGAACCAGTCGCTCATGTCGATGAGCTGATCGCGCTCGGCGAAGTTCTGCATCAGGCCGGGCTGGGGGAAGGCCGCAATATCGGGGGGGTCGTCGCCCTCGACGCGCACCAGGATCAGGGA
>DAOTVC010000038.1:0-4962 GCA_034437215.1 Anaerolineae bacterium | reverse complement strand
TCAGTGAGCGGCTCAACGGGGTGGTGAGCGTTCTCTCCCAGAGCCGCTATGATCTGCTCGTCCACAATATCGACACCCCGGAGTTGCGGCGGGACTTCTTCCGTAACCTGCCCCCGCGGGAGCTGGTGGACGGCACGCTGCTGCTCTCGCTGCCGCCCACCGATGAGGAGGCCGAAGCCCTGGCGCAGTCCGAGGTCCCCGTCGTCCTCATCGACTCCGAGCACCCCGCCCTGAGCCACTTCCACCAGGTCTGCGTCGATGACGTCAGAGGTGGGGCGCTCGCCACGCGTCATCTCGTCGACCTGGGGCACGAGCGCATCGGCTTCGTCGGCGACGTCACCGATAACCCCTTCAACTTCAAATCCAGCCGCGACCGCTACCAGGGGTACCGGCAGGTGCTGCGGGAGGCGGAGCTCGTCGAGCGGTCCGGCTACTATGCCGCGGGCCAGCACGGGCGCCTCGAAGCACGGGCCTTGGCGCAGAAGATGCTCGCCCTCGAGGAGCCTCCGACGGCGATCTTTGCCGCCAGCGATACCCAGGCGGTGGGGGTGCTCGAGGCAGCCCGCGACCTCGATATCGCGGTGCCGGAGGAGCTCTCCGTCGTCGGTTACGACGACATCGAGCTCGCCGACATCATGCACCTGACGACGGTACGCCAGATGCTCTTCGAGTCGGGTCAGCGGGGGGTGGAGCTGCTTCTCGAGACCTTGAATAATCCCGAGGTAGCGCCCGTCTGTGAGGTGCTGCCTGTCGAGCTCTTGGAGCGGGAGACTACCGCTCCGCCAATCTGAGTCGTCCTGCACCGTAGCCGCATCGCCAGACTCAATCAAAGGAGGTGAGGAGGCCCTGACGTGATCCAACATTTAAGTTGTGCGTGGTAGTTTCAACATAAGATTACCCTTAATCACCTTACAAGAAGGAGAGATAACAAATGCGTAGGCGAAACGTGTTGTGGGCCGTGCTGGCCCTGTTAATTGTAACTTCTCTGCTCCTCAGCGCCTGCGGCAACAACGGCACCGAGCCTGCGGAGACGCCCATGGGAGAGGAGACCGAGGAAGAGACCCCCGCCGAGACCGGCGGCGAAGCGGTAACCATCGACGTCTGGTTCCACTCCGGCAAGGGCGAGGAGCGCGATGTCCTCGATGCTCAGGTGGAGGACTTCAATGCCAGCCAGGATGCCGTGCAGGTCAACGCCATCCAGCTTCCCGAGGGCTCCTACAACGATCAGGTGAACTCTGCTGCATTGGCAGGGGATCTCCCCTGTCTGTTGGACTTCGACGGTCCCTTCCTCTACAACTACGCCTGGTCCGGTTATCTGCGCCCCATCGACGAGTATGTCTCCGACGAGCTCCGCAACGACTTCCTGCCCTCCATCATCGAGCAGGGAACCTACGCCGGGAACCTCTACAGCCTCGGCACCTTCGATTCCGGGCTGGCTCTCTGGGGCAACCGCGCCTATCTGGAGGCGGCCGGGGTGCGCATCCCCGAGAGCGTCGACGACGCCTGGACCTGGGAGGAATTCAACGACGCCCTCGATGCCCTCCAGGCGCTGGATGAGACGGAGTACGCCATCGACTTCAAGATGAACTACGGTGCCGGTGAGTGGTTCACCTACGGCTTCTCGCCCTTCGTCCAGGGCTTCGGCGGCGATCTCATCGACCGCAGTGACTACCAGAGTGCCGACGGCGTGCTCAACAGCCCGGCCTCCGTGGACGCCCTGACCTGGTTCCAGGACCTCTTCGAGGACGGCTATGCCGTAGCGCAGCCCGGTGGCGACGACGACTTCTACGGCAGCAAGATTGTCGGACTTTCCTGGGTGGGTCACTGGATGTGGCAGCCTCATCAGGAGGGGCTGGGCGACGATCTGGTGCTCATCCCCGTTCCCTACTTCCCCGATCGCCAGGCGACGGGCATGGGCTCCTGGAACTGGGGGATCACCACCAGCTGTGCGAACCCCGACGCCGCCTGGGCCTTCCTCGAGTACCTCATCTCACCCGAGGAGATTCTGCACATGACGGACGCCAACGGGGCGGTGCCCGCCCGCGTGAGCGCCATCGAGCAATCGGACCTCTACGCCGAGGGCGGCCCCCTCAACATCTTCGTCCAACAGCTTCAAGGCGGCGTCGCCGTGCCGCGTCCCGCCACGCCTGCCTATCCCGTGATCACCAATGCCTTCTCCGACGCTATCCAGAACATCGTCGCGGGAGCGGACGTCCAGGCGGAGTTGGACGACGCCGTCCAGGAGATCGATCAGGATATCGAGGACAACCAGGGATACCCGGCTCCGTCCAATTAGGTTCAACAATGATCTGCTAGCAGAAACTCATGGGGAGCACCTTGGCTCCCCATGAGTTCCATGGGAGGCGCTATGACTGACGATAGCTCGAAAGATATCCGTATCACGATCAACCAACGTAAGAATACCCGTCTGGCCTGGCTCTTCTCTGCTCCGGCGCTGCTCCTGCTCTTCGTCTTTCTCGCCGTACCTTTTCTGATGGCCATCGGCCTCTCTTTTACTGATCAGCGCCTGGTTCCGAATCCGAACGTTCCCACCCGGTTCGTCGGGTTGCGGAATTACGTACGCCTGTTGGAGGACGACGCTTTCCGTCGGGGCCTGCTCAACAACTTCTACTTCGCCATCGTGGTCGTGCCCATCCAGACCGGGCTGGCGCTCTTCCTCGCCCTCCTCGTCAATCAGAAGCTCAAGGGGGTCAACCTCTTCCGCACCATCTACTTCAGCCCCGTCGTCACCACCATGGTCGTGGTCGCCATCGTCTGGACCTTTCTCTACAATCCCAACGGGCTGATCAACACCTTCATTCAGACCATCTCTTTTGGCAACTTGGGGCCTTATGACTGGCTTCAGAATACCAAGCTGGTCTTTCCCGCCATCATGGTGCTCTCTATCTGGCAGGGTGCGGGCTTTCAGATGGTGATCTTCCTGGCAGGATTGCAGGATATCCCCGACTATCTCTACGAAGCCGCCGAGGTGGACGGCGCGACGAAGATGCAGCAGTTCTTCCACGTCACGCTGCCCATGCTGCGCAACACGACCATTTTCGTGGTGATCTCCACCACCATCCTCGCCTTCAAACTCTTCACCCAGGTGGAGGTAATGACCGGCGGCGGGCCGCAGAACGCCTCGATGACCACTGTCGTCTACATGGTGCGCCAAGGTTGGGGCAATCTGCGTGTGGGGTACGCCTCCGCCATCAGCATCGTCTTCTTCCTCATCGTGCTGGGGGTTTCTCTGCTGCAGCGCCGCTTCTTGCAAGAGCGCCGGGAGGTTGGATAATGGAAAATAAAGAAGCAGCTCACAGTTTCGGTTATCGGCTGCGCAAAGGCTTGCGCTTGACCGGGAACTATGCCTTGATGATCCTGTTGGCCTTCTTCTTCCTCTTCCCCATCGTCTTCATGCTCGTCTCCTCCATCAAGAACAGCGAGACGCAGGTAGTTCGGGATATGAGCAGCCTCTACGCCTTCGTCCCCCGGGGCGATCTGGGCTTCCAGAACTACCGCGACGTCTTTCAACAGATGAACTTCGGGCGGCTGATGTTCAACTCGGTCTTCGTTGTGAGTATGATCGTGATCTTCGGTCTGGCCGTCAACAGCCTCATCGCCTACTCCCTCGCCCGCCTGGAATGGAAGGGCCGGGCACTGGTGCTTTCCGTGATTGTCTCGCTCATCATCATCCCCCTGGAGGCGGTGGCGGTTCCCATGCTCCTGCTCGTCAATAACCTTCCCTGGTTCGATGGCTCGACCACGTGGCTCAACACCTACCACGTGCAGATCATCCCCTTCATCGCCGACGCCTTCTCCATCTTCCTCTTCTATCAGTTCTTCATCGGCCTGCCCAAGGACCTGGAGGAGGCAGCCCTCGTGGACGGCGCGAGCCGCTTCCGCATCTACTGGAACATCATCGTTCCCCTCTCGCGTCCCGTCTTCGCCACCGTGGCCATTCTCCAGTTCCTGACCCACTGGGGCGGTTTCCTCTGGCCCCTCATGGTGACCCGGGGGGAGGAGGTGCGCCCGTTGACCATCGGCATGCAGGCCTTCTTCGGGCAGGATCCCCGGCTCTGGGGGGATCTGATGGCCTTTGCCGCCATGATTACCGTACCCGTCTTGATCATCTTCCTGCTCTTCCAGAAGTGGTTCGTGCAGAGCGTCGCCACCAGCGGTATCAAGGGCTGATTCCATGGGATTGCGGCTCTCCGACCGCTGGCTGTGGGATTTCTGGCTGGCGCGCACGGGCCCGGACTATCACCTCTTCTTCCTCCAGGCCCCGCGCGCGCTGGGCGACCCCGAACGGCGCCACTGGCACGTCTCCGTCGGGCACGCCGTCTCCCAGGATCTGCGCAGCTGGACGCTGCTGCCCGATGCCCTGCGCCCCAGCCCTGAGGGGAGTGCGGCCTTCGACAGCTACACGACCTGGACCGGCAGCGTCATCCGGCACGCGGGGCTCTGGTATCTCTTCTACACCGGCGGGCGCCGTGACGAGGAAGGCAAGATACAGCGCGTGGGGTTGGCGACCTCCACGGATCTCCTCCGGTGGGACAAGCACCCCGCGAACCCGCTGCTCACCCCCGACCCGACCTGGTACGAGCTCCTTGATCTCGAGCACTGGCACGAGCAGGCCTGGCGGGATCCCTACGTGATCCGCCATCCCACGGAGGAGGCCTTCTACGCCTTGGTCACCGCCAGGGCCGACCACGGGCCTCCCGACGGGCGGGGCGTCATCGGGTTGGCGCGGAGCGAGGATCTGATAGGCTGGCAGGTGCTGCCGCCGGTGACCCAACCGGGAGAGTTCGGACACCTGGAGGTCCCCCAGTGGGTGGCCCTCCAAGGGCGTTACCACCTGCTCTTCTGCGTCACCGGGGACATGGAGTCCGAGAGGCGGCGGGCGCGCTCCCGGCGACCGCCTGTGACCGGCACCTACGTGATGAGCGCCGACCACCCTCTAGG
>DAOTVC010000037.1:0-7985 GCA_034437215.1 Anaerolineae bacterium | reverse complement strand
GTTCGAGGGGCTCGGAGAAGTGGAGCGTGCGCTCCCCCCGCTCGCCGGACTCCTCGACCTCCGCCTCGATCCCGGTGGGCTCCTCCCGGGCGTAGACCCGGACGCGGGTCCCCACCCGGGTGCGGGCGCCGCCCACCAGGGCGCGCCAGCGCTGCTCCCCCAGGTCACGCAGCAGGAGAATCTCCACCTGCCCGCCCGTCGGCTCCTTGCGACCGAAGAGGCGCGCGGGGATGACCCGGCTCTCGTTCGCCACCAGCAGATCCCCGGGGCGGAGGTAGTCGCCGATCTCCCGAAAGGTGCGGTGCTCCAGCAGCCCGCTCTCCCGGTGGATGACCAGCAGGCGCGCGGCGTCCCGCGGCTCCACCGCCTCCTGGGCGATGAGCGCTTCGGGCAGTTCGTAGTAGAGTTCCGATCGTTTCATGGGAGCTATTCTAACACAGAAGGGGCGAAGTGCTCAGAGTACCCCCACCCCCCTCGCCCCCCTCCCCAAGGGGAGGGGGGAAGAGGACCAAGACCGACAGAGATCCACTAAACTGCTATCAATTGAATCGAAAACGCGACTACCAATGCGGGAAAGAGAGTTTTAGGTGTTGGTTTTGTGGGCCGCCCAGGGCGGCCCACAAAACCATAGAAAGATTGCCCGCTCCACGTGCGGAGCGTAGCGACGCACAGGGGAGCGGGCAGAAAAGAGAGCTAACAGCTCAGGCGCCCGGGTCGCCATCTCACTCCGGCAGCAGTTCGTCGCGCAGGTGGGGCGCGTAGGCGTCGATGAGCTCGGGCGTGATGGCATTGCCGCGGGCGATGGCGGTGTAGAGGTCGGCGCTGGGACGCCGCGTGCGCTCGCCCGTCTCCGGGTCCATCTCGATGAGGCCGAAGCGCAGGGTCCAGCCCTCGGCCCACTCGAAGTTGTCGGTCAGGGTCCAGTGGTAGTAGCCCTTGATGGGCAGGTTCTGCTGGAGGGCCAGCCAGAGCTGGTGCAGATGGAGGAGCAGGGCGCGGGGCCGCTGGTCGTCGTCCAGGTCGGGGATGCCGTTCTCCGTCACGTAGATGGGGATCTCCAGCCGCGCCATGCGGCGCAGGGCGCGGAACATCCCCTCGGCGTAGAGCTCGCCGTACCCGCCCTCGAGGAGCTCGGCGTCGGCGGCGTGACCGGCGCGCCCGAAGCCCGAGTCGCGCGCGCCGCTGTCGAAAGCCACCAGATCGCGCGTGTAGTAGTTGAGCCCTATCCAATCGAGCGTCCGGCGCAGGGACCAGGCGGGTCCGAAGCCCAGCGGCGGGATCCACCAGCCGCGCCAGACCGCCCGCAGGGTGCTCTCGTTGAACATGAGATCCTGCCCCTTCGCTGCCAGCCGGTCCATGAGCGACTCGGGGTTGGCGGGGTCGAAGATGCGCAGGTTGTGGGCCAACCCCACCCGCGCGTCGGACTGCAGACGGTGGATGGAGCGGTAGGCGGCGGCGTGGGCCCGCAGCAGGTGCTTGAGGACGACGCGCGCCGTCTTCAGATCCTGCTTGCCCGGCGGGAAGAGACCGTAGAGATAGCCCATGACGCTGTAGACGTTGGGCTCGTTGATGGTGCACCAGAGGGTGGTGCGCTCCCCCAGCGCCCGGACGACCTGCTCCACGAAGCGGGTGAAGTAGGCGATGGTGCCCTCGTTCTCCCAGCCCCCCTGCTTCTCCAGCCACATGGGGTTGGAGAAGTGGTGCAGGGTGACCATGGGCTCCAGCCCCCGGTCGACCAGATCCTTGAGCATCGCCCGGTAGCACTCCAGGGCCGCGTCGTCGAAGCGCCCCGGCTCCGGCTCCACCCGGCTCCACTCGATGGAGAGCCGCAGGGTATTGAGGCCCATGGACTCGGCGAGGGCGAAGTCGACGTCGCTCTTCTCCCACCAGTCACAGGCGGCCCCCGACCTGTGGCCCTGCTTGATGCGGCCCGGCTCCTGCTCCCAGGCCCACCACTGGTTGTTGACGTTGTTGCCCTCCACCTGGTGAGCGGCGGTGGCGACCCCCCACTTGAAGTCGGGGGGGAAGTGATAGGTCGCTTTCGGCATCTAAGTTTCCTTCCTACCTGCTATAGTTTGCGCCGGAGATAGTCGACGGCCTCCTCCACCGAGGCCACGAGGGCCGGATAGGCGAGGACGCTGCTGCCCACCTCGGTGTGACGGCCGATGCAGTCGATCAGCGGGAGCCAGTTATCCCCGACGAGCACGAGGGGCTTGAAGGTCGCGCGGTTGTACATGGCGATCTGGGCCACGTTCCAGGTGACCAGCACCTCGCCCAGGGTCCCGATACCGCCCCAGAGGGCGACGAAGGCCGCCCCCTCCGTCAACATCGCCTCGAAGCGCCGGTAGAGATCGGGCGCCCGCCGCTCCTCGTCGAGCCAGGGCGTGGGCTCGGCGTCGGGGAACTCGTCGCTGGTGTAGCCGATGACCCGCCCGCCGGCCTCCGAGGCGCCACAGCTTACCGCATCCATCACCGCCGCGTAGCCGCCCGTTCCCACGGCGTACCCGGCTTCGACGAGGAGCCGGCCCAGACGCCGGGCCTCCTCCAGGTGGCGGACCTCTGCCGTGCGCGAGCTCCCAAAGACGACGACGATCGGTTGATCCATGGCTATCCTCCTAGTTGGGCAGGGGGCAGACTCCCATCCCCACAAAGCCCGGCCCCACGTGGGCCCCGATGACCGGGCCCGTCTCGTTGATAAAGAAATCGGTGCAGTTGAAGGCCGCCTGCACCTCCTGCGCCAGCTTCTCGGCTGCCTCGGGAGAGCGGATGTGGGTGACGCTGGCGATGACCGGCTGTCCGTTCACCCGCTTCTTGACCTCGGTGATGAGCTGCTGCATACCCCGCTTGCGGGTGCGGGCCAGCGCCAGCCCATCGATCTTCCCCTCGGTGAGGTGGAGGATGGGCCGCAGTTGGAGCATCGTTCCCAGGAACTTCGCCGCCCCGTTGATCCGCCCGCCCTTCGCCAGATAGTCCAGGCTTTCGACGAGAAAGGCGCTGGCGAACGTCTCGGACATCTCCTCCACGAGCGCCGCCGCCTCCGCCCGGCCCGCCCCCGCGTCGAGGGCCCGGGCCGCCGCCAGGAGCATCATCGACAGGACGCAGGTCGTCGCCCGCGAGTCGACGACGGTGATCCGATCAGGCGCCACCTCCTGGGCCGTCATCTGGGCCACGCGCACCGTACCGCTCAGACCCTCGGAGATGTGCACCGAGAGCACCTCGTCCCCCTCCGCGGTCAGCTCTTCGTAGAGGCGCATGAAGTCGCCGGGTGCGGGCTGGCTGGTGCTGGGCGTGCTCTTCACGTCCTTCAAACTCTCGAAAAACTCCCCGAGGTCCACCTTGTCCTCGTCAACGGTACGGCTCCCCACGTTCAACTTGAGGGGCACCGCGTGAATGGGCCAGCGTTCAACAACGGAGTACGGCGCATAGGCCGTGGTGTCGGTCACCAGGTGAATCATAAGTCCTCCCGTGTAATAAAATGATCTGAGATAAAGCCCCGGCAGAGAACCGGGGCGTATGAAGGGCTAGGGTAAAAAGAAGCGTATAGAATATCAGAATGTGGTACCACATAGATCTATCCATAACTACCGGGATTATATCGCACTTGCCCGCTCTGACAAAGCCTAGCGCAACCGCACCTTCAGCTCCTGGAGAACCACCCGATCGTCGACCTCGAGAGTGGGCAGACGGACGGCGGTCTCCGGAAGGTACCAGCCCACGGCGACGCCGTAGGTGCCCTCCGGCACCCCCGCCAGGTCGAGGGTGACCGTCTCGCTCACCACCTCGCCCTCTCGCCACCAGGAGGTGGGATAGGACCAGGCGCGGGGCATGGCGTCGTCCTGGGCGACGGCGCTCGTCGCCGGGGCGTAGAGGTGGACGAAGCGCTTGTAGTCGGCGACGGGCGGGCGCTCCGCCTGCCACCAGAGAGTCAGCAGGAGGCTCTCCTCCCGCTGTTCGAAGTCGTACCCCAGGAGGCGGATCTCCTCGCCGAAGAGGGCCGGCTGGGGATAGGGCAGCGCCGGAGCCTCGAAACTCCGCGCCCGCTGCTGCACGGCGACCTCCCGCTCCAGATCACAGGAGGCCACCTCGTCTCCCGCGGCGAGCAGAGTGACCCGCAGGTGCAGGGACCCTGTGTCGAGGATGGGGGGCAGCTCCAGGTGCAGGGGGGCGCGGACCCAGGTGTGGCGGGGCCAGGAGGAGGTCCGGGAGCCCGCTGCCACCGGCCCCTCAGCCCTGCCCACGACCTCGCCTGCGGGTGTCAGCGCCTCCCAGCGCACCGCCAGATCGACCTCGAGGTCCTGTACCGCGTTCCACTCGGCGAAGCCCGCCAGGCTCTCGCCCTCGGGCAGCGCGGCGGGCAGCTCCAGCCCCGTCAGCGCCACCCCCTCTCCCTGGCAGAGGAGGGTCCCGCCCTTGCGCTCCTGCTCGCAGCAGGATTCGCGCAGATCGAGCAGGTGGGGCCGGTCCAGAACGACGGGGACGTCCACCTCACCTCCGCCCTCCAGCCCGGAGGCCAGATAGGTAATGATGCGCAGCGTGTAGTCGCCGGGCGCCAGCCCCTCGGGCAGGGGCAGGGTGATCCGGTCGGTGATCCCCTCACCGGGCCGCCAGAGGGTGGTGGGCAGGTAGCCGTAGCCGGGCTGCTGGTCCCACTGCACCCACTGCCGCCCCGAGGCGTCGAGAAGGCGCAGGGAGAGGCTCCAATTCCGCGGCGTCCCCGGCGTCGACCAGGTGGGCCGCACGGCGAGCGTCGCGGGCTCCACCTGCTCCGCCTCCACGGCGTGCAGGAGGAGCTCCCCGTTGCCCAGCCGGGCCAGTTCGGGCGCATCGTCGGGGAGCGGGGGCCCTTCCGGCACGCGCACCGCGCCGACGTAGAGGGGGCCCAGGCCCCCGCCGCCCGCCGTCCGCCCGAAGAGCTCCTGTCCATCCTGGTAGAGGCGCAGCTCGAGCAGGTAGAGGCCCCGCGAGAGATCCTCGGGCAGCGCCAGGGAGAGCCGGGTGCGCGCCGGCCCCTCTGCCGGCAGGGGGAAGGCGCGCGCCGCGAGGGTGTAGGGTACGTCGTGACGGGGCGCCGCCGGGGAGACGAGGCTCAGGGTCGCCGTGAGGGGCTCCCCCGCCGACGCCCCCCAGTCGAGGGTCACGTCGAGGGGCGTGCCCGGCGCGGTGGTAGCGGGCGCCTCCACCCCCTCCAGCCGGACGAGATCCCCGAACTCCACGGGGCCCCGGTGGGGGTAGGGCCGCTGGATGAAGTCGAAGAAGGTCGCGGGCGAGTCGGGGAGGGGGGCCAAGGCGGAGAAGAGAGCGGGCAGGAGCAGGGAGGCGAGCAGGGCGACGGCGAGGGAGTAGAGGGTGAGGCGCGCGACCCCTCGCGCGGGTACCGCAGAGGGGTCGCGGTTCAGCGCCAGAAGCAGGCCCGTGACCAGCAGGGTCACGAGCGAGAGGGCGAAGGCGCCGCGGCGCAGGGGCGTGGGGCGCAGGTGCAGCAGGACGCTGTGGCTGCCCGCCTCCCGGTCCGCCTCCCGGTCCGCCTCCCGGTCCGCCTCCCGGGGCGCCTCCAGGTCCACCTGCAGGCGCCCCGAGCCCAGGACGGCCCGGGTCTCCACCGGCTCCCCGTCCACCCGGGCCTGCCAGCCGGGCCACCAGTTGAGCGGGAAGGTGACGGGTGACGGAGCCTCCAGATCCACCTGCCAGCGCTGCCGTTCCGGCCCCCGCTCCAGCAGCTCGGCATTCAGCCTCACGTCGTTGGCGGCGCGGGGGGCGAAGGCGCTCACCCCATCGATGACCGAAGCGGAGACGTAGAGGCGGGGCACGACGTCCTGGGGCAGGTACTCGTAGCGGATGGTCGTCCCGATGTTGCCCGTGAAGGCTTCGTAGAGGAGGAGATTGTCCCAGGTCACGTCCCCGGCGGTGATGGGGAGGCGGTCGGGCTGCAGCCCCAGGAGGGCGGCGAGGACGAGGGCGACGGCGGCGACGAGGAAGGTGAGGCGTGAGGCGTGAAGCGTGAAACGTGAGGGCTCTTCCCCCCCCTCATCTCTCCCATGTTCTGCGAGAGCGCCGATCGTGATGGAGGTGAAGAGCGCCTGGACGGAGAGGAAGCGCCAGGGGAACTGGGTCGTCGCCAGCAGGGGCAGCCGCTCCCAGAGAAGGCGGGAGAGCGGGGTGATCATGAAGGTGGAGAGGGCGAGGGCGAAGAGGATAAAAAGATAGTGCGTACTGCGTACTACGTATTGCGTAGTGCGTTCTCTCTTCCGTGATACGGAATACGCAATACGCAATACGCAATATCCCGCACCGAGCAGGGCCAGGAGCGCCTGCACCCGCCCCATGGCGAAGGGGCCCGCCTCCTCGGCGGTCAGAGCGACGCGGTAGTCGAAGACGAAGGACCTTTGGACGAGGTCCGGGCCCCGGAAGTGGTTCTCGTAGTGGAAGTAGCCCTCGGTGAAGTCCGGTCCCAGCTGCCCGTACCCGGTCTCGCCGATGGCGGGGAGCCAGAACCAGGCGGTGAGCAGGATGCCCAGGAGGAAGGGGAGCATAGTGCGTAGTACGTAGTACGTAGTGCGTGAGGCGTGAAACGTGAAACGTGAATCCGATGGCTTGCGGAGGTGAAGAACCAAGGCGTAGAGGAGGGCGAAGGGGGAGAAGATGAGGGCCGAGACGTTGTGGGTGAGGATGAGCGCGCCGTAGGCCAGCGCCGCCACCACCACCCGCCGCCAGGTCGGGCGCTCGTCCAGGCGATCCAGCGCCCAGAGGATCAGCGGGTACCAGACGAAGGCGTAGAACTCGGAGAGCGAGTCCCCCCGCACGTAGACGTTGACCAGGTGGAAGGGGGCGAAGGTGTAGGCGACCACGGCGAGGGCCGCGGCCCACCGGCTCCTGTAGACCCGGCGCGCCCAGAGGGCCATGGTGAGGGCGGCGAGGAGGAAGCCCAGGGTCTGCGTCGCCTGGATGGCGAGGATGGGCGAGAGCCCCAGCGCCGTCAGACCGGCGCTGAGGTAGTAGGGCAGCGCCGCGTAGTGGTTGAAGAAGGGGTAGCCCAGGTCGTAGGCGGCGTGGGCCATCCAGCGGGGCGGGAAGTCGCCGTGGCGCAGGCTCTCCGCCAGCTCCACCGTTCGCCAGAGAAGGAAGGGGCTGTCGCCCCCGCCCCGGGTGTTGACCATGCCGGGCCCCCAGAGGAGGGAGGCGGCGAGGAGGGGGAGGGCAAAGAGCAGCACGTAGAAGGCCACGCGCGAAGGATCAGCGTTAAATAGTCCCTTAGTCCGTTGTATGATTATTGACATGCTAGGCTGTATTCGTTATACTTTCTATAGGAACGTTATACGAAAGCAGAAAACGGTATGACGAAAATCACAAAGATCTCCTCTAAAGGCACCATCGTAATCCCGAAAGAGATACGTGACGCCCAAGGTCTACAGCCGGGCACCCAGGTGGCCTTCGTAGTATACGCCGGTCGGGTGAACCTCGTCCCCGTGCCCGACGATCCTGTCGAAGCGTCTCACGGCTTTTTGCGTGACTATGGCCCTCTCTACCCCGGTCCCTCAGTGCGCCAGGAGCTCCTGGAGGAACATCAGGGTGAAGTCGAAGCAGAGACTTCGTCGATCCCCAGCCAGGAATCCCATGAATCGATATGTGCTTGACGCTAACGCGCTTCTGACCTACTTCCTCGCCGAACCGGGCGCCGAACAGGTGCGCCGTTGCCTGCACGAAGCGTCCTCCGGCGCGGCGGAACTTCATATGTCGCTCATCAACTACGGGGAATGCGTATACAACGTAGAACGCCGTTACGGGCTTGCCGCCGTGACGCGATTGCAGATGTTCTTGGACAACTACCCCGTCACCTATCACGAGGTCGATCACAGACGAGTCCTGGAAGCTGCCCACATCAAAGCCCGTTACCCCATCTCCTACGCCGACGCCTTCGCCGCCGCTCTCGCCCAGGAGCTGGGAGCGACCCTGGTCACGGGCGATCCCGAGTTCCACGCCGTCGAGCA
>DAOTVC010000036.1:0-46603 GCA_034437215.1 Anaerolineae bacterium | reverse complement strand
TTCGTCGTCACCGCCACCGGCTCTACGGGCAACCAGATCGTCAACGACGACTACGCCGTGCAGGCTGCGAACTGGGTCACGCTCACCGTCGGAATTCCCATAACCACCAACATCGGTGGCTTCGTCTCCATCCCCACCATCCAGGGCAGCGGCTTCCGCTCCCCCTACGTCAACCAGACGGGCATCCGGACCTCGGGCGTGGTCGTCGGCTTCTTCGAGGGCAACGCCAGCTCCAACTTCGACGGCTTCTTCATCCAGGACGTGGCAGGAGACGGCAATCCCGACACGTCCGACGCCATCTACGTCAAGCACGCCACCAGTGTAAATCCCGGCGTTGCTATCGGGGATCTGGTCACCGTCACCGGGACGATTGATGAGTTCTCCGAGTGGGACGGACCCGACTGCCCCGGCGACGAGTGCCAGACGCAGATCTACATCTCCAACGCCGGCGCCGTGGAAGTAGGCCCCTCTACGGCCCTACCCACCAGCGTCGAGCTCGATCCCCCCGGTGATCCCGCGGCTGCCGAAGCCTACTGGGAATCCCTGGAGGGCATGCTCGTCACCCACCCCAACACCGTGACCGTCGTCGGCCCCACCAGCTACAACACCGTCGACGTGGTCGACGGCTCCCTGGGACTGGAGCGCGTCATGCGCACCGGACCGCACGCCGGCAAACCCGTGGGACTGCGCCACTACGAACGCTACGGTAACATCAGCGGCGGGAACGCGCCGAACCTGATTGTCGGCAGCATTGCCGAGGAGGCCGACGGACCGCTGGCCTTCACCTACGGCCGCTACGCCATCATCACCCAGCAGGGTGATCCCTGGCAGGTCGTGGATGCCGCAGCGCCTCCGGCGACTGTACCTTCGTGGCCTGCGCCTATGGGCAACATGTTCACCGCCGCCACCTACAACACCTATAATTTCAGCGGTGGGGCGACCAAGATGACCAAGGTAGTCTCCACCGTTCTGGAGATGGGCGCGCCCACCTTCTTGGCGCTGCAGGAGATCGAGGTTACGTCAGTGATGACGGACCTGCTGAACAACCTGCTGGCGGAGGGGTACGCCTACGACTACGCCTACTCTCATCCGGATGTGGGCGGGCGTGGTGTGGCCCTGATCTGGCGCACCGACCAGGTCGAGAATGTCACCTGGTCCGCAAACTATCAGAGTTGCTCCGCCGTCGGCAGTAGCTCCTCCACCTACGATCCCATCTGGGACGAGTGCGAGGCCCTGGGCGAGTATCCTCTCTTCTCCCGCCGGCCCGTGGTGGTCACCGCCACGGTGTCCGCTGCCGACCTCGAGGTGGTGGTGATTGCCAACCACTTCAAGTCGAAGAGCGGCAGTGACCCCGCCGACGATCAGCGCCGGTTGGAACAGGCACAGTTCGTCGCCGGTCTGGTGAATGGATTCGTCACGGAGGTGCCGGACATCATGGTGTTGGGCGACCTGAACGACTTCGAGGATTCGCCCCCCCTGGAAGCTCTCTACGCCAGCGAAACGCTGACGAACACCTGGGACGCCTACGGGGGTCTCCAGTACAGCTACATCTACCAGGGCGTCTCCCAGATCCTCGACCACATCCTGGTCTCGACCTCCCTGTGGGAGTATCTCGAGGATGTCGCCCCCATGCACTACAACGCCGACTTCCCCTTCAACCCCTACTCCACTGATCCCACCGTCATCTGGCGCTCCTCCGATCACGATCCGGTGGCCGCCGCCTTTTATGCACCCACCCCTGACCTGCTCCTCACGAAGAACGTCAGCGCTGTTGGCACCGTTGCTCTGGGAGAGGTGTTGACCTATACTCTCAATCTCGCCAACGACGGAGATGGACCGGCCTCGGGCATCTATCTCACCGACACCCTGCCCACGGAAATCACCTTCGGGGGCTTCGCCATGGGCACCAATGTGACTGCCAACTACGCTGCCGGCGTCATTACCTGGAGTGGTGACCTGCCTGCCGGCGTACAGCCGATCGCCATCGTCTACACCGCGACCCTCAACATGGACTACACCCTCCACGGCGAGACTATCACCAACACCGCCACCTTCGAATCTGACAACGCCGGCACCGGGCAGGCAGAGGCAGCCTTTACCGTCACCGGCGCACCCAACCTCGATACGTCAGCGAAAGTGTCCAGCAGCGCCGACACCCAGGTGATGCCCGGTGATCTCGTCACCTACACGATCACCCTCAGCAACACGAGCTCCACGGATGCCCACGTGACGGTCACCGATACCCTCGGCAGCTACTACGTCGTACACGCCGCCGGGGACTTCGCCGAAGATCCCACCGGGACTCTTACGTGGACTGACACAGTGATGGCCAACAGCGAAGTCGTGTTGTACTTCGTGGCTGAGGTAGCCGGACTCCAAGAACTGAGCCCCGGGATCACCATCCTGGATAACTCGATCCTCGTGGACGACGGCGTTTCCGCACCGCTTCCTATCGCCGATGCTCATCCACCCTTCGTGGAAGTCCACGCCATCTACCTCCCCGCCGTCTTCCGCAACTACCCCTAGGACCACGCTACACAGCGGGGCGGGCAACATGCCCGCCCCGCTTTTTCGTGGTATCATACGCCCATGGACGAGAAACTGCAGCGCAAGCTCCGCCGCCTCGGTGTGGTCAAGGGGTTCCACGATCTCAAACCGCCGCGCCCGCCCCAAACCAGACCCACACCCGCCGCCGACCCCGCCCCCCTGCCCGGCAAGGAGATCTCCACCCCCTATGGCACTATCTGGGTCGCGGAGGCCTGGTACCCGGGGGAGCACCGGCACGGCTGCCACGCGCTGCTCGACCTGGACGACCTGGACCCGGAGATCGTCCAACTGCTGGGGGAGTGTGAGGTGGGGGAGCGCCCCGCCTTTCTAGACACGGAGACGACGGGCTTGGCGGGCGGCACGGGGACGCTGCTCTTCCTCACCGGCGTCGGCGTCTGGGAGAGCGAGGGGCTGCGCATGCACCAGGTCTTCCTGCGCGAACCCGGTGAGGAGCGCGCCGCCATGCACTACCTCAACGACCTCCTCGACGGCGTGACAGGACTGGTCACCTTCAACGGCGGCCCCTTTGATCTGCCCCTCCTGGAGACCCGCTTCGTCCTGCAGCGGCTGCCCCCGCGCTGGCGCACCCTGCCCCACCTCGATCTCCTGGTCACGGCGCGGCTGCTGTGGCGCGAACACCTGCCCTCCCGCCGCCTGGTCCACCTGGAGACCTCCCTTCTCGAGGTGCAGCGCACCCGGGACGATCTCCCCTCCTGGATGATCCCCGAGGCCTACCGGGCCTTCCTGCGCACGGGGGAGACCGGGGAGATGGCGCGCATCTTCTACCACAACCTCGTGGACATCCTCAGCCTGGCGACGCTGCTCTGCTACCAGGCACGGCTGGTTGTTGCGCCCGAGGCCCTCCCCCGGGAGGCCACCGAGTGGGTGGGGCTGGGGCGCCTCTACGAACGGGCGGGCAGGGCCGCCGAGGCAGAGGCGGCGTGGCAGCGGGCGTTGGAAGAGGACACCCTGCCCCCGGACCTGGCCGCCCGCCTCTGGCGGGAGCTGGGGCAGCGCCACAAGCGCGCCGAGGACTGGGAGGCAGCCTTCTCCGTGTGGGAGGCCTGGGTGGAGCGTCTTCCCTGGGCCGTGGAACCGCTCGTGGAGCGCGCCAAGTACTACGAGTGGGTGGCCAAGGACATCGCTGCGGCCCTCGCCGAGACGGAGCAGGCCCTCCAGAGAGCGGCCCGCTTCTCCCGTCGCCTCTACAACGGTCGGGAGATCGCCGAGCTGCGCCACCGCCACCAGCGTCTCCTGCGCAAGAACGAGGGGTGAGCGGCCCGTACTCCTTGGCTTTTAATCCCCGTCGAGTATAATCACGGTAGCCTAGAGAGAACAAGAACCTTTAGACAGGAGCCGTGCTCTGGTACGACAACCGTGACGACGGCCTGAAGGCATAGCCTAGAGAGAACAAGAACCTTTAGACAGGAGCGAGAAGAGTAATGGATATCACCTGGTACGGTCTCGGCACCTTCCGCATCAACGAGCGCGGCTATCCCGCCATCATCACCGATCCCTTTGACGAGGAGCAGGTCGAATATAACCTGCCCCGCGTCAGTGCCGATGTCGTGACCCTCAGCACCCCCAGGGTCGACTGCCGTGATCTGCGTTGGAAGTTCCGGGGAAAGCAGCGCACCATCGCCAGCCCCGGGGAGTACGAGATCGGCGGGCTCTTCATCACGGGCGTCGATACCTACCGTGATCGGAAGAAAGGCGCCGAACGGGGCCAGAACATCGTCTATATCTTCAACATCTCCGATGTCCTGGTCTGCCACCTGGGTGATCTGGGACACGTCCCCACGCAGTCCCAGTTGGAGGCGATCGGCCCCATCCACCTGCTGCTGATCCCCGTGGGCGTGCCGGGCGGGCTCAATCCCGCCAAGGCCTCCGAGGTCGTCAGCCTCATCGAGCCCCACATCGTCATTCCCATGAACTACCAGACCCCGGGAGTTACCGAGAAGCGTAATCCCGTGGATCGTTTTCTGAAAGATATGGGTATCAGTGACCTGGCACCCCAGGAGAGCCTGCGCATCTCTTCACGCGACATCCCGGAGGAGACCGAGGTCCTCCTCCTCGAGCCCCAACAGGGGTAGGCGAAAGGAGCCGAGATGGTAAAGCGAGTCATTCTACTGACCCTGGTACTGACGTTGCCCCTTCTGGTGAGCTGCCGGGGCAGCGCGACGCCCGAGGTGGCGCTCCAAAGCCTGGATGAGATTCAGGCCCAGATGGACGCCGGCAACTACAGGGTCGCCGTCGAGGCCCTGCAGGCGCTCACCGAGCAGGAGCCTGAGAACGCCGAGGCCTACTTCCTCCTCGGTCTCTCCAACTTCAATCTGGGTAACTTCTCCGACGCCCGGGCGGCCTTCGAGAGGACGTTGGAGTTAGATTCGGGCCGCGCCGGTGCGGTACATCACAACCTGGGAGCGTTGGCCTACCAGATGGGAGATCTGGAGGAGGCCGTCTCGCAGTTCCAAGCCGCCCTGGAGCTCGAACCTGAGGATCCGGACACCCACTACCAGCTGGGAGCGACCTACCTGCAGCTGGCGCTGCCCCCCACCGGCGGCCCTCCCGACAGCACCCTGCTGGCCCAGGCAGAAGGAGAGTTCAACCGGGCCCTGGAGTTGGCGCCGGGAAAGGCAGAGGCGCTGGTCGGCCTGGGAAACGTCTATCTGCAACAGGGCAACTTCGAAGAGGCCATCGAGGCCCTCGAGCAAGCCCTAGAGAAAAACCCCGAGATGCCCGAGGCTCTCTTCGCCCTGGGTGGCGCCTACCTGCAGACAGGGCAGATCAGCGAGGCCCGCGACGCCTTACAGCGTTTTCTGGAGACCAACCCGCCCGCCGTCTACACGCAGCAGGCACAGGATCTGCTGCAGAGACTGGAAGAGTGAACCTTGGATAGTACGACCGAGAGAAGAGGGGGAGGTTTATGAGCAAGGCCGTGAAGATGTTGATGACGTGGAACGTCCGTCCGGGACGTGAAGAGGACTATCTCGCTTTCGTTACCCAGGACTTCCCCGAGTCCATGCTGCAGGCTGACCTACAGCCCACGGAGGCCTGGTACACCATTCACGGGGACTGGCCCGAGGTGATGATGGGCTTTATGGCCAAGGATCTGCAGTCCCTCCAGCAATTTCTCGTCTCGGAGACCTGGGCCAAGCTGAAGGCCCGGCTGATGACCTACATCAAGGACTACCACCAGAAGGTGATCCCCCTGCGTCGTGGTTTCCAAATCTGATCGACGGGTAGAGCGAGAGGGCGGTGGCCTTACCACCGCCCTCTTTTTGCACCCGCGCATCAATCGACCGCCGCCACCGCCGCCTTGATGGCCTCCACGTCCGGCGCGCCCGCCCCGGCGTAGGCAACCGCACCCGCACCATCGAGGACGACGAAGGTCGGCACGCCCCGGATCCCCCAGCGTCCTGCCAGAGCACGCCCCACGTCTTCCTTGACGTTGAGCCGCAGCACCTGGGCCTGCCCCTCCAGATCCCGCTCCAGGGCATCCACCTTGGGTTTGGAGACGAGGCAGATGCTGCACGAGTTGGAGTAGAACTCGATCACCGTCGGGGTGCCCGAGCGCAGCTCGCTCTCCAGAGCCCCCAGGGATGCAAAGTCGTCACCCGGGGTGCGCAGGAAGACGTAAGCGCCCGCCAGCACCAAGACGACCACCAGGGTCAACCAATTTTCCTCCCAGAAGACCCGCCACTTGTTCTTGTCCTGCTCTTCCTCCATCAGATACCTCCCACGATATTGAGTTGGGTCTGTTTCAACCCAGTTATGGACTATCCTGGATGAAACGTAAAGCGTGAAACGTGAGGATATCACGTTTTATGTTTCACCTCTCTTTCTAACTCAAGTGAAACACACCCTATTGATTTATATCACATCTGATACGAAAGGGTTGGATTGGAAGTGCTCCCCTCATCTTTCACAAGAGAGCGCAGCGTCGCCAGATTCTCCCGGTCGTAGTCGAGGGCCTTGTCCTTGGGAGTCTCCAAAAGGCCGGGCAGTCCCTCGAGCCGCGGGTCGTTGAGCAGCTGCCGGAAGGGCTCCAATCCCAACGCTCCCTCGCCGATGTGCGCGTGCCGGTCCTTGCGGCTGCCGAAGGTCTCCCGCGAGTCGTTGAGGTGGAGGACCTTGAGCCGCTCCAACCCCACGCTCGCGTCGAAGGCCTCCAGGGTCGCAGCGTAGCCCTCGGGCGTCCGCAGTTCGTATCCCGCCGTGAAGACGTGGCAGGTATCCAGACAGACGCCCAATCGCTCACCCCGGGTCGTCTCCTCCAATAGACGGGCTAACTGCTCGAAGGTGGAGCCGAGCACCGTTCCCTGCCCCGCCGTCGTCTCCAGCAAGATCTGTACGCGGTAGCCGGGCGTTGCAGCGTGCACCTCACTCAACGACGCGGCGATGTTCTCCAACCCGGTCTCCACACCGCCTCCGGTGTGGGCCCCGGGATGGAGGACGAGAGAAGGGAGCGCCAAGCGCTCGCAGCGCTCCACCTCGTCGATGAGGGCACGCACCGAACGGGCACGGAGCGCTGGATCAGGAGACGCGACGTTGATGAGGTAGGCCGCGTGCGCCACCACCGGTCGAAGGCCCGTGGCCTGCCGCGCCTGCCGGAACTGCTCGATGTCCTCCTCGAGCAAGGGAGGGCCGGCCCACTGGCGGTTGTTCTTGACCCAGATCTGGACCGCCTCGCAGCCTACACCCTCGGCACGCTCGAAGGCGCGGTAGAGCCCGCCGGCGACGGACTCGTGCGCTCCCAGCCGCAGCAAGTCTACTCCGTCTCCAGGATGGGGGTGAGGCGCTCCTCCAGCATATCAAAGGTCAGCACCCCGGGCCAGTAGCCCAGAATCCGGCCCTCGCGGTCCACGAAGAAAGAAGAGGGCAGACCCGTCACCCCGTACTCCCCCATCACCTGTTGGGTGCTGTCGATGGCGACGGGAAAGGTGATGTCATAATCCGCCACGAAGTTCTCCACCGTGCCCTGCTCTTCTCCGGCGTTGATGCCCAGGATGACGAAACCTTCATCCCGATACGCCTCGTAGTAGCGCTGCATATCGGGCATCTCGGCCTTGCAGGGCGGACACCAGGAGGCCCAGAAGTTGAGCAGCATAATCTCCCCGGCGTAGTCCTGCAGCTGCACCGTCTCGCCGGCGAGCGTCTCCAGCGTGAAGTCAGGGGCCGGGGGACGCTCACTCGAGGGATCGGACAGATGACCCTCTTCTTCTACCGTCACCGCGGTGGGAACGGCTCCTTCCGTCTCAGCGAGTGTCGCCGGACGATTGCAGCCGACGACCGACAGTCCGACCAAGATCAGCAAACCCAGGGTCCAACGATATTGAAGGTTCACGTTTGATAATCCTCGTTCCATACAATAGAAGACCCGTCGAACCCGAGCCCGACGGGTCACGACAGTCCCAGCCCTCTACTCGGGAGCCTCCCCTGGTTCGTAGGGCGTGGGCTGCTCCTCGACGATCCGATAGCCCGTTTCGATCTCGACGCTCTCCCGCAGCATCGCGTGCACCGAGCAGTACTTCGTCTCGGAGAGCTCGATGGCCCGCTCCACCGCCTTGACGTCGATATCCTTGCCGTAGATGACGTATTCGATCTGGATCTTGGTGTACTTCTTAGGATGGGATGCGGCGCGCTCGCCCTCCAGGCGCACTTCGTAGCCCGTCACCGGTTGGCGCTTCTTGGTAAGAATGGAGAAGACGTCCATCCCCGTGCACCCTCCCAAGCCGAGGAGCACCAACTCCATGGGGGCGGGACCCGAGTGGGTCCCCAGCCCCTCCTGCGAAGAGTCCACGACAACAGCGGGACCCCCGGCCACCGTCCCTACCATGCGCAGCCCGGGCCCCGTCCAGGTAAGACTCACCTTCTTTACACCCTCTGCCATCTCATGACCTCCTTGAGAGTTGCTAAGCTTCTTGAAGCGGGATGACGCAGATGAACGTCAACGTCTCATCGCCCGTGTTTCGGTAACCGTGGAGCTCGTCGGCGGGGACGAAGAGGGCGGTGTTGGGTTTCATCTCGACTTCACCGCCAGGCCCGTTCACGATCCCCTCCCCTGCGAGAACGTAGATCTCGTGCTCGTAAGGATGGTGATGAGGTTCGAAGACCACCCCGGGTTCGATCTCGATGACCCGCATGGCGAAGTTGGGCGCCCCGTCGTCTGCGCCGATCAACCACCGAATTCCGATCCCCTCTTCGACCTTATCGAGGGCGACCTCTCCTGCGCGTTTGGCCCACATCTCAGCGCCCCTCCTCGTCCACGGCGGGCTCAGGCGCCTCTTTCCCCAGAAGGGCGTAGAGGCCACAGAAGCCCGTAGCGCCCGTGAGGAAGGAGACGATGCCCAGGATGCCCACGATGATCCCTACCACCCCCTGGATGAATAAGAAGCCCAGGAGCATAGCATAGATGCCCAGAATGACGCGCAGAACGCGCTCGAAGCTACTGATATTTTGCGCCATGATAACGTTCCTCCTCGGCCAACTCGGCCAGATATTCGCGGGCGTAGAGGGCCGCTTTGGTCCCATCCCCCGCGGCTACGGTGATCTGGGCCACGTTGTTGGCCCGCACGTCGCCGATGGCGAGGAGGCCCTCGACACCGGTGCGCATCTTCTCATCGGTCACGATGTAGCCGAAGCGATTGGTCTCCACGAGATCCTCGACGAACTCCGTGTCGGGGTTGTAGCCCACGTAGATGAAGACCCCCTCGGCAGCCATGCGCTTGACCTCCCCGGTGGTGCGATCCTTCATCACCACCCCGGTAACCTGCTGATCCCCTTCGATCTCCGTCACCTGCTGGTTGAAGTGAAAGGTCGCCCGTTCGTGTTTCATCGCCCGCTCCTGCAGGATCTTCTCGGCCGGTGAGTAGGGCAGGAACTCAATAAAGGACACACTCTTGGCATACTCCAGAAGGCTCAGCCCTTCCTGCAGGCCGGAGTTCCCGGCGCCGATGACCACGATGTCCTTGTCCTTGAAGAGGGGGCCGTCGCAGGTAGCGCAGTAGGAGAGCCCGCGCCCGAAGAGCTCCTCCTCACCGGGGACGTTGAGCTTCTTGGGATGGCTGCCGGTCGCCACGATCACCAGCTTCGCATCGTAAATCTCTCCGTCGGTGTGAACCCGAAGCTGTCCCTTCTCCACGGGTTCGACCTGGGAGACCTCCTCAAACTCGACCATCTCGGCCCCGAAGCGCTCCGCCTGGGTCTGAAAGCGATCCATCAACTCCGGACCGGAGATGCCGTCGGGAAAGCCCGGATAGTTCTCGATGGTCTCCGTCGTCGCCGCCAATCCCCCTGCCGAAGATTTGTCCAGCACCAACGTCTTAATACCATCGCGTGCAGCGTAGATGGCGGCGGTCAGCCCTGCCGCTCCGGAACCGATAATAACCAGATCGTACTGACTGCCGCTGGCCTCCTTGGAGCCCTCGGCTCCTCCCACCTTAAACTCAAACATGCTTCCACTTACCTCCCGTTGAGTAGACTACGAGAATGTAGGCCCGGCAGCTTTGCCGAGCCTACATGACCTCCTGGTGACTCTGTGTCCGAGGCACAGATAACTCCACAACGTTCGAGTCAGGAAAGAGCAGCCTTGATCTTCTCGACGATCATATTGGCAGGTGCTCGGCCCTCCTGGCGCTGCGTATCATTGATGACGTTGAGGGGGACACCCCGAACCTCGTACTTGCCGGCCAACTCCTGGAACTCCGAGGCTTCGATCACGTCGCTCCGCACCCACTCACTCTCGACCGCCATGTCGTAGGCCAGTACGGCGGCACCCGGGCAGTAGGGGCACGTGGGGGTCACAAAGACCTGATAGTGAACCGGCTGATCGATGGTGCTGAGGTAGGACTTGGTCGCGTTATCCAGATCCGCCGAGGCCCCCTGCCCCGCTACCTGGATCCCGTGTAACAGCGTCGAGAACTCGTAATTGGCCGGAATGCCGAAGAAGCGCAGACCATAGTCCCGCTCGCCGACAATAGCAATAGCCGGGGCTCTCGTGACGCTGTAGGTTTCAGCCTCTTCCGTATCCTCCGTGATGTCGTAGGTCTCCACAGAGACCCTGTCCGAAGCCTCAGCAATCTCCTCCATCAACTCCTGGACGATGGAGCAGTAGGGGCAGCCCTCGGGCTTGGTGAAGACCAGGAGACGTACGTCGTGGGGCAGATCGGTCAACATCTCCTTTACCTGACTACGGATGTCGTCATTCAGTAACGCCATAGATGGTACCTCCTTTTGGATGATATGGGGCTGTCAAGAGACACTTTCTCGCCTCCACATCTCAAGTTGAACTTCCGGGAGTGGTTGAGGTTCTCCGACCTCAGACAAACTCTCGCTTTCAGTGGGTCGATCGCAGGAGCGAGAAGTGATACGCTGACGCGCCCGCCGATGTTGGATACGCCACCTCATTTAACTAGAAGTATAACATATTTAATAAAGGTGTCAAGTAAATTAGAGAGACGTGCTTTTCTTGCATCCATGGAGAGAGGGACGTGATGACACGTCCCTCTCAAGCTTCAACGCCACCCGGCACAGTCGACCAGCCGGAGACGATGGCGCTTCCGCAACCAGGAAGAGCTCTCCCTGCGCCTACTTACTTTCCAGGACGCACTGCCCCTGTCCCAGAATCTCAATGTCGACACCCTCCATCGTCTCGATGGTCTCGTGGACGGGGCAGTGTTTGGCGACCCGCTCGATGGCCTCCAGCCGGCGCGAGCAATCCCCGTGAGGCAGGTTGACCGTGACCTTCACATTGGTCAGGCGGGTAGGTTTCTCCGCCTTGTCGAAGGTCACGTCCACCGTCATCTCCTCGGTGCTGATCCCGACCTTCTGACAGTATTCGGCGACGAGCGCGCCCACACAGGTGCCCAGCGAAGCGATGAAGAGCTGCGGCGGCATGGGAGCCCGATCCTTACCCCCCATGCTCTCCGGAACGTCTGTCACAACACTGTGCTTGCCGATCTTGCTCTCGAAGAGCATGTCGCCCTTATAGTACGTGGTGATTTTGGCCATTCAATGTCTCCTTCAGCTAGATTTTATACAAGAATCACATCATATTCATTATAGACGAGCCCCAGTGGGGCGCAAACTCGATCGTCGCATCCGCATCGCCTCATCTTGACTTTTCCATCCTCTGCGGGTATCCTTTTACTGACCAAACCATACGCCTTTGTAAACCTTTATAGCAACGAGGACCGTAACTACCATCATAAGGGACTGTTCAACAGGTAACTTCCTGCCTGAAGCGCATGAGGCGCCGATCCCGGAGTGGAAAGGGCCATCACAGACCAGAGCGTCGTCGGAAGTTATCCCTTTGCAGACATTCATCCTCGTCATAGCTTCACGGAGGACGGATTGAGAGAGAGAGCCGTCACACATCCCTACATCGCTTTCGAGGGCGTGATCGGCGTGGGCAAGACGACCCTGGCTCGGTTGTTACGCCCGCGCTTTGAAGCCGAACTTCTCCTGGAGGCCTTTGAGGAGAACCCCTTTCTGTCGGACTTCTACAGCGACCGCGCCCGCTACGCCTTTCAAACCCAAATCTTCTTTCTGTTGAGCCGCTATCGCCAACAGCAGGCCATCGCCTCCGCCCACCGGCACCGGCCCTTCCTATCAGACTACTTCTTCGCCAAGGACCCCCTCTTTGCCCGCCTCAATCTGGGAGGGGCCGAACTGGCGATGTACGGACGCCTCTACAAGACCCTCGCCGAGCACATCGTGCAACCCGATCTGGTCGTCTATCTACGCGCGGAGACCGCTACCTTGATGGGCCGCATCGCCATGCGCGACCGGCCCTACGAGCGGCAGATGGAGGCGAGCTACATTGAAGCCCTGCGCCAGGCGTACGAAGCCCTCTTCGCGGACTATGATACCACCTCCTGGCTCGTCATCGAGACCGATGAGCTGGATTTTGTCCGCCGGCCAACAGATCTCGATGAGATCGAGCAGCGGATACGGGCTGCCCTCGAGGGGGTTTATCAGCCCTCGCTGCTCTCCATGGAGACGCCACCGACCTCCCCCTTCGGGTGGCAGCTTCCGGGCAGCACCTCCGCCCCTGCCTCTCTGGACAACAACTGGCAGGTGCTGGGGGAGTTCTTGGCCCTGACCCGCGCCGTGGGTGAGGTGGGAGAAGCCCTCGCCCGTCAGCGCCCCGTGGGGCCTGACGGCGCCAACGGTGAGCTGGCCTCTTCACTCAAAGCGATGGTTCAAGCTCTCCAATCTCTGGCGGGACGCGCCGGAATCGAACTCTGAGGTTACATGGACAGAAAAAAGTACTTCATCGCCATCGCAGGGAATATCGGCGCCGGCAAGTCCACGCTGACCTCCCTGATCAGCGAGCAGTTGGGTTGGGAGCCCTTCCTGGAGGGTGTGACGGACAACCCCTACCTGGCCGACTTCTACGACGACATGCAGAAGTGGAGCTTCCACTCCCAGGTCTACTTCATGGCGCGCCGGCTGCTGCATCATCGGCAGCTTCTCGAACGCCCCCACTCGGTCATCCAGGATCGCACCGTCTACGAGGACGCGGAGATCTTCGCCCAGAATCTCTACGAGACCGGAAAGCTGGAGGAGCGCGACTACCACACCTACCGCGCACTCTACCAAGCCGTAACCTCTGTGCTCCCACCGCCGGATCTGGTGATCTACCTGCGCGCCTCCGTCCCCACCCTCCTCCAGCGCATTCACCATCGGGGGCGCTCCTACGAGCAGCAGATGGAAGCGAACTACCTCTCCCGGCTCAGCCGCTTGTACGAAACCTGGTTCGAGAACTTTGCCCTCTGCCCGGTGCTGGCGGTGCCCTCCGATCGTCTGGACTTCGTGACCAACGACGGGCATCTGGAGCTCATCACCCGCCGCATCCTCGAGCGTCTCCAGGGCAAAGAGCTCGTGGAGTTTGATTGACAGAGCAACGAGACGAGGCGATGAACAAACACAGCGAGGAAACGACCGGTCAGGAGGAGACCTACCTGGCACCGGTGGAGCCACGGACCCTGGACTCGGCAAACGCCGTCAAGCACTATAGCTTTCTCTTCCACGCCGCGCGCACCCTCAACACCACTCTGCACGTAGAAGAGATTCTCCAAAAACTCCTGGCCCTGGCGCGCCAGCACTTCCAGCCCGACGCCGTCTCCGTCGCATTGGTAGAAACGGATGGCAGCCTGCACTTCAAGGCGGCCGCGAGCAACGGAGATCCCAAGATCCGGGGGATTCGCCTGCCTCCCGGAACGGGCATCGTAGGCTGGGTTGCCCAGCACGGGCGCCCTCTGTGGATCCCCGACGTCAGTCAGGATGAACGCTGGTACCGTGGCGTGGACGCACAGACGGGCTTCAAGACCCAGGCGATCTACGCGGCACCCGTCCAACACAGCGGTCGGCTGATGGCCGTCATCGAGATGATCAATCCCTCTGAGGACATGGAGTTGCGGGAGTACGAGGAGGTCATGGCCGCCCTCACCGCCCTGGCAGCCTCCGCCCTTCGGAATGCCGAGCTCTTCGAGCAGGTAAGCCGCACCGAGGAGCGCTACCAGCGCCTCTTCGAGCTCAACATCGATCCCATCATCATCCTGGATGCCGAGGGGCGCCTTTTGGAGTCCAACCAGGCAGCCCAGGAGCTCATTGACTGCCCCGCCAAGGGTGAAGGGTCCTGTCTCCCGCTTCTGGGGCTCACCCTAGCGCAGTTCGCCGACATCCGCGAAAAACTACAGCATCAACGCAGCTTCGCCACCGAGACGACCATCCCCATCTCCCCCGAGGAGTCCCGCACCCTGGAGGTCCACATGACCCGCCTCACCCACTACAGCTCCCTCGAGGCCTACCAGTGGCTGGGACACGATATCACCGATCGGGCGGCCCTGGAGGAGATGCGCGAACAGCTCTCGCACATGATCGTTCACGATCTGCGGAATCCCCTGGGCAGCATCATCAGCAGCCTCAACCTCGTGGAAACGGCCTGGGAGGACAAGGATACGACGATGCCCATCGCCCAGATCCTCCACATCGCCGCCCGCAACGCCCGGCGGATGGACCGCCTCATCGGTAACATCCTGGATACGGCCCGCCTGCGCTCGGGAGACAGCCGGCTCTCGCAGACGGTCATTGACGTCGAGGAGTTGACCCAGGAGGTCGAAGAGATCCTCCGCCCCTCCCTGATGCACCGCCGCCAATCCCTCCACATTCATCTCCCGGAGGAGCCCCTGCCGGCCATGCAAGGGGATCTGGACCTGGTACGCCGGGTGGTGATTAACCTGCTGGACAACGCCAGCAAATTCTCCCCCGCCCAAGGCACCATCGACTTCCGGGTCACCTGCAGCTCCGACAGCTTCCGCTTCACCGTCCAGGATAGCGGACCGGGCGTGCCGCCGGAGGACCGGGAGCGTATCTTCGATCTCTACGTACGGGGCAAGGACGGTCAGCAAACGCGGGGGGCGGGCATCGGCCTGACCTTCTGCCGGCTCGCCGTCGAGGCCCACGGGGGCCAGATCTGGGTGGAGGACTCCAAAGACGGGGGGGCAACCTTCGTCTTCACCATTCCCAAGGAGATTCCCAACGAGGCTCTCTTCTTCTGAGAGGGACTATGACGAAACTGTACTACGCAGACGCCTACTGCCGCCGCTTTGCCGCACGAATCCTGGAGAAAGAGGAGACGGAGCGGGGACCTGCCGTCCGTCTGGATCGAACTCCCTTCTACCCTACTTCGGGAGGACAACCTCACGATCTGGGGATGCTGGGTGACGTGCGCGTTCTCGACGTCTGGACCAACGATGCGGGCGAGGTCTGGCACCTATTGGAGCGGAGGCTGCCGGAGCGGGTGACCGAAGTGCAGGGTGAGATCGATTGGCAGCGCCGCTTCGATCACATGCAGCAGCACAGCGGACAACACCTCCTCTCGGCTGCCTTTATCCGCCTCCTGGACGCCCCGACCGTCGGCTTCCACCTCGGCAGCGCAGATAGCACCCTCGACCTCGACTTTGCCGAGTTGAGCCGGGAGTCAGCCTTCAAGGTCGAGGACGAGGTCAACCGGATCGTCTGGGAGGACCGACCGGTGGTGGCCCGTTTCGTGACGGAGGAGGAGCTGGCACGCCTGGCTCTGCGGCGCGATCCCCAGGTCACCGGGGACGTGCGCGTGGTAACTGTCGAGGGCTACGATGCGACCCCTTGCGGGGGCACCCACGTCACCCGCACGGGCGAAATCGGTATGCTCAAGATCACCGGGGTGGAGCGCTACAAGGGCGGCACGCGGGTGACCTTCGTCTGCGGGAGACGGGCGCTGGAGGACTACCGGCGCGCGCTGCAGACCCTCCAACAGGCCAGCCTGGAGCTGACCGTGGGTCAGGACCAGCTGCCCGGGGCGGTGATCCGCCTGCGAGAGGAGGGCCGCGAGATGCGGTACATGTTGAACAAGGCCCGCGATGCCCTCCTCGACGTGGAGGCGGAGGAGCTCTGGACTGCTTTGGAGCCCCTGGAGGGAGAGCGCGTTCTCGTCCACTACTGGCCCGAACGCCCCTTCGAGGAGCTGCAGGGGCTCGCTTCGCGCCTCCGCGAACGCCCCGCGACCCTCGTCCTCCTGGCTGGGGGAGAGAACGGCGTGCGCGTCGTCTGCGCGCGCAGCGATGATCTGGCTGCCCGCAACGCAGCGGAGATTCTCCGCGCGGCCGTGGGGGCACTGGGCGGGCGCGGGGGCGGCTCCCCGGTCATGGCGCAGGGAGGAGCACCCCCTGCGGCGCCCGACACCGTGCGTGACGCCCTACAACAAGCGGTCGGGACCGCCCACTGACAGAGATCCAGCGCGCTGCTACCCGAGCAGTGCCGTTAGCAAGAGCATCAGCAGCGTGGTTGGTGAGCAACCCGCTCGGTGAGAAAGGTACGGAGATGCAAGAGATCGTTCCCGGAGTGTTCGTTGAAGATCGCTACCAGCCCTACAACGTCGGTCTGATTATTCTGAAGGAAGGAGCCCTCGTGGTGGACAGCCCACCGCGTCCCGCTGACGCGCGGAGTTGGCTACGCGAAGCCCAGGAGGTCGGCGGCGTCATCCGTTACCTGGTCGTCACCGACGCACAACCCGATCATCTATTGGGCGCGGTGAACTTCGACGCGGTGCCCCTCGTAGCAGCGGAAGAGACGGCGCGCTTCCTCAATGAACTGGAGGACAAGGAGTGGCAGGAGCTCCTTCAGGAGGCTCAGGGGCGCTATCCCGACGCCGCCGATGAACTCGCCAAGGTCAAACGCCGCAAGGTCACCTTCTCGACCAATTGCCGGATGTATCTGCAGCGGCGCAATCCCCCACTGGAACTGGAGGTGGGCGCGGGCGCGGGGCCGGGCAGCCTCTGGCTCTTCGTACCCGACGAGAAGGTCCTCTTCGCCGGCGATACCGTGGCCCTCAATACCCCTCCCGTGATGGAAAGGACGCCTGATTCCAAGGAGTGGCTCAACGCCCTCGGTGCCCTGGCCAACCGGATCTCCATCCAGCGCATCGTCCCCGGCCGAGGGCCGGCAGTCATCCTCCGCGGCGAGCTGGAGCCCGAGCGGGAGTACCTCCGGGTGATGCGCCGCACCGCACGCACCCTCGCCCGCAAGGGGAACGCCGGTGAGGGGCTCGCCCAGGCGACCAACGACATCCAGCAGACCTTCTTTCCGGACGCCAACAAGAAATCGGAGAAGGTACAGCGGATTCGACGGGGGTTGCAGCGGCTCGTGGAAGAGGTGCTCGAGAGTCAAGCTGCAGAGCAGGATGAGGAAGATTGACGTCGCAGCGCCACGCCACCGCCCAGCACCGCGAGCAGCGATAGGAGCGCCCCCCCCCAGAAGCTCAGGGGCACGAAACGCAGCACCACCCGCTGTCGCGCTCCGGCCCGCAGGGGAAGGGCCCGGAAGGCGCCGTTGGCGCGCAGCACCGGCACACGCTCCCCATTCACGTACGCCCGCCAGCCGGGATAGTCGATCTCGCTGAGGACGAGCAGGCCCTCGCAGCCGGCATCCGCCTCCAGGGTAATGGCGTTGGGGCGGTGGCTCGCGACGGTCACGGCACTCTCGCAGCTCTCCCCCTCGGACAAGGAGAAGGGCGGCGCTGCGACCAGCACCACCTCGCGCCGGGGGTCGTGAGCCCTCACCGCCTCCCACACCTCCGCCTCCGGCACGACCACCGCCCGGTGAACGATGCGGGCGCGGGGCAGATGTTCGTCCCCCCAGAAGCCGTAGAGCCTGCTCTCCCCCTCACCGGCGAGCAGGGCGAAGCGCCCGTCGTCGCCGAAATCGCGCGTCGTCAGCACGTAGCGCACATTGAAGTGCCCCCACAGAGCCAGCTCGTCCAGGCCCGCGCGCTCCTCAAAATCCACCCGGTGTTGCAGGCGCAGGGGCGTGTACCCCAGCACGTCCTCCAGACCGTACACCGCCGCCGAATTGGGTCCGCCGGGGAGCAAGCCCTCGCTGCTCACCCGCGCCAGCTCCGCGCGCCCCGCCTGAAGCGTCGCCACCACCGGCGTGATGGGGAAGAGGCCCTCGGGGGGCGCATCCCGCAGCACAAAGTGCGGCATGGGGCTGAAGAGCTCCAGGACGAGCACGCTCACCAGCATCCCCAGCGCCACCGGCAGCGGGGCCAGACGGCGCGAGAGCAGGGTCAATACCCCGGCGAAGAGCGCCAGCACGACAGAGAGTAATCCCAAGGCGTCCAGAAGCGCGGCTGCCTGGACCGGCGGGGCCGCATTCACCCCCAGCCAGAGCAACCACAGTCCGGCGCCCGCGCCGCCCAGCAGCCAGAGCGCGCCCCGGCGCAGCGCCGGCGCCAAGGCGCGCGGCTCCTTGCCCGCAGCTTCGGCTTCCAACCGTGCCACGCCGAAACCTGCCAGCACCGCCACCGCCAGCACCAGCACGTACCAGATCCGGTACTGATCCCGCACCAGGCTGAAGCCGGGCAGCAGAATGTAGAGCAGCGTGTAAACGATGGTATCCCCGCCGAAGGCGATGAGCAGCGCCGCCAGCGCCACCGCACCCCAGATTCTGGCCCGCCGCCACGCCGTCAACAGCCCGAAACCCGCCAGGAGCACGGCGACCGCTCCGACGAAGATCAGGGGCTGGCTGATGCCCTGCGAGAGCACCAGGCCGGGCAGCTGGGCCGGTGGCAATCCCGCCGAGACGAACTCCCGGCTCAGCTCCTCGGCCCGCTGCGAATGGAGGAAGAGCTCCACCGTCGGCAGCAGCTGCGCAGCAGAGAGCAGCACGCCGTAGGCCAGACTGCCCACCAGCCCACCCCACACCTTGAGGTGCGAGCGCCACGGCCCACCCCGCTCCAGCGTGCGGAAGAGGAAGAAGAAGAGGGCCACGTAGACCGTGTAGATGAGCCACTGAGGATGCCCGCCGAGGATCGCCAGGGCAAAGACGACCCCCGTAAGCCCGTAGTCCAGCAGCCGCCGCCTCTCCCAGGCCCGGTCGAGCAGCAGAAGGAGCAGGGGGAGCCACGTCACCACCTGCAACACGGGGATCTGGATGGGGGCGAAGGTGGCGCAGTAGCCGCTGAAGGCGAAGATGATGCCCGCCGTGACCCCACCCCACCAGCTGCCGGTGATCCGCCGGGTCAGGCGATAGGTGAAGTAACCCGCCAGCGTCAGGTGCAGGAAGATGAACAGCTCCATGGCGCCGGTGGTGAGGGGCAAGCCCAGCAGCGCCAGCAGGGCGTAGAGCAACAGGCCGGGCGGATAGAGGGCCGCCACCTGCGGATCGGCCAGCCCGGGCTGCCCGCCGTTGAGATGGGGGTTCCAGAGAGGGATACGCAACCGGCGCCAGCTCTCGTAGACGTAGCGATACCAGGGATAGTGCTGAAGGTTGAAATCACTGTCGACGAGGACCGCGCGGTCCGCGAGCTCCGGGGTGATGAGCCGCCAGTAGTAGAAGAGCACCAGCAGCAGAAAGAGGCCCGCCGTGAGCAGGTGCTCCTTGCGCCTCGCCCTCACAACGCCTCCAGCAGCCGGTGCAGCGCGGCGCGCACCGAAGCGCGCTGATTCGCCTCCCGATCCCCCTCCCAGAGATAACGCCGCACCCGCGTCCCCTCCGGGGTCGCCAACCCGACAAAGGTCAGGCCGACGGGCTTCTCCGCCGTCCCGCCGCCAGGCCCCGCGATGCCGGTGACGCTCAACGCGACCTCGGCTCCCGTCAAGGCCCGCACCCCCTCCGCCATCTGCGCCGCCACCGCCTCGCTGACCGCGCCCTCCCGCAGGAGCGTCGCCTCGGAAACGCCCAGAAGCTGCCGCTTGATCTCGTCCGCGTAGGCGATCACGCCCCCGACGAAGTAGTCGGAAGCGCCCGGCACGCGGGTGATCTGATAACCCAGCAGCCCACCGGTACAGGATTCCGCCACCGCCAGCCGCCAGCCCCGCGCCCGCAATCCTTCTCCTATCTCCACTGCCTCTTGCATCATCCCTCCTCGTCAGCGATCAGCCGTCAGCCGTCAGCGGTCAGCCGCCAGCCGTCAGCGGTCAGCCGCCAGCCGTCAGCCGTCAGCCGTCAGCGGTCAGATTCTCACTCGCTTATACGCCCACAACAGGCCCACCACCGTCGCCACCGTCAGCCCCAGGCCCACGTAGACGCTCACCGGGCGGAAGCGCCACTCGAGCTCCCACTCGCCCGCCGGCAGAGCGACGGCGCGCAGCAGGCCGAAGGCCCGCAGTGTCTTCACCCGCTCCCCGTTGGCGATGAGCACCCAGCCGGGATAATCAACCTCGCTGAAGACAACCACCCCGGGCGCGCGCAGCAACACCTCCGCCGCCACACGCTGGGGGGCGAAGGTCGTGATCCGCGCCCTCTCCGGCCCCATCGCCGGCTCCGGCGCGGGCACGGGCGCGCGCTCCAGCACCGCCGTCGTCGCTGTGTCGATGATGTCCAGCGCCGAGGTAGCCCGAATGGCCTCCGTCTGATCGGGCATGACGACGGCCTCGTGGGTGATCCAGACCGCCTGCCCGCCCAGATCGAGATGGTAGATGCGAAGCTCCTCCTCGGGAAAGTCCGCCTGCAACGTGATGCCGGGAAAGTCCAGTTCCCGCCGGGTGACCAGATACTCCACGTTGAAGAGCTGCCACCAGCGCACCTCGGGAACGCGCTCCAGCAGCAGATCGTAGCCTCCCAGGCGCAGGGGATTATTGCCCGTGACGTCCCGGAGCCGGTGAACCATCCCCGCATTCCCGCCGCCCGGCAGCAGTCCCTCGCTGTTGAGCCGGGCCGGCTCGCCGAGCTGCGCGCGCAAGAACTCGACCGCCGGCGTGGGCGCGCAGGAGACCGCCAGCGCCTCCCGCTCCAGAATCACCCCGTTGTTCGCCGCGTAGAGGTCCACGGCGACGAGCAGGAAGAGCAGCGGGAACCCTTGGCGCAGCTGGGGCCAACGCCGCGTCAGGCCCGCGTATCCCAGTGCCGCCAGCACGGCCAACCCGAAGCTGACGAGATAGGCGCTCCGCTCCTGGTGCCGGAAGGCAGAAAAGCCGGGCAGGAAGCGGTAGGCCAGGGGGTAGAGGAAAGCATTCCCCCCCAGCGAAAGGAGCAGCGCCACGAGCACAACGCCCCACCAGAAGCCCGCCTCGCGCCGCCCGCGCCACAGAAGAGCGGTGAGGGCCAGGAGCAGCGGCAGCAGCCCTAGGTAGAGGGGCGACCACCCCTCGGGGTTGGGGCGGAGCAGGCCCAGGAGCTCCGACGGCTGAAAACCCTGCGCCACGTCCGCGTAGGACCAGCCAGTCCGCTGGGAAAGCCGCGCCATCTCCACCGCCGGCAGCCACTGCGCAGCCCCGATCCCCAGGGTCAGCAGCCCCACACTGCCGGCAGCCCTAAGAACGAAGCGCCAGGGGAGCCGCAGCCGGTAACTCCGCCAGAGGAGATAAGCCCCGCTGAGGTAGGCGCTGTAGAGCACCGTCTGCCCGTGACCCGCCAGGAGGCTCAGGCCGTAGGGCAGCGCCGCCAGCACCGCCCAACGCAGGGAGCGGCGCTGCAAACCCCGCTCCAGCAGCCACAATCCCGCCGGCAGCCAGACCATCGTCTCCAGCACGAGGTAGTGCAGTGGGGGCCACGAGGTGAGCAGCCCGCCCCAGCTGAAGACCAGCCCGGCGAGCAGGGCGGCGTCGCGGCGCCCGGCGAGCTCCTGCACGAAGAGATAGACGAAGACGCCCGCCAGTCCCAGGTGGGCGACCGCCTCCAGCTCCAGCGCCAGACGCGGCGGTTCCGCGAAGAGCAGCTGCCAGAATCCCAGGGGGTAGAAGGTCTCGAAGACGCTGGAGGGGACCACCGGCTGCCCGGCCATGGTGAAGGAATCCCACAGAGGGAGCCGTCCCGCCCGCCATTCCTGAACGGCGAACCGGCGCATGGGCAATACCTGCTCGTCGAAATCGCCCCGGGCAAACCCCAGCCGCAGCTCCGGCACGGGCCACCAGAGCTGCCAGAAGAGCACGAAGGGCAGCCCCAGCAGGAGCACTATACACAGCCACGCCCACCGCCGCTCCCTCTCAACGGCCTCGGGCATCGCAGCTTCGTCGTGCTCGCTACCGCTCCAGCTCATCCTGGACCATATCGACCAGCGCGTCCGCCTGCAGGGCCTCGAGGGTGTAGCAGGGCGCGCCCAGGTGCTCCGCCAGGGCTTGGGCCAGCCCCTGATCGAAGCGCTCGGCCTCCATGTTGATGACGAGGGTGGGAATCTGGGCCTCTTGGATCTCTTCGGCGATGAGGTAGGCCTCCTCCTGGGGGGGATTATCGCCCATGGAGACGTTGCCGGCCCCGTCGGTGAGGATGACCACGAGGGGCTTGATCTCCGGATGGCGGTTCAGCGCCTGCTGTACCGTCTGCAGGGTCAGGTAGAGCCCTGCGGAGAGAGGGGTCTTGCCCCCCACGGGCAGATTCTCCAGCAGCTTGCGCGCCAGATCCACGCTCCCGGTAGGGGGCAGGACGAGCGTGGCCCGATCCTTCTGGAAGATAATCATCCCTACCCGGTCCCGGCGCTGGTAGGCGTCGGTGAGGAGCGAGAAGATCGCCCCCTTGGTGGCCTCCATCCGCTCCTCGACCGCCATGGACCAGGAGGCGTCCACGACGAAGAGGACAAGATTCGCCGCCCGGCGCACGCGCACCTTGCGCTGGTAGTCCTTCGAGCGCAGGCGCAGCGCCGGCCCCTCTCCACCCTCGGCCTTGCGCGCCCTCTGATAGGGCGCGGCCGCTCGCAGTGTAGCGTCGAGGGCCAGATCGCTGGGATCTCGGGGGGAGGGGCGCGAGCGGACGTAGCGCCCCCGCTTCAACGTCGTGACCGTGCGGCTGCGGCGCCCGCCGATGGAGCGCTCCAGCCGGTCCATCGGCGTCTCCAGACGCTCGGGGTCGAAGATGTCGCCGGTGATGACCTGTTTGCCCCCCTCCCACCACTCCCCATCTTGAGGCCAGGTGGGCACGTCCTGCTGAATGGCCTGCTCCTGAGAAGAGTCGGGCTCCGCACCCTCCGCGCCCTCCTGCTCCTCGGGCAGGGTCAGACTTTTTTTCGGGTCTCCTCCCCCTCGAACTGGAGCTGAGGCACGGTCTCCTCCTCCCCGACGTCCTCCTCGGCCCGCTCTCGGGCGTCGGAGACCCGCTGCTGCAGCTCCTCGACGGAGGTGTGTACGTCGTCAAAAGGCCGCCGCTTGAGGCGGTGGGGCAGAGCCAGCTGGGCCGAGAGCATGATGTCCTTGTCGGTGATGTGACGGCGGCACTCCCACGCGGCGTGGGCCACGGCGGTCTTGAGGATCACGAGATCCGCCCGGTGGCCGTCCACCCCCAGACTCGCCACGAGATGGGCAATGGTCGCCAGATCCCCGCGGGTGTAGGAGACCTCGGGCAGGATCTCCCGGGCCTTCTCGATCTTCTCGGCCAGCTCCTCGTCGCGGGGGCGCCACTCCTCGTAGAAGCCCTGGGGATCGGCCTCGAAAGCGAGATTGCGCTCCATAATCTGCATCCGCGCCTCGGCGTCCCGCACGCCCACGACGTCCACGCAGAGGGCAAAGCGATCCAGCAGCTGGGGGCGCAGGTCGCCCTCCTCGGGATTCATTGTGCCTACGAGGATAAAGCGTGCCGGATGCTGGAAGGAAATCCCCTCCCGCTCGACGACGTTCACGCCCATCGCCGCTGCATCCAGGAGCACGTCGACGATGTGGTCGTCGAGCAGGTTCACCTCGTCCACGTAGAGAATGCCGCGGTTGGCCGCCGCCAGCACCCCCGACTCGAAGCGACGCTCTCCGTGTTGGATGGCCCGCTCGATATCCAGCGTCCCCACGACCCGATCCTCCGTGGCCCCCACAGGCAGGTCGACGAAGGGCACGCGCGTGGTGATGAAGGGCAGCGCCTCCACCCCCTTAGCCAGCTCCCGGCAGTTGGTACAGAGCGTGTCGGGCTGGCGGGGATCACAGTCGAAGGAACAATCCGCAACCACGTCGATGTCCGGCAGGAGGGCCGCCAGAGCCCGCGCAGCCGTCGACTTCGCCGTTCCACGCTCGCCCCGGATCAATACCCCGCCGATGCGAAAGTTGATGGCATTGAGAACCAGCGCGCGCTTCATACGCTCCTGATTGACAATAGCAGTAAAGGGAAAGACCTGTCGTCCGTTCGCAGCCACTTTGCCTCCTAAAACTCTATCACAGAAGTATCGGGTACTGGAAGGCACGTTCCAGCGTCAGATTGTTCGCAATGCCCTCTATTATACCCCAGAACGAACGCCAAGACAGAGCAGAGCCACGTGAGCTTCGTTTGACCCTCTCCACCTTCCTTGCACAGTCGGACGCTTTCGATAGAATATGGAGAGGGATGCTCAAGAGGATGTGGAGAGAGTCCCGACGGCAAGACCTGGTCAACTCAATCACACTGCTTAGGAGGCAACTCATGGCAATCACATTCCCGTCGGAAGCATGGATCAAGGAGATGAGCCGCGAGCTCAACGCCAGCGAATCCTACTACCAGTCGGCCAAAGATTGGGAGGGGGATTTCACCTTCGTCGTGGAGCCCGACGACGTCTACGACACGACCACCTACCTCTACCTGGGCCTGCACCACGGCAAGAGCCCCGACGCGGGCGAGATTCAGGATCTCGGGGAGAAGAATACCGAGTACACTATCAGAGCCCCCTACTCCACCTGGCGTAAGGTCATCGAGGGCAAGATCGATCCCATCCAGGGACTGATGACCAAACGGCTCAAGCTCCAGGGCAACATGATGATGGTGATGCGCTACCCCAAGGCGGCCAAGGAGATCATGGCCTGCGCGAAGCAGATCCCCACCGAGTTCGCGGAGTAGCGGGATGTGGTACTTCGTTGCGCCACAGATCATCTTCGGCGAGGACGCTCTGGAGGCCCTGGAGGAAGTAGAGGGAGAGCGCGCGCTGGTCATAACCGATCGGACCCTCGTCCGCCTCGGGCTGGTCGATAAGGTCGTCGGGCACCTGAAGAAGGCGGGCTTCGAGGTGCAGGTCTTCGACGAGGTGGAGCCCGACCCGAGCCTGCAAACGGCGCACCGGGGCGCGGAGCTGGCTCAGACCTTCGGCCCTGACTGGATCGTCGCCGTCGGCGGCGGCTCCCCCATGGACGCCGCTAAGGCCGTCTGGATCCTCTACGAGCGCCCCGACCTCGATCCGGCGGAGATCAACCCCTTCGTCGAGCTGGGGTTGCGCAAGAAGGCGCGCCTGATCACCGTTCCCACGACGAGCGGGACGGGCGCCGAGGTCACCTGGGCCATCGTCCTCACCGACACCGCGGAGCAGCGCAAGTTGGGGCTGGGCAACCGGGAGAACGTCGCCGACATCGCCATCGTCGACCCGGCTCTGGTGATGGGGATGCCGCCGGCGCTGACCGCCGACACCGGGATGGACGCCCTCACCCACGCCGTGGAGGGCTACAGCTCCACCTGGCACAACGACATGACCGACGGTCTCTGTCTGCAGGCGACCCAGGTCATCTTCGATTACCTGCCGCGGGCGGTCGCCGACGGCGACGACGCCGAGGCGCGCGAGAAGATGCACAACGCGGCGACGTTGGCAGGGCTGGGCTTCGGAAACTCCATGGCCTCCATGGCCCACGCCGTCGGCCACAGCCTGGGCGCCGTCTTCCACGTGCCCCACGGCCGGGCCGTCGGCCTGCTGCTGCCCTACACCATCGAGTTCATCGCCGCGGAAGCGCCGGAGCGCTTCGCCAAGCTGGCCCGCCTGCTGCAGTGCCACGCAGGCGAGAGCGACGAGGAGGCAGCCCGCGCCCTGGCCCGCGCCATCCGGGAACTGGCGGAGGTCACCGGTAGCCCCACGCACCTCGCGGCCCTGGAGATTCCGCCCGAGGCCTTCGAGGAGCGGCTGGAGGATCTGGTGGACAGGGCCTTCAACGACAGCTCCCTGCTCACGGCGGCCCGCAGCCCCGGCTTCGACGAGCTGCGCGCCCTCTTCACCTACGCCTACGAGGGCCGCCCCATCGACTTCTGAAATGACGTGTGAACGTGCGCACGTGTGAACGTGCGCACGTAATAACTTTCGACCTTCGACCTTTGCCTGGACAGTAATGAACAGGAGTACACATGTACGGCTATCTGAACAAACTGCTGCGCGTCGATCTCACCACCGGCGAGCTGTGGGACGAGCCCCTCAACGAGGTCTACGCCCGCGCCTTCGTCGGGGGGAGCGGTCTCGCCGCGCGCTACGCCTACGATCTCGTCGACGAGGAGACCGATCCCCTGGGGGCGGAAAACCCCCTCATCTTCATGACGGGACCCGTCGTGGGCACCACCCTGCCCTCGGCGGGACGGTACAGTGTCTGCGCCCTCTCCCCTGCCACGGGTATCTGGGGTGAGGCGAACTCGGGCGGCTTCTTCGGACCGGAGCTGCGCTTCGCCGGCTACGACGGCATCCTCATCACCGGCAGGGCCGAGAAGCCCGTCTGGCTCTCCATCGTCGAGGGGCAGGCCGAGCTCCACGACGCCGCGGAGCTCTGGGGGCTGGACAGCTACGCGGCCCAGGAGCGGGTGCAGGCGCTCCTGGAAGAGCCCAAGGCGCGCGTCGCCTGCATCGGCCCCGCCGGAGAGAACCGGGCCCTGATGGCAGCGATCATGAACGACCACGGGCGGGCGGCGGGGCGCACGGGGATGGGCGCCGTGATGGGCAGCAAGAACCTCAAGGCCATCGCCGTCCGGGGCCAGGCTCGGGTACCCGTCGCCGATCCGGAAGCGCTCCAGGAGGTGACCCGGGGGATCATCGCCGAGCTGGACGAGGATCTTGCGGCCCTCTCCCTCCGCATGGCGGGGACGGCGGGCTACGTCGACATGGGTCTGATGTACGGCGACGTCCCCATACGCTACTACCAGCAGGGGGAGTGGGAGGAGGCGAACCACCTCTCCGGCGTGCTCATGGTGGAGGCGTACCAGAACCGGAACCGGGCCTGCTACCGCTGTCCCATCGCCTGTGGACGGGAGACGCGGGCGCCGCGCTACGGGCTGGAGGAGGTGGACGGCCCCGAGTACGAGACGGTCATCGCCTTCGGCTCCCTGATGCTGGTGGACGACCTGGAAGCGGTCATCGCCGCCGGGCACCTCTGCAACCGCTATGGCCTCGACACTATCAGCATGGGGGCGACCATCGCCCTGGCCTGCGAACTCTTCGAGAGAGGGCAGCTCACGTCCGAGGAGACGGGGGGGCTGGAGATTCGCTACGGTGACGTAGAGATGGCCCACCGCCTCATCGAGATGACGGCCCGGGGAGAGGGCTTCGGCGCCCTCCTCGCCCGAGGCAGCGACGCCCTCGCCGAGTGGGCCGGCGCCCCCGGTCTCGCCGCCACCGTCAACGGGCTGGAGGTTCCCATGCACGAGGCGCGCGCCTTCAGCGGCCTCGCCGTCACCTACACCCTCTCGTCGCGAGGCGCCTGCCACATGCAGGGCGATATGTACGGGGTGGACACGGGTCAGGGTCCCCCCTTCGAGCTGGGGGTCGAGCCGGGCGACCGCTTCGAGGACAGCCGGGAGAAGGGGCGGACGGCGGCCCGCCAGCAGGCCTGGCGCAACTTCTACAACGCCCTCAACCTCTGCCAGTTCCAGAACCCCGGCGTGGATAAAGTAGTACAGGCACTCAACGCCGTCACCGGCTGGGATCTGGAGCAGGAGGATCTGATGACACTGGGCAAACGTATCGTCACCCTCAAGCGCCTCCTCAATCTGCGCCGTGGGCTCAGCAGCAAGGACGAGCGCCTCCCCGAGATTCTCTTAGAGCCGTTGGAAGGGGGCACCGAGGGCTTCGTACCGGCGCTGGAGCCCCTCCTCGCCGGCGCCTACGCTGAGTACGGGTGGGATCCCGAGACGGGACGCCCGCGATCCGAGACGCTGGAGGAGCTCGATCTCGATAACCTCTAGAGAGCAGTGAAAGCGGAGTGCTCATCCAGTACCGGCAAGGAGGAGTGGTATGACCACGCAACAGATTGATCAGGCGGAGGCCGCAGGGATGCTGCGGGCGCAACTCGAACCCTGGCACCGTGCGGTAGCAGACCCCGCGGAGGCCCAGGAAGAGGTGCTGCACCGGCTCCTCCTGGGGTATGCGCAGACACGCTATGGGGCAGAGCACGGCGCCGGGGAGATCGAGAGCCTGGAGGCGTACCGGCAGGCCTTCCCCGCCGCCGGGTACGACGACCACTTTGCGCCCCTTATTAAAGAGGTGATGGCGGGCGACGTGGAGCTCCTGCTGAACGAGGAGCCGGTGGGCTGGGCCATCACGCGGGGTACGACGAAGGGCGAGTCGAAGTTCATCCCCATGACACCCACCGATCTGAAGCTGCGCGTCAGCGCCGGGCGGGCGGTGATGAACTACGTCGCCGAGACGCAGAAGTACGCCATCTTTCGCGGTGTCAACCTCAACCTGAACTTCCCCTCGGTCGTGGGTACCCTCACCGTGGGCGAGCGGGAGATCGAGTACGGCTACAGCTCGGGGATCTACACCAAGCACGTCTCCACCTTCACCCCCGTGCGCTCGGCCCCCACCCAGGAGGAGATCGATGCGCTGGGGGGCGGCAAGACGTTGCGCGACTGGCACCGCCGCTTCGAGCTGGCCTACGAGAAGTGCCGGGAGCAGGACGTCACGCTGGTGGGCGGGGTGGCGCCCACCGCCCTGAAGTTCGGGCGCTACCTCAAGCAGACCCACGGCGTCTACCCCAAGGATCGCTGGGAGACGCAGATCATCACCCTGGGGAGCACGCCGGGCATCAACACCAAGCACCGCCCCGCCCTGCGGGCCCTCTACGGCCCGGCAGCGATCCGGGAGATCTACGGGGCAACGGAGGGGATGTTCGGGCAGCAGCGCGACGAGAAGCGGGCCTGGGTGCCCAACTACGACCTCTTCTTCTTCGAGGTGGAGACCCGGACGGGCACCAAGATGCTGCACGAGATGCGTCCCGGCGAGATGGGCAGCCTCGTCGTCTCCACGCCCATCCTGCCCCGCTACCGCATCGGCGACCTGATCCTGGCAGTGCGTCCCCCTTACTTCCGCTGTATCGGCAGAACGCGCTGGTGGACGCCCCTGCACTACGTCTGGGACGAGCTCCGCACCTTCAACCTGGGGCAGCTGTAGGGCGGCGCGGTTCACAAACCTGAGCTATCTTCGAAAGAGGGCGTTGAAGAGCATCGAGATACCGATGGCGATGAGGACCAGAGGCCAGATGAGCTCCCAGCTGCCCAACGCGATGCCGAAGAGGACAATCGCCCAGATGACGTTGCCCACGACGGACTGACGGTAGGAGGGATTTGCCAGCCGGATCAGCACGCCCACGAGGACCAGCACGCCGGCACCCAGGAAGAAGAGCGTCCAGGCGGTGGGATCGAAGCCCATATCGAAGGGCAGGTCGGTGGCGCGAATGCGGAGCCGCTCCAACCACCCGAGATTGTTCGCCAGGAGAACGAGGCCCAACCAGATGAGGGTCCCGGCCCAGACGAGGGTGCCCACGGGGTCCTCGCGGTACTTCTCTTCGTAGGACTTCTCCTCCTTCTCGTCGTGCTTCCCCATCTCCTTCTCTTCGGACTTTTCGTCGTAATCGTAGTTGCTCATCATCGCCCCCCTTGATTAATGCACGTACACTTTTCTGTTCCCAGTATACGCCCCTCCACAGCGAAGACAACCGAGAGCCTGCCCGCTTTAAATGGTGCGAAAGCGTTTAATAAACACAACTTTACATAGCGAATCAATATGGTAAAATGTAGACAATTTGGCCCTTTACCAATCCTGAGTCTTTTGGGTTTCGCCGGGTGGTGGGGTGAGAAGCTCTAAAACTAGCCCACAGGGCTGCTGCGGTGGGGCGTACCAGACCTTTCCTGCGTTGTGGCAGGCAACGCGTGGCACATGGCCCTGTTGCACCCTGCGAAATCCTGGAGAGCCCCAATCCTTAACCATTTGTTTAGCTGGTGATAATGGAGTTTTAAATAGGTCGGGATAGAGTGAGGGTATTAGTTTACTATCAGTGCAAGGAGATATCGTAGGAGCATGACTAGCATGACTGCAATAACGGAACGTATCGATGTTGGACTCCTACCCCTGCTCAAATCCCCCGTCGCCGGTGGGTTCTGGTACAGACTGGCAAGTCGCCGCCTGCACCGGGTCCACATCACCTCCCCCGAGATCCTCTACGATGACCGGTCGCGACTGGTATTTTTCAGCGACAGCCATCGCGGGGACGGCGGGCGGGCGGACAAATTCGCCCCTAACGAGCCGCTCTTCCGCGCGGCCCTGGAACACTACTACCGTGAGGGCTTCACCTACATCGAGGTGGGCGATGGTGACGAGCTCTGGCAGAGGTGGCGCTTTCCTCACGTGCGGCGAGCCTACGGCAGGATCTACGACCTGCTGCACCGCTTCCACGGGGGGAATCGCCTCCATCTGATTCTGGGGAACCACGACATCGCCTCGACGAGACGCCGGGCGGAGCGCCGTGACGGCCTGCCCATGCACGAGGGGCTGACGCTGCGCCACAGCCGCTCCAACCAGCGGATCTTCGTCGTCCACGGGCACCAGGCCGACTTCAAGAGCGACCGCATGCACCCCTTCAGCCGCTTCGCCGTGCGCCATCTCTGGCCCCACCTCCAACGTCTGGGGATACGAGGTTGGAAGCGGGAGGAGCGCTACAAGATCGAGAAGCGCATCATCCGCTGGGCCGACGAACAGCACCAGGCGGTCATCTGCGGGCACACCCACCGCCCCATGAGCGCCCGATACGGTGAGCCCGCCTACTTCAACACGGGCAGCTGCCTCACCCGCGGGCTCCTCAGCGGCCTGGAGATCGTGGGCAACGCCATCCTGCCCATCCGCTGGCTCTGGTCCGATGGACGGATGCGGCGGGAGCAGGTGGGGCCGGCCCGCAGGCTCCGGGTCTTCGCCTGAAGTTCACTCGCTGGACTTCACGTAAATGCACGAGGGGGCGGTCGACCGCCGGTCGTTGGGTCTGCACCCCACCTACGTAACCAGGTGAACGAAATAGACTATAGTATTCAAAAGCCACAAGAGTTGACAGCGCCCTCCCTTTCCATTACAATACCTTCGTTCTAACTTTACTCAAGCGCAAAAAGAGGGCACCCCCAATAGGGTGCCCAGTTATTATTCATACGATCACTGGAGTTCGGTCGTTCGAAGAGGTGAGTGGGTCAAGCAGTGTAGTTCATATCACGCTCCCTGATCGCTGATCCCTCATCCCTTCTCACGGCTCACTCCTCACTTTTTACTATTCCTGAAGGAGCCGCCATGCCCAAGAAGCCGACCAGCGCCGAGATCCGCCAGACCTTTCTGGACTTCTTCAATGAGCTCGGCCACACCATCGTGCCGAGCGCGAGCCTCGTGCCCCAGGACGATCCCACGCTGCTCTTCACCAACGCCGGGATGAACCAGTTCAAGGACGTCTTCCTGGGCACCGGCGCCCGCCCCTACAACCGCGCCACCGATACTCAGAAGTGCATGCGCGTCGCCGGCAAACACAACGACCTCGACGACGTGGGGCGCGACGGCACCCACCACACCTTCTTCGAGATGCTCGGCAACTGGTCCTTCGGTGACTACTACAAAGAGGAGGCCATCGCCTGGGCCTGGATGCTCCTCACCCAGGTCTACGGTCTCGAGAAGGAGCGCCTCTGGGCCACCGTCTTCGAGGACGACCAGGGCAACCTGGGCCGGGACGAGGAGGCTGCCGAGCACTGGAGGAAGAAGACCGGCATCGCCGCCGATCAGATCCTCTACTTCGGGCGCAAGGACAACTTCTGGGAGATGGGCGACACCGGCCCCTGTGGCCCCTGCTCCGAGATCCACTATGATCGCGGGCCCGGGGCCTGCGACATGCAGGACGTCCCCGGTCACGTCTGCGAGGTGAACGGCCCCTGCGCCCGCTTCACGGAGATCTGGAACCTCGTCTTCATCCAGTACAACAACCTGGGTGAGGGGCACCTGGCCCCCTTGCCCGCCCAGCACGTCGACACCGGCATGGGCTTCGAGCGGCTCGTGGCGCTCTTGCAGGGCGTCGATTCCAACTACCGCACCGACCTCTTCTGGCCCATCATCGAGCGGACCCAGAGGCTGGCGGGGCAGAGCGACGAGGAGCGGGAGGCCCATCTCACCGCCTATCGCGTCATCGCCGATCACATCCGCGCCTGCACCTTCCTCATCGGTGACGGCGTCCTGCCCGCCAACGACGGGCGGGGCTACGTGCTGCGGATGGTGCTGCGCCGCGCCGTCCGCTTCGGGCGCAAGCTGGGCTTCACCCGGCCCTTCATGGCGGAGCTGGCCGAGATCCTCATCGAGATGATGGGCGACGTCTTCCCCGAGCTGCCCCAGCGGGCCGACTTCATCAAGGCCACCCTCACCGCCGAGGAGGAGCGCTTCCTCCGCACGCTGGATCAGGGGCTGGCGCGGCTCGACGAGATCATGGAGGATCTGGAGACCGAGGGCCGGACGGAGATCCCCGGCGCGGACGCCTTCTTCCTCCACGACACCCTGGGCCTCCCCTTCGAGGTGACGCGGGACATCGCCGAGGAGCACGGCTTCACCGTCGACGAGGCGGGGTACCGCCGGGCCCGGGAGGAGCAGCGGGCCCGCGCCCGCGCCGCCGGTGAGTTCGAGCGGGAGTCCGACGATCACGGGCGGCTCTATCCCGAGCTCTTCGACTACATTCGGGAGACCCAGGAGCTCGATCGCCTCCTCTACAACCCCTACGACGGGCTGAACCTGGAGGCTCAGGTCGTGGGCCTTCTCCAGGGGGACGCCCTCGTCGAGGAGGCAGGGGAGCAGGACGCCGTGGAGGTGGTGCTGGATCGCACCAACTTCTACGTCGAGTCGGGCGGTCAGGTCTCCGATACGGGCTACATCATCGGTCCCGGCTGGGAGATCGAGGTCACGGAGATGAAGCAGCCCATCGAGGGGCTGCCCGTGCACGTCGGGCGCGTGACCGAGGGGACGCCCCGGGTGGGCGACCGGATCCAGGCTGTGGTGGACCGCGAGCGCCGGTGGGATATCATGCGCAACCACACCACCACCCACCTCCTACACCGGGCCCTGCGCCGCGTGCTGGGCAGCCATGTGGCCCAGGCAGGCTCGCTGGTGGCCCCCGATCGCCTGCGCTTCGACTACAACTACGAGCGGGCCATGACGCCCGAGGAGCGGGCGGAGATCGAGCGCCAGGTCACCGAGGGGGTGCTTGCCAACTACCCGGTCACCCCCCGCAAGGAGAGCTACCGGGATGCGCTGGAGCAGGGGGTCATCGCCCTCTTCGGTGAGAAGTACGGGGACGAGGTCCGCGTCCTCTGCGTCGGCTCGCCCGACGATCCCTACAGCCAGGAGCTCTGCGGCGGCACCCACGTCGAGCGCACGGGCGATATCGGCCCCTTCCTCATCCTCTCGGAGGGCGGCATCGGGGCCGGCATCCGGCGTATCGAGGCGGTGACGGGCCGCGGCGCCCTCGGGGCGATCCAGACGCTGCGCGCCCGCCAGGAGCAGACCGCCGGGCTGCTGGAGACCATTCCGGAGAACGTCCCCCAGCGGGTGATGCGCCTGCTGGAGGATCTGCGCGCCGCCCAACGGGAGATCGACACCCTCAACCGCCAGCTCGCCCGCGACAGCTTCCAGTCGTTGTTGGACGAGGTCGAGGAGCTCGACGGGGTTCCTTTCCTCGCCGCTCAAGTCGAGGCCCACGACGTGGAAACCCTGCGGGAGATGGCGGACTGGTTCCGCGACAAGATGGGGGACAGTGTCATCGTCCTCGGGACGCTCATCGACGATCAACCCCGCTTCATCGCCGCCACGACCAAGGCGCTGACGAAGCAGGGCCTTCATGCCGGCAACCTCGTCAAAGAGGTCGCACAGGTCGTGGGAGGCGGTGGAGGGGGGCGCCCCGACATGGCCCAGGCAGGAGGGCGCGATGCTTCCAAGATGGACGCCGCTCTGTCCAAGGCCCGCGAGATCGCCGCGGGAATGCTCGCCTCGGAGTAGCGCGCGGCGCACTCCTACTTCAGGAGATAAAGAAGATGGGGATCAAAGAGCTTACCACCGTTGACTCCAGCATGATCCATGCCGTTGGGTATGACCCGCAGGAGCAGCAGTTGGAAGTCGTCTTCAATTCCGGCAAGGTCTACTGCTACCAGAAGGTCTCTGAGGAGATCTACGAAGAGCTGCTGGAAGCGGACTCCAAGGGACGTTACATGCGAAGCTGCATCATCGACTGCTATCCCTACTACCAGGGAGTGTGCGAGTGAGTGACAGAGCCTATAGATCCTTTTGCTGACGCTAGGATTGATACTGTCCAAAGCAACAGAGACGCCCTCACGACTGGAACTTCGTGGGGGCGTCTCTGTGCTTCAGCCCTCGCGCCTCCTCCGCACCCGGCGCAGGAGCACCCAGCCCACCAAAGCAACCACCAGCAGGATGGCGGAGCCGTAACGGAGGAGAAAGCTCTCCAGGCCCGTCGGCACGCGTGTGGGGCTGCGTTGGGGCGCACCCCCAACGCCGGGGAGGAAGAGCTCGTATGTCTTCTCAGGTTCTGGGGTCGGCAGGGGTGAGAGGGTCGCCTCAGGACCGGGCCCCTGCAGCAAGAACCCCGTCAAGAGCAGGATAGAGAGAAGGAACGACCCCCCGGCCCACCTCATCGCGTACGCTCCCTTCAGGCCTCAGGTGGCTTCTGGTAGAGCTCCAGCAGCACGCCCCGGGTGCTCTTCGGATGGACGAAGGCGTAGCGGGTGCCATCGGGGTGCGCGCGGATCTCCGTCGCCATCCGCCCGCCGCTCGCCTCGATCTGTGCTACCCGTCCCTCGATGTCCTCGACCAGGACGCAGACGTGATGGATCCCCTCGCCCCGCTTCTCGATGAAGCGACCGATACTGTTCTCCTCATCCAAGGGACGGATGAGCTCCAACTCCGTCTCCCCCAGGGGCATGAAAGCCATCTCGACGCCCTCGGCAGGCACCTCCCGGCGCTCGGTCACCGAGATCCCCAGAGCGTCCCTGTAGAAGGTCAAGGCTTCGTCGAGATCCCGGACAGCAACAGCAATGTGATGGATGTGCATCCTTCCTCCTCTTTGCGATAGATGTGATCCCCCCTATCGTACCCCGTCCCGGCAATTGTCAAACAGGCCCCACAGCTGCTTGGCGCTCCAGGTAACCCCAGGATAACCCCTCAACTACGCCCTCCGTCCCCTGCGTTGTTGCAAAGCTTTCGCTATAGTAGAGGTGTGGCAGGATAACTTTGGTGGGGAAAAGGAGGGCAACTGCATGCAGCACACCGCGGCCTCTCCAGTCACCACCATCAGTTTAATTAATTTAATGTAATACCTTGACAAAATTAAGTATATGGTATAAAATTTTAATAGTTTGAAGGTATTGGTTAATAAATGACAAGGGGGCGCGATGAGGAACTACCTTAACTATCTCTTAAATAGCAGTTGGGCCCGTGTTCAAGACGAGAGCCGGCAACAGCGCAGAGAGCAGGCAAGACATAGGGACCGCTGCTCTCGATCGAAGCGCAGCCCCCTCCCCCAACCGACCGACCACACCAAGGCCCTGGCCTGGATCTAGGGTAGGGCGATCAGCAGACGTAACACCAAGGAGGTCACAAGATGGAGACAGGCATGCAGGAACAGTTGGCCAAGATCTACATAGAGCGCGCGCTAGACGAAGCGCAGAGGGTGCGGCGTCCGGGGCAGAGGTCAGGAAGAGCTTCCCTCAGCGGATACATCCACGCCTTCACGCGGGCGCTCTTTCCAGCGCCGGCAATCGCAGGGCGCAAGCAGATCTGACACGCTCTGCAGTGAGCATCGACCGGACCCTTTGAGGGTCCGGTCTTTCCTTAATGGCGCGCGCTTCCGGCTTGACGCTCTCCACCTTCCTCATATACTAACCTCATCCCACGTGGGAGGTGGATTATGTTTCACGCTGCCGATCGTGTTCTCGTGGGGATCATGAGTGATCCCGCAGACTTTCGGATCGTACGTGACGAAGGCTGGTACCGCATTCCCCAGCGCCACGCTCCACCCAGCACCACCGACGCCGCGATCCTCGCCTTCTACTTCACGGCGGCCTTCAAGGCCCAGAAGTGGGCCATTCACTGGTACGCGGAGGTGCGCGGCTACGAGCTAGCACGCCGCCGCGACCTTCTGCCTGACCAACCCGCGCACCCCCGCGCCGAGGAGGCCTACTACAAGCTCCAGGTCGGCCCCCTCGTTCAGCGGGAACCGCCCATTCCCAGCTTGCGGTGGCGCCGCATCACCTTCATCATCACCACCTGGGACCGCTTCAACCAGGCCGAGGAGGTCAACGATCTCTACGTCTCCGGAGCGGATGGGCTTTACGTCACCCTCAAAGAGAGCGGCTTCTTCCCCGAGAGGGAGTATCTCATCCGCGAAGGGGACGAGGAGTACACTGCTGATCTGGCCATCCCCTGCCGTGACGGGACGGTCGCCGTCGTGCTGAGCGGCGAGGCGCCGACGAGCGCACTGCGGACGGCCGATCCCCAAAAGGTACGGGAGGCCGTCGCCCGGATGGGAGGCCCCCAGCAACCCACCTAACCAGCCTGGGCTTCACCGAACAAAGGCCATGCCTCACGCAAAAGCGCCGCCGACCGCAGGTCGGACGGTCGCCAAGATTTTTATGACTTTCTTGAACGACAAAGGTGATTCTGATCAGAAAGGCTAACTGCGACTTGTATTTCCTTAACGTTCTTGGCCTGGACGTGAGGTTTCTGGTGCTTTCAGGAGAGCCGGCCCTTATTCTCGAAAGATGCAGTGGCCCTGATGTCTTTCCCAGCTGAAGTTGACTACGTGACTATCAGACTGATGACTAATCGACTCTTCCAGGAGGTCTCTCTACATGCCAACACCCTTCACGGAGCTCACATCCCAACTTTGGGTCCATCAAAGCCAGCTCTTCTACACCAACAGCGGCATCTTCGCCAGCGATGGCGAAGCCTGCCTCATCGACCCCGGCATCGAACCCGAGGCCATCTGGGCCCTGGGCGAGTTCCTCGACCGGCACCACCTGCATCCTGTCGCCCTCATTCTCACCCACGCTCACTGGGACCACATCCTCGGACCCGAGAGGTTTCCCGGCGTGACCGTGGTCGCCCAGGTCAACTACCTCGATGTGCTTCAGGAGCGCAGCGACGACCTAGGCAACCAGATTGCTCGGTGGGAGGAGGCGAGCGGCCTGACGAGAGAGCAGCCCTTCACCCCACCCCTGCCCGACATCACCTTCGAGGAGGAGACGACACTCAGCGTCGGTGAGAGCTCCCTCCGCCTCCTGCACGCACCCGGCCACACCCCCGACCAGTGCGTCGTCTACCACGCAGCGAGCGGCCTGCTCTGGGCCGCCGACATGCTCAGCGATCTGGAAATTCCCTTCGTGAGCGGCGATCTAGCTGCCTACGAGAAGACGCTGCAACGGCTCGCCACCCTGGAGATCCGCGCTCTCGTTCCGGGGCACGGGCATCCCACCCGGGAGAGGACTGAGATCCGGCAGCGCCTCGAGGAGGATCAAGGCTACCTGGCGGCCTTGCGCAGCTGTGTCGTGGAAGGTGTGCGAAGTGGAAGATCGCTGGAGGAGACCCTGGCCCTCTGCGACCACATCCCGCTGCGTTATCCCGAGGACAACGCCCTCCCCCACGAGCGGAACGTCAAGAGCGCCTATGCTCACGTGGCAGGGAAGGCTGCCCAGGGCGAAGGTTGGGAGGAGGAGTGGGAGGGCGCTTAACCGCTCTCTCACCCCCGCTACCAACGTTGTCCTTTCGTCGAAGACGAAGTAAGATAGATAGAACCGTGAGAGAAGCCGTTCCCACAGCCGTAAGTTCGATCACCTGATCGTCACCACTCAGCAGCAGGCAGGAGCTAAAGCCGTCGAACTGAGGCTGCCTGGCGGAGTGCCAAGGAAGACAAGCGAGGAGAGACGGTGGAGCAGGGCCGTTCTTCCAACGACGTCTCCCGACCGAGCAGACCTTCGTAGGAGGAGAGAGATGGTGAGCCCCGGAACAACGCTGCAAGCGCGGTACCGCATCCTGCGTCACATCGGCGGCGGGGGCATGGGGACGGTCTACCAGGCAGACGACCTGCGGCTCCCCGGTCGTTCCTGCGCCATCAAGGAGATGACGCCGGCACAGCTCGCGCCTCAGGACCGTAACTGGGCCATCAACGCCTTCCGCCAGGAGGCACAGATGCTCGCCGGGTTGCGCCATCGCGGGCTCACCGCCGTCACCGACTTCTTCGCCGAAGCGGGCTGCTGGTACCTGGTGATGGACTACGTCGAGGGCCAGACGCTCGAGAAGCGGCTGGAGCAGAGATGAATCGCTGCGCCGCCTGCGGGCACACCAACAAGCCCCAAGCGCAGTTCTGTGCGCGCTGTGGGCGGGCCATGACAGAGGTAGAGACTTACGCGCCCCTGCGAGCCGGGCAGACGCTGAAGAGCGGTGCCTACACCGTCACCCAACAGTTGGGGACGGGGGGGATGGGCGCCGTCTACCTGGCAAAGAAGGTCATCGCCGGACAACCGCGCAACGTAGTGATCAAGGAGATGCTGGACTACCTCGATCCCGCCGACTTCCCGTCCCGGGCGGACTACCGGCGGGCGATGGCGGCGGCCAAGCGGCGCTTCGAGGAGGAGGCCGCCACTCTCGCCCATCTGAGCCACACGGCCATCCCGCGCATCGACGACTACTTCGTGGAGGGACAGCACAACTACATCGTGATGGAGTACATCTCGGGACGCGACCTGCGTCAGGCGCTGACCCACGATGATCCCGACGGCGAGGTCGTCATCGGTGCGCCCTACCCTCAAGCACAGGTGCTCCGTTGGGGTGTGGAGCTCTGTAGGGTCCTGGAGTATCTGGCGCAACAGCGACCGCCCGTCATGCACCACGACGTGAAACCCGCCAACATTATCCTCGACACCAACAGCGGCACAGTGCGCCTGGTGGACTTCGGAACGGCCAAGGCCCGCATGCTGTCGCCCGGCGGGCAGGTCGGCGCCCAGCAGTCCAGCATCTACGGAACGGCGGGTTACGCTGCGCCCGAAATGTACCAGCAGAACTCCAGCCCGCGCTCCGACGTCTACTCCCTCGCCGCTACCCTCTACCACCTCCTTACTGATGACGATCCACGCGACCACCCCTTCGACTTCCCCAAGCTGGACGATCTGGACCCTGACGTCGCTCACGTCCTGCGCTGGGGGCTCGCCGACCGATCGGAGGAGCGACCGGCCGCCGCGCAGTTCCGGGCGGCCCTCGAGATGATCCTCACCCCCTCGCAGGTCCAGCCCTTCACCTTCGAAACCGGGGACGTGGCCTACACCCCCGAGGCCCTCGTGCCCCTCTCCGATCGCTACTGGCACGAAGCGCGAGAGTACCTCAAGCAGGGGGACTACGCCCAGTGGTTCCGCAAGTTGCACCGCAACGACCTGCTCGCCTTCGTGCGCGATTCCCAGGTCCTGAGGGATCCCGACGCCCAGCTGGAGGCGCTGCTGCACCAGCTCGATCCCCGGCTCCCCTATCCCGACGTGCAACCGTCCACGACCCACCTCCCCTTGGGAAGCGCCCCCCGCGGACGAACCCTCGAAGAGAGGCTGACGCTTTCCCTCAGTGGGCGGGGGTACGCTCGCCTGATGCTCTATCCCAGCGAGCCGTGGATCGACGTGCAGCCCCGGGAGGTCGAGTTGAGCCACGCCGTGGGCCACTCGCCCCAGGAGACGGTCACCATCACCCTGGACACGGGCCGGCTGCGCGTGGGCACGCACCTGATTTCTCTAGTGGAGGTCGTACCCTCGGGAGCCACCACGATTCAGCAGATCCAACAGATCTACGGGGAGGTGGAGATAGCCCGCTGGTCCACACTGCTCTACGACACCGCCGGGCTGGTCTATGGTGCCGGCAACCTCTTGATCGTGGTGGGCCAGGGACTCCTCTGGCTTCTCGCCGGACTCGTCCTCACCCTCGTGGGGCGCCAGTGGCCCCGCAAGGAGCTCAGCGAAGGGGACCTCGCCCTCTTCATTCTGCTGGCCCTCTTCCTCCTCGCCCTTCTGTTCCTGCTACCGGACTACCTGCTGGAGGTTTTTCTCGTATGGCTGGTCAGCATCATCGTCATCGGACAGGCCTTCCGGCGGCGACGGGATCAGAAGAAGCGCAACTCCACGGACCCGGAGGCGGGTGCATGACTTTGAACACCGGTCAGGTCTTACAAGGGCGCTATCGCATCACCGCTCTGCTGGGCGAGGGGGGCATGGGCGCCATCAAGGAGATGGTGCCGCAGCCCGGGCTCGACGTGAAAACCCGTGCCGGGCTACCGGGCCGACCGGCGAACGCAGCGGGTACCCGGCACCAAGGAGCCGACCATGCAATGTCCTAGCTGTGGCTTCGAAAATCGGGCGGACGCGCGCTTCTGCAAGCGCTGTGGCACGCACCTCCCGCAAGAGGCACCCGCGGTCCACGAACAGGAGAGGGAACGCACCTGCCCCAACTGCGACGCTCCCCTCAGGAGCGGTGCGCGCTTCTGCAAGCGCTGTGGCACGCAGATCGAAGAGGAGGAACCGGCGGTGGCACCGGCGGCGGCGCCCTCCCGTCAGGAGCCCGAGCCGACCTTTGCCGCCTCCCCTTCACCCGCCCCCTCCGTCAGCGCTCCCCCTCCGTCCACCCCGACCCCGGTTCCCACCCGCAAAGCGGTGCCCTGGCTGTGGGAAGGGTTGGCCTTTCTGCTGATGGGAGCCGTCTCCTGCTTCGGCGTCTTTGCCACTGCCCTGGCCCCGGCCCTCTCCGTCTCCATCCCCCCACCTCCCGAAGCCGCCCCCCAACAGGAGGATCTGACCATCTATGTCGGGGAGAGGTACCTCAACGAGGCGGTGAGCGGCGCCCTGCCCGGCACCGTCCCCGGGCAAGCCCACCTCGACGTCCGACCGGGTAACCAGATCGTCTCCACCGCCGACTTCAACCTTCTCCTGACCACCCTCCAGGTCCTGGTCACCGCCCGTATCGGGGTAGAGGATGGGGAGGTCGCCGTGTGGGTCGAGAGCATCGAGGCGGGGGGTAGCGATATCCTTGAACTGCTGGGGGTGAGCGCCATCGAGGTCGGCGAGAGTATCACCGGCAGCATCGCCGCGCGCATCGAGGAGGAGCTGGGCGAGGGCGCGCAGCTCCTGGAGATCACGACCAGTGAAGAGGAGGTCATCCTGAAAGCGAGGTGGGAGCCATGATCCGTCGCTTCCTCACCCATCCCCTCTTCTTCGCCCTCGCCGGAGGGTTAGCCGGGATCCTTGCCGGGTTGCTCCTGGGAATCCTGGGGCTCACGCTCTTGGATACCGAAGCGAAGACTATGGAGAGCACCACCCTGCCGACGACCTACGACATCGAGGTCGTCGTGGAGGAGGACTACATCAACCGCATCATGGTGGAGAGCGCCGGGGAGATAGCGGGGGGTGTGCAGCTCGTCGCAGGGCACCTCGATCTCCTCCCCGGAGGGACGGCAGACTTTCAAGCCCGGCTGCGCCGGGGTCCCTTCGAACCCGTCGTCGAGGGCACGCTAGGCTTCCGCGCATCGAGTACGGGCAGTATCGAGGTGGTCCTTCTCGAGGCGCAGATGGGGCGTCTGCCCCTGACCGGGCTGGTGCCCAAGGGCGCTCTCGACAACGTCAACGCCGACATCGAGGGGCAGATCGTGGAGCGGGTACGGTCGGCAGATATGGATCTTGTAGGGGTGAGCACCGACGAGACGTCGCTGCGCCTCTTTCTGGAATCGAGCGAGTAACCGAATAGGGGGAACCAGAGATGTTGATTGAATACAGACTACCCACAGGTGAACCGCGACGTTTCGAGACGGCGTCCTCGACTGTGATCGTGGGACGGGATGCTCATCTGGGCGATCACGTCGACCTCGACCTGGACACGGACACTACCGTCTCCCACGTCCACGCGCGCCTCACTCAGGAAGAGGAGAGCTTCTGGATCGAGGATCTTGACAGCACGAACGGCATCGTCGTCGACGGTGAGAAGATCACTGCCAAGATCCGGCTGCAGCCGACGTCGAAGATCGTGATCGGACAGACGCAGATCACGTTGCAGCCCACGGATACGCCCCCCGCCCCCCAGCCTCGGCCCGAACCCGCGGGAGACGTCCACGCCATCATTGATGCCACGACCCCGCCCTTCAGCGCTGCAGAGGAGGCACCCGAAGTGCACCATCCCCAGCAGGCATGGCAACAGTTGAAGGCCTTCTACGATCTGAGCCGCGGTCTCGCGACGGCGAAGAGCATCGCGAGCATGCTCCAGATTCTCGTCGCCCAGCTGCAGGAGGCCATCACCGCCGGACAACGGGGAGCCGTCCTGCTTTCCGATGAGCAAGGGGAGCTGCTCCTCAAAGCCCACTGGCCCCTGGGGAGCCACTCGGTGAGCCTGTCCCTCGTTAGGCAGGCCTTCGACCGCCAGGAGGCCTTCATCTGGACGAGAGCGGAGGACGAGAAGGTCTCCCCCAGCCTTCATCTCTCTCAAGTGCAGTCCGCCATCTACGCACCGCTGAGCTTTGAAGACGACATGCTGGGCGTTATCTGTGTCGATAACCACGAGCAGATCTCGGCCTTCACCCTGACCGACCTGGAGCTCCTGCGCGCCATCGCTAACCAGGTCGCCATCTTTCTCAAGAAGCAACGACTGAACGAGAATCTGCAGCGCCAGGAGACCTTGCGCACCAACCTGCAGCGGCAATTCTCACCCCAGCTGGCCGAGCGGATGCTCGACGAGTGTAACCGGCTGCGGATGGGGGGAGAGCGCGTCAACCCCGTGACCATTCTCATCGCCGACGTGCGCAACTTCACGGCCCTCAGCGCGACAATGGCCCCTGAGAGCGTCGTCCGCATGCTCAACGAGATGTTCGACGCCTGTGTGCCCATCATCTTCGATCACGAGGGGGTGATCGACAAGTTCATCGGTGACGCCATTCTGGCCGTCTTCGGCAGCCCCCAGCAGGATGCGCAGCAGTGGGAGCACGCGGTAAAAGCCGCCCTCGCCATGCAGGAGGCCCTGCAGAAGCTGCAGGAGGGGTGGCGGGTACGGCGTCTGCCCATCTTCTCGGTGGGCATCGGCATCCACACCGGCCCGGTCATCCACGGCTTCATCGGTGCCGCCGAACGGATGGAGTATACCGTCGTAGGGGATACGGTAAACCGCACCGCACGGTACTGTGATGGGGCGGATCGTGGAGAGGTTCTTATCAGCCAGGAGGTCTACGAACACGTCTATCGGTTGGTGGAGATCGAGCCCCGCACCGTCCGCACCAAACATCCGGATGCCGAGCCCGACCTGAAGGGGTACTTGGTCAAGGCCCTCAAGACCTACGATAAGCACCCCACAGATGAGATTTGACCAAAGTTGTGCTACAATGAGAACGTAGCCGGCTGAGGAAAGAAGAGCGTTTTCATCTAGCCAAATTATTACGCCCCTAGACCCCGACGTTCAGTAGGAGAGAGGCTATGGCGGACAATCTCTGCCCACAATGTGGAACTCACAACCGCACAGGCGCCCAATTCTGTGCTACCTGCGGTGCCACCTTGGGTGTACCGGCAACCCCGTCTGCGCCAGCGAACTGTCCCCAATGCGGGGTACCGATACGAGCGGGGGCTCGTTTTTGCCCCACCTGCGGCGCACCTCTCGGTGAGCAATCGCCCGCCCGTCAGGGGAGCGCCGGCGATCAGAAGACGCTGGTCGTGCGCTGGCCCGGCGGACAGAGCAAGAAGCACACCCTGGGTCAACCGGTGGTCCAGGTGGGGCGTGCGGAGGACAACGACATCGTCCTCAACTTTCCCACGATCTCGGGCCACCATCTCCGCCTGGAGAGGGGTCCTGACGCCGTCAAGGTGACGGATCTCCACAGTACGAACGGGACGCTGCTCAAGGGACGCCTCATCGAGCCCGGCAGGCCCCACCCCTGGCGCCCCGGAGAGATCCTGCGGGTGGGCGACCTGCGCGGCAACTCCATCAGCATGGTCCTGGAAGGTCGCGCCGCCGCGCCCCTGCACACCTACCCGCTGGGCATGCAGCAGCTCGCCCAGTACGCCACCGTAGTTCTCGGGCGCGATCCCGCAAGTCAGGTGACGCTGGATCACCCCACCATCTCCCGGCGTCACGCAGAGATCATCAGACAGAATGGGGGACACGCCATCCGTGACCTGGGAAGCTTCAACGGCACCTTCGTCAACGGGCAACGTGTCACCGAACTCACCCCCCTTCACATGGGAGACGTCATCCAGATCGGCCCCTACAAGATGGTCTACGACGGGCAGGCCGAACGACTGACGACCTCCATCAGTCAGGGGCATCGGCTGGACGCCATCGGGCTGGGCTTCGAGGTCTCCGGAAAGCGCATGATCCTGCAGGACATCTCCCTCTCCGTACAGGGGAGCGAGTTCGCAGCCCTCGTCGGAGGGAGTGGTGCGGGCAAGAGCACGCTCATGAAGGCCATGAACGGCTTCCAGCCCGCCAATCACGGTCAGATGCTCATCGACGGCGAACCCCTCTACCCCAACCTGGGCACCTACCGCACGCTCATGGGCTACGTTCCCCAGGACGACATCATCCACAGGGCGCTGCCGGTACGTTCTGCACTCTGGTACGCCGCAAAACTGCGCCTTCCCGACGCGACCCAGGAGGAGATCGAACGCCGCATCGATAACGTACTCGAGATGGTGGAGATGAAGGCCCACGAGCACAAACCGGTCAAGGTATTGAGCGGCGGACAGAGAAAGCGCGTGAGCATCGCCGTGGAGCTGCTCGCGGAACCGGACCTCCTCTTCCTCGACGAACCGACCTCGGGCCTCGATCCGGGCCTCGAGAAGAAGATGATGTACGATCTCAACCGTCTCGCCGACCAGGGGCGCACCGTCGTCCTGGTCACCCACGCCACGGCGAACATCGAGCAGTGCGATCACGTGGCCTTCCTCGTACGGGGCAACCTGGCCTACTACGGCCCCCCAGCCGAGGCCATCTCCTTCTTCAGGGCCCAGGACTTCGCCGACATCTACCTCAAGCTCTCGGAGGAGGTCAACCCGGCAGAGGGAAAGTTTCCCGCACCCGAGCTACAGCCCTATCAGACAGCCGTAGAACAGCGCCTGGGCGGGAATGGAGGCAGCCGGTCGATGCCCGCGGGGCTCCTCTGGGCGGAGCACTACCGGCGCTCCCCCCTCCATGAAAAGTACGTGGAGGAGCGCCAACCGCAGGTGACAGGAGCCTCGGGCGCCCGGGCTGCCGGCGACCAAACCACCCCGCGGCGGGCGCGGGACTCCGCACTCCGCCAGCTCTTCATCCTGGCGCGGCGGCAGTTCGACCTCATCCGCCACGACATGCGCACCCTCTTCATCCTCCTCCTGATGATGCCCCTCATCGCCGCTCTCTTCACCTTCGTCAGCGCCGATGATGATCTCACCGGGTGGCAGCTCGCACCGGCACGCGTCGAGGAGCGACTCCTCGCCGACCTGAAAGCCGAGCTGGGGGTGAGCGAGGAGGAGGATCTGACCGAGGACGACGTAGGAGCGAGCGCCGGTTACCTACCCGCTCCCCAGGCGATGAACCTGATCATGATGCTGGGCCTGGCCCTCACGCAGGCGGGCACCTTCGGCGCCGCCTTCGAAATCGTCAAGGAGCGGCCCATCTTCCGCCGGGAGCGCGCGGTGAACCTGAAGGTCGGCGCCTACGTGCTCTCCAAGGTACTCATCCTGGGCCTCTTCGCCGTCGTGCAGGTCGCCAGCTCCCTGCTGATCCTCAGCTTCAAGGTGGATCTGGGCTTCGACCCGGTCTTCGCCATCTTCCCCTCGGGTGGCGCCGAGATGTTCGTGACCCTGCTGCTGGCGGTGATGGCGAGCATCATGTTGGGGCTCTTCATCTCCGCCATCGTGCCCAGCGCCGACGTGGTCCTCTACATCATCCTGGTCCAGCTCTTCGTGCAGATCATCCTCTCGGGCTCGGCCCTCTTCCCGCTGCCCGAGAGCGCCCTCACGGACGCCGTATCCCAGGCCGTGATCTCCCACTGGACGATGGAGGGGATGGGCGCGAGCGTGGGAATTGAGGACCTCAATGACGAGAGCATGGTCTGCCAGGTAGGAGAGAGCCAGGTGATCCTTCCGGATGGCAGCACCGAGACTCACTACGGCTTCGGATGCGACAGCGAGTCCGCGGGCGTCAAGGAGTTGGGTCTCAACTACGCACACACCGAGAAGCACCTTCTCACCGTCTGGGGCGCCCTGGTGGCTCAGATCGTACTCTGGGGCATCCTGACCATGATTATGCAGCTGCGCACAAAGACGGACTAGCGCTCGTGCACACATCAGGTGATAGTCCCTGGGTACGCACTCGAAGCCGGTGAGATCACGAAGGAGTTATGATGAGAAAGCGATGGATTGAGGTCACAGCTCTCACCCTCTTGGTAGCGCTTATCGCGCTCCTGGGGGGATGTACCAACGCGGAGCCCCCGCCTCCCACGCGGACGCCCACACCGCGCCCGACGGCGACGGGAACGCCGGTTTCCGTCGCTTCCCCGACCCCCACCCTGAAACCGACCTCCACCTTACGTCCCACGTCGACGCCCACCCCTACCCC
>DAOTVC010000035.1:0-5021 GCA_034437215.1 Anaerolineae bacterium | reverse complement strand
TCGCGGATGTCCCTGCCGGCGCTGGGCGACCTGATCTTCGCCCTCCTCCTCTACCTCATCAGCGTGCCCCACGCCCTGCTGCGCCTCCCGCTCTTTCTCCTGCTGGGCGGATTGACGGCCCTCCTCTTCGTGGCCTTCGACGTCCTCGTCGGCTCCCTCGTCTTCTGGATGGGGCAGGCGGAGAATCTGGCCCTGCAGCTGCGCAACGCGCCCCTCACCTTCGCCCTCTATCCCGTGGACATCTTCCCCGGGATCGTGCGCCTCTTCCTTTACACACTCATCCCCGCGGCGCTCGTCGGCTCCGTCCCGGCGAAGCTGGTCCTCGACTTCGACCCCCTTCATCTCCTGGGGCTGTTGGCGGTCGTCGTGGGGGCGCTCCTCCTCGCCCGGCGGGTCTTCGCCCGCGGCCTGCACCGCTACGAGTCGGGGAATCTCGTCACCACCCGCGGCTAGCGTTCGGACCATGGCAGGGCAAAAGGCGGACCGTCCCGAGATCAACTCTCACGATACAACTTTCTGACTTACTCTACGAGCTCTGAGGTTGCTTTTCTCCCCATTCCCCCTTATCATTTCAACCACCTGATTCCTACACAGGGAGGGACGCGATGCTAAGGACGGAAGGTACCCGGTTCAAGGACGAGCACGGGCGGACGCTGCTGCTACGGGGGATCAACCTGGGCGGGAGCACCAAGGTGCCCTACGAGCCCGACGGCGCCACCCACATCCGGGAGGGCTTCTTCGACCACCGGGGCGTCTCCTTTGTCGGGCGTCCCTTCCCCCTCGAGGAGACCGACGAGCACTTCACCCGCCTCAAGAGCTGGGGCTTTACCTTCCTGCGCTTCCTCATCACCTGGGAGGCGGTGGAGCACGCCGGTCCGGGCGAGTACGACGAGGCCTACCTCGACTACCTCTACGAGGTGGTGAAGCGGGCGGGCGACTACGGGCTGCGCCTCTTCATCGATCCCCACCAGGACGTCTGGAGTCGCTTCTCCGGCGGTGACGGCGCCCCCGGCTGGACCTTCGAGGTGGTGGGCATGGACGTGACGAAGTTCGAGGAGACGGGCGCCGCCGTCGTCCACGCCACCCACGGTGATCCTTTCCCGCGCATGATCTGGCCCACCAACTACGGCAAGTTCGCCGCGGCGACGATGTTCACCCTCTTCTTCGGGGGGGACGACTTCGCGCCGCGGACTACCGTCGAGGGGGAGCCCGTGCAGGCGTATCTTCAGCGCCACTACATCGACGCCGTCAAGCAGGTGGCCCTGCGTCTCCGCGACTTCGACCACGTCGTCGGCTACGACACGCTGAACGAGCCCTCGGCGGGCTACATCGGCGTCGAGGATCTTCAGGAGCCCTGCGGTCTGCTCCTCAAGGGCCCCATGCCCTCGCCCTACGCCTCCATGCTTCTGGCAGCCGGCTATCCTCAGGAGGTGGGGGTCTACGATCTGGGGCTGCTGGGGGTGCGCCGCAAGGAGAGCCGCTGCCTCAATCCCGAGGGGGTGAGCCTCTGGCGGGAGGGGTACGAACCGGTCTGGAGGGCCAACGGCGTCTGGGGCCTCGACGAGGTGGGGGAGCCTGTGCTGCTGCGCCCCGACCACTTCGAGAGGGTGGGGGAGCGGGAGGTGGACTTCGACCGCGACTACTTCCGCCCCTTCGCCAACCGCTTCGCCCAGGAGCTCCGCGGCGTCCATCCCGGCGCCCTCATCTTCGTGGAGAGCGAGCCGGGCGACGAGGGGCTTACCTGGACCGGGGCGGACGCGGAGGATGTCGTCCACGCGGGCCACTGGTACGACGCTATCACGCTCTTCACCAAGAACTTCCGCCCCTGGTTCACCCTCAACCTGCAGACGGGGCGGCCCGTCCTCGGAAAGCGGCGGGTCCGGCGGACCTTCGTCGAGCAGGTGGCGGGGATCAAGGAGGTCTCCGAGGAGGAGCTGGGCGGCGTGCCCACCCTCATCGGTGAGTTCGGCATCCCCTTCGATATGGAGGAGGGCAAGGCCTACCGCACCGGTGACTTCTCCAAGCAGGTGCGGGCGCTGGACACCAGCTTCGACGCCCTCGAGGCCAATCTGGTCAGCTACACCCTCTGGAACTACACGGCGGACAACACCAACGCGCGCGGGGATCAGTGGAACGGCGAGGATCTCTCCATCTTCAGCCGCGACCAGCAGGAGGGGACGGGCAGCATCCACGACGGCGGACGCGCGCTGCGGGCCGCCGTCCGTCCTCACCCCCTCGCCACTGCCGGGGAGCCGCAGTACGTCGCCTACGACGCCCAACAGCGGACCTTCGACTTCATCTTCCGCCACGACCCCGAGGTGACGGCGCCGACGGAGATCTACGTCCCCAACCTGCACTACCCCGAGGGCTACGTCGTCGAGGTCTCCGACGGGCGCTACACCGTCGACCAGCAGGCGCAGCGCCTCTTCTACGAGCCGGGCATCTCCGGCGGCGAACACCGCCTGCAGATCCGGCCCTTCTGCTCGGGCGCCGAGGGGCTCCTCTCCGCCGAGGAGCGCCGGGCCTACCGCCTCAAGGGGCTGATCGCGTTGGGCGCGTTGACCGCCGGCGGACTTCTCGTCTGGCGTACCCTGACCCGCCGCAGACGAAAGGAGCAGTAACCCGATGGTCATCACCAAGGAGATCCAGCTCAGCACGCAGGGGAACACCGACGTTCTGGACATCACCGACGCCCTCAACCGGGCGCTGCGGGAGTCCGGCCTCGCAGCGGGGACCGCCACCGTCTTCTGCCCGGGCTCGACGGGCGGGCTGACCACCATCGAGTACGAGAGCGGCGTCATCGACGACCTGCGGGAGATGTTCGAGAAGTTCGCGCCCCGGGACTACGCCTACCAGCACCACCAGCGCTGGGGGGATGACAACGGCAGCGCCCACGTCCGCGCGGCCCTCGTCGGCCCCTCCGTCGCCGTCCCCTTCGTCGACGGGCGCCTGACGCTGGGCACCTGGCAACAGGTCGTCTTCATCGACTTCGACACCCGTCCCCGCTCGCGGCGGCTGGTGCTCCAGCTGGTGGGGGAGTAGCGATGCGGCGAGTGCGCTCTCTTTTCAAACACAGGTGGCTTGCGCCACTGTGCCTCCTGCTCCTGCTGCTCACCGCCTGCGGCACGCCCACGCCGCCGCCCACGCCCACGACCACGCCGACCATCACCCTGACCCCCTCACCCACGCCGACCCCCACCGTCACCCCCACCGCCACGCCCGTACCGCCTATCACCGTCTCCCTCGACTGGCCGGCAGAGGTCTCGGGGCTCGAGCCCTTCCTTATCGAGGCGGACGTGGTGCCGCCCCCGGGCGTGCCCGCCGACCCCGGCGTCAGCGCCGAGGTCTTCGACGCCGGCGGGGCCTCCTATGCCACCTTCACCCTCTACCCGCGGGTCCTCCCCCGCTACGTCTCGACGGAGCCGCTGCAGCTACCCCTCATCCCCGCGGAGGGCGAGTGGCGCCTCGTGTTGGAGGTCGCCTCCCCCCTCGACGTCACGGGTGACGAAGCGCTCACCTTCTATCCGGAGCCCGTCCCCTTCCGCGACCTCACCGGCGTCCTCCCCGAGGGGGTCTCCCTCCTCGTGCCCGAGGCCTTCGTCGAGGTCGCTGCGCAGGGGGACACCTTTGCGGGGAAGCGGATCTGGCGCCACGGCGACGAGCAGCTGGAGCTCTGGTGGGCCCCCGGCCCGGCGGAGCCTCTCCTCTTCGACACCGCCGTCGTCATGCTCGAGAGCACCTACGAGGAGGACGCGCCCGACGTGGAGACCCGGGAGGAGGGCACTCTGCAGGAGCAGCCCCTCTTCGTCTTCGACGAGGTCTGGCACGGGAGCCGGTCGGGGGAGGGGGAGGCCCGGGTGGTCCAGGGGCCCGACCGCTGGCTCTACGTCCTGCGCCTGCGTGCCGTGGACGACGAGGGCGTCTCCCCCCTCCTGCGCGAGATCGCCTCGACCTTCGGCTTCCCGCCGGGGGAGTGAGCCTTCCGCTGGGCCGGTCCATGACCTTACGTAGCCGTCTAGTTAGAGATTTTTGCCACGAATTACACGAATTGTGCGAAGAGGGGGTGCGGATGGGTGAGGTGCTCGCTATCAAATCCCTGATCCCTGATCCCTCATCCCCTGCTCCTCAAATGAAAGGAAAAGAACCGTGATCAAATCCTCTATCCCCACCATCCTGTCCTTACTGCTCGCTGTTGCCCTCGTCCTGACGGGCTGTGAGGGGGCTACGGCACCTGCTCCTGCTAGCCCGACTCTTACCCCGCTGCCGCCGGCCCCCACCTCTGCGGAAGAGCCTGCGCCGGGTTACGACGATCCGACCCTCCCCATCGAGGAGCGGGTGGAGGATCTCCTGGCGCGGATGACGCTGGAGGAGAAGGTCGGCCAGATGACGCTGGTGGAGAAGAACAGCCTCATGCCCGGGGCGGTCACCGGATTCGCCCTCGGTGCCGTGCTCAGCGGCGGTGGCGGTTACCCGGAAGGTCGCAACAGGCCCGAGGGGTGGGTGGATATGGTCCAGGGCTTTCGTTGGGAGGCCCTCGACACCCGCCTCGGCATCCCCATCCTCTACGGCGTGGACGCCGTCCACGGTCACAACAACCTCGAGGGTGCGGTGATCTTCCCCCACAACATCGGCCTGGGCGCCACACGGGACCCCGATCTGGTACGCCGTATCGGGCGCGCCACGGCGGAGGAGGTCGCCGCGACGGACATCTACTGGAACTTCGCCCCCGTCGTCGCCGTCCCCCAGGACATCCGTTGGGGCCGTACCTACGAGGCCTACAGTGAGGATACGGCGCTGGTGAGCGAGCTGGGGAGGGCCTATCTCGAGGGACTGCAGGGCGACGACCTCGCCGATCCCGCCACCGTGCTGGCGACCCCCAAGCACTTCGTCGGGGACGGCGGGACGACCTGGGGCACCTCCACCACCCAGGACTGGATCATCGACCAGGGGGTGACGGAGGTGGACGAGGCGACACTTCGCGAGATCCACCTCCCGCCCTACGAGGTTCTCGTGGACGCGGG
>DAOTVC010000034.1:0-35347 GCA_034437215.1 Anaerolineae bacterium | reverse complement strand
AAGGTTCATCGCCTCTTCCGCACCGGGCAGCGGGTAGATGACCACCTCGCTGGACGTCACTTCAGGGTCCGCTTCAGGGTCCACGTAGCCGACGACCCGGGTGCCGCCGATGGTGTAGTTCGCCGCCGTGCGCGCTTCGCGCCGGTCCTCGTCGGAGATGGCGGTGCCTGTGATCGTGCTCGTGCTCTGCTTCATGATATCGCCGGCTCCGAAGGTGTGGTCGAGGCGCATCGCGTGCCCGAATTCGTGCATGATGGTGCGCACCCGGTTCTGCTCGTCAGGATTGGCTGGATCTCCCCAGTTGGCGTCCGCGTTGCTGTTGATGCTGATCGTCCCGCCCTGCGCCGTACCCTGCCAGGCACCCTCGCTGCCGTTGACGACACAGCTTCCCAGCGTGATCCTGCCATCGGGCGCCGTGCCCCCCAAATCCTCCTGCTTCACGACGACGTCGGCGTTCTCGCAGTCCGTGATCGGGACGGCTGGGCTTAGAGTCCAACCCACCCCCTCACCGTTCCACGCCGCAGCTGCCGCGTCAACGTCGTTTTTGAAATCCTCATCGTCCCCCTCGACACAGTAGGTCAACGTCCGCTGCGGCTTGCCGTCACCGCTGTCGGGCCAGTCCCAACCGGTGTCGACGTTGGCAATCACCGGCAGGACGAAAAAGAGGGTCAGCAGGAGACCAACGACCAGAGAAAAGAGAAAAGGGCACCTTTTGTGCTGCATTCCAAACCTCCTCATCTGAGTGCGAGGAAGCCAGCCCTCCCTCAATTTTAGGTAAGACCTGTGGAGACTGGGGACTGGCCCAGCAGGAGAAGGATCTACTCTCATGATATGCAAGGGAGATGCTTCCGTCAAGGGCGGCACCTTGCTCTGGGGGGCGGACGTGGTATCTTTATATGACAGTCGCAGATCTCTCCCAAGAGGATGAAAGGAAGGCCGTGACCAGAGAGCAATCCCCCCCGCTTACACAGGGAGCCGTCGCTCGCTCGACGATCCTCGTGGTGTCCGCCTACGTGGCTGCCCAGATGATGGCGGACGTAGGAAGCCTCAAGATTGCACGCGTGGGAGGATTCAGCGTGGATGGGGGGACCTTCATCTACCCCATCACCTTCACCCTGCGGGACATGGTCCACAAACTGCTGGGACGCAAAGCCGCGCGTACGGTGATCGTCGTCGCCGCCTTCATCAACCTCCTTATGGCAGCCTACTTTGCCCTCGTGAGCGCCCTCCCCCTCGACCCCGAGAGCACGCTGGCCCTCTTCGAGATCCTGCCTGTAGAAACGGGGAGCAGCGTGCCCCCTGACGCCTTCGCCCTCGTGCTGAGCCCCGTCTGGCGCATCGTGATGGCGAGCATCGTCGCCGAGATCCTCAGCGAGCTGCTCGACACCGAAGTATATCACCTCTGGGTCACCCGGATCACGCGCCGCTACGAGTGGGCACGGGTGCTGGTCAGCAACGGCGTGAGCATCCCCGTCGACAGCCTCGTCTTCTCCTGGGCCGCCTTCGGCGGCGTCCTTCCCTCCGCTGTCGTCTGGTCCATCTTCTGGTTCAACGTGCTGGTCAAGGGGCTGACGACCCTGGCAAGCCTGCCGGGTATCTACCTCGTCAAGGAGCGCAGCACACCGCGCGAGGAATAGTGAACACTCATACTCCATAAAGGATAGTCATGACATGAACGAAGAAGAACACCTGAACGCTGACAAGGGCGAGAAGCAGAAGCCCGAGGACTACCGGGAAGAGAGCGAGTCGCTCATCGAGCAGTTTCTGCAGGAGACGGGCGCCGCGCTGGGTGAGGCCGAGGTCGAGGACGACTGGCACGAGGAGGTACTGCCCGAGGACCACAGGTCGGGCTTCGTCGCCCTCATCGGTCGCCCCAACGTGGGCAAGTCCACGCTCATCAACGCCTTCGTGGGCCAGAAGGTCGCCATCGTCTCGAGCAAACCCCAGGCGACGCGGACCCGCGTTCTGGGGATTCTGACGACCGCCGAGTTCCAGGTGATCTTCATTGATACACCCGGTATCCACCAGAAGCCCCCTCACAAACTCAACCAGAAGATGATCGATCAGGCAGTGACCTCCATCCCCGACGCCGACGTCATCCTCTTCGTCGTGGATATCTCCGGTCCTCCCCACGAGGAGGATAAGATCATCGCCCGCCTTTTGAAGGAGAAAGCTGCCAAGCGCCCCATCATCTTCGTCCTCAACAAGATGGACAAATTGGGCCTGGAGGAGGCGGAGGCACGCATCGATAGTTACTGGAAACTACTACCCGGCTACACCGACTCCATCCCCACCAGCGCCCTCGAGGGGACCAACGTCGAGCTGCTGCGGGATCATATCCTCGGGCATCTGCCCGAGGGACCCCGCTACTATCCGGGAGATCAGATCACCGACCAGACCCCCTACCAGATCGCCGCCGAGCTCGTCCGCGAGGCCCTGTTGGAGAACACCTACCAGGAGATCCCCCACGCCACCGCCATTCTCATCGAGGACTACCAGGAGCGCGAGGACGGCACCACCTACATCGGCGCCCGCATCTGGGTGGAGCGGGAGTCCCAGAAGCCCATCATCATCGGCAAGGGCGGGCAGAAGCTCAAGAAGATCGGGACCACCGCCCGGCAGGAGTTGGAGCGCTTCGTCGGCGGCAAGGTCTTCCTCGACCTCTGGGTCAAGGTGAAGCCCAAGTGGCGCGATCAAGAGGCCCGGCTGCGGGAGTTGGGATACGATTAGCAGCTCGTCTGCAGGTCGCGGTCGTCTGCAGGGCCACAGGACTTTGACAGCCGCCCTCAAACAACTACAATGGAAGTCAGACATCTCAATCGTGAAGTAGAGGAGCCGTGGGATCTCCTCCTGCTACCGGCACTTCACGTCCCTAGACCAAGGAGAGAGTATGAAGATCACTCTTACATTGAACGGCAAGCAGCGCGAGTTCGAGGCCGAACCTTACGAAACCCTGCTCCACCTCCTGCGCCGGGAGGGGATCCGCAGCGTGAAGTTCGGGAGCGAGGACGGCACCGGCGGGTACAGCGCCGTCCTGATGAACGGTCGCCTCCGCAACAGCGTGACGACGCTGGCCCTCCAGGCCGAGGGCGCGGAGATCCTGACTGTTGAGGGGCTGAGCGGTCACCAACGCCCCGGGTGGAACCAGAAGACCGAGATCCACCCCATCCAGCGCGCCTTCGTCGAGACGGGCGCCATCCAGAGCGGGTACGACACGCCCGCCCTCGTTCTGGCGGCCAAGGCCCTCCTCGATGGTAACCCCGCTCCTACCGAGGAGGAGGTGCGCGACGCCATCAGTGGCATCGTCTCCCGGGAGACAGGACACGCGAAACCTGTCGAAGCCATCCTGCGCGCCGCCGCCTACCTGCGAGGCGAGGAGCCGCCCCCCATCGGGGGAGCACCGGGAGAGATGTTCGCGATGCCCGAGGATCTCCTACCCCCCGAGGGTCCGGCGGTCGAACCTTTGGAGGGAGCGGGGACGCAGGCCGGCGGCCCCCAGGTGCGCACCCAGGCCGTCCCCAAGGTCTTCGTCACAGAGGAAGCCGAGGCCTTCTCCGTCGTCGGCAAGCCCCTTCCCAAGGTGGACGCCATGAAGCTGGTGCAGGGGAAGCCCGCCTTCGTCGGTGACTTCGACCGCCCCGGCATGCTCTACGGTCGCATCCTCCACAGTCCCTACGCCCACGCCCGCATCAAGGAGCTGGACACCGCCCCCGCCGAGGCCCTGACCGGTGTTCACGCCGTGCTCACCTACAAGAACGTCCCTCGCGTCGTCTACTCGACGGCGGGCCAATCCTACCCCATCCCCGGCCCCCTCGACTACGTCAGCTTCGACAACAAGGTCCGCTACGTCGGGGACCGCGTCGCCGCCGTCGCTGCGGAGAGCCCGGAGATCGCCGAGGAAGCGCTCTCTCTCATCAAGGTGGAGTACGAGGTCCTCGAACCCGTCCTCAGTCTGGATGAGGCCAGGGCGGAGGGCGCGCCGGTCATCCACGATCAGGAGGACTACGTCGACTTCGGCGAGAGCGACGCCTCCAAGAACCGGGTGGCCCAGGTACGTCTGGAGCTGGGTGACGTAGAAGAGGCGTTGGAGAGAGCCGAGCACGTCTTCGAGACGGTCGTGGAGACTCAGAAGATGAAGCACGTTCCGCCGGAGCCCTGGGTCGTGCTCACCTACTGGGATGAGGACGACCGGCTGGTCATCGTCACCTCGACCCAGGTGCCCTTCCACGTCCGGCGCATCCTGGCCCCCGTCCTGGGCCTCTCCGAGGGGCAGATCCGGGTCATCAAGCCCCGCATCGGCGGCGGCTTCGGCAACAAGCAGGAGATCTACGAGGACATCGCCGCTCACCTCACCATCGCCACCGGACGGCCCGTCCTTCTGGAGCTGAACCGCGAGGAGCAGTTCGTCTACACCACCACCCGTCACCCCATGCGCATCGAGTACCGCATCGGTGTGGAGGGGGACGGCACCCTGGTCGCCCAGGACATGCACGCCTGGAGCGACACCGGCGCCTACGGAGGACATGGTCTGACGGTGCTGGGCAACGTAGGCCACAAGACCCTGCCTCTCTACAACACCCCCAACATCCGCTTCTGGGGCGATACCTACTACACCAACCGCCCGCGCGCCGGCGCCTACCGCGGCTACGGCGTGACCCAGGGCGTCATCGCGACGGAGGCCCTCGTCACTCAGGCCGCCGTGGAACTGGGGATGGATCCCCTCACCTTCCGCCTCAACAACATCATCAAGCCCCACACCGAAAATCTGATGAGCAAGGTCTGGAGCGAGGGCCGCGAGGCCCAGGGGGAGATGATCGAGACCAACGCCCTCCGCGAGGCGGCGACCCAGGGCGCGGCAGCCATGGGCTGGAACGAGAAGTACGGCAACGACGAGTGGCACCAGGTGCCCGGCAAACCCCACCTCCGGCGGGGCATCGGCGTCGCCTTCCTCATGCAGGGCTCGGGCATCCCCAACCTCGACATGGCAGCGGCCTCCGTCAAGATGAATGACGACGGCACCTTCAACCTGCACATCGGCGCCACCGACCTGGGCACCGGCTCCGACACCGTCCTGGGGCAGATCGCCGCGGAGGTCCTGGGCTGTGATCTCGACGACCTCATCATCCTCTCCTCCGACACCGACCTCACCCCCTTCGACAAGGGCGCCTACGCCTCCAGCACCACCTACGTCAGCGGGGGCGCCGTCGCCCAGGCTGCCGAGAAGGTCGCCGAGGAGATCAAGAGTGTCGCTGCCGAGATGACCGGCATGGATCCCGAGGACTTCACCCTGCAAGGCGGCAGGGCCACCGGGGACGGGCAGGAGCTCACCTTCCGGGAGATCGCCATGTACGCCCTGCACCAGCACGATCAGCACCAGATCATGGGGCAGGCCTCCTTCGTGAGCCCGGTGAGCCCCCCGCCCTTCGCGGCCCAGTTCGCCGAGGTGACCGTGGACACCGAGACGGGTCAGGTGACGGCGGATCACCTCCTCATCGCCCTCGACTCGGGCCAGATCATCAACCCCCTCACCGCCAGCGGTCAGGCCGAAGGCGGGATGCACCAGGCATTGGGCTACGCGCTGACCGAAGAGCTGATCTACGACGAGGAGGGGCGTACCGTCAACCCCCGCTTCGACGACTACCGCGTCTTCCGCGCCGACGAGACCCCGCCCATGGAGACCATCTTCGTGGAGACCTTCGAGCCCTCCCACCCCGTGGGCGTCAAGTCCGTGGCGGAGATCGTCGTCAACGGCGTGGCGCCGGCGGTCCTCAACGCCATCTACGACGCGACGGGCGTCATGATGAAGCAGGTGCCCGTCACACCCGAGAGGATGTGGAAAGCGCTGCGGCAGCAGGCCGAGTAATCAGGGAATGGAGATGGGGGATCAGGGCTAAGCTCTGATCCCCACCTTTTTGTACCGGATGGGATAACGCCTCTCCGAACATGGACTTTGACGCACTGTCGAGGGATAAGTCAAGATTCGCTGACAACTGCCTGACCCCTGATTCCTGATCCCTGATCCCTCTCTTTAAAGGAGCAACCATGCCACCTTACCAAGATCCATCGCTGCCCCCCGAGGAGCGCGCCCGCGATCTCGTCTCGCGCATGACCCTCGCCGAGAAGGTCTCTCAGATGAGCCACGCGGCGCCCGCCATCGAACGGCTGGACGTCCCTGCCTACAATTGGTGGAACGAGTGCCTCCACGGCGTCGCCCGCGCGGGCCTCGCCACCGTCTTCCCCCAGGCCATCGGCCTCGCCGCCACCTGGGACACCGAACTCCTGGCCCAGGTCGCTGACGCCATCTCCGACGAGGCCCGCGCCAAGCACCACGCCGCGCTGCGCCGCGGGGAGCGGGGCATCTACCAGGGGCTCACCTTCTGGTCCCCTAACGTCAACATCTTCCGCGACCCCCGCTGGGGTCGGGGGCACGAGACCTACGGCGAGGACCCCTATCTTACGGCGCGCCTGGGCGTGACCTTCGTCAAAGGCCTGCAGGGGGACGATCCCCGCTACCTCAAACTCGTGGCTACACCCAAGCACTTCGCCGTCCACAGCGGTCCCGAGCCCGAGCGCCACCACTTCGATGCCCGGGTGAACGCCCGGGACCTTGGGGATACCTACCTCCCCGCCTTCGAGGCCTGCGTTCGGGAAGGCGGCGCCTTCTCCGTCATGGGCGCCTACAACCGCACCAACGGCGAACCCTGCTGCGCCGGCCCCACCCTGCTCCAGGAGATCCTCCGCGAGACCTGGGGCTTCGAGGGCTACGTCGTCTCCGACTGCTGGGCCATCATCGACATCTACAAGCACCACCGGATCGTGGAGACGCCCGCGGAGGCGTCCGCGTTGGCCGTGAAGAGCGGCTGCGACCTCAACTGCGGCTGCAGCTACGACACCCTCATCCTCGCCGTGAGAGAGGGACTCATCGACGAGGAGACCATCGACCGGGCGGTAAGCCGCCTCTTTACGGCACGCTTCCGTCTGGGTATGTTCGACCTGCCGGAGCGGGTACCCTTCGCAGAGATCCCCTTCGAGGTCGTCGCCTCCCCCCGGCACGCCGCCCTGGCCCTGGAAAGCGCTCGCGAGTCCCTCGTCCTGCTCAAGAACGAGGGCGCTCTGCTGCCCCTCTCCAAGGAGCTGCCCTCCATCGCCGTCATCGGCCCCAACGCCGACGCTCTCGCCTCCCTGCTGGGAAACTATAACGGGACCCCCCGGCACGCCACCAGCCTCCTGGAGGCCATTCGACGCAAGGTGGGGCCCGAGACGCGCCTCTACACCGCCCGGGGCTGCTCCCTGGCCGAGGGTTTCCCCATCCTGGAGGTGATTCCCGGCGCCTATCTCCGCCCGTTGAATGCCCATGCGGGCGAGAGTGGTCTGACCGCCGCCTACTACGCCAACCCCGACTTCGAGGGGGAGCCCGTGCGGACCGCCGTCGACCCCCGCATCGACTTCACCTGGCTCACAAGCACGCCCACCAGCGGCCCTCCCAACGCACCCTTCAGCGTCCGCTGGGAGGGCTTTCTCGTCCCGCCGGTGAGCGGCACCTACCGGCTGGGGGTGCGGGGCTTCGATCGCTACCGGCTCATCCTCGATGGCGAGCGGATCGTCGATTTCGAGAGCGAACACGAGCCCGAAAGCCGGAGCCGTGACACCACCCTGGAGGCCGGGCGTCTCTACCCCCTGCGCCTGGAGATGGCGAGCCACCGGGCCGACGGTCAGATCAGACTTCTCTGGGCGCGCCCGGACACCGATCTCCTCACACCGGCGCTCGAGGCAGCGGAGCGAGCCGACGTCGTCGTGCTGGCCCTGGGCCTCACCGCCCAGCTGGAGGGCGAGGAGATGACCGTCGATCTGCCGGGCTTCGCCGGGGGCGACCGCACCACGCTCGATCTACCCGCCCCGCAGCAGGCGCTCCTCGAACGGGTTCACGCTCTGGGCAAGCCCATCGTTCTCGTCCTCTACAGTGGCAGCGCCCTCGCCGTCAACTGGGCCGCCGACCACGTCCCGGCCATCGTCGAAGCGTGGTATCCGGGGCAGGCAGGCGGTGAGGCCCTCGCCGACATCCTCTTTGGCGACTACAACCCGGCGGGCCGTCTGCCGGTCACCTTCTACCGCTCGGTGAACGACCTGCCTCCCTTCGAAGAGTACGCCATGGAGGGGCGGACCTACCGCTACTTCGCCGGCGAGCCCCTCTACCCCTTCGGCTACGGTCTGAGCTACACCCGCTTCGCCTACAGTGCACTGCGCGTCGCGGAGCACACCACCCCCGTGACCGTAAGCGTCGAGGTGAAGAACGTGGGTGAGCGACCCGGTGACGAGGTGGTACAGTGTTACCTCAGTGTGCCGCACGGACCGCGCTGGTCCCTGGCGGGCTTCCGGCGGCTGCACCTTCAGCCCGGGGAGAGTGCGCGGGTGGACTTTGAACTCACCCCGCAGGAGCTCTCCTACGTCGACGAAGAGGGCAGGCGCGTCATCGAGCCCGGCACCTACGGGGTCTGGGTCGGCGGCGGGCAGCCAGAGACGGGGCACGACGTGCCGGGCCTCCAGACGCACTTCGCCATCAGGGCCTGGGATAGATGGGTTGCGGTCAATGGCGGTGACGGTGAGCGTGGTATAATGACGCCATGAAAAAGCGGATTGTACAGATCATCCTGGCAATTCTCGTGGCCGCCGGGGGGCTCTACCTGGCACTGGGCAACGTCGAGCTGGACGAGGTCGCCGCAGAGCTGCAGGAGGCCCGGTGGGGCTGGATTGCCCTGACGGTGCTCCTCGTGCTGCTCACGCTGGTGATCCGCGCCCAGCGCTGGCGTATCCTCCTGGGACGGCAGCACTCGCTGCCCGACACCTTCGGGCTCATCGGGATCGGCTACCTCATCAGCGGCATCTTGCCCCTGCGCCTGGGCGACCCTGCGCGGGCCGTCGCCGCCAGCCTGCGCGGCCCCGTTACGGCGGTGGGCGCCCTCTCCACGGTCGTCGTGGAGCGCGCCCTGGACATGCTCCTGGTCGTCCTCATGCTGCTCGTCACCCTGCCCTTCGTCACGGGCATCCAGGGCTACCTGGAGACGACGACGGTGGGAGGCGGCCTGACCTCGGATCTGGTGCTCATGCTGAGCGGCGGGCTCTCCCTGGTGCTGCTGGTGACCTTCGCCCTCGTCGCCTTCTTCCCGGGGCGGGTCGAGGCGCTCGCCGTGCGCCTGCTCACCCGGATGGGGGTCGTCGATTCCGAGCCCTGGGTGCGCCCCCTGCGGAGTCTCCTCGAGGGACTGGCCCCGCTGCGCTCCCCTCGCGAGGGGCTGGCGATCATCCTCTGGTCCCTGCTGCTCTGGCTGGTCACCGGCGCCTACTTCACCGTGGGACTGCGCGCCTTCACGCCCGAGGCCGGCTTTCTCCAGGGTATCGTCGCCACCTGGGCCAGCGCCTTCGGCATGATCTTCCCGGCGCCGGGCGGCATCGGCGCCTTTCACTACGCCGTCACCCAGTCCCTCAACCTGGGCTTCGCCCTCGCCGAGGAGACCGCCCTGGCCTACGCCACGGTCCTCCACGGGGTCGCCTACCTGCTGGGCATCGTCGTGGGCGCCCTGGCCCTCGTCATCTGGGGCATGTCGCTCAGCGAGCTGGGACGGCGCAGCCAGGAGATCGCCGGCTGATCGAGATACTCACGGATTGGAGGAGGGCATGCACTATCTGGTAACGGGGGGCGTGGGCTTTATCGGCTCCAATTACGCCCACCGGCTTCTGAGCCGGGGCGAGAGCGTCACCCTCTACGACAACTTCTCCCGCGGCGGTGCGGAGCTCAACCTCGCGTGGCTGCACTCGGAGTTCGGCCCCGATGCCTTCACCTGCATCCGCGGGGACGTGCGGGACGCCGCCGGGGTCGCTGCCGCCGCAGGAGGGGCCGACGTCATCGTTCACCTGGCCTCCCAGGTCGCGGTCACCACTTCGGTCATCGATCCCCGCCAGGACTTCGAGAGCAACGCCCTGGGCACCTTCAACGTCCTGGAGGCGGCCCGTATCTCCGAGCGCCGGCCCCGCGTCCTCTACGCGTCAACCAACAAGGTCTATGGCGGGATGGAGGAGGTCGGCGTCGTCGAGGAGGAGAGCCGCTACCGCTACCGGGACTTCCCGCACGGGATCTCCGAGGGCCAGCCCCTCGACTTCCACTCGCCCTACGGCTGCTCCAAGGGAGCAGGGGATCAGTACGTGCACGACTACGCACGCATCTATGATCTGCCCACGGTCGTCTTCCGCCAGAGCTGCATCTACGGCCCCCGCCAGTTCGGAGTGGAGGATCAGGGCTGGGTAGCCTGGTTCATCATCGCCGCCCTCCTGGGACGCTCCATCACCGTCTACGGGGACGGCAAGCAGGTGCGGGACGTTCTCTACGTGGAGGATCTACTGGACGCCTACGACGCAGCCGTCGCCCGCATCGATCGTGTGGCGGGGTCGGTGTACAACGTCGGCGGCGGACCGGAGAAGACCCTGTCCATCTGGCGGGAGTTCGGCCCGCTCCTGGAGGAGCTGCTGGGTCGTGAACTCCCCGTGCGGCGGGGAGATTGGCGCCCCGGCGACCAGCGCATCTACATCTCCGACATCCGCAAGGCGGAGCGGGAGCTGGGGTGGTCCCCGCAGGTAGGGGTGCGGGAGGGGGTACGTCGCCTCCACGAGTGGGTGGCGGCTCACAGGGAGCTCTTTGGCTAAGGTCCTACAGGCAAGCGATACCTTTACGAACCCTAACGGAGATCTATGCGCGTACTCATCGTATTAACCTACTACCGACCTCACACCAGCGGGCTGACCATCTACGCCGAGCGGTTGGCCCAAGGGTTGGCGAAGCGGGGGCACGAGGTGACCGTCCTCACCTCCCGCTACCAGCGTCGGCTGCCTGCGAAGGAGAGGATCGACGGCGTCCAGATAGTGCGGGTGCCGGCGCTCTTCCGCGTCAGCAAGGGCGTCATCATGCCCACCTTCGGCCTGGCGGCCTGGAAGTGGGTGAACTGGGCCGACGTCCTGAGCCTCCACCTCCCTCAGTTCGACGCTGCGGGGGTGGCCCTTCGAGGGCGGCTGCTGCGCAAGCCCGCCACCCTCACCTACCACTGCGACCTCCGGCTGCCCCCCGGCCCCTTCAACGCCCTCGTGAACCGGGTGGTGCAGACGATGAACCACCTCGCCGGACGCTTCAGCCACGCCGTCGTCGCCTACACCGAGGACTTCGCTGCGCACTCCCCCTTCCTCCAGCGTTTCGCCGAGAAGGTGCACGTCATCCCGCCGCCCGTGGCGCTGCCCGACGTGGGAGATTCGGGGCCGGCGGCCTTCGCCAAGATGTACAACCCGGAGAACCGCCATCCGGTGATCGGCATGGCGGCCCGCTTCGCGTCTGAGAAGGGGGTGGGCGTGCTGCTCGACGCCTTCCCGCGCGTCCTGGAACGCTATCCCCACGCGCGCATCTGGTTCGCGGGCCAGTACCGCGACGTGATGGGTGAGGAGGCCTACTTCGAGCGGTTGGCGCCGCGCATCGAGCGCTACCGACAGGAGGGACAGTGGCGCTTCCTGGGGGTCCTGAACCCGCTGCAGATGGCCTCCTTCTACCCCAACCTGGACGTGGTCGTCGTGCCCAGCCTCAACTCGACGGAGTCCTTTGGACTGGTTCAGGTGGAGGCCATGCTCTGCGGCACGCCCTCGGTGGCCTCGAATCTGCCGGGCGTGCGCCAGCCGGTGCTCCAAACGGGCATGGGTGAGGTGGCGCCCATCGGGGACGCAGAGGGGCTGGCAGAGGCCCTCCTCAAGGTGCTGGACCAACGTGCGGCCTACGTGCGTCCGCGGGAGGAGATCGAGGCCCGCTTCTCCATCGAGCGCACCGTGGAAGGGTACGAGACGCTCTTCGCGGAACTCCAGGAGCGCCTCGGACGTCAGAAGGGGTAGGGCAACCACGGCGCCATGGACAGAGAGGAGCGACCGCTGCGCTTTGCAGACCTCAGCCCGGGCCTCGCCGTGGAGACGGAGGCGCGGGAGGTGACCGAGGAGGCCGTCGAGGCCTTCGCGAGGTTGACGGGAGACGAGAATCCCCTGCACCTCGACGACACCTACGCTGCCGAGACCCCCTTCGGTGGGCGCATCGCCCACGGACTGCTGGTGCTCTCCCTGGTGAGCGGTCTGACCTACCAACTGGGCCTCCTGCAGCGGGAGGGGGCAGCCTTTACCGCTCTGGAGTGGAAGTACCGCGCACCCGTACGGATCGGGGATCGTATCCGAGCACGGTTGGAGGTCCAGCGCCGGCGCGCTCTGGGAGAGCAGGGAGGCGTGATCGTCTTGCAGGTCAGCGTGCTGAACCAGCGCGACGAGGTCGTGCAGCGGGGAACGTGGACGGCGCTGTTGGAGCACCGCGCAGGGTAGATACCGACCGCATTAGAGGTCGAAAGCGAGTGGGAGCGAGTATGAGTTGGGACGACAAGGCTAAAGAGAACGAAGGTACGGAGCAGGAGCGCGCGCGCAAAGAGCAGGGGCAGGAGGCGACAGAGCCGACCCGCCGCCTGCCATCCGTGCGCCCCCCTCTTCCCGCAGAGCCCACGCGACCGATCCGAACGGTACGTCGCGAGGATCTGCAGCGGGCGCTGGAGGAGGAGACGGACGAAGAGACCTTCGCCGCCGCCGAGCCCCCTACCCCTGCCGAGCCCACACGACTCATCCGCACCGTACGCCGGGAGGAGCTGCCCCCGGCTGCGGCGGAGACCCCACCGCCCGCGGAGCCGACGCGTGCTATCCCCACGATGGGAGGTCAGGGGACACGCCCACCCCAGGAACGACATCCCCACCCCGAGGAAGAATCCCAGGAGACCTCGGGGGCCGAACCCACGCGCTACCTGCGTGCACAGCCCCAGCAGCGGAGCGATCCGCACGCCGAGACCCGGCGGGTCCAACCGCAGCAGCGGAGCGATCCGCACGCCGAGACCCGGCGGGTCCAGCCGCAGCAGCGGAGCGATCCAAACGCCGAGACCCGGCGGGTCCAACCGCAGCAGCGGCAGGCAGGGGTCCACGACGCCGGCACCCGTCCGGTGACCCCACCCCCGCACAGGCCCCCGCCCCCCTCTACGCCCCCAGGGCACGAGAGCGGCACCTGGGCCTCGGTGATGCTGACCCTCACCCTGGTAATCGTCGGGCTCTTCCTACTGGGGCTCGTGGTGGGGACCGTGGGCTACATCTACATCGCCTCACAGCTGCCGCCCGCCGAGGAGCTCCGCGATCGCCAGCTGAACTTCTCCAGCAGCCGCATCTTCGACCGCAACAACAACCTCCTCTACGAGATCATCGATCCCACGGGAGGTAGACGCACCTACGTCCCCATCGAGCAGATCGACCGGAATCTGCAGCTGGCAACGGTCGCGACGGAGGACCGCAACTTCTACATCCACACCGGCTTCGATCCTGTCGCTATTGCCCGCGCCGTCTTCTACGCCCTCCAGGAGCGGGAGATCGTCTCGGGCGCCAGCACCATCACCCAGCAGGTAGCCCGCAACCTCCTCCTGGAACCTGAGGAGCGCACGGAGCAGACGGCCCGGCGCAAGATCCGGGAGATCGTCCTGGCGTCGGAGCTGGACCGCCGCTACAACAAGGAAGAGATCCTGGAGATCTACCTGAACAACAACAACTACGGCAACCTGGCCTACGGGATAGACGCCGCGGCCCGCACCTACTTCGGGCGCTCGGCGAGCAACCTCACCCTCGCTCAGGCGGCCTTCCTCGCCGGGCTGCCCCAATCTCCGGCGCTCTACGACCCCTACCACGGGGGCCTCGACGCCGCTCTAAAGCGCCAGAGGACGGTGCTGGACCTGATGGTGGAGGCGGGCTACATCACCCCCGCCGAAGCGGCGGAGGCAGCGGCGGAGATGGAGAACTACGACTTCGAGCCCATCGCCACCGATCGCATCCCGGCAGCGCACTTCGTCTTCTACGTACGGCAATGGGTGGAGCAGACGCTGGGTACGGAAGCGCTCTACCGGGGGTCGGGGCTGCGCATCTACACCACCCTCGACCAGCGGTTGCAGAGCATCGCCGAGGAGGAGGTCGCCCAGGGCGTGGCGAATCTGGTCGAGCGCAATGTCAGCAACGGCGCCCTCGTGGCTCTGGAGCCCGCGACGGGCAACATCCTGGCGATGGTGGGCAGCGCCGACTTCTACAACACGGAGATCGACGGACAGGTGAACGTGACGACCCGCTGCCGCCAGCCGGGCTCTGCCATCAAGCCGCTGACCTACCTGGCAGCCTTCGAGCGGGCCTGGACCCCGGCGACGATAATCTGGGATCTCCCCGTCACCTACACCGACACGGCGGGCAATGTCTACAAACCGGTGAACTTCGACGGTGAGTTCCGCGGTCCCGTCTCCGTGCGCACGGCGCTGGCGAACTCCATGAACATCCCGGCGGTCAAGGCCCTAGAATACGTCACGGTGGACGGTCTGCTGGAGATGGCGGAGCGGCTGGGGGCTACCTCCATCGTCACCCCCCAGCTGGAATGTCCCGACTACCCCTACGACGCGCGCCCTCTCTACGGCCTGGCGCTCACCCTCGGCGGCGGGGAGATGAAGCCGTTGGAGTTGACCGCAGCCTACGGCACCTTCGCCAACGCCGGGCACCACATGCCCCCCACCCCGATCCTCTGGATCGAGGACAACGAGGGCAACGTTCTCGTGGACAACCGCCAGCGGGCGGGCGAGCAGGTGCTGGACGCGGAGCAGGCCTACCTGATCACCGACATCCTCTCCGACACTGAGACCCGCTGTCTCGTCTTCCGCTGCCCCAGCATCCTGGAGCTGCCCAACCGTCCCGTTGCCGCCAAGACGGGCACGACCAACGACAACCGGGACGCCTGGACCGTAGGTTACACCCCGGATCTCGTCGCGGGTGTCTGGGTGGGCAACAACGACAACTCGGAGATGGCGGGCATCGGCGGCAGCACCGGCGCCGGGCCCATCTGGCACAACTTCATGGCCCGGGCGCTGGAGAACACACCCGTCCACGACTTCCCCCGTCCCCAGGGGGTCGTGGAGCAGGAGATCTGTGCCCTCTCCGGTGTTCAGCCCTCACCCTACTGTCCGGAGCGCCGCAGGGAGGTCTTCGCGAAGGACAATCTGCCCCCCGACGAGACCTACGACTGGATCCAACGGGTGGAAATCGACACCATGTCGGGCAAGCGGGCCAACCAATTCTGCCGCGCCAACCTCGTGGAGCGGGTGATGGTGGTGCTGGACTGGATTCTGGACCCCGCCGGGCGCGAGTGGATGCGCCGGTGGGCCGCGGAGCACGGCTACGAGATCGCGCCCCGGGAGCCCTGCACCGCCGGCGTGCCCTCGGATCAGGTCCGCATCACCTCCCCACAAGATGGAGCGGAGGTCTACGGTCGGGTGGAGGTCAGGGGCACGGTCAACCCCGACGACCTGGAGCGCTTCGAGCTCTTCTACGGCTACAGCGACAACCCCCTTGGCTGGGGCCTCGTCAGCGGTCCTTACCAGCAGCCGATTCAGGACGGTCTGCTGGGCGTCTGGGACACGACGGGACTGGAGCCCCACCTCTACACCCTGCGCGTCGTCGCTTACACCAAGGACGGGGAGCAGCTGGAGGGGCGAGTCGTCGTCGAGGTCGTGGGCCCCACCCCCACACCGACACCGGAGACGACGCCCACGCACACTCCCACCGTCACCCCCACCCCCACTGCTACCGGGACGGCGACCCCCACCCCTACACCGACTATCGAGCCGGTGCTGACCGAACCCATCATCATCGGACCGACGGAGACGACGACACCCGAACCTCCGACCGCCACCCCTACCCCCGAGCCTGAACCGCCGGGCGCCACCCCGACGGAGACCCCGATACCGCCGACGCCGACGGAGACCCCGGCCGGATAAGGGTGCAGCGACCGCCCGCGGGAGTGCCTGCGGGCGGTAATTGCTCTCCTTTACCCTTATGGTATAATGCCGGTTGGCATTGTGGACGAGTGAGTCCTGGGGTTTGGAAAACGAGACCCGAGTTTGAAAGACTCACACGCGCAGTGGCTTGGATCGGCCACCGCAGCGACCTTGATTCTAGAACGGATCCTAAGCGAAAAGGATAACGAAGGACCCTGTGTTCAAATTCAATCCTATAAACGCGCTTCTGGGGCTTTTCTCTCTGGACGTAGGCATCGACCTGGGAACGGCAAACACCCTGGTCTACGTGCGAGGGAAGGGCATCGTTCTCAACGAGCCGTCGTGGGTGGCCATTGACAGTAGAGATCATCGCAGGGTCCTGGCTATCGGTGCCGAGGCCAAGGAGATGGTGGGCAAGACCCCCGCCAGCATCATCGCCATCCGTCCTCTGCGAGACGGCGTTATCTCCGAGTTCGATATCACCCAGGCGATGCTGGAACATTTCATCCGCAAGGCCCACGAACAGGTCCACATCCTCTTCCCCCGGCCCCGCATTGTCGTGGGCGTACCGAGCGGCGTGACGGAGGTGGAGAAACGGGCGGTGAAAGATGCGGCCCTGGCTGCCGGTGCGCGGGAGGCCTATCTTATCGAGGAGCCCATGGCAGCCGCCATCGGAGCGGGGCTACCGGTGACGGAGGCGCGCGGCAGCATGGTCGTCGATATCGGGGGCGGGACCACCGAGGTGGGCGTCTTCGCCCTGGGGGGCATTGTGGTGAGCAAGAGCCTGCGTATCGCCGGAGACGAGCTCGACGAGGACATCGTCCAGTACGCCCGTCAGAAGTACAACCTGGCCATCAGCGAACGGATGGCCGAGCGTATCAAGATCAACATCGGTTCCGCTTACCCGCTGCCCGAAGAGAAGACGATGGGGATGCGGGGCCGCAACCTCATCACCGGTCTTCCCGAAGAGGTGGAGATCAGCAGCATCGAGATCCGGGAGGCGCTCTCCCGCTCCGTCAACATCATCGTCGATCTGGTGCGGGACACCCTCGACGAAACGCCCCCCGAGCTGGTCGCCGACCTCATGGAGACGGGCATCTGCCTGGCAGGGGGGGGTGGTCAGATCAAGGGGCTCGCCGAGCGCCTCAGCGAAGAGACCCACATCCAAGCCTGGGTTGCCCAGGACTCCATGACCTGCGTGGCCCGGGGCGCCGGGAGAGTTCTCGAACATTTCGATGTACTGCGGCAGACGCTGTCCTCCGAAGATCCGCAGAATCCTGGCGGATCCGCAGCGTAGGGCATGGCTGTCTTAGCAAGGGAGCACGTAAGCTATGCGGCGAGGTCGTCCTTGGCTGACCTATGCACTTCTGGCATCGGCATTGCTCCTCCTCATCCTCTACGGTGCCGGGATCTTGGAGCCCGTAGAGAACCTTCTGGGATTCGCCATCGGGCCCGTTGAGAACGGTCTCTCTGCGCTGATCACCAACGCCGGCAGCCTCTTCAAGACCGTCCGTGACGTGCAGGAGCTGCAACAGCAGGTCGAGGAGTTGCAGGAGGGCAACGATGCCCTGCGTATCGAGAACATCCGCTTGCGCGAGCAGTACGTAGCAGAGAACGAGCAGCTGCGCGGTCTCCTCAACTTCCAGGCGGAGAACCCCACCTTCTCCTACGTGGGCGCCGACATCATCGAGCGCGGCTGTGAGATCTTCCCCTGCGCGACGGTGGTAGGAGATGATACCAACCCCTATCTGAGTTACTTCATCATCAACGCAGGTTCCCGGGAGGGCATCTCCCCCGGCATGCCGGTCGTCAGCAGCGGTGCGGCGCTCGTCGGGCGGGTGGCGCGCGTCACCCCTAACCTGGCCTACGTCCAACTCATCAACGATCCGAGCAGCCAGATCGCCTCCATGCTTCAGGGCTCCCGCGTTTCGGGGATGGTGGAGGGGCGAGCGGACGGCACCATCATCATGACCGATATCCTGCCCGACGAGACGGTGGAGGCGGGGGAGATCGTCATCACCTCCGGGTTGGGCGGTCTGCTTCCGCGGGGGCTGATCCTCGGCCAGGTGGAGTCGGTGAGCTACCAGGAGTCGGCCCTCTTCCAGGAAGCGCTCCTGCGCCCGGCACTACCGCTGAACATTCAGGACTTTCGTGGAGTCGAGGTAGTCGTAGTCGTCACCGACTTCCCGCGCAGGGCACCGCTGGAGGAGTTGGAGGAGCAGCCGTGAGCCTCATCTACGGTGTGCCTATACTCATCCTCGCCGCCGTCTTCCAGAGCGTCTGGTTCGAAGGGCTGGACATCCTGGGAGGGCGTCCGGATCTGGTGCTCACCCTCGTCATCACCTGGGCCATCATTCGGGGCATGGACGAGGGGATGGTCTGGGGATTCCTGGGCGGGCTCTTCTGTGATATCCTCTCCGGAGGCCCCCTGGGTCTCTGGACGGTCAGCCTCACCTTCGTCGCCTTCATCGTCGGGCAACCCTGGGTGAACACCCTGGGGCCCACGAGCATCCGACTCGCTCTCATGTCAGCCATCGGCACCCTGATCGGACATACCCTCTTCCTGGCCCTGATGAACCTCCTGGGATATCCCGTCAGCGCCGGTCGCGCCTTTGCCGAGATCATCGGACCGGCAGCGCTCCTCAACTTCATCCTCTCGCCCTTCAGCTTCCGCTTCCTCGTCTGGTTTCACCAGCGCTCGCTACGTCCGGGAGGAGCAAGCCTATGAGAACCGAGCTCTCGCAGTCCGATCTCAGCCCCTCCCGCCCCTCCTGGATGATCAGCGCGCCGCGCCTCGCAGTCCTGGGGTGGCTGATCCTGATGGTGCTGGGCTTCTACATCATCCGCCTCTGGCAGCTACAGTTTCTGGAGGGCGGGTACTACATGGCCGAGGCCGAGGAACAGCTGCTGCGCGTGGAGTCCATCTCCCCGCAACGCGGTGTCATCTACGACCGGCACGGGAACCTCCTGGTGCGGAACATCCCGGCATACAACGTCGTCATCACCCCCGGTGAGTTGCCCAAGAACTCCGAGCGGGAGCGGGACGTCCTCCAACAGCTCGCCCGGCTCATCGAAGTCCCCTACAGCAGCGAGGAGGTCGCCGAGCCCTACCGGGATGAGCTCTGGACGGCCGGGCGGGCAGCGCTTCCTCCTTACGGCTCCCCACCCGAGTCGGGGCTCATCGAGATGGTCGACGAGGTGCGATACCTGGATCCCTTCGCGCCCCTCATCGTCCTCGAGAACATCGACCGGGACCTGGCCCTCGTCGTGGCGCAGGAGGGCGGGGTCACCATGCCCGGAGTGGGCATCCAGATCGTTCCCCGCCGGAGCTACCCCACCGGCGCCCTCTCGTCCCAGGTCATAGGCTTCCTGCGAAAGATCCCGCCGGAGCAGGTAGAGGTATTCGAGGCCCAGGGCTACAACGCGAACATCGATCGCGTGGGCGCAGCCGGCATCGAGGCCTCCGCCGAGGTCCACCTACGCGGGGTGCCCGGACGGCGCTACGTGCGCAAGGACGTCCAGGGGCAGGAGCTGGGCACGATCGGGGAGACGATTCAACCCATCGCCGGGGACAACGTGCATCTGACGCTGGACACCGAGCTCCAACAGGTCGCCGAAGAGGCCCTGCGCCAAGAGATGGAGGCTGTCGGCTCCCGGCGGGGTGTGGTCATCGCCCTCGATCCTCGGGATGGGCAGGTGCTCAGCCTCGTGAGCCTCCCCACCTACGACAACAACTTCTTCGCCCGCGGCATCAGCAAGCAGGCCGACTTCGAGCAGTACCGCGAGCTCCTGAAGGATCCCCATGGCCCCCTCTACAACCACGCCATCGCCGACCAGGTACCGCCCGGTTCGATCTACAAGGTCATTCCGGCCACGGCAGCACTGCAGGAGGGGATCATCAACCGTTACACCACAGTCAACTGCCCCGGACGCATCCTTCTGCCCAACAAGTTCGCCCCCAACGACCCCGGGGCGGCACAACCCTTCTACTGCTGGACCTACATCCAGCACGGAGGTGGGCACGGCCCGGTGAACGTTGTCGAAGGTCTGGCGCAATCCTGCGACGTCTTCTTCTATGAGGTGGGCGGCGGCTTTCCCGAGACCAACTTCGAGGGGTTGGGCGTGCAGCGTCTGGCGGCGTGGTCGGAGGCCTTCGGGCTGGGCCAGCCGACGGGGATCGATATCCCTGGTGAGCTGGATGTCGGGGTCACCGATCCCGAAAACCACATCATGTTCGTTCCCGACCCCAAGTGGAAGCGTGACGTCTACCAGGAGACGTGGACGACAGGGGACACTTACCTGATGTCCATCGGTCAGGGCTTCGTCAACGTCACGCCCCTGCAGATGGCGAACGTGATGGCCGCCGTCGCCAACGGCGGCACTCTCTACCGCCCGCAGCTCATCCACCACATCGTCGATATCGAAGGCAACAGCGTCGCGGAGTTCCAACCCGAGGTAATCCGCGAGCTGGAGGTCGACGACGCCGTCTGGTCGATTGTCCGTGAGGGGCTCGAGGGCGCGGTCTACGGAGGCACGGCGCCCCTGGCCCAGGTGGAGGGGATGCGCGTGGCGGGCAAGACGGGTACCGCCGAGTACTGTGACGACCTCGCCATCAAAGCGGGGCTCTGCCCCGTCCCCGAGGGGCAGGTGCTGCCCACCCACGCCTGGTTCATGGCCTACGCCCCCGCCGAAGCGCCGGAGATCGCCGTCGTCGCCTGGATCTACAACGGGGGTGAGGGCTCGAAGGTCGCCGTCCCGGTCGCGCAGCAGGTGCTGGACTTTTACTTCAAACGGGCGACGGGCCAGCTTCCGGTGGAGGAGCCGGTAGAGGGAGAGTCGCCGGCAGCCGAGGAGCCGGTTCCGCAGCCCTGACGTGTGGTTCTTCGGAGCAAACTCTCCTACCACGGAGATCACGGAGATTTTTGATCTTAAGCCACGGCTCTGCTGAAAAAAGCCTTTTTACCACAGAGGGCACGGAGATTTTTTAAAATTGACCTTCATAAAATCAGGAAACAGGGCGTTTTTATAAAAATATTTCACTATCTCCTTGATTTTCTCAGTGTTCTCCGTGGTGGAAGAAGTTTTTTCAGGGCAGTCAGCTATGGCTTCACTGAAAACAGGTACCGGGTCTCAATAGCCCCCTTCCCCACAGCGCCCCGTCGCAGAATCTTCTTATGCGGCTCTATCCGTAGCGCGACGCCCCGCGAGATCACGCACGACCGCCCCGAGGTATAACACTCCCCCGATCAACCCCACGACCGCCGTCACCGCGTAGGCCGCGAGGGTCATGCCCGCCGCCTGCCGGGCTGCGATGTTCACCGAGGCGAAGAGGGGCTGGGCCACCCAGTCCCTGACCCCCAGCCCTCCGACGGAGATGGGAGCCAGCAGCGTGAGGGAGAGCAGGGGCACGACCACGAAGTAGAAAGCCGGCCCCACCTCGATCCCCACAGCACGTCCGCAGAGCCAGTAGACCATCACGTTGAGCAGATTGAAGAGGGTCGAGAGAGCGAGGGCCTGCCAGAGAGCGGAGCGTCCCGCACCGGTTACGGAGGCGTAAAGACGTGCCAGAGCCCCTTCCCCTGCCAGCGAGAGGCTGTGGGGAAGCCGGCGGGTGAGACGGCGAATCCACCGCCCCTCCAGCAGCAGAAATCCCCCCAGGAGCCCCGACCCGCAGATGAGGATGACCGTAACGATTAGCCAGGGTTCAAGACGTGGGGTGAAGGGCAGGACGATGAGGCCCATGGCCATCAGCGAGAGGATCCCCGTGAGCCGGTCGACGAAGACGGTACCTGCCGCCGCTGTCCGATCCGCGCCCTGGGCCAACTCTACCACCCGCACCACGTCGCCACCGAAGCCGGTGGGCAGAAAGACGTTGAAGAATCCCCCGACGAGGTAGAGGCGCAACAAGCGCCGCAAGGGCAGCTGCAGTCCCAGACCCATGAGGAGCGCCTGCCAGCGCAAGGTGCGCACCACGACGCCCAGGAAGAAGAGCCCGCCCGCCAGAAGGAGCGGGGGCCAGTCCGCCTGCGCCAGCACCTCCAGAATCTCCCGCCACCCTACGGTGACCAACAGCAGGGCCAGGGTACCGAAACTCAGGAGAATGCGCAGGGCATTGGACCAGATCTTGCGCGAGCGTTCCTGCATAACACCTCAACATAGCAGAGATGGATTGGAGGCAAGCCCCCAATCCATCTCTTGAGATCTCACACGGTCAAACTACTTGGGCTCGACCCGATAGTTGTCGAAGCGGGACTCGACGGGCGTCCACTCCCAGGAGCCGGTGACGAGCCCGGTACGGCGATGGCTGCTCAGCGCACCATCGCTGAATTGATAGACCAGATGGCGTCCCCCATCCTTGTCGTAAGCGTAGATGCGGGCGGTGGTGTTGCGCACCTCCACCCGGAAGCGGTTGACCTTGTCATAGCCACCCCGAACCCCGTATGCTCCACACTCGCCCCAGCCCTTGAGAGGATGGTGGTCAAGATCGCTATTCTCATAGGCGGAGACGGGCACACTAACGTCAGTGTATTTGTTAACCGCGCAATGCCCTTCGTAGTTCCACTCCACGGCGTAAATCGTGGAGAAGCTGTCGTTGGCGGCAAAGATCAAGCTGGCCTTCCCCTGGGCCGGTTCCACGGCGGCATCGCCCGCCCGGGTGAAGAAGTGCTCCACGTAGACGTCGTAATTGGTGTGGCTCTTGGTGTAGGGAGCCTTGATGATCGCCATCTTCTTGTTATTCTCGCCCGTATCGTCGCGTAGCACCTTCATCCGGTAGGTGCCGTTGTAGTAGTCGGCGTACAAGTACGCTGTGCCGTCGTGGCTGTAGGTCTGTTGATGAGGCCAGCCGCTGTTGGCATTGGAGAAGTTATCGTAGAAGCCGATGCTGACGACCACGGACCGGACGTTGCTCCAGGGGCCGTTGCCGTAGGAGTTCACACCCCGCACCCGGTAGTAGTAGGTACCGTTGGATTTCCCGGTGAAGGAGCGTGAACGCGCCGAACCGGTGACGCTGTACTCGGTAGGGTTGGTGAAGTTCGCGTTCGTGGCCTCCTGGATGGTGAAACTCGTCGGCGCCGGAACGCCGGTATAGGTGCCGTAGGTCCAGCTGACGGTGTAGTCGCCGTCGGCGTCAGCATTATTGATCTCGCTCAGGGTCGGCGGGTAGGGTACCGGAGGCCACCACTTGAAGATCAGAGGGAAGTAGGTGAGGAAGATGTTGTTGTCGACCGTCACCGTGATGGTGTCCAGGTCGCTCCACTCACCGCTATCAACACGCGCACGTGCCCGGATAGGGTATTCGACTTCATCCGCTTGGGGCAACGACCAGTCATAGGACCAGGACCACCACTCCCCTTCATCCACCACCGTCGCGGTAACCCAACTGCCGCCATCGATCTGCACCTGAACCGTCAGGGTGCCTGTAGCCAGGACGGTGTTCTCCACCTTCGGGCCCTCGGGTAAGGCACTCGTCCTCGAGAAGAGGCTGAAGCCGGCCAAACTCGCACTCGTGACGGTCACGGACTCCACATTACTGAAACGGCTGCGACGTCCCGCGTCATTGTAAGCCCGTACACGGTAGTAATAGGTGCCGACCGGCTTGCCGGCAATGAACTCACTGGTGTTCGATGTGGCGTAGGTCGTCGGGCTATCAAACTGCGGATTGTCGGCCTCTTCTAGCTCATAGTTGTCACCGGTCGGTACTGCGGACCAACTCACATTGTAGCTACCTCCTCCCTCGAAGTTGTCGATAGGTTCGAGGACGGGCACGTCCGGGAAAGGAGGGGGATCATAGGTGTTCCAGGCATATCCTTCAATGGTAAGCAGCGAACCTTCCTGAGCCGTAATGTAGGCGCCATTCTTGGGGCTGTGGATCTGTAGAGTTGCGGTGAGGGTGCTTGCAACCCGCGCCGTCCCTCCGAGCATCTCGCCAGATGTTGTAGAATGAAGCGCGGCTGCCTGTGTGACATGGGCGTGCAGCATAAGGAGCCCCACTAACAGCAGAGCCGGCACAAAGAACAGCAGAATACGGGAATAGACACTTTTGTTACCCATAGGTTACCTTTCTCCTTGATACGAGTTATGTGAACTGCCAGATCGCAAACGCCTCACTCCCCTTACAAGATATACCACAGACAGGCCCCCTGACAAGGTCGAGTCACAGGGCCATCGCACTTAGCACACTCTCTCCAGCGCGTTGCCTGGTGCGTCGCTGAAGCGGCATTTTTTAGAGGGATCTTCGTGGCGGGGCTGCGCCCCGCCACGAAAATCCCCTTTTATCCCCGGCCTTTAGGCCGTATTTCTGCGACCAGAGGTCAAACACGATAGCCCTAGGTCGAGTCACAGGCCGGATTCGGAAAGCCATCTATGGACGCTCTTTCTTCTCCAGAGGTTCCCGAGAAGGAGGAATTTCTACCCGAACCCGCCCCCGTTCCTGACGCAAGAGACGCACGGGCATGATCCGGTTAAAGAGATCCTGGGGGCTCTCCACAAGGACGGGAATGTAGTTGTCGGTGAGACCCTGCCAGCAACCCCGCGCGTTGCGTCGCTCCCACAGAACGGACAGAACTTCGCCCAGGAAGCGGGCGCGGTACGCCGTCGCCAGCCGGGCCCCCAACGCCCGCATGCACCGCGAGCGTTCCCTTCGCAGCTTGGAGGAGACGCGATCGGACAGGCGCACGGCTGCCGTCCCTGCCCGTTCCGAGTAGGGGAAGACGTGCAAACGGGCGAATTCCAACGCCTCGACCAGGGCAAACGTCTCCTCGAACTCCCGCTCCCCTTCACCCGGGAAGCCGACCAGAACATCGGTGGTAATGGCCAGCGCGGGCGAGACGGCGCGCGCCTGCTCCACGACGCGGATGAAGGCCTCCGGTGTGATGGGGCGTCCCATCCTGCGCAAGATCCTCTCACTGCCGGACTGCAGGGGGATGTGGAGCTGGCGGCAGAGACGGGGATTCTGCCACTGGCGAAGCAGCGCCGGTCCCACGTCCCAGGGTTCGATGGAGGAGAGGCGCAGGCGGGGCACAGAGGTCTTCTCCAGCAGCGCCTCCACGAGGGCGGCCAGGCCCTCGACCAGACCCAGATCCCGACCGTAGGCCCCCAGGCTCACACCCGTGAGCACGACCTCCCGGGCCCCCTGGGCCACGAGCCCCGCGACGGTCCTCACTACCTCGTCCAGGGCAGCGCTGCGGGCGCGCCCTCGAAGAAGGCGGGTGATGCAGTAGGTGCAGGCGCTGTCACACCCCTCCTGCACCGCCAGAAAGGCCCGGGTGTGCCCCCAGCGCCCCGGCTCCCAGGGTTCGGCCTCTGCAACCTGACCCAAGATCGACTCGACAGCACGGGCCTTGTCGGGGTTGGGAAGCACCCACCGCACTCCCGGTAGATCGACTACCCGATCGGGATCGGCTGTGGCCCAGCATCCCAGCACCGCGATGGGCGCAGCGGGGTTGTCTCGATACAGTGCCCGAATCCGCTGCCGGCTCTTGCGCGCGGCCTGAGCCGTTACCGCACAGGTGTTCAGAACCAACAGGTCGGCGCCCACGGCGCTGCCCGCAATCTCGCAGCCTACTCCGGCAAACTGACGAGCCAGGGTCTCGATCTCGGCAGCGTTGAGGCGACATCCCAGGGAATCGAGGTAGACGCGCATCAGAGGGAAGGGGACCTACTCCCCCAGAAGGGACTTCAGGGGGCAAGTCGGGTATATCCCATCACCCGGCGGTGAACAGCAGACCTTCTTCACCGAGAGTTCAGGGGGCCGGTACAACTTTAAGGTTGTCAAAGCTGACGCGCACGCCAGGGGTGTCGAAGGCTCCGGCGTAGAGGCCAATACTCCCCTTGCGCAGACCATCAGCGGAAAAGGCGGCGACCTCCGTCTCATTGACCCGAAAGACGAAGTCGCTCCCCCGCGCCCGTACCTCCAGAAGGTTGGTTGCCTCACCCTGATTGACCGCCTCGTGCAGAGTCCAGTCGGAACCGAGCAGCGACCACGAGCCGTTATCGTGCTCTGCCGCCCGCACGTACCCGTCCCCGCTGATCGAGAAGGCGTAGAAGCGCTCGTCGCCTTCCATACGAACGAACACGCCGTATTCATTGTCCACAGGACCGGCCACTTGAGTCGCCTCTACCGAGAGGTCGAAGTCGCGGAAGCTCCGTTCGGAGGTTGCCCAGGCAATCTGACCGGGCTGCAGGATGTGAATAAAGAGGCGTCCCCCCTCGATGGTCAGATCAGCAGCCGCATCCGAGCTCAGCTGCCAACCGTCATCAGCGTCCTCGAAGTCCTCCACCCACGCCTCATCTGCCGTCATGGGAGCACAAGCCGCCATGACCAGCAGCAACACCAACAGCAGGCTCCCTACAGCGAAGACGAATGCGATCCGATGGAGTGTGCGACTACGAGGTCGAAATAGGCAAGAGTTCATCACTACCTCCTCGATAAACACCTGAGCGGCACGCAGGGTTCCGCTTGCCCTTACTCAAGTCCTGTAATCCGCATTCCTCAGGGCTCCGCCACGTCGAGATCGTCGAACCACACGACGGTCGTCTCTCCACGCACCAGCCCGGCAGCCAACCCCACATCTCCCCTCTCCGGCCCACCTTCGGGCACATCGACCTGCGTCACCCGCTCTCCGTTGATGTAGAAGGTGAGCGTGGAAGCTTCGCAGACAGCAAGCAGGCGATTGGAGCCGCCGTCGTGGTGAATAAGGGAGGAGCGCAGCATGGCGGGTCCTGTCAGGGGAAACAACTCACCTGTCTTAGTGTGGTGGAAGATAGCATAGTAACCGTCGGTACTGATGGCGAAGTAGTAAAACTCCTCCCCTGAGGCACGACAGAGTACCCCAAAGTGGTTGTCCTTCGCTCCCTCCGACTGGGCGACGACCTCAACCGTCACGTCCTCATAGCTACGCCCTGCCGTCGTCCACACGTAGCGTTCTGCGGCATCGAGCCGTATCAGATACTGTCCCCGATCGTAGCCATGCTGATAGGTCTCCGTCGAAGCCACAAGCCAACCGCTCGCGGGGTCGGAGAAGTCATCGGAGAAAGCAGCAGAACTCGTTGTGCAGCGCGTTAAGAGCACCAGTGCCAGTATGACAAACAATCCCTGTCGTAGTCGCATCCTTGCCTCCCGGCTTTGCCTGACGTGGATTATACCTCAGAGAAGCAAGGGAGAAAAGAGGTCTGTCTGGACGGGGGACGCGAGACAGAGCGATGCTCGTGGAGAGCAGAGTGCATGCTCACCCACACGCCCGGGAACAGAAAGCCTACATCCGGAAGAGCTGACGTGATTTGTGACCTACGCGAGAGAGCCGCAGGATCAATCTATCCCGCCAGGATGGCAGCGGGAGCAGGCGACGGGGCTTCGTCGCACTCCTTCTCCTTCCGCTGCCGTCGCAGGAGAACGAAGCCGAGGATACCCAGGGTGACCGTAACGATCCCCCCGCTCACCAACCCGACGGTCTGCAAGAGCTGCTGTTGTTCCTGCCGGCGCTCCGCCTCGGCAAGCAGCTCCTCTTCCAGCTGCGTGACGAACCGCTCCCCCGGCTCCTGCATAGGCGTCAAAGCAGCAGCAATCGAGCCTTCCAACGTGCTCAGCTCCTGTGGGGAGAGCTGCTCGGGCACTTCAGATGGTCTGTTCATGACGATTCTTCCTCTCCAACTTCCCCCCGTAAAGTTGCCAAGGTGCGATAGTAGAGCGCTTTGACGGCACCCTCCGTCTTTCCCAAAACTGTACCTATTTCGGCGTTGGTCATACGCTCCACGAACTTCAGAATGACCAACGTCTTGCGTTCCTCGGGCAGGGCATCGATCAGCCGCAACAACCCCTCCTGCTCCTCGAGCTTCTCGACCGCTCGATGAGGATTGCCGCTCTCCGCCGGCAGCGGGTCCAGGGCGTCCATGGACACCTCAGGATGGCGGCTGTTGTCTCGATACCAGTTGACGACGAGATTGTGGGCGATGCGAAAGAGCCAGGATTGAAAGGAGCCCCCCTTCTTGTCCCGGTATCGGGGCAGATGTCGCAACGCCTTGAAGAAGGTTCGGGAGGTGAGATCCTCCGCCTCAACCCTGTTGCTCGTGTGGCGGTAGTGGTAATTGTAGATCCGGTCTATGTACCGGCGATACAACTCCCCGAAGACCTCCGGCTCTTCTCGGGCACGCGCGATCAACGCCCGCTCCTTGTCGTCGTCCATACATCCTCCCAAAGCATCCGCAGCTGCTCGTCAGGCCACCGTCAACCCTGATTATAAGTTGCTTCAGGAGAAAACCAAAGTCCCTGCCGGTTTTGATCCCCGAGAGCGGAGGAACACGCCGGATGATCAGGGAGCTCGTTAAAGATTACAACACCCCCGCACCACAAAAGTTACCCTTGGCGCAGGAAATCATCCCAATTCTGCGACAAAAGGAGGTCGAGCGTAACTCTCTACCCACCACGGTGTTATCGATGAGTAGGATTTACATGAGCAAGGAGGTTTCTATGAAGGCGAGGGACGTCCGGCTAGACGCAAGGCGAGTCGCCGCCCGGCAGGGTGGAGGGGAGGCACGTATCGCCAGGCAGCACGACCGCGGAAAGGAGACCGCACGCGAGCGCGTGGGGCGCCTCCTCGACCCCGGTAGCTTCAACGAAATCGGCGCCTTCGTGCGCAGCCGGACAAAGAGCGCAGCGCACAACTGGGGTGATGGGGTGGTGACGGGCGTGGGCAAGATCGATGGGCGGACGGTCTACGTCTTCGCGCAGGACTTCACCATCGTGGGCGGATCGGTGGGCGAAGCTCACGGTCACAAGATCGCCCACCTCCTCGACCTGGCCTACGAGAACGGCGCCCCCTTTATCGGATTGAACGACTCGGGGGGCGCGCGAATCCAGGAGGGGGTGGACGCCCTGGCAGCCTACGGCGACATCTTCCATCGGAACGTGCGAGCCTCCGGCGTCATCCCCCAGATCTCCGTCATTCTAGGCCCCTGCGCCGGAGGCGCCGTCTACTCCCCGGCTATCACCGACTTCGTCTTCATGGCCGAGAAAACGGCCCAGATGTTCATCACCGGTCCGGAGGTGATCAGGGCCGTCACCCACGAGGAGGTCAGCTTCGAGACCCTCGGTGGCGCTGCCGTTCACGGGGAGCGGAGCGGCGTGGCGCACTTCACCGCGCCCGACGAGGAGACACTCTTATCACAGGTGCGTTGGCTGCTCTCCTATCTGCCCTCGAATAACCTCACCCCTCCCCCCACGGTCGGCAGCGACGACGATCCGGGGCGTCTAACTCCCGAGATCGCAGAGCTCGTCCCTTCCGATCCCCAACAGCCCTACGATGTCCGGAGGACCGTCGAGATCCTTGTGGACAGGGGAGAGTTTCTCGAGATCCAACGCAGCTATGCACAGAATCTGATCGTGGGTTTCGCGCGTATGGACGGGCAGACGGTGGGCGTGCTCGCCAACCAGCCGGCGCACTTCGCCGGCGTGCTGGACATCGACGCCTCCGACAAAGGAGCGCGCTTCGTCCGCTTCTGTGACGCCTTTCACATCCCGCTGATCACCCTCGTGGACACGCCCGGCTTTCTGCCCGGCGTCGCCCAGGAGCACGACGGGATCATCCGTCACGGCGCCAAACTCCTCTTCGCCTACGCGGAGGCAACCGTTCCCAAGGTGGCGCTCGTCCTTCGCAAAGCGTACGGCGGCGCCTACATCGTGATGAGCTCCAAGCACCTGGGTGGGGACGTCAACCTGGCCTGGCCCCAGGCCGAGATCGCCGTCATGGGGCCGGAGGGCGCCGTGAAGATCGTCGCGCGCAAGGAGCTCGCGACAGCCGACGATCCGGAGCGCGTCCAGGGGGAGCTCGTGCAGCGCTACCGGGAGGAGCTGGCCGACCCCTTCGTCGCTGCCTCGCGAGGATACCTCGACGACGTCATCCACCCCGAGGAGAGCCGCCGCTACCTGATCGCGGCTCTGGAGAGGCTACGCAACAAGCGGGGGACGACGCCCAAACGTAAACATGGCAACATCCCCCTGTAGACGAACCCGAGAAGGAGGAGACGGATGAAGGTCCTGGTCGCAAATCGTGGTGAGATCGCCGTGCGCATTCTGCGGGCCTGCCGCGACCTGGGTGTGCCCAGCGTCGCCGTCTACTCGGCCGCCGACCGGGAGGCGCTCCACGTTCGCTACGCCGACGAGGCGTTGGAGATCGGGCCGGCTCCCGCCGCCGAGAGCTACCTCAACCTGCCCCGGCTCCTCGAGGCAGCCCAAAGGAGCGGGGCGACGGCCCTCCACCCGGGATACGGCTTTCTCTCCGAAAGCCCCGCCTTTGCCCAGGCCGTCGAAGACGCAGGGCTCACCTTCATCGGGCCACGCCCTCAGACCATGAAACTGACCGGCGACAAGCTGGCGGCCCGCCGCGCGGCACGTGAAGCGGGCCTTCCGGTACTCCCCGGACCGGACGAGCCGTTGTCGGGCGTCAGCCCCGAGGATGCAGCCCGGGTTCCCTACCCGGTGTTGGTAAAGGCCGCAGCCGGTGGAGGTGGACGGGGTATCCGGTTGGCGCGCACACCCGATGAGCTCGCCCGGATGGTGGCCCTTGCCCGCCGCGAGGCCCAGGCGGCCTTCGGAAACGACCAGGTCTACCTGGAGCCCCTCGTACAGCGGGCGCGGCACATCGAGGTACAGATTCTCGGTGACGGCAGGGGACACGTCCTCTGTCTGGGCGAGCGGGAGTGCTCCATCCAACGCCGCCGTCAAAAGCTGATCGAGGAAGCGCCGGCCCACGGTCTGACGAGCGCCCGGCGCAAGTACATCTTCGATGCCGCGGTGCGCCTGGCGCGCGCTTTGAACTACCGCAGCCTGGGCACCGTCGAGTTCCTGCTCGACGAAGAGGGCGCCTTTCACTTCATCGAGATCAACCCGCGCATTCAGGTGGAGCATCCCGTCACGGAGATGGTCACGGGGCTGGATCTGGTCAAAGAGCAGCTGCGCCTGGCCGCGGGGCGTCCGCTGCGCTACGCCCAGGAGTACATCACCACGCGTGGCGCTGCCATCGAGGCCCGCGTGCTCGCGGAAGATCCCGAGTGCAACTTCCTGCCCGCCACCGGTGAGATCGGCTACCTCAAGGAGCCGGGTGGGCCGGGAATCCGCGTAGACAGCGCACTCTACGCGGGGATGCAGGTCACGGCGAACTACGATTCCCTGCTGGCCAAGGTCATCGCCTGGGGCGAGAACCGGGGCGTCGCCATCCTGCGACTGCGCCGCGCCTTGCGCGAGTTCCAGATCGGCGGCGTCCCCACCGATCTGGAATTCCTCTTCCAGATCGTCGACAGCCCGCCCTTCATCGCGGGCAACGTCGACACCACCTACCTGGAGACCTTCCAGCCGCCCCAGGAGGAGTCCGACAGACTGGAACGCGATGCCGTTCTGGCTGCCGCGCTGCTGGCCCACCGTGGGCGAAGAGCCCGCCCGGTGGCGGAGACGGTCGTCGACAGGGGCGGCTGGAGGATGACCGCCTGGCGGGAAGAGATGGGCATGTGAAAGGAGGCACGATGTTTACCTACTACGTATCCATTGGTGGTCGGGAGTACGACGTCAAGGTCGACGGCTCTCGGGTACTGCTGAACGACGAGCCGGTGCAGTGCGACCTGGTCTCCCTCAACGGGAACGGTCTGCACCAGCTGAGCCGCCAAAACCAGAGTGTGGAGGTCTATCTGCGCAGCGAGGAGCGGGGGGCCTACGAGGTGTTGATCGGTGGGCGCCGCCTCATCGCGCAGGTAGAACCGGACCACCGGCGGGCGGACCGGCAGGGTGGACGGGAGAACGCCGGCGAGGTGACGGCGCAGATGGCAGGCCTCATCGTCGACCTGCAGGTTGATGTGGGAGACAGAGTGGAAGAGGGCGACGTCCTCATGGTACAGGAGGCCATGAAGATGCAGATGCCCCTCCAGGCCCCCCGCAGCGGGCGGGTCGCAGAGCTCACCGTCGAGATCGGGTCTGAGGTGGAGAAGGGGGTCCTGCTGGCACGCATCGCCGGGTCCAGAGATACCAAAGGTGAGCGGCCTGTAGAAAGATCCGCCGAAAAAGCGTAACTTTTGAGGGCGAGAGGTGTTGTAAATAACCGGATGCCGAAACAAGGTGCAAGCACGCAGGTCACCAATCCGATTAACGCAGAGCAGAAAGGAATCCGATGAGCAGAGGAACGCTTCAGAACACGCCCGTCGCCGTGGTCGGACAGGCGGCGCTCTTCGCCCAAGCCGCCAATATCGAGGAGTACTGGAAGAACATCCTCAACCGCGTAGACTGCATCACCGAGGTCCCCGCCTCCCGATGGCGGATCGAGGACTACTACGATCCCGACCCTGATGTACCCGACAAGACCTACTGCAAGCGCGGCGGCTTCATCCCCGACGTGGACTTCGATCCACTGGAGTTCGGGATGCCCCCCAACCTCCTGGAGGTGACCGACGTCTCGCAGCTGCTGGGCCTGGTCGTCGCGCGGGACCTCCTGGAGGGCGCCGGTTACGGCGTGGATTCCGAGTTCGATCGTGACCGGGTCGGGGTCATCCTGGGCGTCTCCGGCGGCCTGAAACTCCTCAAACCCCTCTCGGCACGGCTCGAGTACCCCGTCTGGAGGAGGGTTCTGGCGAGCAGCGGTCTGGCCGACGAGGAGATCGAGGCCATCGTCGAGCGGATGAAACTGGCCTACGTGGAGTGGAACGAGAACGCCTTCCCCGGCCTGCTCGGCAACGTCATCGCCGGGCGCATCGCCAACCGCCTGAATCTGGGCGGCATCAACGCGACGGTGGACGCCGCCTGCGCCAGCAGCTTGGCAGCCGTTCAGGTGGCCCTCAGCCAGCTGCTGGAGCACCGCTGCGATATGGTCGTCACCGGTGGGGTGGATACCGACAACTCCCCCTTGACCTTCCTCTGCTTCAGCAAGACCCCGGCCTTCTCCAAACGCGGGGAGAGCCGGCCCTTCGACGAGCAGGCCGACGGCATGCTGGCGGGCGAGGGCATCGGCATGGTCCTCCTCAAACGGTTGGAGGACGCCGAGCGCGACGGGGACCTGATCTACGCCGTGATACGGGGCATCGGCTCCTCCAGCGACGGCCGCTACAAGAGCATCTACGCCCCCCGTCCCGAGGGACAGGCCAAGGCCCTTCGCCGGGCCTACGAGGACGCCGGCGTCGAGCCCGAGACGGTGGGGCTCATCGAGGCCCACGGCACCGGAACGGCTGCCGGGGATCCTGCCGAGATGGAGGGGCTGAAGATCGCCTTCGGAGCGAGCAACGGGCGCGGACAGCACATCGCCCTGGGCAGCATCAAATCGCAGATCGGTCACGCCAAGGGGGCCGCGGGCATCGCCGGACTCATGAAGGCCGCCCTGGCCCTCCACCACAAGATCCTCCCCGCGACGCTCAACGTCGTGAGGCCCAACCCGAAACTGGAATTGGAGAGCTCGCCTTTCTACGTCAATACCGAGACCCGCCCGTGGATCCGCCCGCAGGGCGCCCCACCCCGGCGGGCGGGCGTCAGCGCCTTCGGCTTCGGCGGCACCAACTTCCACGTGGTGCTCGAGGAGTACACGACCGAGCATACAGCGCCCTACCGCCTGCACCGCGGCACCCAGCCCGTTCTGCTCTGGGCCGCCGACCCCGGGGCCTTGATCGAGGTCTGCGAGGAGACCCTGGAGGCCCTGCAGGAAGCGGGAGCGGCCGGCGCGTACGCAGCGCTGACGGACCGGAGCAAGGAGCGGGAGATCCCTGCTGAGGCGGCGCGCCTGGGCTTCGTCGCCGACTCACAGGAGGAAGCGCTCAAGTTCCTCAGCAGCGCCCTCGCCATCCTCAAGAAGCAACCCGAGGCCGAGACCTGGGAGCATCCCTGGGGCCTCTACTACCGCCGGAGCGGTCTCGACAGCACGGGCGCCGTCGTAGCCCTCTTTCCGGGCCAGGGCTCCCAGTACGTGCACATGGGTCGCGAGATCGCCCTCAACTTCCCGCCCCTGCGGGAGAGCTACGCCGGCATGGACGCCCGCTTCCTCAGGGACGAGCTCAAGCCCCTGTCGGAGGTCGTCTTCCCCATCCCGGCCTTCGACGACGAGAGCCGGAAGGCCCAGGACGAGGCCCTGCGGGCCACCGACTACGCCCAGGCCGCCATCGGCGTCACCAGCGCGGGCCTCTTCAAGATCCTGCAGCGGGCGGGCTTCAAGCCCGACTTCACCGCCGGGCACAGCTTCGGGGAGCTCTCGGCCCTCTGGGCGGGCGGCATCCTCGACGACGAGGGCTTCCTCGACCTGGTCAAGGCTCGCGGCAAGGCCATGGCCCCGCCCGCGGACCCCGACTTCGAGGATGCCGGGACGATGTTGGCCGTCAAGGGCGCCCTGAACGAGATCGAGAGGGAGCTGGAGAGCCTCGAGGAGGTCACGCTCGCCAATCAGAACTCACCCAGCCAGGTGGTGCTCGCCGGCCCCACCGCCGCCATCGAGCAGGCCGCCCGAGTGCTCGGCGCGAAGGGCTTCCGCGTGACCCCCCTGCCCGTCTCGGCGGCCTTCCACACCCCACTGGTGGGCCACGCCTCGGAGCCCTTCGCGGCGGCCGTCCGGAAGACCCCCTTCCACCAGGCGCGCATTCCCGTCTACTCCAACACCACCGGGGAACCCTACCCCGAGGAGCCGGAGAGCGCCAGGGAGGTGCTCTCCAACCACATCCTTCACCCCGTCATCTTCAAGAAGCAGATCGAGCAGCTCTACGAGGCGGGCGGCAGGATCTTCGTCGAGATCGGGCCGCGGCGCATCGTCACCAACCTGGTCAATGAGATCCTGGAGGAGCGCCCCCACGTCGCCGTGGCGCTGAACTCGAGCCGCAGCAAGTCCTCCGACAGACAGCTGCGGGATGCGGTGGTTCAGCTGCGGGTCGCCGGGGTGCCTTTGGATGACGTCGATCCCTACGCGCGGTGAGAGGTGCGGGAATTGGGGATCAGGGATAAGGGATCAGGGGATTTGTACAGAGCCGGCGCAGAGAAGTGAGAAGAGAGAAGTAAGAAGAGAGAAGTGAGAGGTAAGAGGTGAGAAGGATCAGGAGATCGAGTGGGCAATCTGCCCCCCTACTCCTTACTTCCTACTCCCTACTCCCTTATTTAAGGAGGAGCCATGGCATTCGTCGTGAAGTTGAACGGCAACAACTACGTGAGCGAGAGGACGCAAAGCACCTTCGAGAAAGCCCTCGAGCAGGAGATCGAGATCAAGAGCCGGGCCCCGGAGAAGGGCAACGGTTCGGATCCGCAGCCCGTCGTCGAGCGACCGGAGCCCTCAGCCGTTGTGCTGGAACCGCCGGACTACGCCCCGATGCTGGAGAGCCTGGAGCAGGGGCTGACCCACTCCTACGAGCACCAGCGCCAGACGCTGCGCGTGCACGAGCAGTATCTTCACAATCAAGAGGAGTACTCGAAGATCTTCTCCCAGCTGATGCAGCAGCAGAACGCGCTCTTC
>DAOTVC010000033.1:0-7243 GCA_034437215.1 Anaerolineae bacterium | reverse complement strand
GGCGCAGGTAGCGGTAGCGGATGCGGTCGGGGTAGAGCTCGTACTCGACGGGGTGCTTTGCCATCGTCCCCTTCCGGGCGAAGAGGGCGTAGAAGGCGAAGATAAGCGCCGGCAGAAAGATGACGCTCAGCATCAGGAAGAGGATCGCTGCCCCCTTGAGCAGGTCCGGGTCAAAGGGGGGCGCGTCCCCGCTGAAGAGCGCCGACCAGAGAGGGGCGAGCCCCAAGCCCACGTAGAGCAGGATGAGGAAGATAAAGCCTAAACCGTAGAGCCACCAGACCACCGGCTTCACCTGGAGGTGAGGCAGGGTCTCTGTCGCCTGGGTCTGCCGTGCTGTGGATGGGAGATCGGATGCCTCCGTTCTGGAGGGCTCCGGCGAGGAAACCTCCAGGGGGATGACGCGCTGAGCCGCTCTGCGAGCCCCGCCGTCGGGTCGCTTCTGGGCTGCAGGATGGAGGTGGGGGGCGCGGTTGACGAGCGTGGCATAGAGCGCGGCGCGGTCGGTCACCAGATGGGGGATACGCAGCGTCCGTCGCTCCCCCTGGAGCACGAAGGCGGTGAAGAGCCGCTTCAGGTTCTGTGCGCGCAGCTCCACGATCTCGTCGTAGGGCAGGCGCTTCTCGCGTCCCAGGCGACGGAGTACGACGGCGTCGCCTGTCAGCAGGACCAGACCGCTGTTGCGAAGCAGCCAGTAGAGGCCCGCGGCAAAGACAGGCGTGAAGGTCAGGAGGAGAGCGAGCGCGGTCTGCGGCTCCCCGAGGAACATGAGAGTGACGGCTCCCAGGCTCAGGAGGACCCAGAGGATCGTCTCGCGAAAGGCGGGCGGGAGAGGGAAGACCCGGCCCTCCTGCCGGGCGGCTTCCAGGACGCGGGCCTCCTGCGCGCTCCACCGGCGGTCGATAAGCCGGGCCCCGACGCGGGGCAGGATGAGGGTGACGAAGATGACCCCGAGGAGGGGCCAGGGGATACTGAGGGGCCGGCGAGGCGTCTCTCTGACCGGGGTTCTGTCCACGTACCGTCTGGTGAAGTCGCCGCTGAGAAACCAGATTAACCCGGCGATGCCCCCGGCCGTCACGGCGGCCCCCAAACTCCCCGCGAGCAGGCGAGTCAGGAGTGGGTTCTCCATCCCTCGTGTAATCCTGGGGGAGATGGCGCCGTAGAGCATCAAGCCGCCGAGGGCGAGGGCGAGCAGGGACCCGCCTACCACCAGGCGAATGGTATCGGAGAGCAGCAGCCAGAGCAGCCCCAACCAGAAGAGCGTGTTGATGACTACAAAGAGCCGAGGGTGGTTTGCCAATCGTGCCAGCAGACGGCGCAGCATTTGTCCTCCGTGTGAGTTTCCTGTCGGTGTTTGAACTATAGCACGGCTCTCTGCTTGTGCCAGTGGGAGAGCAGCTAGCTTCACTGCGTTTAGGACAGGTTGCTAGGGTTGGGGATTCTCGCGCATTTACCCGACGAAATTCACGAGAGCCTGCGACTTCTTAGCGCTTGTGTCCCACTGCCCGATAGCGGGCAGCGTTGTCCTCCACCCGGATGTCGCTGAACCCCGTGGCCCGGAGCATCTCTCGCAGAGTTTTGCCCGGCGGCAGCAGGTCGTTGGCAATTGCGCCACCCGCGCCGCTGTGGATGGCGTTTACCCGTTCCCGGCTCAGGTCGTGGAGGATGAGCAGTGTCCCGCCGGGGGTGAGCACCCGCCGCAGCTCATGCAAGGCGGCATCCATCCGCGCGAAGTGCGGGAAGCTGTTGTGACACACCGCGATGTCAAAGCCTGCCAGCGGGGCGGCAAAGGGCAGCCGGTGGACATCGGTTTGCACCAGCCACGTATCCGCCACGCGCTGCTGCGCCCGCCACAACATCGCATGCGCCAGATCGATGGTAACCAGCCTGGCGTGCGGTGCATATTCGCGCAGGCAGGGGATCAGCTGCCCGGTCCCCGTTCCCACCTCCAGGATAGCCCGTGCGGATTGTAGGATGTCAGCGAAGGGCGCGAGCAGATCGAGCAACACCTCGCACCGGTCTGCCGGCTGCTGCGCGTCCCAGCGGGGGGCCAGGTCTTCGAAGAAGGCTTGCAAAGCGTCCATAGTAACTCCTGTGCAATAAGAATAAACAGATGAGACGTACTTGAGGCTCTTTTGGATTTCGCCGGTAGATACGCGCGAATCCCCACCGGATGGTCACCCGGAGCCTAGTGAGGGGTCTCATCGTCCAACAACGAAATTCCTTGAGATCCTGCACTGCGTTCAGGACAGGCTGTACCGGTGCCGGTTGGTGGTTGGCATTCTGAATCATCATACTCTCTCACTTCTATAACGGGACCGGTGTCATTGTATCTGGGGCGGGAAGGGTGTCAAAATCAATTCATCTTCTTGACATTCACCGGGGCCACAAGATAATAACTCCATGAGCGAAAGCATTGAGATGTACCTCTCCACTATCATCCGCCTGCGGGAATCCCGAGGAGAGCCGGTGCCCCTTTCTGCCCTGGCCGATGCACTTTCTATCTCCAGCGTGTCGGCCAACGAGATGTGCCGGAAGATGCAGGAGCAGGACCTGGTGCGCTACCGGCCCTACAAGGGCGTCACGCTCACGGACGAGGGAGAGCGGCGTGGACTGGCGGTGCTGCGCCGGCGGGGACTCTGGACGGTCTTTCTGACCCAGAAACTGGGCCTCGATCCGGTGCGCGCGCTGGAGGTCGCCGATGCCCTGGAGCACGGCACGCCCAACGACGTGGCAAACCGTATGGCCGACTTCCTGGGTAATCCCCGGGTCACGCCCCTGGGCACGCCCATCCCCTCATCCAACACGGCTTTCGCTTATCCCGTGGCGGTTTCGCTGACCGCCATCGCCACCGGGCGGGTAGGCCACGTGGCGGAATTACCCACCGACGCCGCCGTCCGCGAATTCCTGCACCAGCACGGGTTACAGGTCGGCACGCCGGTCACCGTGTTGAGCATCGCAGACGCCGGCGAGCGGCTGCTCGCCCTGGGGGCGGAGGACGACTCCCGCCATCATCTCAGCCTGACCCAGGATACCGCCGCCCGGGTGCTGGTGGTGCCCCAGGAGGAGATGCTGGAGGTTGCCGCCGGGGCGTGTGACAGTCCCGAAGCCCTCACCCCCCAGATCAAACTCATCCCCCTGAGCCAGCTGCAAAAAGGGGAAGTGGGGGTGGTCGTGCGCATCAACAGCCGGGGAGCGCTGCGCCAGCGGCTGTTGGATATGGGCGTGGTGACCGGCGCGGAGCTGCGACTCGAACGTAAAGCCCCCCTGGGGGACCCCCTCGAATTCCTCCTCAAGGACTACCGAATCTCCTTGCGCAAGGAAGAGGCGGCGGAGATCATGGTCGAAGTGACGTTCTGTCCCTGAAACGCAAAACGTAGAACGTAGGGCGCAGTCAAGTCAAGTCAAGCCTTGGCTGTCAGGTAACTACCCTCACCATTCCTTCCCTCCGACACGAATCCCGTCAGGTCTTTAGGCTTACCTAAAGAAAAGCCTTGACGAGTATAAGGCCTGTGGTATTATTAGGCGTACCTAACAATTTTGCTGATACATACCAGCGTTATCCATAAGACGGAGGTGGAACATGCTCAAACGCTTGAGCGATTTGAAGCCCGGTGAAGCGGGCATTGTGCGCAAGGTGGAGGGAGACAAAGCTCTGCGGCGCCGCATGTTGGATATGGGATTGAGCAACGGAGCCGAGGTGAAGGTCAAGCGTGTCGCGCCGTTGGGTGATCCCGTGGAGTTTATCGTGCGGGGCTACAGCCTCTCGCTGCGCAAAGCCGAAGCGCACGCCATTCACGTCGAGACGGTCTAGGAGGGTAGCATGATGCCTCTAGTCATGGCGCAACCGGGAGAAGAAGTACGGCTGGTGGCCCTGCACGGCGGGCACCGCATGCGCCGGCGGCTGGCCGATCTGGGCTTGACGCTCGACATGCCCCTGCGGTTGGTGCAGGCCAACGGTCAAGGCCCCCTCATCGTGGCGGTCAAGGATACTCGCCTCGCGTTGGGAAGGGGCATGGCCCATCACATTATGGTAGAACCACTAGAATCAACGGAGGAATGATACAGATGACGGCAGCAACAATTGCCCTGGCCGGCAATCCCAATGTGGGCAAGAGCACGGTCTTCAACGCATTGACCGGCGCCCGCCAGCACGTGGGAAACTGGCCGGGAAAGACGGTCGAGAAGAAGGAGGGGACCTGGACGTACCAGGGGCGAAGTTACACCGTGGTGGACCTGCCCGGTACGTACAGCCTGACGGCGTTTTCCTTGGAAGAGATTATCGCGCGCGACTTTATCATCGATGCGCAGCCGGACGCCGTCGTCGTGGTGGTGGACGCGGCCAATCTGGAGCGCAATCTTTATCTGGTCGTGCAGATCATCGAGATGGGCGCCTCTGTGGTGGTGGCGCTCAACATGACCGACATCGCCACCGCAAAGGGACTGAGAATCGACGTGGAGCGCCTGGCCCAGGGGCTGGGCATCCCGGTGGTGCCCATGATCGCCCGTGAGGGCACGGGCGTCGAAGCCCTGGGCGCCGCCATGGTCGCCGCCCTAGGCAATACGGAGGAGGGGTAATCATGTCCGCGCCACACACGATAGCTTACACAGGGGAGCGGGGACTGGTGGACTACGGCGCCGAGGTGGAGCAGGAGCTCGTCACCCTCCAGACGCTGATCGAGCAGGACCCCGAACTGAACACACGGTATCGCCCGCGCTGGTTGGCCCTCAAACTGCTGGAAGGGGACGAGGACATCCTGCGCAAGCTCCACGACCAGGGCAACCACGCAGGTCTTATAACCCAGGCGGAGGCCAGCATCGAGCACCTGCGCACCGTCTACGACGACGACGTGGACACCATCATCGCCGACCGGCGTTACGGCTGGATCCACGGGCTGGTCAAAGAGTCCGTCCAGCGCACGGCGCAGGACCGTCTCTCCTTTTCCGATAAGATCGATCAGGTGGTGACCCACCGCGTCCTGGGCATTCCCATCTTCCTGGCCCTGATGTGGGCGGTCTTCAAGATCACCACCGATGTCGCGGGCCCCTATCTGGAATGGGTGGAGGAGGTGATCGGGGGCCCGGTCACCAACTGGGTCGTCGCCCTTCTGGGATGGCTGGGAGCCGGTGAAACCTGGATCGAGAGCCTCTTCGTCGATGGCATCATCGCGGGCGTGGGCGGTGTGCTGGTCTTCGTCCCGGTGATGATGTCCCTCTACCTGGCGCTGGCCCTGTTGGAGGACTCCGGCTATATGGCCCGTGCAGCCTTCGTGATGGACCGCTTGATGCACATGCTCGGTCTGCACGGCAAGAGCTTTCTGCCCATGATCGTAGGCTTCGGCTGCACCGTGCCCGCTTTCTACGCTACCCGTACGCTGGAGAACGAGAAGGATCGCGTGCTCACGGGGCTGCTGGTGCCCTTCATGAGCTGCGGCGCGCGCCTGCCGGTCTACGCACTCTTCGCGGCGATCTTCTTCCCCGATAACGCCGGCGCTGCCATCTTCTGGATGTACATCATCGGTATCGTCGTCGCCATCGTGCTGGGCGTGATCCTCAAGCACACCCTCTTCAAGGGCAAGGAGCAGGCTCCCTTCGTGATGGAGCTGCCGCCCTACCGCCTTCCCACCTTCAAGGCCATCTGGTTCCACATGTGGGAGCGCACGCGCGGCTTTTTGCGCAAGGCCTGGGGGCTGATCATGGTGACGAGCATCGTCATCTGGTTCCTGCTGGCGCTGCCGGTGGGGGGCGGTGACTTTGCCGCTGCGGAGGTGGACGAGAGCGCCTTTGCAGCGGTTTCGCAGAGCATCGCACCGCTTTTCCGCCCGGCGGGCTTCGGGAACTGGCGCACCAGCGGCGCGCTGCTCACCGGCTTCGTCGCCAAGGAGGTGGTGGTGAGCACCATGTCCCAGGTCTACGCCGTGGAGGAGCTCGAGGGGCCGGAGGAGCCGGCGACCTTCTTCGAGGATGTGGGCGAGATCCTGATTGGCTTCGTGGAAGCGACGGTGGACACCGTCAAATCGCTGGGACTCATCGTGGGCCTCGATCTCTTCGAGGAGGAAGAGGAGGACCTGACCCGCCTGATGGTCGCCGTCCGCGACGATTTCGAGGCCACCAGCGAAGGCCACGGAGCGTTGGCCGCCCTCTCCTTCATGCTCTTCGTGCTGCTCTACACGCCCTGTATGGTCGCCATCGCCGCGGAACGCCAGGAGCTGGGCGCCAAGTGGATGTGGGTGAGCATCGTGGGCCAGCTGCTCCTGGCCTGGATCATCGCCGTGGTCGTCTTCCAGGGCGGCGTGCTGCTGGGACTGGGGTGACGCCATGTTGAAAGCCCTGGTTCAGGAGTTGGCGCAGGGGGGCGGCGCCAGCCGCGCAGAGCTGGCCCGCCGCCTCGATGTGAGTGAGGGGCTGGTATCGCAGCTGTTGGAGGACCTGACGCGCCGGGGATACCTCGCGCCGCTGGCGCCCCCCTCCGCCTGTGGAGGGTGCAACGGTTGCGGCCTGCGCAAGGCCGGCGCCGGTTGTGGAACGGCGGCATCCCCACCCCTCACCGGCTGGCAATTGACGGCGAAAGGGCGGCGCTGGCTCGACCGCTAACCCCTCTCGTACGACGGCGATAAGCATCCCGAGGCCCGCGTGCTAAAGCGCGGGCCTCGAACTTCTTTGCCTTTTCTCCGGCCCTAAAACGTCAAGGCTCCAAGCTACCGGGAACTGGGTCTTGACAAAGCCCCCCAGTCTATGCTATTATTGAATTGGAACCGGTTCCATAACCGTTCCAGGGACGACACGACCGCTATCCTCCAGGAGTTATTATTGCCGTGACTACAATTCGCGACGTCGCCAAGAAGGCCGGTGTAGGGTTGGGAACGGTCTCCCGGGTCCTGAACCACAGCCCCCTGGTCAGTGAAGCCACGCGGGAGCGAGTGCTGCAGGTCATCGAGGAACTCAACTACTCGCCCAATCCGACGGCACGGCGCCTCTCCCTCGGCAAGACGCTGACCATCGCCGTCGTCGTCCCCTTCTTCACCCGCCCCGCCTTCAGTGAGCGGCTCAACGGGGTGGTGAGCGTTCTCTCCCAGAGCCGCTATGATCTGCTCGTCCACAATATCGACACCCCGGAGTTGCGGCGGGACTTCTTCCGTAACCTGCCCCCGCGGGAGCTGGTGGACGGCACGCTGCTGCTCTCGCTGCCGCCCACCGATGAGGAGGCCGAAGCCCTGGCGCAGTCCGAGGTCCCCGTCGTCCTCAT
>DAOTVC010000032.1:0-10038 GCA_034437215.1 Anaerolineae bacterium | reverse complement strand
GCCACTTCCCGGTGTGACCCGGAATTGCAGACTTCTTGTCTCGCCCGGCCCCAGCCGGGCCATCTCCCAGCGCACCTCTCCGTTGCGATAGCTCCCGCTGCCCGCGGCACTGTTCGGGACGTAGGTGACGTTGGAGGGCACGGTGTCGGTGACGACCACCTCCGTCGCCTCCTGCCCCAGGTTCTGGACGTGGAGGGTGTAGAGCAGCTCCCCGTCCTTGGATACGGGGTTGGGTGAGGCGCTCTTGTGGATGTGGAGGACAACTAATCTAATCTCCCTCGAACAGCGGGGAGAGCGCGGGCAGCGTGAGGCGCTGGAACATGGTGACCATCTCTGCGGGTGTGTAGGGACGGCGGCGATCCAGCCACCAGATCAGGCTCTCGCGCAAGGCTCCGAAGAGGTAGTGGGCCACGAATGCGGTGGGCAGGGGCAGCGCGACGCCCCGGCGCTCCGCCTGCACCTCCAGGAGCTGCCGAAAGAGAGCGGTCAGGATGCCCTGGAACTGCTCGAGGACCGGGGCGCCGCAGCGCCCGCTCATGATGGCGTAGTAGACCTCGACGTTGGCGTGCGCCAGCTCGAAGAGGAGCGCGACGAGATCCCGTACGCAGACCTCGTTCTCGTCCAGACGAGCCAGGAACTCCGCCTGCATTGCCTGGGCAAAGTCACCGGTGAGATCCAGGAGCAGCTCGTCCTTGTCCTGGTAGTGGAGGTAGAAGGTGGTGCGCCCGACGTCGGCACGCTCCGCCAGCTCCTCCACGGTAAGGCTGTCGTAGCCCTTCTCGAGAATCAGGGAGAGCAGAGCGTCTTGCAGGGCCTTTCTGGTCCGGCGCACACGGCGGTCTGTATGGTTTGTCACAATACCTCCCGAGTCGAGTCAAATGGGCATGTTTCATTTGAGTTAGATCGAGGCGTGAAGAGTTCGTAACTGGGTTGAAACACACCCAAATGATAAGGTTACCGAGGACGGGCTTCTTGACAGATATAAAACACGTTGTAGAATAATGGACAGTCTGTTTATCTTACCCGGGTTGCGCGCACCGTCAACCCGCGGCTTATCAATTCTTTGGGTGCAATGCGCTTATCGAGGAAAAGCCGTCCGTTTGGACGGAAACCCCTGAAGTGCATTGCACCTTTTTGTGTTAGGAGATAGATGATATCCAATCTACAACAAGTTGAGACGAAGACCGCGGAAGCACCGCCTGCGTCCGCGCTCATCCGGCTCCGCGACGTGGTGAAGGTCTACGAGAGCGCGGCCGGTCCCTTCGAGGCCCTCAAGGGGATCACGGCTGACGTCCAGAGGGGGGAGTTCGTCGGGATTATCGGGAAGTCGGGAGCGGGCAAGTCCACGCTCCTTAACATGATCACCGGTGTTGACGATCTGAGCGGGGGCGAGGTCTGGGTGGGGGAGACGCCGGTGCACGCTCTGCCGGAGACCGAACGGGCTCTCTGGCGAGGGCGTAACATCGGCGTGATCTACCAGTCCTTCGAGCTGCTGCCCACCCTCTCCCTCGTCGACAACGTCCTGCTGCCCATCGACTTCTGCGGTCTCTACGACGGGGCCGCGAGCCGGGAGCGGGCCCGGCACCTTCTGGAGCAGGTGGGGCTGGGCGACCACATGTACAAACCCCCGACACGCATCTCCGGGGGGCAGAAGCAGCGCGTCGCCATCGCCCGGGCGCTGGCCAACGACCCACCCATCATCGTCGCCGACGAGCCCACCGGCAACCTCGACTCCGTCACCGCCGACGGGATCTTCGAGCTCTTCGACGCCCTGCTGGCGCGGGGCAAGACCATCGTCATGGTCTCCCACGACCGCAGCCTGGCGGAACGGGTGACCCGTGTCTTGCCTATCACCGACGGACGACTGGTGGGGCACGAGGAAGGAGGACGGCAGTGACCCATACGGGACGCAACGGCAACGGGCGCTCGCCGCTCATCGAGATGCGCGAGATCGTCAAGACCTTTTACACGCCGGCGGGCGACTTCCCGGCCTTGAAGGGCATCGACGTCGACTTCTACCGCGGCGAGTTCGTCAGCGTCGTGGGGAAGTCGGGCAGCGGCAAATCGACGCTCGTCAACATGCTGACGGGCATCGATCACCCCACCTCGGGACGCGTTACCATCGCGGGGACGCCCATCCACACCCTCAACGAGAGTCGCATGTCCCGCTGGCGGGGGCGCAATCTGGGCATCGTCTTCCAGTTCTACCAGCTGCTGCCCACGCTCTCCCTCCTCGAGAACGTCCTGCTGCCCATGGACATCGCCGACGTCTACGAGCCGGCGGAGCGCGAAGCGCGGGCGCTGGGCCTCCTGGAACTCGTGGGTGTCGTTGACGCCGCTCACGAGATGCCCGCCGCCGTCTCCGGTGGAATGCAGCAGTGCGCGGCTGTCGCCCGGGCGCTGGCCAACGACCCGCCCATCATCATCGCCGACGAGCCCACCGGCAACCTCGACTCCCGCTCCGCCGAACGCATCTTTCGGATCTTCGAGGAGCTCGTCGAGCAGGGCAAGACGCTCATCATGGTCACCCACGACCCCACGCTGGCGGAACGGACGACGCGGACCCTCCTTCTCGCCGACGGTGAGGTGGTCGACGAAACCATCGCCACCGCCCTGCCTCTCCTCAGCCACCCGCAGATGCTCCACGCCACCCGCGAGGCGGAGTCTCTGCACTTCTCGCCCGGGGAGGTCATCATCCACGAGGGCGAGTTCAACGAGACCCTCTATCTCATCGCCCAGGGGGACGTCGAGGTGACCCTGGGGAGCGGAGGACACTACCGGACCCTCGCCCGCCTGGGGCCGGGGCAGTACTTCGGGGAGATTGGCTCCCTGGAGCCCGGGCAGGCCCTCGCCGACGTCCGGGCCGACCGCTCGGCGCCGGTGGTGGCCGTCGCGTTGGACCGCGGGACTCTCCTGCACCTGATGGGGGAGGCGCAGGCCCTCCGCGACGAGCTGCGGCGGGTCGCGCAGGCCCGCCGGGGGGAGAACGCGGCCTCCCGTCGGGGGCACGCCGACGGCGAGGAGCAGGTATGACGGCCCACGGCTCGTCCCTCGAGAGCGCGGTGACGAAGCCGCAGGCGGCGCCTGCCCGGCGCCTGCACCTGCGTCCGCGCTGGCGCAAGGTCCTGCTCGATCTCTGGGAGAACAAGATTCGCACCCTGCTGGTCGTGGCCTCCATCGCCGTGGGCGTCTTCGCCATCGGTATGATCGCCGGGACCTACGTCATCCTCTCCCAGGATCTCCGCACCGACTACGCCTCCGTCAACCCTGCCAACGCCCAGATCGTGACCGATCCCTTCCCGCCGGCCTTCGTGCGGACCATCCGGCGCCTTGACGGTGTCGCCTGGGTCGAGGGGCGCCGTCTGACCACCGTGCGCGTGGAGACGGCTCCAGGCGTCTGGCAGGTGCTGGAGCTCGAGGCCATCCCCGACTTCGAGGAGTCGCGCATCAACCGGCTGCGCCTCCTCGAGGGGGTCGCCGTACCCCGCGACGGGCAGGTGCTCCTGGAGAGCCAGACGCCCGACGATCTGGAGGTCGCCCTGGGGGACGAGCTGCGCCTGGAGCTGGCGGACGGCACCCGGCGCAGGCTGCCCATCGCCGGCATCGTTCAGGATCCCACCTACAGCTACGGGGCCATCCTGGGGCGTTCCAAGGGGTACATCACCTACGAGACGCTGGCGTGGCTGCACCAGCCCTCGAGCCTCAACCGCCTCTACGTCACCGTCGAGGAGCGGGTGGACGATCGAGAACACATCAGCGCGCTGACCCGACAGGTGGTCGACCGCGTGGAGCGCAGCGGGCGGGAGGTCTACCAGACGGAGCTCTCCGGGAGCAGCGAGCACCCCCTCGCCTCCATCCTGCAGGCGCTGCTGGGCGTGCTCGCCATCCTGGGCGTGCTGGTGCTCTTTCTGAGCGGCTCCCTCATCGCCAACACGATGACGGCGCTCCTCAACCAGCACCTCCGGCAGGTGGGGGTGATGAAGCTCGTCGGCGCCCGGCGTCGCCAGATCGTGGGGATGTACCTGACCCTCATTGGGGCCTTCAGCCTCATCGCGCTGCTCTTCGCCCTGCCCCTGGGCAGTTGGGCGGCCTACACCCTCGCCGGCTTCGCCGCGCGGATCATCAACTTCAGCCTGCAGGGCTTCCGTGTCGTGCCGCTGGCGGTGATTATTCAGGTCGTCGTCGCCTTCCTGGTGCCCCTGGGGGCGGGGATGCTGCCCGTGCTGCGGGGATCGGGCACGACGGTGCGCAAGGCGTTGGGCAGCGTGGGGCTGGGCGGCGGGCAGACGGCGAAGAGCGGGCTCGACGGGCTCCTGGGACGCCTGCGCGTCTTCTCCCGCCCCCTCCTCCTCTCCATCCGCAATACCTTCCGGCGCAAGGGGCGGCTGGCGCTCACCCTCTTCACCCTCACCTTGGGCGGCGCCATCTTCATCTCCGTCTTCAACACCCAGGTCTCCCTCAACCTCAAGGTGGAGGAGCTGGGGCGCTACTTCCTCGCCGACGTCAACCTCGACTTCGCCCGCCCCTACTCCGTCAACACGGTGACGAAGCAGGCGCTGTTGGTGCCCGGTGTGGAGCGCGTCGAGGCCTGGATCGTGACCTCGGCGGAGCGCACCCACGAGGACGGTCGCCCGCCCGACGGCGTGGCGATTCTCGCGCCCCCCGTCGACAGCGACCTCCTCGAGCCGGTGCTTCTGGAGGGGCGCTGGCTGCGCCCGGGCGATCGAAACGCCATCGTTCTCAACGACGCCTTCTGGGACGCCGACCCTGACCTCGGTCCCGGCGACAGCGTGCAGCTGGAGATCGGGGGAGAGGAGGAGACCTGGCGGGTGGTGGGCATCTTCCAGTACGCCGGGGGTGGGGAGCTCCTGGCCTACGCCAACTACGACTATCTGGCGCGGGAGCTGCACCTCACCAACCGCGCCACCGCCTACCGTATCGTCACCCGGAGGCACGACCTGGCCTTTCAGGAGCGGGTGGGGCAGGCCCTCGACCGCCACTTCCGCGACCGCGGTTACCACGTGCGCGAGGTGGAGGCGGGCGGCGCCCTCAGCGCCACCATCGGCGACCTCTTCGGCGTCCTCACCGGCGTGCTTCTGGTCATGGCGGTCCTCACGGCTCTCGTGGGGAGCATCGGCCTGACGGGGACGATGAGCATGAACGTGCTGGAGCGCACCCGGGAGATCGGTGTGCTCCGCGCCATCGGCGCCTACGACCTCTTCGTGATGCGCCTCGTCATCGTCGAGGGGGCCATCATCGGCTTCCTCAGCTACGCCCTGGCGACGCTGCTCTCCTTTCCCATCACCCGCCTCCTCTCCAACGTCATCAGCCTGGCGATCTTCAACGCGCCCGCTCGGGCGGCTTTCACCTTCCAGGGCTTCCTCATCTGGTTGGGGGTCGTGCTCCTGCTCTCCGTGGTGGCGAGCATTCTGCCGGCGCGCAACGCCTCCCGCCTCACCATCCGTGAGGTGCTGGCCTACGAGTAGTGTTGGGGTGGCAGGGAGCACTAGCGTGAGCGGCGGCTGGAGTGGGCATCTACCAATGCAATAGCCGTAGCGCCGGGGGCGGATTTGCCTCCTCGCCAACGAGGAGTAGTATAACGGTACCTACCATCCGCCAGAAGGAGGCACCATGAGAGAGGTCATCGCTACGTCCAAGGCACCCGGCGCCGTCGGCCCCTACTCCCAGGCCATCAAGAGCAACGGTTTCGTCTTCACCGCGGGCCAGATCGCCCTCGACCCGGAGAGCGGGACACTCGTCGGGGAGGAGATCGCTGCCCAGACCCGCCAGGTCATGCAGAACCTCGCCGCGGTCCTCGCGGCAGCGGGCAGCGGGCTGGAGAGGGTCGTCAAAACGACCATCTTCGTCACCGACCTCGCCCATTTCAAGACGGTGAACGCCGTCTACGGCGAGTTCTTCGAAGGGGCGCCCCCTGCCCGCTCGACGGTGGAGGTCTCGGCCCTGCCCCTCGGCGCCCTCGTCGAGATCGAGACGATCGCGGTTCTGTAGGCAGTGCTGTCTCCTCGGTAAACGACCCGGCGCTCATGAAGAGCATCCTCGTCGTCGACGACCGGCAGAACATCCGCGCCCTGCTCCGCATGTACCTGGAGCAGGAGGGCTACCGCGTCGAGGAGGCAGCCGACGGCCTGGCTGCCCTCGAGCGGGTGGAGAGCGCACCCGTGCCCGACCTCCTCATCCTCGACCTGATGCTGCCCGGCGCCGACGGCTGGGAGGTCTGCCGCCGCATCCGCGCCGGGGAGCACGCCGACCTCCCTATCCTCATGCTCACCGCCCGCGACGACGACGTCGACAAGATCGTGGGGCTGGAGCTGGGCGCCGACGACTACGTCACCAAGCCCTTCAACCCCCGAGAGGTCGTCGCGCGCGTCAAGGCCATCCTGCGCCGGGCCACGGGCCATCCGGCGCCGGAGAGCGACCGGGTCCGCGTGGGGGATCTGGAGCTCAGCCCGGCGCGGCGGGAGGTCTGGATCAAGGGGGAGCCCGTGGAGCTGCGGCGCAAGGAGTTCGATCTCCTCCTCGACTTTGCCGAACAGCCCGAGATCGTCCTCAGCCGCGACCGGCTCCTGGAGCGCGTCTGGGGCTACGACTACTACGGTCAGACGCGCACCGTCGACGTGCACGTGGCGGCCCTCCGGCGCAAGCTGGAGGGGAGCGAGGTCCGCATTGAGACGGTGACGGGCATCGGCTACCGTCTGACGGCAGGGGGGTGAGGTGCGGGGCCTGCGCGGACGTCTTCTGCTGGCCTTTCTCGCCGTCATCCTGGTGACGCTCTGCAGCGTCAGCACGGCGCTGCTGCTCCTCCTGGCCCGCGATCCCCTCGAGGAGCGCCAGGCCTTCCTCCGCTTGAGCGCCCAGGCGCGGGGCATCGCCGCCTTCCTCCGTAACGTCGACCGCGAGGTCGCAGGTGCCGACCCCCGCCACCTCCTTCCCGAGGTCGCCGCCGAGCAGGAGGTCCGCCTTCTCTGGGCCGACAGGGAGGGCGAGGTCCTCTTCGACAGTGCAGGGCGGTGGGAGGGCGAATCCTTGACGACGCTGCTGCCCGAACTGCGCCTGCCCCTACGGCGGCAGTGGGGTGGGGAGGTGCGCGAGGGCGGACGGCGCTGGCTCCTCGTCGCCCTGCCCTGGTCCCAGGGCGAGAAGCCGCAGGGGATCCTCATCACCGCCGGCCCCGCGCCTGCCTTCTCCGCCCTGCGCCAGTTTCGCAACGTGCTCCTGCGCCCCCTCTTCCAGGCGGGCTTGCTGGGGTTGGCCCTGAGCGCTCTCTTGGCCTTCGCCATCACCCGCTCCGTCGCCCGCCCCCTGCAGCAGGTCGCCGCGGCCGCCGACGCCATCGCGCAGGGTGATCTGGAGGCCCGGGCGCCTGTCGCGGGGCCCGAGGAGGTGCAGGCGCTCGCCCGTAGCTTCAACGAGATGAGCCGGCAGGTCGAGGCGAGCCGCCTGGCCCAACGCGACCTGGTCGCCAACGTGGCCCACGACCTGCGCACCCCTCTCACCTCGGTGGAGGGCTTCGCCCAGGCTCTGGTCGACGGGACGGCGGTGACGCCCGCGGCCCAACGGCAGGCCGCGGAGGCCATCTACGAGGAGTCGCGGCGCATGCGGCAGATGGTCAACCAGCTCCTGGATCTGGCGCGCTTCGAGGCGGGGCAGATCCGGGTGGAGCGCGCGCCCGTCGACCTGGCATCGTTGGCGCGGAAGCGCGCCCGGGTCTGGGAGCCGCAGGCGGAGGAGGCGGGGATCGCGTTGCGGATCGAGGCGCCCGAAGAGGCCACCATCGTCGGGGGGGACGAGGGGCGCCTGGCCCAGGTGCTCGACAACCTCTTGAGCAACGCCCTGAAGCACACCGAGGCGGGGGGACGGGTCACCGTCAGCGTGACGGGCACGCCGTCGGAGGTCGTCCTCGCCGTCGCCGACACCGGAGAGGGCATCCCGCCCGAGGCCCTCGAACGCATCTTCGAACGCTTTTACCGCGGCGACCCGTCGCGGGGCGGGGAGAGCACGGGGCTGGGTCTCGCCATCGTGCGGGAGATCGTCCGCGCCCACGGGGGGACCATACGTGCCGAGAGCGTCGTCGACGTGGGGAGCAAGTTCACCGTGCGTCTTCCGGGGAACCTGCCGGGGGCCTGATCTGTAGCAACTTCATCAGATCCCTGGGGGTGTGTTTCAGTTGAGCCAAGTCGAGGCGTGAAATGTGAAACGTAAACTGTGAGATCCTCACGTTTCACGCTTTACGTTTCAGCTAATGGATAGCTTCCAACTGAGTTGAAACACACCCGATCCATTGTCCTGCTCCCTACTCACCTCTCACTTCTCCTCTTCTTTGTGACCTGTAACGATTTCGTAACGATTGCCTGCTATAGTGAGGACAGGTTGTTAGTCTTTTACGAGAGAGGAGGCAAGTGAGATGAAGACGTGGTTGAAGATCGTGCTGGTGGTGTTGGCGTTACTGTTGGTGGGGACGTTGGGCGGCTGGTCGGCGCTTGGCCAGGAGCCCCTTTTGGCGGGCGGCTGGTCGGCGATCGGCATCGAGCCCGAGGCCTTTGAGTTCGACCCCGACGGTGGCTGGTATTCCACCCACAATATCACACCCGATGGTGGTTGGTCCTCCGTCCATGAGATCACTCCCGACGGTGGCTGGTCCGCCATCTAATTCCGGCATCTGGAAGTCCACAGCCGGTGGGTGCTCGCTTGGAGCGAGTGCCCACCGGTTTTCGATGTACCCCAGTGACGAAGACCGGCGAGTTCTCTACTCCTTCTCTCTGCTCCCCCCTCACTTCTCACGCTCTGTGACTTGTTGTCCCTGCCCTCTTGAGGTAGACTTAGGAGCGAGGACAACGAGATGCCTACGAATTTACCGCCCGCCTACTTTGCAGCCGAAGAGCGCTTCCGCACCTCTCAGGTGACGGAGGAGCGCGTCGCGGCGCTCGAGGAGATGTACAGTCTCGTCCCCAAGCACAAGGGGACGGAGAAACTGCGCGCCGACCTCAAGCGGCGCCTGTCGGAGCTGCGCTCGGCGCCCGCGGGGCGGAAGGGGGGACCCAGCCGCCAGGTCTCCGTCTACCAGATCGAGCGGGAGGGCGCGGGGCAGGTCGCCGTCATCGGCCCGCCCAACACCGGCAAGTCGGCCTTCGTGCGCGCGGTGACTAACGCCACGCCCGAGGTAGCCCCCTACCCCTTCACCACCTGGAGCCCCACGCCGGGCATGATGATGGTCAAGAAGGTCCAGATCCAGCTTATCGACACACCACCTCTCAACGAGGAGTACGTCGATCCCGACTTCCTGGCTCTCGTCCGCCGCTCCGACATCGTCCTCCTCATGGTGGATCTGCAGGCCTACCCTCTCGAGCAGATCGAGAAGGCCATTGCTCTGCTCGAGGAGCAGCACATCGCGCCGCGCCACCGGCGGGAGCAGTACGCGGAGCAGTTTCGCTGGGCCTTCGTCCCCTTCATCATCGCTGTCAACAAGGTGGACGACGCCTGGATGGACGAGGACTTCGAGGTGCTGCGGGAGCTTCTGGGGGAGGCGTGGACCCTCGTCCCCGTCTCTGTGGAGACGGGGCGCAACGTCGAGCTGCTGCAGGAGACCCTGTACGACGCGTTGGGCATCATCCGTGTCTACTCCAAGCGGCCCGGCAAGGAGCCCGACCTCGATGCACCCTTCGTGCTGAAGGTGGGGGGGACCGTCGAGGAGTTCGCGGGGAAGATCCACCGGGATTTCCTGGAGACCCTGGAGTCGGCCCGCGTCTGGGGCACGGGCGTCTACGACGGGCAGATGGTGGGGCGCGATCACGTCCTGCACGACGGGGACGTGGTGGAGCTGCGCGCCTGACAGTTGACATCTTCCAGAAAGCGCCTATCATGGGCTTTGCAATCAGAGTCGCGACAGGTGAAGCGTGAAAGAGCAGACGGGATTCGACGAGATCTACACCTACTCCTATTCCACCCCCTCCGGGGGTGCTCGCTTCACGCCGGTGTGAGACGCAGGTAGAGACGTCAGACACGCAATCTTCCGCCGTGGAG
>DAOTVC010000031.1:0-33109 GCA_034437215.1 Anaerolineae bacterium | reverse complement strand
GAGCACGGCAACCGAGGAATCTCAGTCGGATTCCGTATGGAAAATCTCCTGGCCGATCTCGAGATAGGCCTCGATCTCCGCCTCCGACTTCCCCTTGGCCTGCAGATAGCGTTCCAGCAGGTGCTCGGGCGTCATCGACTCCGGCTCGAGCCCGGCGAGCCGGTCGCGCACCGCCCGGTCCACGTCCCGGTTGACCTGGGCGAAGAAGGCCTCGGCGAGCAGCGGGGAGAGGTCGCCGTCGCGCAGGTGGGGCTCCTGCTCGGGCGTCATCTGGACGACGAGGCGGACGACGGCGTCGACGAGGTGCTGCCGGGCGATCGCCTCGTGGATGGCGGGCAGGGGATCGATCTCCTCCCGGACGTCCACGCGCACGGTGCAGAAGGAGCGGGCCGGGGTGCGCACGTAGCGCCACTCCGCCCGACCACACTCCACCTCCACCCAGCAGAAGCCCTTGGGCTGCCCCTCCTCCCCGAAGTCCACCCGCTCCAGGCTACCCGGGTAGACCACGGGGGGATGGCCCTCGGCGTTGAGATTCTGGTGCTGGTGGATGTGCCCCAACGCCACGTAGTCCCAGCCGCCGTCGACGAGGGCCGAGAGGGGCACGGCCACGTCCCGGCCCACCATGATGTTGCGCTCCGAGCCCCAGTGAGCCATGTCCACCGAGAGGTGCGCCGCCAGGACCGCCGGGAGCTCCGGGTCCAGCCGTGCGGCCAGACTGCGGATCAGATCCACGACCGCACCGGTCACCGCGCGGTCCAGCTCCTCCTGGGACATGCGACGGTACTGCTCCCGGGTGAGGAGGCGCTGGCGCACGGGATAGGGCAGCACCCCCACCTGGAGCGGACCCCGGCGCGTCTCGATGCGCAGGAGGTCGGGCGCGCGCCCGACGTAGACCTTGGGGACCGCGAGGGCGTCGAAGATATCGACGCTCGAGGCCCGCTGCTCCATCACCGGGATGTCGTGGTTGCCCACCAGGAGCACCGTGGGGATCTCGGCTTCGGACAGGGTGCGCAGGCGCCGGGCGAACTCCCGCTGGTGGGTGGGGTTGGGGTCGCGGGTGCGAAAGGCGTCCCCGGCGAAGAGGACCAGGTCCGCCTCGTGCTCCTGGGCGTACGCCACCACCTCGTCCAGGCGATCGAGGAAGTCCACCACGCGCTGGTTGAGCCCCGTCTCGGGGTCCAGCCGTCCGTAGTTCTCCATGCCGATGTGCAGGTCGGCGAAGTGGAGGATGCGAATGGGTCGGGCCATAGACTCTCCTCTTCTCACTTCTCTCTTCTCACTGCCCCCGATTCTACCACCGAATGGGCCGGCCGTCATGCCCCGCCAGATAGCGGTTGGTCCGGGAGAAGTGACGGCAGCCGAAGAAGCCCCGGTAGGCGGAGAGGGGCGAGGGATGGGGCGCCTCGAGGATGAGGTGCCGCGCCCTGTCGATGAGCGCGTGCTTCTCCTGGGCGTGGCGCCCCCAGAGCAGGAAGACGAGGTGCTCCCGCCGGCGTCCCAGCGCCTCGATGATCGGGTCGGTCAGCGCGTCCCACCCCAGATCCCGGTGGGAGCCCGCCCTGCCCGCCTCCACCGTCAGCGTGGCGTTGAGCAGGAGGACGCCCTGCTCGGCCCAGCGGGTCAGGTCGGTGGAGAAGGAACAGGGCCGCCCCTCGTAGACGTCCTCCTGGATCTCCTTGAAGACGTTGCGCAGCGAGGGCGGGGCCTTCATCCCCTCGGGCACCGAGAAGGCCAGACCGTCCGCCTGTCCGGGACCGTGGTAGGGATCCTGCCCCACGATGACCACCTGGACGGCGTCGAAGGGGGTCAGCTGCAGCGCCCGCAGGATGGCCTCCTGGGCGGGGTAGATCTCCCGGTCGCCCCGCAGGGCAGCGACCTCCTCCAGAAGGCTCACGTGCCGCCCCGCCTGCAACAAGGGCACCGCGTCCAGCCAGCTTCTCCCCAGCACCACGCTCTCCATCCCCACCCCTCCAGCTTCCAGCATCCAGCATCCAGCTTCTAGCTTCCAGTGTCCAGCATCCAGCATCCAGCATCCAGCTTCTAGCTTCCAGATTCCAGCATCCAGCTTCTAGCTTCCAGTTTCCAGCTTCTAGCTTCCAGCATCCAGCATCCAGCTTCCAGTTTCCAGTTTCCAGCCCTACAACCTCGGCAGGACGACGCCCGTCTGCCCCTGATACTTGCCCTTCTTGTCGGCGTAGGAGACCTCGCAGGGCGCGTCGCCCTCGAAGAAGAGCACCTGCGCGATCCCCTCGTTGGCGTAGATCTTCGCGGGAAGGGGCGTCGTGTTGCTGATCTCGATAGTGATGTAGCCGTGCCACCCCGGCTCCAAGGGGGTAAAATTCGTCACGATTCCGCAGTTGTGGACAAAAACACCGGCCTCCAACGCGAAGTTCCCCGCTTCGGGAACCGTGAGGCAGTAGACGTCGTGATCTCCAGGCAAAGCCCTAACAGAGACCACACGGTGATTGTCCTGCTGTGTTAACACCTTGGCGTCAATCCGTGTAATGTTCAGGCGATTACGATCAACATGGTGTCGGTGCGTGTCCGGCACGTCTTTATACACATCATGACGCAGATTCCACTCGTCAGCCAGGCGATGGGTCGGGTAGAGATGGCCGTTAAGCGGCTGATAGACGACCTCGTAGCCCCGCACCAACTTGCGATAGAGGGGCATGAGGGCAGCATCCGCCCGCAGCTGCTCGGCTGCCACCATGCGCCCGTCTCTGGTCAAAAACTGATGGTCGGGCGTACAGTGAATTCGCTTCCCACTGTCCAGCTCGATCTCAAGTAGGGCATCCCGCCCCACGTATCGCGGGGCTTCTAAAAGTGTGACGATAATACGCCCGCAGGGACCGACACTGTACCCCCAGAAGAGCTCACCCTCCTGTGCGCGGGTCGCCATCTCCTCTAACGTCGGATGTGAACCATCGACCAGCGCGACTCGCGTGTCTCCACGGAAGCAACGGGCGTACGTCGATTTCCCGAGCACGGCTCCGAGGACGTTGCGGGGCATGCGCATATACTCGAGGCTGCGCGCCAAAGCGAAGGAGTTGGGCGGGATGATGCAGACCTCGCCCGTGAACTCCACCATGGCGTGGGGATCGATGTTCTTGGGGTCCACCACGGTGAGGTTCCCCACCCCGGGCGTGAAGACCATGAACTCGTCGGCGATGCGGATGTCGTAGCCGTACGAGGAGAGGCCGTAGGAGATCACACCGTTGCGCTTCTGACCGTCACAGAAGGGATCGATCATCCCCTCTTCCAATGCTAACTTTCGAATCCAGGTATCGGGCTTCAAACCCATCTGACTAGAGTCTCCTTTTCGTATTCATAGTGCGTGTTGCGTATTTCGTGCTGCGTATCGATATCTTTGTATTGGACGCAGTACGCAATACGCACTAGGTACTACATCCGCTCCGGCGCTTCCATCCCCATCAGGTGCAGGACCCGGGCCAGGACCGACTTCGCCGCGCGCGCCAGCATGAGACGGGCCTTGGTCAGCTCCGCGTCGCCGGGGTCGGAGGAGACGATGCGGCAGTTGTGGTAGAAGGCGTGGAAGAGGGAGGCCAGCTCGGTGGCGTAGTTGGGCAGGTGGTGGGGCGCCAGGTGCTCCGCCGCCAGCTCGATAGTACCGGGCAGGGTCAGCATCTTGCGGATGAGGGCCAGCTCGCTGGGATGGGTGAGGAGCGCGGGATCGCCGCTGACCTCGGGGTCCCAGCCCTGCTCGGCAGCGTGGCGCAGCACGCCCGCGATGCGCGTGTGAGCGTACTGGACGTAGAAGACGGGGTTGCGCTCCGACTGCTCGACGGCCAGGTCGAGGTCGAAGTCGAAGGTGACGTCGACGGTGCGGGTGAGCATCATGTAGCGGATGGAATCGGGCCCCACCTCGTCGATGAGCTCCCGCAGGGTGACGAACTCCCCCGAACTCTTGGACATACGGAGCTCCTCGCCGCCGCGGCTCAGGGTGACCAGCTGGTAGAGGACGAGGACGACGCGGTCGGGGTCGAGGCCCAGGGCTTGCGCCGCCGCGTTGACCCGGGGCACGTCGCCGTGGTGGTCGGCGCCCCAGACGTAGACGGCGCGGTCGAAGCCCCGCAGGACCAGCTTGTCCCAGAGGTAGGCGATATCCGAGGCCAGGTAGGTGGGACGATCCTCGGGGTTGGGGATGACGTCAGCCGAGCGAATGAGCACGGCGTCCTTATCGAGGTCGGGGTGGGTGAACCAGGTCGCCCCCTCCTTCTCCACGATGTAGCCGTCCTCCCGCAGGCGCTCCAGTATCTGCTCGAAGAGGGAAGGATCCCCCTTGTAGAACTCCCGCTCGTGACGCCAGCTGTCGAAGTGAATGCGCAGCTCCGCCAGATCCTCCTCGACCCCCTCCAGCACCCGCTCGATCCCCCAGTCGGTCAGCGCGCGGATAGCCTCCTCCCGCTCCATCTTGAGGAAGCGCCGCCCCGCCTGATCGACCAGCGCACCGGCGTACCGGCGAACGTAGTCGCCGGGGTAGAGCTCCTCGTCGACGGTGACCGGCGACCCCAGGAGGTCCATGTAGCGAACGTAGATGCTGTAGCCCAGCTTGCGCGCCTTGGAGCCGGCGTCGTTGACGTAGTACTCCCGCTCGACGACGTAGCCCGCTGCCTCCAACACGGAGGCGATGGCATCGCCGAGGACGGCGTTGCGCGCCGAGCCGATGGTGATGGGCCCGGTGGGGTTGGCGCTCACGAACTCCACCTGCACCCGGTTGCCCATCCCCAGGTTGACGTTACCCCAGGTCTCGCCCGCCTCCAGGACCACGGGCACCTGGCGCGCCAGCCACCCCTCGTCGAGGGTGAAGTTGAGGTAGCCGGGAGGGGCCACCGCCACCGCCGCCACCATCTCCGACTCGGGGATGTGGGGCAAGACGGTCTGGGCAATCTGCAGGGGGGCCCGGCGCAGCACCCGCGCCAGCCCCATGCAGACGGGCGAACCGTAGTCGCCCTGGCCCTCGTGGCGGCTGGGCACGACGGGGATGGAGCCGGGCACGTCGCAGGCGGGGAGATTCCCCGCCGCCTGGGCTGCCCGCAACCCGTCACGGATGAGATCGGCGATCCGGTCTCGCATAGGAATTGTCTGGTCCATCAATGACTCCTTAATCAAAAATAGGGATCAGTGAACAGAAACTGGGGATCAGGGATTAGCACAGCAGAAAGCAGCTGCCTGATCCCCAATCCCTAATCCCTGGTTACTTTGCACCCGTCCAGTATACCCGATTCGCGTCCCTTCACAGGTCAAGGGCTACACGAAGCGCTAGAGCTCCAGCTTCTCGAGGAAGTAGGGCAGTTGGCGGCGCCACCAGGGCCAGTCGTGATTGACGTCGTAGCCCCAGTAGTCGAACCAGGCGGACACGTCCAAGCGCTGCAGGACGCTCTCGAGGGCCCGCGTCTCGCGGACGTGGTCGTGCTCCCAGGCCCCCTGCCCCACACAGACGATGATCCGCCCCTCGCGAAGGCGGTCCAGGTACCAAGAATCGGTCAGGTTGGGCAGGTAGAGCAGGGGAAAGTTGAAGTAGACGTTATCGTCCACGTAGTCCCCCACGAAGGCCCAGGGGCCGTAGAGGCCGCTCAGGGCGATGACCGTGTCGAAGATGTCGGGGTGGCGAAAGAAGAAATTGGCGGCGTGGTAGGCGCCCATGCTGCAGCCGGTCGCGGCCAGCTGCCCCGCATGCCCGCTGTGATCCCGGATGTAGGGCACGGCCTCGGAGACGACGTAGGCGTCGTACTTCAGATAGTTGCGCCCCCGGTCCTCGAGGGAGATCCAGTCGTCCGCCAACCACGTCTCGTGATCGTTGCTGGAGAGGGTGTAGAGGCGCACCTGCCCCTGCTCGACGAAGCGGCGGACGGCATCGACCATGCCGAAGTCCTCGAACTGGTAGAAGCTGCCGCGAGCCGAGGGGAAGACCACCAGCGGTTTGCCGGCCCGCCCATAGACCTTCCACTCCACCTCGCGATCGAGAGCCACACTCCATGCCTTGTAGTACTCAACCTGCATAGCGCCTCCTACTCCACTGCCAGGATAAAGTCGAGCGCCTCGCGCACCTCGTTCATCTCGGGAGAGCGGATCACGTAGGCGTAGTCCCCCATGGCCCGGGCGAAGACGGGGCTGATGGGCTCCTGGTGCACGATGAGCGGTCCGTAACGTTCGGCGATCTCCTCCCGCGTGTGGCGGTAAGGGCGGTGACGCTTGCGCCCCACGAAGGCGCAGTGATAGGGCCGGGTGTAGTCGGTGGTGAAGGTATCGAAGACCAGAACATTGGCCCACTGCTGGTAGAGATCGATATCGTTGGCGAAATTGAAGACGTCCATCATCAGCCCACCGGGAGGGCGGATGTTCGTCTCCAGGGCCACCCAGCGCCCGTCGGCAGGGTGCAGAAACTCGATGTGGAAGAAGCGCTCCCGGATGTCGAAGGCCCGCACCGCCCGCGTACCCACCTCCTGGAGCCCGGCGGGTATCTCCCGCAGCGAGCAAGCAAAGACGTCCCGATCCTCGTTCACCACCTCCAGGATGCCCGGCTCGTAGAAGTGAGCCGTGGAGAAGACGAGCCGTCCGTGACGATCGGTCAACCCATCGAAGGAGAAGAGCCGACCGGGGACGAAGGCCTCCAGCAGATAGTCGACGAGGGGCTTCTGGGCGAAGAAGGCCTCCAGATCGACCTCGTCGGCGATCTTGTAGACGCCGGCGGCGCCCACTCCCACGTCGGGCTTGGCGATGAGGGGATAGCCCACCTCTGTGACGAGGGCCTGGGCCTCCTCGCGGGAGTGCACGAGGCGCCCCTGCGGCACCTCGACGCCCGCCTCTCTGAAGACGACCTTCATGCACGACTTGCGCTTCACCCGCTCCATGTCGGAGAGCTTCAAACCGGGGATGTTGAAGTCGGTCCGCAGGCGCGCGTCGCTCTCCAGCCAGTACTCGTTGTGGGATTCGAGGCGGTCGACCTTACCGTAGTGGTAGGTGAAGTAGGCCACCGCCCGCAGCATCCGCTCGTAGTCGTGGAGGGGCAGCAGCTGGAAGTACTCCGTCAGGGCGCCGCGCAGATCGGGGCGCAGCGCACCGTAGGGGGCGTCACCGATGCCCAGGACGTTTACGCCGTTGCGCCGCAGCGCCACGGCGAAGTTATAGTAGTTAGGCGGAAAGTTGGGTGAGATGAGGACGACGTTCATCCCGCTCCTCCTTAATCCGTGCCCGGTAGGGAGCAACACCGGGCCCATAGCAAGACGACGCATCCCTCGGTTTCCCCTCAAGGGATGCGTCGTCCCGGTAAACGATCAGATGACCCGGTCTAGGCGCGACCGGCGCTGCGGAAGATCTCGATCTTGTGCTCCACCACCTTCTGCATGGCGTCCATGGCGGGGGCCAGGATGTTGCGCGGATCGATGGCTTCGGGTTTCGCCTTCTGGAACTCGCGCACCGCCTCGGCGAAGGCGTGGCGAATCTCGGTGTCGATGTTGATCTTGCAGATGCCGCGCTTGACCGCCTCGGTAATCTGGTGATCGGGGATGCCCGAGGCGCCGTGGAGGACGAGCGGGACGGGCACCGTGTCCCGGATGTCCTGGAGGCGTTCGAAGTCGAGCTTGGGCTCGCCCTTGTAGAAGCCGTGGGCGTTCCCGATGGCGACGGCCAGGAAGTCACAGCCGCTGTCCTCGACGAAACGCACAGCCTCCTCGGGATCGGTCATCGTGGCCTCCTTCTCGCTGACGACGACGTGCTCCTCGGCGCCCCCGATCTTGCCGATCTCGGCCTCGACGGGGATGCCGACGGCGTGGCAGGCCTCGACCACCTTCTGCACCTCGGCGACGTTCTCCTCGTAGGGCAGCTTGGAGGCGTCGCGCATGATGGAGGTGAAGCCGTGGCGCAGGGCCTTCATCACGATCTCGAAACTGGGGCCGTGGTCGAGGTGCACGGCGATGGGCACGTCGTAGACCTCCGCCGCCTTCCGCACAATCATGGGCAGAAACTCGAGACCTGCGTACTTGATGGCGCCGGCCGAGATCTGCACCAGGATGGGCGAGCGCTGCGCCTCGGCGGCCCGGAAGATGGCGTGGGTGATCTCGAGGTTGTTGGTGTTGAAGGCCCCGACGGCGTAGGCGTTCTTCTGAGCATCCAACAGCAGTTCTTTACTTGTGACAAGCATAATATCCCTCCCTTAAGGTTAAAGTAAGCGTATCTCCATTTGATACTCCTGTTTCGAAGAAAAGTCAAACCCCTGCTCCGCGCGCGGGTATAGGACAAATTATGGGACAATCGTGGCTCGTCTGCCCCATCAGCGGTTCATGAAGTTTGAGAAAATAAGCAGGAATAGTGGTGCCCTCTCTGTGGCCTGACTCAATTTTCAAAGTCCATCAATTACCGGCGTGCCCGCGCAGGGATAAATCCCCGCGCTATGTAACAGCGCCCGCTCAAGCGGGCTTCCGGAAGCCCCGTTTACAGGGCGCTGCTTTGTAGCCGGGCGGTTAATGGAGTTTAAGAAAATAATGGGGTAACTCCGGTGTAGGCTCTATGACCCGATTTCATAACCGCCCGGCTCATACACGCGCACTGCCATGGCCCAGGGGGCCAACGGCCCACGGGAAGTACGCTACTGGGGCCGCCTACGCGGGCGCCAACTCGCTCTCTGCGTCGGCGGAGGCCGACGCCCGGCGCGCGCAGCGCGCCCCAGGGAGGGACTTCAGTCCCGTCACACCTCGCCAGAAGTTCCCCTCTTTTTTCCCTACTTTTTGTTGTATACCCTCCCCACACAGTTGAAATCATCTTTCACGACAAGTTTAGTGCGGGGAAGGGGACCAGGGGGATGGGGGGCGCATCAGAGCCACGCATAAACGCGAAACTTGGAAGTCCCCGACGCAGGACACTTGCCCCCGGCAGATGAAGAGTCGACTTGGACGAGAGCGCACTACAGGCTATACTGAGGGTACTGCTTGCAGAGCGATACCTCGCACATTGCGATACCTCGCGCATTGCGATACCTCGCGCATTTGCTGCAGAATTCTCACATAATCAGGGAGGCAGTATGCAACCATCGCAAGTTCACTCCGTTCTGAATCGCTGTATGCTCGTCGACGGCGAGCCTATCGTCGTCGATCTGGAGCGCTCCCACGGCTCCTATCTGGTCGACGCCCTGACGGGCCGGGAGTACATCGACTTCTTCACCTACTTCGCCAGCCTGCCTGTCGGTCACAACCATCCGGGCATGCGGGAGCCGGGGTTCCTGGAGAAGATCACGCAGGCGGCCCTCGTCAAGCCCTCCTGCTCGGACTTCTACACCACGCTGATGGCGGAGTTCGTCGACACCTTCCACCGGGTCGCCATGCCCGACTACATACGCTATCTCTTCCTCATCAGCGGAGGGGCCCTGGCCGTCGAGAACGCCCTCAAGGTCGCCTTCGACTGGAAGTTCCGGCGGAACCTCGACACCATCAAGTGCGACGCCGGAGCAGAGTGGCAGTACCGGATGGAGGGCTGGGGCACGCAGGTGATCCACTTCCACCAGGCCTTTCACGGGCGCAGCGGCTACACCCTCTCCCTGACCAACACCGCTGATCCCCGCAAATACCGCCACTTCCCCAAGTTCGACTGGCCCCGCATCACCAACCCGAAACTCCGCTTCCCCCTCACCGCGGAGGTCCTCGCAGAGGTACGAGAGCTGGAGGAGCGCGCCGTCGAGGAGATCGAGAGAGCCGTCAAGCGTTATTGTGGTGATATCGCGGCCCTCATCGTCGAGCCCCTCCAGGCTGAGGGCGGCGACAACCACTTCCGTCCCGAGTTCATGCGGGAGCTGCGCCGCCTCGCCGACGAGCACGACTTCCTCTTCATCCTCGATGAGGTTCAGACGGGGATGGGGATCACGGGCGAGATGTGGGCCATCGAGCACACCGACGTTCAGCCGGACATCATCGCCTTCGGCAAGAAGGCCCAGGTCTGCGGCATCATGGTCACCCCGCGCGTGGACGAGGTCCAGGGACACTGCTTCCAGGAGTCCAGCCGCATCAACTCCACCTGGGGCGGTAACCTGGTCGACATGGTGCGCGCGACGCGCTACCTGGAGATCGTCGAGGAGGAGAGCCTGGTGGAGAACGCAGCGCGGATGGGTGAGCGGCTGCTCCTGGGGCTCCGCGATATCGCCTCCCAGAGCGCCGGCTTCATGACCAACGTGCGCGGCAAGGGGCTGATGCTTGCCTTCGATCTGCCCGATGGCGAGAAGCGGGACGCACTACGTCACGCGCTGTGGGAGAACGGTCTCTACGCCCTGAAGTGTGGCCCCCGCTCCGTACGCTTCCGCCCCACGCTGGACGTCTCCCCGGAGGTGGTCGACAAGGCGCTGGAGATTGTCGCTGAAACGGTGCTCGACCCAGATAACGCCCGGCGCTGCAACGCCGTTAGACTCCAACCTCAGCCTGGGGTATAATAACCATGGATCTTTTGGGTTTCGTCGGGTGGTGGGGTGAGAAGCTCTAAAACTAGCCCCAATGGCTGCTGCGGTGGGGCGTACCTGACCTTTCCTGCGTTGTGGCAGACAACACGTGGCACATGGCCCTGTTCTACCCTGCGAAATCTTGGAGAGCCATAACCATATCCAGATCTTGATTTTCCGCGCTGACGGAAGGGGAAGCAGGAGAAAAGCATGCACCACCCGCCGCTCTTCGAGAAGTTATCAAGCAAGCATCCCGATCTACAGGCCGTCGTCTCCATCCTCGACGAGGCCCACTGTACACGGGTCGAGTCTCTGTGGGAGGAGCTGGACCGCGAGTTCGGCGTCCACGGCGTCTACATCACCCCCATCCCTCACTTCTCCTACCAGGTCGCCGAGGGGTACGGGCAGGAAGCGCTCCAGGAGCTCCTCGAGGATCTCGCCGCCCGCCACGCCCCCTTCACCATCCACACCAGCGGCCTCGGTCTCTTCACCGGACCCGACCCCACCCTCTACGTTCCTGTAGTGCGCAGCCTCGATCTCACCCACTTCCACCAGAGCCTGTGGGAAGCTATAAGCGGGGTGGCCCAGAACATCATCGCCCACTACGACCCGCAGTCCTGGTTCCCGCACATCACGCTGACCCAGGATGGCGCCGATGCGGAGACGCTGGGAGCGATCTTCCAGCGCTTCTCCCAACGGGAGTTCAACTGGGAGATAGACATCGACAACGTCGCCCTCATCTGCGATACCTGTGGAAAACGGGGCGTCAAATACCACTTCACCCTCAAGGGGTAACATAGTCAAAGGAGACCAATCCAGGATGAATAAGGAGAACTCTCTCCCCCATTGGGACATGACCGTCCCCTACCCCTCGCTGCAGAGTGAGGCCTTCAAAACAGCCTTCGACGAAGCCGCAGCGGATCTCAAAGCTCTGGAAGGGCGCTTCGACGAAGCCGGCATCGAGCTCCACGAGGAATCCCTCCCGGTAGCCGAGAGCGTAGGGCCCCTGGAGATGGCCCTGGAGGGGTTGAACGACCTGGGGCGCCGGCTCCACACCCTCTACGCCTATGTGGTGGGATACGCAGCCACGGACTCCCGCAACGCCACCGCCCAGGCCTACCTCAGCCGCATTCACCAGCAGCGGGTCCGCTACGAGCAGCTGCAGACGCGCTTTGCCGCCTGGGTGGGAGCGTTGGACGTCGCAGGGGTGGTGGAGGCCTCCCCTCTCGCCGCCGGTCACGCCTTTGCCCTGCACAGGGCCGCAGTCAAGGCGCGCCACCTGATGTCACCGGAGGAGGAGCAGCTGGCCTCCGACCTCTCCCTGACAGGGAGCATCGCCTGGCATAAGCTCTACACCAACTTCACCTCCCAGATACTGGTCGAACTGGAGGTCGAGGGAGAGCAGCTGCGGCTGCCGATGACCGCCGTGCGCAATCTGGCCTTCGAGCCCGAGCGAGAGGTGCGCCGGACGGCCTACGAGGCCGAACTGGGAGCCTGGGAGGCCCACGAGCTCCCCATCGCCGCGGCCTTGAACAGCATCAAGGGGGAGACGCTGGCCCTGAGCGAGCGGCGCGGCTGGGAGTCACCCCTGGATCTGGCCCTCTTCGCCAACAACATCGACCGCGAGACCCTGGAAGCGCTCACCGCTGCCACCGAGGACTTCTTCCCCGACCTGCGCCGCTATCTGAGGGCCAAGGCCCGCGCTCTGGGCGTGAGCCAGCTCGCCTGGTACGATCTCTTCGCCCCGGTGGGGGAGCCGCAGGCGGCGTGGACCTTCGAGGAGGCGCAGCGTTTTATCCTCAAGCACTTCAACTCCTACTCGGGAGAGCTATCCGGGATGGCCCGGCGAGCCTTCGAGGAGCGCTGGATCGACGCCGAACCCCGCGACGGCAAGCGCGGGGGCGCCTTCTGCCTCTGGTTGCGGGACGGGGAGTCGCGCATCCTCGCCAACTACCAGCCCGCCTACGGGGGCGTGGGCACGCTGGCCCACGAGCTGGGCCACGCCTTCCACAACCTCATGCGAGCCGATCGTACCTACATCCAGCGCGACACCCCAATGACGTTGGCGGAGACCGCCAGCAACTTCTGCGAGATGCTCGTGCAGGAGGCAGCCTTGGCTCGGGCAGAGCGCGACGAGCAGATCTATATCCTGGAGGCCTCGCTGCAGGACTCCCTGCAGGTGACGGTGGACATCACGAGCCGGATCATCTTCGAGAAGCAGGTCTTCGAGAGGCGCCGGGACCGGGAGCTCTCCGCCGAGGAGTTCAAGAGCATCATGCTGGAGGCTCAGAGAGCCACCTACGGCGACGCCCTCGACCCGGAGGCGCTGCACCCCTACATGTGGGCGGTCAAACCCCACTACTACGGCTCGACCTTCTACAACTTCCCCTATCTCTTCGGTCACCTCTTCAGCCTGGGCCTCTACGCCCACTACCGCGAGAATCCGGAGGGCTTCAAGGAGGGGTACGAAGCGCTCCTCTCGTCGACGGGGATGGACGATGCGGCTACCCTGGCACAACGCTTCGGCATCGACGTGCGGACGCAGGCCTTCTGGCGTTCGAGTCTGGAGATCCTGCGCGACGAGATCGAGCGCTTTGAGGCATTGATCACGGAGAGGGCGGAAGAAGAGACGGAGTGACGGAGTAAGGTAGGGTCGGTCCAAATAGAGAAGGAGGGACAGAGATGGCCAAGAGTCGTCTATCAAGTTCAGGAAAGAAGAGCCGCTTGTCGAGTTCGAAACGCAAGAGCGCTCGCAAGTCGTCCGCCGGAAAGAGCCCCTTGAGCTCGCAACCGCGCAAGGTGAGCAAGTCGCCCATCCGCACCGACCGGCTGAAGAAGATCCGGCGCGCCCCCAGCCACCAGAACCCCTACATCCGGTCCCGGGGCTGCCTGGGCTGCCTCCTGCCGGTGATCCTCAGTCTGCTGGTCGTGCTCGCCGTTCTCGTCGTGGCCCTCTAGCATGGCCCACCGCTACGACCACCCCCGCCCGGCCCTCACCACGGACATCGTGCTCGTGCGAGAGGGTGCGGGTCAGGTGGAGGTCCTGCTCATCCAACGCCGGCACGACCCCTTCGTGGGAGAGTGGGCGCTGCCGGGCGGCTTCGTCGACGAAGGGGAGGATCTCGAGGAGTCGGCGCGCCGGGAGCTGCAGGAGGAGACGGAGGTCACCGGTGTATCCCTCCACCAGCTGGGAGCCTTCGGCGAGCCGGGACGGGACCCGCGGGGCTGGGTGGTCTCCGTCGCCTTCTGGACCTGGCTGGAGGGGGAGGTGAGCGTCCGGGCCGCCGACGACGCCGCCGACGCCCGCTGGTGGCCCCTGGACGCATTGCCGGCGCTGGCCTTCGACCACGGGTTGATCTTGCAGAGAGCGCTGGAGCGGATCAGGGAGGTCCGGCGGCTGCAGGGCCAATCCCCTGCGCCCCTGCCCCGGGCGTTGGGTTTCAGACCGGTCGCCTAAAGCGCGCGGGAATCAGAAACCGCGTTGGCGGGCGGCCTCGAAGAGGAGCACCGAGGTCGCCATGGCCGCGTTGAGGGACTCGACGCCGGGCGCCATGGGGATGGTGACGTGACGTCCCGCTGCGAGCGCTCGTGCCTGCGGGCCTGCCCCCTCGGCCTCTCCGCCCACGATGAGGGTCACGGCCCCGCCCCAGTCGACCCGATCGTAGCGGGTCCCCACACCCGCCTCCGCCAGCCAGACACGGTCGCCCGCCACCATCTCCGCCAGCGCCTCCCAGGAGGGACGGCGCAGCGGCAGGTGGAAGTGCGCACCCATGGCCGCCCGCACCACCTTGGGATTGGTGACGTCGACGTTTCCGGGAGGCAGGAGCACCTGCCGCACCCCCGAGGCCCAGGCGGCGCGGAGGACGGTCCCCACGTTCCCCGGGTCCCGCATGCCGTCTAGGACGAGGGTCACGCCCTGGCGACCGGCGACGGGGATCTCCGGCACGGGCAGGACGGCGACGATTCCCTGGGGCGTCTCGGTATCGGAGAGGGCGGCCAACACCTCGGGGGTGACCTCCCAGACTACGCCCTCCCGCTCGCTAAAGGCGGCGATGAGCGTCGCTCCCCGCGCGTCGGTGGTGAACTCCGGCGTGTAGTAGATCCGCGTGACAGGCAAGCCCGACCGCAACAGCTCCTCGACGAGGCGCAGCCCCTCGGCGACCATGAGCCCTTCACGCGAACGGCGGCGGGTGCTGCGCAGAAGCGCCTGCACCCGCCGCACGCGATCGTTGTTCAGACTGGTGATGCGGGGGGCTCCCGCTTCGGACTCGAAATCCGTAAGAACCTCCCCCTAGCGCGGGATGCGAATGGGCTGCCCGACGTAGATGACCGACGGGTTGCGGATGTTGTTGTAGCGCGCCAGGTAGTAGTAGTCGTAGTTGTACTTCAAGGCGATGCGGAAGAGGTTCTCACCGGGCTGGACGTAGTGAATAAGATCGTCACCGGGGCCGGGTTGCGGCTGGGGCGAAGGTGCGGTGCCGCTGCCGGGGATGGTCAGGACCTGCCCCACGTAGATAAAGGCCGGGTTGGTGATGTTGTTGGCACGTGCCAGGGTCGGCACACTCAGACCGTACCGGGAAGCGATGCTGTAGAGGGTATCCCCCGCCTTGACCACGTACTGTTGCGGTCCGGTGGTGATAGGCGCCTCGGTGGCTTCTTCCGTGGGCTCGGCGGTAGCCTCTTCCGTGGGCTCAGCAGTCACGTCCTCCGTAGGCTCGGGGGTGGGTTCCGGCGTCGTCTCCTCCGTGGGCTCGACAGTGGGCTCGGGAGTGACCTCCTCGGTGACGACGGGTGTCGCCGCCTCAATGGGCTCCGTCACCTCCAGCGTGGGCTCCTCCACGACAGGCGTGGTGTTCTCGGCAGCCTCCTGGTTCATCAGGTCTTCTTCGCCGATTCCCTCGACATCAGGAGACAACGGTCTCTTACACCCAGCGAGGAAGAGCGTGCTCATCACGAGGAGGACGATCAACAGGGACAGGAATTTGCGGTTCATGGGCCACTCCTTTTCAGTAGGTTAAGGAATCGCATACCTTCACCAAACCTCATCTAGGTTCGGTTACACATGAATATTATACAGTAAAACATAAAAACAGTACAAGTGTTCGGGCTCCGAGAACGATTTTGACCCTTTCCTTACATGGTATCAGCGGTCAGCGGGCCAGCGGTCAGCGGGTCAGGCGGCGGCGGGTGCGGGCGACGAGGCGGAAGAAGTTCACGGTGTGGCACCAGGGCCGGATGTGGCTGCTCTCTCCGGCGTAGATGGTCCGGATGGGCAGCCACTCGACCGGCAGGTTGTGGAGAACGGCCTGGACGAGCATCTCCACCTCGAACTCGTACCCCTCCTCGGGACTGTCGAGGGTGAGGTCGATGAGACGGCGGCTGATGAGACGGTAACCCGACTGGTTGTCCTCCACCCGCTGCCGCAGTGCCCAGGAGAGCGCCGCCCGCCCCACGGTGTTGGCGATGCGGCGCGTGAGGGGCATCTGCACGAATTTGCGCGTCCCTACGATGAGGTCGGCGCCGCGGGCGGCGTAGGCCCCGACGAAGCCGGGGATCTCGGCGGGGGCGTGCTGTCCGTCGGCATCGAGGGTGAGGACGGCCTCGAAGTCGGCGCGCAACGCCCACCCGAAGCCCGTCTTGAGGGCCGCACCCTTCCCGCGGTTGCGTTCGTGGCGCACCACCGTCGCGCCCGCCTCCTCCGCGGCGCGCGCCGTCCCGTCGGTGGAGCCGTCGTCCACGACGAGGACGGGGAGGTGGAGCAGCGCCTCCCGTACGACGGGGACGATCCGCTCCGCCTCGCTGAAAGCCGGGATGAGAGCCAGAATATCGCTCATAAATGCACCTCGATAGACCGCGCTTCCGGATCTGTTTCTATTGATAACAGTGGCATCGAGCCAGAATATCGCTCATAAATGCACCTCGATAGACCGATACCGACATTGACTGTGCCTGGACTATAACACAAAAGAGCGCCTGACCAAACAGGGCCGACGGTCCCCGGGGCGCGAAGCGCCCCGGGGACCGTCGGCACTCCTGATCTGAACGAGTGGTGCTAAGGGTTCGTAAAAGTATAACCTCCCGACGTCTCTGGAGTTGGGATGAAACCACGCCTCCTAACTCGTTTGAGGGCTGTGCGCCTCAAGCCCCTCCAGAAGTTCGTTACGCTTCCCAAGCACCTGCCGTCGGGAAGTTGTTTTCTTACAGACGCTAAGTCCGCGCCGGACGGGGACAAACTCCTGCGCAAGCCTGTTTTGAGCGTCGGCGCAGGCCGACGCCCGGCGCGCGCAGCGCGCCTTGGTGAGGGACTTCAGTCCCGACTCTAGGCGCCCTTGCTAAACGCCCCGGTCCCTGCCCGCGCAGAGGTTGTTCATCCTGATTTCCCCACAGGCCACCAGGGTGACGGTCGTGGGGATGGCGGGCATGTAGAAGCGCTCGTAGGCGATGGGGCCGGGGAGGAGGATGAAGTAGGCGAGAGTTCCCAGGAGAAGCAGCGCGACGTAGGGCCGGCGGCGGAGCAGGCGCAGGAGACCCCGGAGGGCCAGCCACCAGAGGAGGACGCGCGCGAGGAGGAGGCCCCACCAGAGGAGGGCGGGACCCGGGGGCGCGCGGATGACGCGCTCCAGCCAGAGGGCATGGAAGGCGTCCCCCACGGCGCCGACGGCGAAGGACTCCAGCATCCGCTGCCAGACGTCGTCCAGGATGCCCGTGGCCTCCCAGGGCTCTCCGGTGAGGTCGAGGTACCAGGTGCGATGCCCCACCCTGAGGAGGGAGCGCAGGACGCCCTTCAGGTGGGCGGCGAGGAAGGCGCGCCGCTGTTCGTTGACGAGCTCCCGGGCCACGGACGCGACCTCCCGGTGCCACCGCTCCCGCTCGAAGCAGGAGAGAGTGGACTCGTCCTCGACGGAGGCCCCAAAGCGGAGGGTGGCTTCGGCGGCGATCTCGCCGTAGAGGGCCTCCCAGGTCTCCGTCCACGGAATGACGCGGACGCCCCGGACCTCCGCCAGGGTCGCCGGAGCGCTGACCCGGGCCAGGTTCTCCTCGAAGGCGGTGGAGATCATCCAGCGGTCGAAGAGGAGGCGGTTGCGGAGGAGCCAGGGGGCGAGGACGAGGGCGAGGGCGAGGAAGAAGGTAGCGCCCGGCAGGAGAGAGCGCTCGACCTGTGACCTCCGCAGCAGGATGCGGGCCAGGAGCAGGAGCCCGACGGCGACCGCCAGGTACTGGACGTTGGGCTTGGTCAGGACGGCGAGGCCCCAGAGGGCGCCGGCGACGAGTGCCGGACGCGGCGCGGCCCGCCTCAGGGCGAGGACGGAGGCCCACAAGGCGGCGGCGACGAGGGAAAGGAGGAGCAGCTCGCTGTAGAGGACGCCGACGTACCGCTGGGTGGTCCCGTTGAGGGCGTAGAGGAACCCCGCCGGCAGGGCCACCCGCCCGCCGCCCACCTCGCGCGCCAGGCGTACCACCAGGGCTCCCGTCACCGCCTCCAGGAGCAGGTGCGCCAGGACGGCGCGCGCAGGCTCCAACCCGAACACGCCGTACGTTCCCGCCAGAAAGAGGGGGTAGAGGGGCGCCCGGAGGGAGGTGGAACAGTACGGAGGGTCCCAGGTCATGGCGAGGCCCCGGCCCGCCAGGAGGTTGCGGGCGAGGAGGTGGTAGCCCCGGGCGTCGACGGGCTCGAGGGGATCGTCGCCGAAGCGTGCCAGCCAGAGAGCCCGCACGAGGAGGGTCAGCAGGGGGACGAGGTAGGCGAGGAGGGGGGCGCGGCGCTTCAAGGGTGCGGAAGATAGTCGAGGGCGCGCTCCAGGCAGATCTCGAGAGGGATGTCGGTATCGAGAACGAGTTTGGGCTCGGGCAGGGGATCGAAGTGGGCCTCGAGGCGCCGGTAGAGAGCGAAATCGCGATCCTCGGCCGGATGGGCGCCCGCGGTCAGGTCCGCTTCCAGGCGCCGGCGGGCGGTCTCCGGGGCGCAGGTGCACTCGATGAGGTAGAGGGGTGCCTGCGCCTCCTCCGCAGCGATCCGCAGCCGGACCACCTGCTCGTGTTGGGAGAAGGTGCGCCCGTCGAGGATGACGGGGCGCGCGGGCTCCCGCTCGAGGAGAAAGGCCGCCGTCCGGTAGACGACCTCCATGGCGAAGTCGTTCTGCGCCGCCGAGTAGTCGAGCACGCCGGGCGGGAAGAGGGCCGCCCGCACCCGGTCCTTGTCGAGCACGACTCCGTCGAGGTGGGCGGCGAGCACCCGCGCCAGGGTGCTCTTGCCCGTGCCGGGGAGCCCCGCCAGGGCGACAATCACGCGGGACACTCCGCGCCCGCCAGGAGCTCGCGGGCCGTCTCGAAGACGGCGTCGAACATCTCCAGGGTCAGGCGGCCCGTCTGGGTGTTCTGGCGGCTGGGGTGGTAGGAGACGAGAAGCCTGGGGAGCCCGGGCCCGAGGTCGTAGCAGGCGCCGTGGGTGAAGTCGAGCCGGGGCAGCTCGTAGCCCAGCTCCCGCAGGGTGCGGCGGTACTCGTTGAAGGCGATCTGGCCGAGGACGAGGACGACCTCCACCTCCTCCAGCAGCGCCAGCTCGCGAACGAGATAGTCGCGGCAGGCGTCCATCTCCGCCCGGTTGGGGCGGTTCTGGGGCGGGACGCAGCGGGCGACCGCCGTGATGTAGACGTCGGTCAGGGCCAGCCCGTCCTCCCGGTGCTTGGAGGTGGGCTGGTTGGCGAAGCCGGCCCGGTAGAGGGCCCCGAAGAGGGTCTCGCCGGAGCCGTCGCCGGTGAAAACCCGACCGGTGCGGTTGGCCCCGTGAGCGCCGGGGGCCAGCCCGATGATGAGCAGGCGGGCGTCCGGATCACCGAAGCCCGGCACCGCCTTCCCCCAGTAGTCCCAGTCCTTGTAGGCGCGCCGCTTCTTACGCGCCACCTCCTCGCGCCAGGCCACCAGGCGCGGGCAGCGGCGGCAGGCGCTCACCTCGCGGTGCAGCTTGGTCCAACGGTCGTCGGTCACGCTAGCATCCCTTCGTCACTATCTCAATATCTCCGGTTCACAGAACGTTCGTCACCCGCTCGCCGCCTATCAGGGCCAGGAGCCGCTCCCGGTCGCAGTGGGGAGCTCACTCCTCGCGCGAGGTCTTGATCTTGCGCACCACCTCGCGAATGACGTCGGAAGCCAGCGCATCCCGGTTCTCGTTGACGTAGCACCAGACCTGCTCAGGGTAGCGCTTGGACAGCTCCCGCAGGGCCCAGGAGACGGACTTCGTGATCATGGGATGGCGGTCGTCACGCACGCGATTCACGAGCTGCAAGGTGACGTCGGGGAAGCTGACGTCCGTGCGCCCCCGGTTGAGCCAGGTGGTGGCGACCAGCGCCATCCGCCGGCTCCAGACGTCGGGAGCCTCAATGAGCTCCCGGAGATGATCCAGACGGCTCTCGGAATCGCTGAGCACCCACTCCCCGAAGATCTTCTGCGCCAGGTGATCGGTGAGCTCCCAGTTGTTCAGATCCTGGCGCCAGCGGTCGAAGCGCTCCCATTCGATGAGGGGGATGACACGCTGATAGCGCTCCAGGAGGAAGAGGGCCAGCAGGCACTCCTCACGCGTCTGCCCCTCCCACAGCGCCTCGACGAGATCCAGGAGGGTCTCGGAATCGATCTTGGCGTGCGAGCGCTGCCAGTCCTCGGCGATCATCCGGAGGTCGGGCACGCGCGCCCCGATGATCTCCGTCTCGCCGGGCAGCACACGCCGTACCCCGTTCAAGTAGTCAGAGTCGGCGCCGGCCCGTACCTGATCCAGCAAAGCCTGCTTCTCACCTGCCACGTCCATGGACACCTCCTCGAACGCCAATGTACCTGTCAGTCGCTCTCCGACCAGCCTTCGTACATCACCAGGGTCTCCAGGTCCTGGCGCTTCTTCGGACCCGCCTCATCGTCGGCGTAGCCCAACGGGGTGAAGACGACGGGCTCGACCCCTTCGGGCAGCCTCAACACCTCGCGGGCGGCTTCGGGATCGAAGGCCGCGATCCAGCAGGTGCCCAGCCCTTCGTTCGTCGCCGCCAGGATGATGTGATCCATGACGATGGCGGCATCCACGTCGGCATAGGACTTGCCCTCGTGACGGCTGCGCTCCCACGCCTGATCCTGGATGCTGCAGACGGCGAGGACGAGGGGCGGCTGCACGAACCAGTCCCGCCCGTAGATGCGCTTCAGATCCTCCTCGCGCCCCTCGGTGTGGACGACGATGATGCGGAAGGGTTGGCGATTGGCTGCCGTGGGCGCCAGACGCGCCGCCTCCAGGATCCGGTCGAGCTTCTGCTGGGCGACGGGCAGGGGCTTGTAGGCCCGCACGCTGTAACGGGTGGTGATCAGTTCTTCGAAATCCATGATGTCTCCTTTCAAGGTATAGTGAGAGGAGGGAAGAGGAGAAGAGAGAAGGGATCAGGGATCAGGATCCTCACTCTCACAGGTATTAACGACGAGATTCCATGTATACTTACAACCGCCTCTGACCCTTACTCGTCGCGCTTCAGGAGCCGGGTGAGGCCCCACGCGCCCAGGAGGACACCCAGAGCAACGGGCCAGATCCAGACGAGGTCCGCCTCCAGGGGCGGAGGGGTCGGCTCGTCGGTGGGGTCGAAGCGGAAGATGGTGACGCGCTCCTTCTTGGCGACGTAGTCGTCGGGGCTGTCGGGCTCGATGCCCTTCGACTGGAGGTACCAGTCCATCATCACCGGATTCTCCTCCCGGAAGCGGTGGTAGACCTGCCGCAGCTCCTCGTCGTCGGTCACCGGCGTGGCGATCATCGACTCGGGCCCCTGCCAGGTCTGCACGGTGACGTGAGGATCGGCGTTGATGTTCTGCACCCAGTCGGACCTGGAACCGTAAGCGCTGGGCACGTAGATCTTCCCGTAGATGGTCTGGTACTCGGTGAGGGTGCGCCGGGGCTTGCCCGTCTTCCGCCCCCACGTCGTGATGAGGACGAAGAGCCGCCCCAGCAGGCGCCCCAGCCCCAACCGCCAACCGGCGATGGGCGCCCTGAAGACGAACCTGAGCAGCCCAGCGCTGGGATAGGGCAACATCTCCGTATGAGTCTCTTTTTTCATTTCCATTCTCGTTCCTTTTCACAAGATTAGGGATTGGTGATCAGGGAACAGGGATTAGGCCTCAGCTGCATAGACCAGCCGCCCAATCCCTCATCCCGAATCCCTGATCCCCTGGTGTGGATAAGTGCGCGCCAGCTCCACCCGCTCCATGATGGGAGGATGACTGTAGAGCAGCCAGACCACCCAGTCAGGCGGCTCCAGCTCCGCGAGGTTCTGATTCGCCAGCCGCAACATCGCCCGCGCGAAGGCCTCGGCCTTCCCGGTGACCCGCAGGGCATAGTGGTCGGCCGCCCGCTCCCGCCACCGGGAGTAGGCGTTGAGCAGGGGCATGGTGAGGAGGGAGAAGAGGGCCGTCGCGAGCATCAGCAGGGGCAGCGCCGCCACGTCCCCCGGGCCGTCGAAGCCGAAGTAGCCGACCCCCCACCGGAGGAAGCGGTGGGCAACGTAGAGGCTCGCCACCATGAGAACGCTCTGCACCACCACCCCGATCTCGGTGTCGTGGTGGACCTGATGGGCCAGCTCGTGGGCCAGAATGGTCTCGATCTCGTCGGGCGTGAAATCCTCGTAGAGGGTGTCGCCCAGGGCGATGCGCTTCGTCCGCCCCATGCCCATCACCAGAGCGTTGGCGGCGGTGGTGCGGGTGCTGAGATCGATGGTGTAGACGCCCGCCACCACCGTGTCCGTCTCCTCCGCCAGCCGCTCGATGCGCCTCACCAGCTCCTCGTCCTCCAACGGGGTCAGATCGTAGAAGAGGGGGACGAAGAGCACGGGCAGCAGGTAGCCCAGGATCACCGAGAGCACCACCATGAGGCCCGCCGTCCAGATCCACCAGCTGTTCGGCTGGCTCCGCAGCATCCAGTAGACGACCTCGACGACGGGCAACATGAGCGCCAGGCTCAGCCCGTGCATCTTCAGCTGATCCTCCCACCAACTCTCCAGCGACTGGGTGCTGAGGTCGTAGCGATGGCGCAGCACGTAACCCTGCCACCAGGAGAGGGGCAGCAAGAAGACGGTGTAGGCCAGGTAGAGAAAGCCGACGTAGACCGGCACAAGGAGCCAGGGTGAGGTCAAGCCGGCAGCGAGCAGGAGCTGCTTGAACCCCTTGGAGACGCCCGTCACGAGGAAAGCGACGACCAGATCCAGCGCGAGCACCAGCTCCACGCCCATGAGCCGGCGATTGATGCGGGCGTACTCCCGCGCCTCCTGTTGGCGCTCCTCGTCGGGAGCGACCTCCGAGGGTGGCCGGATCTCGGAGCTGTTCACCGCTCTTCGCCCTCCGGCTCCCTACCCCGGCGCAGGCGTCGCAGGAAGAGGGAACCGGCCACCAGAGCGAGGAAGACCGCAATGAGCAGGCCCGGTCGGGCACCGGCCCAGAGCAGGGCGCGCAAAGCGCGGCGCACCCACTTCACCTTGCGGGCAGCCTTCCGTGGGGGGCTCTCCTTGACCTGCCAGTCGAAGTCCCGCAGGCGCTCCAGGTATCCCTGGCGCACACAGCCCTCGAGGGAGAAGATGAAGACCTCGTCGGTCCAGGCCCGCGCCAGGCGCAGGTCACGACCGAGCGCCTCCCACGTCAGCGGGGGCGATGGCGCGACGCCCTCGAGCTCCACGCCGCCGCCGGTGCTCCCCACGCCGATGGCGTCGGCCTGGGGCCCGTAGCTCCACACCATTCCCGGCCCCCAGTCTCCGGCGAAGCTCGTGTAGAGCATCAGGACCTCGCGATCAACGGGGATATCGACGAGGCCCAGAAGCCGCTGCAGGAGGGTCGAGCCCGCCTGCCGCTCGTCAACGATGATGGGAAAGTGGTAGCCCTCGACGGGGTAGCCGTCGGCCCGAATCTGCTCCACAAGATTCCTGTAGATGGCCCGGGCCCGCCAGAGACGGCCCGCGTCGAGGGCCCGGCGCCCCATCTCCAGGAGGACCTTCCAATCCCCTGCCAGGAGCCGCCCCAGATCGCGGATGTCCGTCTCGATGTCCAGCCCCACCCCGGCCCAGACCAGCTCGTGGGCGCGCGTCCACGCGACGAAATCGCCGTAGCGGGCGACGGCCCGGGGTGCGTTGTCGACGTTGAACCAGTAACCGGCTTCCTCGGGCAGCAGCTGCCAGGCGACGACGGGCACCCCGGCATCGTTGAGCTGCCGGACGACCTCCGCCCTTTCGGGGGTAAGATCGAGGATCCCCAGGGCGACGGTCGCCCGCAGATCCACCAGGGTGTCGAGCAACGGGGGAGCGTCGAAGAGCGCCTGCAGCTCACCGACGGGGAGCTCGCAGGCGAAGGTCAGATGAGGTCTATCCTCGGGTCGTAAATCCATCATCGCGCCCTCCGGCTTTTCAAGAGACCGATCTGGAGTATTGTACCGTCCCTTTGGAGAGCCGACAAGCGCAGGCGCTCACGGGGCTATCGCACTTGGCTTCAAAGTGCTCGTAGCCCCCGTCTCGGGGGCGAATCTGGCGTAAGCCTGGAGCGCAAAAGCCGGTGGCTCTCCAAGATTTCGCAGGGTACAACAGGGCCATGTGCCACGCGTTGTCTGCCACAACGCAGGAAAGGTCTGGTACGCCCCACCGCAGCAGCCATTTGGGCTAGTTTTAGAGCTTCTCACCCCACCACCCGGCGAAACCCAAAAGACCCAAGTCGGTTTTTTTGCCCAAGCGCCCCGGGGTTGGGGCTGCGAGCGTTAAATGCGATAGCCCTACAGGCGCTCACGGGCGTCCTGGGGACCGGGGCGCGTGCGGTGCCTCCCGAATCTCGGCGTACCGCTCTCTGATCCGCGTCAAGGTCGCGTGATCCACGGACTGGTCGCCGTAGTGCACGCGCATGTAGGCCGCCGTGATCTCGGCGAGGGCGGCGGCGTGCCCGGGAAAGGCCTCCTCAAGGAGCCGGAGGTAGCGGTCGGGTGGGAGGGCGGGCGGGCGCGGGTAGCCTCTCCGGGCAGCGAGGCGACAGAGGTTAGCGTAGGCGTTCTGGACGGAGATGGCGTCCAGAAGCTCGCGGCTCAATCCGAAGCGGCGCACCATCCCCGCCGCGTCCCGCAGGCCCGCCCCCAGACGATCAAACAGCCCTCCGAGGGAGAGCGGTTCCTGTTGCACCTCCTCCGCGGAGGGCACCCCTTCACGGCGTGCGGGGCGCATCCGGCGCAGAACGAGGAGCACGGGCACGACGATCAGGGCGATGATGAAGAGGATGCCGAAGACGCGTAAGAGCGGCTCGGGAATCAGGATCTCGGTCGAAGCTGCCGTCTCCAGCTCCGCCAGGGGCTCGGGGTCGGGGGACTGGGGCGGCGAGAGGAGCGTGTAGACGTCGGCATCGAGGGTATCGAACCAGGATTCGAAGAGGGCCAGCAGCCAGGGGACGACGACCTGCGCGATCCGCGACATGACCGCCATGAAGAGAAAGTAGAGGAGGGTGAGGAGGTAAGAGAGCACCACCCAGACGGGCGTGAGGAGCTGCGCCGTGCGCTCCGGAGTGAACCAGCCACCGAGAGCCACGCCGAGAAGCCCCACCACCCCGACGAGGGCCAGCAGTTGGGCGAACCGCCGCCCCTTCAGGACCTGGCCCGGGCTGTGGATGGAGTAGCGGCGGGTGTTGGCACGCGCTACGACCGTGGCCGCGAGCCCCAGAATCACGTAGAGCCAGACGAAGAGCAGCACGTCCCGCCCGGCGCGAGCGGTGAGCAGTCCGCCCGCCCCCGCCAACAGCAGGAGCCCCGTGCGAAAGCGCTCCCGCAGATAGAGGTAGTCCCGCTCGCGTCCGGTGGCGCTTGCCGCCCGCTGCCAGAGAAAGGCGTTGGCCAGGAGGAGGATCAACTCCCGGCGCGGGCCCTCCTGCCAGTCCACAAAAGCGCGCCCCACAACGGAGAGCCAGCCGAGATCGCCCAGAGGCAGCTCCGGGTAGAAGAGCGCGCGCACCGCCAGCAGCGACGAGAGGAGGAGCGCACCGAGTACCGCCAGCCGATAGCGGGGCGATGGGAGATCGGCGGTGTTGAGAAGGTCGAGCACGACCAGCCAGGCAAGGAGCCCACCCCACGACAAGAGAAAGAGCGGGAGGGCAGGCCAGGGGGGGAGACCGGACCAGAAGGCGACGAGGAGCAGGAGCGGCGTGAACCAGGCCATCTCCATACCCGCCCACGCCACGAGCACCGGCCGGCGACGGCGATCCCAGAGCAGCATCAGGCGATTACCTGTGGGGCGACGACGCCCGCGACGAGGTGGGGCAGGTGAAAGACCCGCAGCCCCGGGGGGAGCTCCTGGGGCGGCTCCTCGGCGAGGGTGAAGAGGACCATCTTCCGCCCGGCCTGCTCGAGATCAACGAGCGCGTGAAGCAGGTCGGCGTGGGCCACGGCGGTGACCACCATCAGGGTCGCCCCCCAGGGCATGCGGGGCGCCTCCCGCAGCAGGAGGGTCTCGATGGGAGCGACGGCGTTGGGGCTGACGGCAGCCAGCAGCTCCAGGATGTGCATCAACTGGTTGGGGCTGCGCCCCGGCGCGATGTGCAGCGGCTGGTCACTGCCCGGCCAGTAAGCGTTCGCCGTGAGGCCGACGGGCAGGCGCTCCTCCACGGCGAGGGCCGCCAGACTGCCCGCTACGCTCACCGTCCGCTCGAAGAGCTCGGGGATGCTGCCTGCCCAGTGGCGTGCCAGCGTCGCCACGTTGAGGAAGATGGCGACCTGGGGCTCCTCGCTGGGCTCGTAGACCCGGCTGAGGAGCCGCTGATGCTTCGCCATCGCCCGCCAGTGGATGCGGTGGAGGCTGTCCCCCGGCTGCCACTCGCGAATCCCCGCCGTACGTAGGGGATCCTCGAAGAGGCGCTGTTTGGAGGCCAGGTTTCCCAAAGGATTCTTGGCGGGCAGCCGCAGGGCCTCGGCGGGGTAGAGGCGGGGGTAGACGATGACGCGCAGCTCCTCGTCGAACAGCGCGCGCCGGCTGAAGAGACCGAAGCCGTCGCCGGTGCGCAGGGTCGCCGGTCCGAAAACGTGGTAGCCCCGCGCCGTACAGTGCAGGGTCAGGCGCCGGGCGAGCCTCTGAAAAGCCCCCACCGTCCAGAAGGAGCGAAAGATTCCCTGGGGGGAGAGCCGAAACTGCTCCAGCTCGATGTCCCTCATCTCCAGAGCCACGGGGAAAGCATCGTCGACCTGCAGCCAGGCCAGGGGCAGAAGCTTCCGATTATACACCTCGAGGGTGAGCTCCAGGGTCTCCCCCAGAAAGGCCCGCCTCTCGGTGATATGGCGACGGTAGCTCAATCCCCGCAGGCTCAGAGCGTCCCAGGCCCAGGAGAGCCCCAGGACGACCAGGAGCACGATGCCCGCCGCCAGCAGAAAGCCGTTGCCCAGCACGAGCCCCAGAAAGGCCAGGGGCAGCGCGAGACGCAGCAGGCGGACGGCGCTCTGGCTCTCCTTCTCGACGCCGGAGAGGAGAGGGGCGGAAGGAGAGGGGCGCAGGGGGCGTACCCGGCTGTTGTCGGCCACACCTTACTCCATAACGGGAACGCGCACGGAATCGATGATCTCCTCGACGACCTGCTCGGGGGTGCGCCCCCGCAGGCGGATCTGCGGGCTGATGTGGACGCGGTGCACCAGAATCGCGGGGGCCAGGGCCTGGACGTCGCTGGGGATGACGTACCCCCGTCCCCGCAACGCCGCCAGGGCCTGGCCGCCGTGGAAGAGGGCCAGAGAGCCCCGCGGGGAGGCCCCCAGGGCCACCGCCTCGTGCTCCCGTGTCGTTCGCACCACCTCGAGGATATAGCGCCGCACGTCGGAGTTGACGTGGATCTCCCGCACCGCCTCCTGGAGGGCGACGACCTCGGCGGCGCTCACCACCGGCGCGAGGGTCTCGAGGGGATCCTCCCGCCGGTAGCGCAGCAGGATCTCCTCCTCCTCCACGAGGGTCGGATAGCCCAGCTCGATCTGCATCAGGAAGCGATCCATCTGCGCCTCGGGGAGGGGGAAGGTACCCTCCAACTCGATGGGATTCTGGGTGGCGATGACCATGAAGGGTCGCGCGAGGGGATAGGTAGTTCCGTCCACCGTGACCTGCCGCTCCTGCATGGCCTCCAGGAGACTCGACTGGGTGCGCGGCGTCGCCCGGTTGATCTCGTCCGCGAGGATGATCTGGTTGCTGAGGGGACCGGGGCGGAACTCGAAGTCCTGCACCCTCTGGTTGAAGAAGTTCATGCCCGTCACGTCGCTGGGGAGCAGATCGGGGGTGAACTGAATGCGGGCGAAGGAGCAGTCGAGGCTGCGGGCCAGCGCCTTCGCCAGGGTCGTCTTGCCGATGCCGGGCACATCCTCCATGAGCACGTGCCCCTCCGTCAGCAGAGCGACGAGGAGCAGGTCGACGACCTCCTGCTTACCGATGATGACCTGAGCGACGTTGTGACGAACGGCCTCTGCAAAGCGGTCGAAGTCCATCCGGGAACCTCCAAAAGAGACGAGAAACGCAGAATCGAGAATCAGAGAATCAGGAAGCGGGCAGGGCGGCCTGCCGGTTGAAGCGTGCCCAGGCGAGGCGATAGAGGGAGGGCCACCAACGACGGCGCGGCGGCAGGGCCTCCACCCGCTGGGTCCAGAGGGCGGTGGATTCGCGCGCGCGGCGCAGGGCCTCGGCGGAGAAGCGCTGCAGGGCCCGGCGGCGATCCTCGGGTGGATCGTTCATCCACCGTCCGACGAGCTGCGCGGCCTCGCCGATGAGCTCCCGTTCCAGCGCGTCCCGCTCCTCCTCGTAGAGCGCCAGCCGGCGCGGGTAGTCCTTGAGGACGGCGCGGTGCAGCCGCTCGTGCTGCCACCAGAGGGTGTCCGCGTCGTAGGTGCCGCCCGGCTCCGGTCCCAGCGAGGGCATGGCCTCGGGCCAGAAGGGCTTGAAGAGCGCGATACAGGGGGCCGCCGTCGCCGTGCTGAGAGCGGTGAAGAGGCGGGGATCGAGGTGGGCGACGAAGGCGTTGGTCGTCTGCGAGTTCCGCAGGGGGCCGAAGCCGGCGTGCATGCAGAGGTTGCCGACAGAGCCCCTCCCCGGACCCCACTCGGGATCGCTCTCCGCCTCCGTCCCGTGATCGCGCAGCAGAGCCGTACAGGTCTCCAGCGTAATCTCCCCCATCTCCGCGCCGAGGAGTGTCATCGTTCGCCGGCGGCGACAGGCACAGCGGCTGAAGTGGGTGAAGAGCCTGGCGGAGTAGCAGCGTGCGAAGTCGAAATCGGCGGCGGAACGACACCACCCCTTCTCGACGGCGTGCTCCACCAGCCCGGGCGCGGCGCGATCCCACTCCTGCCCCAGCGTGAGGCCGTTGGAGATGGCGTAGTAGTCGCGGACCTTCAGCGCCGCCCAGTAGCGCCCGGCCGTCTCCAGGACCCAGGCCTCCCGGTGATCCGCGATGATGAAGGCGTTGTGGTAGAAGAAGTTGTGCGTGTAGCCGCCGTTCCCGCCCTGCCCGTGGCGCTCCAGGAGGGAGACGATGACCTCCAATGCCTCCTCGGCAGACGCCGCTCTCTCCAGCGCCAACCGCAGCAGGTCCATCCCCAGCAACCCCTGCTTCTCATAGGGCTCCTTGGTTCTGACCGCCTCGTTGCCGATGGTGACCCCGTGCTCGTTGATGCCCATCTCCCCACCCCACATCCAGAAGGGCTTGCTCAGCAGCAGGCCATAGGTGTGGCGTACCTGGGGGATCTGGACGTAGGTACAGGTGAGAGGAGAGCCACGCCGGTGCTCGGCAGGGGGATAGTAAGCCAGCCACTGCGCCTCGTTGGGCTCGCGGTCGCTGTTCTTGGCGAACATCACCCGACCGTCGGCGGTGACGTTACCCAGGGCGACGAAGGTATCACACATCCCCGCGCTCCCCGGAGTCATCCTCGTCGGGTGCCGCCTCACGGCGCCGGCGCCGCTCCTCGAGGGCCGCCTCGACGCGCTGTGCCTCCTCTCGCACCCGCTCCACCATCTCCACGCCGACCTCGTGGGCGCTGTACCTGGCTTCCACGAAGTCCGACGTCAACCCGGTCAGCTCGGGGTCGGCGTTGGGGATCTCGGGTGCCAGGCGCAGGCGATACTCCCCGGGCGTCTGGGGCGGGCGCCGGGGGATTCCCTCCTGCTTCGCCCGCTCGAGAGTCTTCAAGTAGTGGTAGATCACCTGTTCGCGGGGCACGCGCGGACGGGGACGCAGGAAGCGCAGGGGGCCGCCCTCGGTCGCCTTGCGGAGGCGACGCCGGAGATCCAACCGCGGCAGCCTCTCACGAGCGCTGCTCCACGCCCCCCGCACCCAGCCCCAGATGGCGAGGAGGGACTGGCGGAGGAGCCGGATGGGGCCGAACTTCGACACCGCCTCCCCGATCTGGGGATGATCGCGCAGGTACTGCACAATCACTACAGTCAGTACGCCGATGAGCACGCCCCAGAAGAGGAGGGAGCGCAGAAAGGCCAGCCAGGGGGGCAGGGCGCTCTGGGTCTCCGGCTCGAAGAGCTGGGGCGGCGGGGTGTAACGGGGCTCCACCTCGGGCTCGCGGGTCCCGAAGAGGAGCGAGAAGAGCAGAGCCAACGGGTAGAGCATCAGATGGACGAGGAAGAGGAAGAAGGTACCGATGACCCACGTGATCCAGACGATCCACGCACCGACCTCCAGGAGCGGAAGGGTGTAGCCCGTCGGAAGGATGAAGGCTACGACGGCCGCGATCAGCAGCAGGATGAAGCTGTAGCGCATCCAGCGGGTGGGAAGGTCACCGGCGATGGGAATACCGTGCCGGGTCCAGAGCTTGAAGAGGGAGACCCAGCGGGTCTGCCCCAGCAGCACGAGCCCCAGGACGTAGTAGGCCAGAACGTTCAGAATCAGACCGGGCACCGGAGGGCGATCCTGCCGGGTGATGGCAGCGATGCCGATGCGCGTGATCCCGGCCAGGATCAGCAGGAGCGCGCCACCGACGAAAAAGCGGTTGCTGAGGCTCTCCATGGGCGGCTGCTCGCGGCGATCCTGGCTGGGCTCGCCGATCCGCTCGAAGTCGGAGGCGGTGTGCAGGCCCGCCGCCCAGGGCACGAGGAAGAGGACGTAAGAGATGACGGCATCGACGGTGACGAACTCCCACGGTCTCTGAAACCAGGCCTGAAGGTCGGCGAGGAAGACCTGCGGCGGCATGTTGAAGTAGGTCGTGAGTTTGATGACGAAGAAGCTGACGATGACGAAGATGAGCCGGAAGGTCTGCCGGTCGATCTCGCTGGGGATGAGGCGCTGCGTGAAGTAGTAGCTGTAGTACCCCGTCGCCGCCCCCGCCATAGCGATGACGATCAAGTAGGTGAGATTGAGGACGGGGAAGATCAGGCGCAGGAGTTCCACCAGGGAGAGGATCACGCAGCCCACCATCAGGGTCAGAACGAGGGGTCGAAAGAGGAGCACCAACCAGGGGCTCTGATACTCAAACCCCGTCCGCGGGGGCCGCCTCTCTTCAATATAATCATGGGTCTCTCGTGGTTCGCTCACGATAGCACCTCCAACTCCTCCTCACTCCAGACACGATATAGGGGGATATTCAGCAGCTCGGCACGCCCCTGTAGAGGCACCGAGATCAGGGGCGCCTGCACCAAAATCAGGGCAACGGAGAAGCCGCTCCGCCGCAGCTGCGCCAACGTCTCGAAGAGCGCCGGATCCTCCCGACCGGAGATCACGACCAGGGTGGCGCCCCAGGGAAGGCGCAGACTCTCCTGGCGCAGGAGATCGCCAAAGGGCCGGCTCTCCTTCTTCGCGCGCTCCACGCGGGCGAGCACCTCGAGGAGGCTCATCAGGTGCCCGCGCCCCTTGTGCAGGGGCAGGGAGAAGCGCACGTGCTCTTCGACGAGGGGATCCCAGGCGTGGGTCGCCAGGCCCACGGGGAGGCCCTCGCGAACGATCACGTGATTGGCGATGGAGGCGGCGGTGACGATGGCGAGCTCCGTGGCGTGGAAGTGGTGGCGCGGATCGTAGGCGTCCTTACCCAGATCCAGACAGATGAAGGTATCACGGGCGATGGCGGGCTCGTACTGCTTCACCAGGAGCCGCCCCGCGCTGGCAGTCGCCGTCCAGTGGATGCGCCGGGGGGAGTCCCCCACCTCGTAGTCCCGCACCCCCATAATCCGTGCCGGGTCCTCAAAGAGCGGGGATTGCGCCCGCAGCACAACCAGGGGCGACTGGGTGGGCAGCCCCAGACGCTCCAGGGGCAATACCCGCGGATAGATGATGAGGTACTCCGCCTCGATCTGCCGCTGGCGGCTCTCGTGGATCCCCAGAAGGTCGCCGGTGCTGAACTGCAGCGGCCCCAGGGGATAGTAACCCCGCCGCCTACAGTTCAGGGAGTAGAGCAGCCGTTGCTCCTCGCCGGGTCCCAGCCCCAGGACCTTCTGCAGAAGAGGAGGGGAGACCAGATCGACGGGCAGGGATTCGTGCACCAGGACCCAGGGGACGGGCAACCATCCCCGGTTGTGCACCCGCAACTCCACCTGAACTTCGTCGCCGAGGAAGGCCCGGTCGACGAAGCGGCGCTCTACAGCCAGGTTGGCCGCAGCACGCACCATCCACAGCCGCGAGAGGATAAAGACGGCGGCCAGGAGGTAGATGATGGTGAAGAAAAAGTCGACGCGCAGATAGGAAGCGAGGAGAAAGAGCAGAACCAGAAAGAAGACCAGGTTAGGCATGGGAACCGCCTAAGCAGTGCCCTCCGTCTCTCCCAGGTCGAGGTCCACCTGCTGCAGGATCTCGTCGATGATGGAGAGCGCCGTGCGTCCACGCAGCTGGCTCTCGGGCTTGACGATCAGGCGGTGAGCCAGCGTGAGGGGGGTGAGAAGCTTCAGGTCATCGGGCACGACGTAGTCGCGTCCCCTGAGGGCGGCCAAGGCCTGGGAGGTCTTGTAGAGGGCCAGTGAGCCGCGGGGGCTGGCCCCGAGGGCCACGTCGGGGTGAACGCGCGTCGCCTGTACGATGCTGAGGATGTACTCCTCGAGGGTCTCATCGACGTGCACGTCGGTGATCACCTCCTGGAGGTCGAGGAGCGCCTGCCCCTCCACCACCTGCCCCACCCGCTCGATGGGGTGCACCTTGCGCAGGTTGCGCAGCATCGCGATCTCGTCGTCCTTGGCGACGTAGCCCAACGAGAGGCGCATCAGGAAGCGATCCAACTGGGCTTCGGGCAGCGGAAAGGTCCCCTCGTACTCGATGGGGTTCTGCGTGGCGAGCACGATGAAGGGCGCCGGCAGAGGGCGGGTCACCCCGTCCACCGTCACCTGGCGCTCCTGCATGGCCTCGAGGAGCGCCGCCTGGGTGCGCGGTGTCGCGCGGTTGATCTCGTCGGCGAGCAGGATGTTCACGAAGACGGGACCGGAGCGGAATTCGAAGCTGTTCGTCTTCTGGTTGAAGACGCTCACGCCGGTGATGTCGTTGGGCAGCAGGTCGGGCGTGCACTGGATGCGCTTGAAGTCCAGCCCCATGCTGGCAGCCGCAGCGCGGGCGAGCATCGTCTTGCCCGTGCCCGGCACGTCCTCGAGCAGCACGTGCCCCTGGCAGAGCAGAGCGACCATGAGCAGTTCGATGCGCTGGTGCTTGCCTACGATGACCGTCTCGATATTGTCGGTAACCTGACCGACGAATTCAGTAACGGAG
>DAOTVC010000030.1:0-3787 GCA_034437215.1 Anaerolineae bacterium | reverse complement strand
ACGGTATTCGCGCTTGGCCTTCCAGAGTTGAGAGCTCAGCTTTCCATGGCGTTTCGCTGCCTCCTTGGCGCGTTGGGGATCAACACGCTTTAGCTCTTGGTACTCTTCCTTGAGTCGTTTCTCTGTTGCCTCCATCTCTACTAGATGGCTGCAGAACTCACGGTACTCTTCCTCGGAAGCGAAAGGTTGTATATCGGAGGGGTGGTGTGGGGGCATTCGTCGTTAAACCTCCTCGTCTCTCAACGCCATCTCCACCAGCATGGCGGAGGTCCACTCGTCGAAGGCCGTCCAGAAGTCGATCCCCACCTGCGGGTTCGCCAGATCAGGGGACCAGAGCTCGAGGGGGGTGACCGGCCCCTGCTCACCGGTCCGGGGAAGTTGGAGACCCAGGTAACCCCCTCCCCCTTGGGCGTAGACCACCACCGTGCGTTCCGGAGCGATGGGCATCCGTTCCACCAGCCCCTTCTCCAGCCGCCACTCGTCGTCGGAGAGGAGGGACCACGCTACGACGGGCAGGTGTCCGCCGCTGTGCGAGGGGATGAGGTACCAGCCGTCGTGCACGGCGTAGAGGTCGTGAAGGGTGGGGGGCAGCTGCTCCCAGATGGGGCGCCAGCGGGCGGGAAGGGCTTCGTGCCGTAGCGGCGGGTAGCCACGGTAGAGGACGAGCGTGCCCTCGACGTCCGAGAAGACGTACAGTAGCGAGGGGCGCTGCCCCTCCTCCAGGAGGACGACCGCCGCCTGCAGAGTCGCCTCTAGCTCTTGTACGGTCTGTGGAATCACCTTCGCGATAGGCTCCCACAGCCCTCGCAGGGCATCGAGATCGACCTGCTCGAGGGAGGCCAGCTCCCACCAGGCCTCCGGCACCTGCTCGGCGCGTTCCGGTCCTGCGTCAGCCGGTGTGACGCAGAGCCGCGGGTTTCGCAGCGAGGGCAGGCTCTCTAGAATGAAAGACATTGCAATCTGTGTCATCGTAAAGCCTCAGCCCAACCCGCGTCGATATCCGGGCCACAGCCGCCGTCCCCACTCGTGGAGAACGGGACGGAAGCAGACGTAGCGATCGGCCTGGGCGCGGGTTGAGCCCTGATAGTGCATGGGAAGCGCCCAGAACCATTCGAGACCTTCGGGGATCTGTTTTTTTGAGTAGCCCATGCTGCCAATCTGGTTATCATCCCGGAGAGCCGTCCACTCCGATAGGTTGCCCACCATGTCCATCACCCCGTAGGGGCTGGCACCCTTAGGATAAGCATCGACGGCGGCTATGCCTCCGTAGCGCTTGCCCGCGCCCCGGAGAGACAATTTACCAGAGTCGCTGTGGGTGCGTCCCGGCTCCCATTGATTGCCCCACGGGTACAGCCGGCCATCGGTGCCGCGGGCAGCCTTCTCCCACTCCAGGCGGCTGGGCAACCGTCCTCCGAGCCAGTGGGCCATCGCCGCTGCCTGATCCCACCATTGGAACATGGCCGGGCGGTCAGCGCCCCCCGCGGTCTCCATCCGCTTCCAGCCCATCTTCTTGGCGATCGCGGAGTGGAAGAAGGGAGCCACCTGTCCGTAGGTGATGGGGAAGCGCGCGATGTAGAAGGTGTTGACTGGTCGGCTCTGAGCCGTAGGAATATGCTCTAGCGCCCATATCGCATACTTGTAGTCAATGGCTGCCCGGTCGTTTTTGATAACCATCTCCTGCCAGATACGTTTTTCTTCAGGGCTGTATTCAAAAGTAGTTTTATCCATGGTGCTCTCTAGCCACTTCTGACGTTCTGGAGAGAGCTCGTCAATCCCATACTCCTTATAGAGACGCCGTTGCATCTCCGCCTTCTGTTCGGCGGTCAGCCCCGAGATGAATTGCCCTTTGGGGATCTCCACCCACTCGATCCGGTTTGCCATCGCTTCAGTACTCTCCTTGTGTTGCTTTTGAGTTATTGGATATGTACTCAGTCCGATCTTCAGTTCATCGAAGATCTACAGGGGTGTAGGAGATTAGAACTCGAATTAAACAACTTGAGCAAGAGCAGACTGCAAGCGCTCCTAAAAGACGCTTACAGTGCCCAAGTTATCTCGCTTTTAGTCCGGTGGCGGACGGGGCTCCCGTCGCCGTAGCTTGATCTCAGTAGGCCGTCCGACTCTATAGAAGTTAATCCCAGGCGATATTTGGGGTAGGGTCTTGGCAAGTGGTCGCCGGTCCGCAATTCGAAGCAGCGGTAGTCTGTACCCTACTCTCAATCATAGGAGATAACGGCAAAAAGGCAACCAAGCCTTCTTGCGCTTTGGAGTGCAAGATGACTGCCCTGAAAAAACTTCTTCCAACACGGAGAACACCGAGAAAACCAAGGAGATAGTGAAATATCTTTATAAAAAGCGCTCTTTTGCCTGATTTTATGAAGTCCAATTTAAAAAATCTCCGTGCCCTCTGTGGTAAAAAGGCTTTTTTCAGCAGAGTCATGATGTATCTTCACTTAAAGAGTAGACAGATTCGCCAAAACGGGTATAATACGCCGTCGTGTCCCCGGACAATGGGTCCGCGACACATCAATTCAGGGTCAAGCGTGCGACTTGGCTCACATAGTCAAGGAGTACGTTTCGTGAATTTCGAACATTTTTCTCTCGACCCGCGCATTCTCGCGGGCGTCAAGGCGATGGACTATACCACGCCGACACCGATTCAGGAGCAGGCCATTCCTGTCGTGCTCAAGGGGCGCGACGTTTTGGGCATCGCTCAGACCGGCACCGGAAAGACCGCTGCCTTTATCCTTCCCATCTTGCACAATCTGCTCGAGAAGAGGGGCTCGCGGCGCCGGGTGCGCGTGTTGATTCTCGCACCCACCCGCGAACTGGCCGAACAGACCCACGACTTTGCCCGCGAGCTGGGCAGACAGACCGGCGTGCGCAGTGTCTCGATCTACGGCGGCGTGAGCAAGGGTCCCCAGATCCAGGCTCTGCGGCGCGGGGCGGAGATTGTCGTTGCCTGTCCCGGACGCCTGCTCGATCTTCATGGCCAGGGTCAGATCGACCTGTCCCAGGTCGAGGTGCTGGTTCTGGACGAAGCCGACCGGATGTGCGACATGGGCTTCCTGCCCGACGTGCGCCGCATCATTCGCCAGCTACCCGGCGAAAGGCAGACGCTCTTCTTCTCCGCCACGATGCCCGAAGAGATTCGTGAGCTGGGCGATACGCTTCTCAAAGAGCCGGTGACCGTGCAGATAGGCGCGATTGCTCCGGCCAAGAGCGTATCTCACGCCCTCTACCCCGTCACGCGTCCTCTCAAGAAGGGGCTCCTGCTGGCCATGCTGAAAGAGACAGCCACCGGACGCGTCCTCATCTTCACCCGCACCAAGTATCGTGCCCGGAACCTGGCACGCGATCTGCTGAAGGCGCAGTATCGTGCGACGGCGTTGCAGGGCAACATGTCACAGAATCAACGTCAGAAGGCCCTCAACGGCTTCCGCGACGGCAAGTACGATATTCTGGTGGCGACCGACATCGCCTCGCGCGGCATCGACGTGGACGACATTACGCACGTCATTAACTTCGACATGCCGGATACGGTGGATGCCTATACCCACCGCATCGGGCGCACCGGTCGAGTGGAGCAGAGCGGCGATGCCTTCACCTTCACGGAGCCGGACGACGAAGCGATGGTGCGCAGCATCGAGAGGACCCTGGGAGGGCAAATCGAGCGGCGGCAGCTGTCGGGCTTCGACTACGGGGACTTCAAGCCGGGGAAGCAGAGGACATCACAGCCGCGACGGTCGTCGGGGCACCGGCGACACCAGTCGGGAGGTCGTTCTTCTCG
>DAOTVC010000029.1:0-3295 GCA_034437215.1 Anaerolineae bacterium | reverse complement strand
AATCACGGGGGATGGTGCGCGGGTGGTGATTCAGCTCGATGTCACTTCCATCCGGCAGATCTACCGTCCCGCGGCTCGCAATCAGCAGCAGCGGGGCAAGCCCATCGCTTTCCTGAGCCTCACCAGCGAGCGGGTGCTGGAGCAGATCCGTATCCGCATCAGCGATATGCTCGGGGGCAAGGTCGATGTCTGGATCGACAACCACTTCTGGGTGCGCTGGGTCGCAGACCTGAGATCCCTCGATCCGGAGGCGCAGGGCTTCTCGGGAGGAGATCTCGTCGATCATCTCGAGACCATCTCCACTCCTTACACGCTCCCCCTCGGTCTGGACCGGCGGGGAGAGCTGCGGCTCCTCGACCTCGTCGCCCAACCGCGTCACACGCTCATCACCGGGCGCTCGGGCTTCGGCAAGACCACGTGGATCGATGGCGCCATCCTCTCGCTGATCTACCACACCGATCCGCAGCGTCATCCCCTCAACCTGGTCTTCCTCGATCCTCAGAGAGTCAACTTCAGCCCCTATGCAGGGCTCGAGGCCGACTACCAGTTCGTGGATCGTGAGGGCGCCCTGGCGGTGGCCTGGCAGCCGGAGGAGATCGTCTCCGCCATGGTACGGCTCAACCAGGAGCATCTGCGACGCGTGCACCTCATCGGCGACACGCCCTGGGCAAGTATCGAGGGCTACAACGCCCACGTCTCCCAGGAACGGCGGCTCCCTTACGTCTGTGTCTTTATCGAGGAAGCCGCTGTATTGCGGGAGGTGGTCGAGAGCCAACTGGGGCGGGATTCCTGGCGTGTCTTCGAAAGTAATCTGCGGAGCCTGATCGTGGGCGGTCGCAAGGTCGGTTTTCGCGTATTCATAGCCCTCCAGTACCTCAAGGGGAGCGTGATCCCACCAGAAATCGCCGCCCAGACGGGCGTTGTCCTGGCCTTCTGGAACTCCCCGCAGGGCTCGAAGAACACGCTGGGTGACAGCGCCGCCTCCCAGATGACGGAGCCCGGGCGCTTCGTCGTGGACGGGTTGCCGGGTGAGTCCTCGGGGCGCGTCGTCCTGCAGGGTCTCTACGTGGACCGGAGCACCGTTCTTGACCTGCTCGACGTCGGTCGGGAGCGCTTCGCCTTTCCGGTCGACGGGATGGTCGTGGAGGTCCTTAACTACGCCCTAGAACAGTTGGGAGGTAAGTTGTCCTACGACGATCTGGGTGTGGCCTTCGACCACCTGATGAGCCGTCGGCAGATGGGAAACTTCTTACACGCCCTGGAGGGGATTGGCCTGGCACATCCTACCGACCGCTCTCGGGTTCCTCCTGCGCCCCGCCGCCTGGCGGTGGAAACGCTTCAGGAGGCCGTCGAGGTGCTGCAGTATCATCCGGAGATCACCTTTCGCGAGGTGTTGTCGGACGAGGGTGTGACCCTGGTCTTTGGGCCGGAGAGCGCCGTTTTGGGCTGAAAAGGCGTAGGGAAGGAGGGAAGCGTGGGGAAGCGTAGGGAAGGCGTGGGGAAGGGCCTCGATAGCGTAGGGAAGGGGCGATGACAACTCAACGACTTCAACCCACGGATCTGCTCCGTTCCCGCAGGCTCTATCCGGCCTACGAAGATCTGCTGCTGTGGATGATCGTGGATCTCCAGGCGGGGAAGATCGACGCTTTCGAAGAGGCGCGCGAGCGGGCTGAAGGGCTCTGGTTGGAGGGCGACTGGACTCAACTGGGTGCCTTTCACCTCCGGTCCGGGGACTGGGTGGTTCGCCTGGGCTATCCGGAGGTCGCTGAGAGCGCGTACCGGCGGGCGGCAACCATCTTCGAGCGGCGGGTAGGGGTGGGTGCGCGCCAGAATGAAGCCGCCGCCGTCTACGGGCTCGCTCTGCTGGCACTCCGCCCACCGGAGGTGAGGCTTGAGGCACTTCTGTATCTGCGCCAGGCAGAGCGCTTGATGCAGCAGGAGTTTGTGCGGATGCGCTGGGAGCCGGGTGGCAAGCGCGCGGCTCTTCACGCGCGAGAGATGGCTCGGCAGATGGGCGACCTTGCCGCCGGCTTACGTCCTCGCTTCACGCAGCGTGTCCCGCCCAGCGCTCCCCCCTTTGCCCTGGTGGAGTTGTTCTGAGGGGTGGCAGGCCGGCGGTAGCGAGCGAGGGGCAGAAGGCGTAGCAACTGTAGACTACCGCTTGCCGTTTGGTTCGGTCAAGTTCGTGGATTCTTGTCCACGCAGAAGGAGTGCATGATGAATGAGCGACAGCCCATCAGCGTCGGGGTGGACCCCGGCTTTGGCGGCTTCAAGGTGGCGATGATGCGGGATGACGAACGGGGTGAGACGCGGTTGCACACTCGCCATCTGGCATCCATGGTCGGGTTGGGCACCACGGATCTGGGCTACCTCTCCCTCACACGGGGGCGACAACGGCGCAGGTCGAGCCGCCTCCCCACGCGTGTCTCCTGGGACGGCGTGGCCTTCCTCGTCGGCGAAAACATTCTGCAGTACGTGAACCAGCCCATCGAGCGGATGGACTTCAGCCGGCTGAGTGACGGTTACGAGATCCGCGCTCTGCTCTACGCCTCTCTGGGGCAACTGCTCGGTGCGGGCCGGCATCTGGTCAAGCTGATGGTCGGCCTCCCCGTGGAGGTGATGGCCGACCGCGATATGGCCTTGAGCACGCGCCGTGAGCTTCGCCGCTGGCTGACCGGCGAGGAGCACGTCTTCACCGTCGATGATCTGGAGATCGAGATGGAGGTGGAGCGGGTGGATGTGCTCGCACAGCCGGCGGGCACCTACTACGCCTGGGGGATGGACGACGCGGGCAATCTGACGCGCAGGGACGAGGATTACGAGGACCCGGTGGGTATCTGCGATATCGGCTTCAATACCCTCGACCTCTTCAGTGTGCAGGACGGGGAGGTCGTCGCCAAGTTCACGAGTGGCGACACGATGGGGATGCGTCGGGCAGCGGAGCATCTGGTACGGATGGTGCGAGAGCGCTATGGGGTCACCCTCTCCCTGCACGGCGGGGATGCCATGCTTCTCGAGCGCGAACCCTACATCGCCACGCCTGACGGCCGGGTGGATCTGACTGAAGCGGCGGCGACAGCCCGAGGCAGTGCTGCGGGCGCCATCCGCTCCTACGTGGAGGCGCGCTGGGGGAATGGGCGGCAGTTTAGGCACCTGCTCTTCACCGGCGGCGGATCGGAGGCTCTCCGCCGGGAGCTGACCACCCAATACCCCCACGGTCTCGTCCTTCCCGACGCTGTGGTAGCTAACGCGGTTGGGCTGGCACGCTACGCGCGACTGGTCTACGAGGGCTGAT
>DAOTVC010000028.1:0-11912 GCA_034437215.1 Anaerolineae bacterium | reverse complement strand
TCGGTACGTTCGTGGTCGGCGTGCTGGCTTACGTCCTCTTGCAGCAGGTCACGCCCTACCTGCCCAACCCGCTAGTCATTACGGAGCACCTCCAACTCCACCTCATCGTCCCGGTCGTCGCCGGCTACTTCGGCGGCAGCCTGCCGGGCGCCCTCGTCGGTCTCATCGGCAGCCTGGTAAGCCTGCTCCTAGAGGCTCCCCTAGGGGCGGGCGGTGACCTGCCCCGCCAACTCCTCCTCCTGCTGCCGCACACGATCATGGGCGCAGTCGCGGGCTGGGCGCGAAGGCGCCGGACGCGCATGAAGGCGGCCCTGGTCGTGTTGGTCGGCTACGGGCTCGATCTGACAGCACGGTTACTGGGAGGAGATCTGGCGCTCTCGACCCTCTTGGAGAGCACCTTCTGGACGGGTCTGCTGGCTGATGGGATGGTGAACCTCATCCTCGTCACCCTCTCCATCGGTATCATCCAGAGCGTGAGGGGGCAGGGTCCGGGCTTCGCCTGGAAGCGGGTAGGATTGCAGCGCTACGTGATCCTCGTCGCTGCCAATCTTATCTTCCTCGTCCTTCTGACCCTCGCCTACCGGCAGGGCGTCTCCCTGGCAGTCTATCTCTTCGCCTTTCCCGTAGTCTTCACGGCTTTGACGTTGGGCGTGCTGGAGACCTGGGTGCTCGTCGGGTACCTCATCCTCCTGCCGGCAGCGATGGTGCTTGGGCTGGGTCTGCGGGCAGTCCAGACGGAGGTGGCCTTCATCCTCACCCTGGACCTGGTAGCCCTGACCATGGGAGAGTTGGCCGGCGATCTACAGGAGCAGCGCGACCTGGCACGCTCGCGCCTCGAGGAGCTGCGCCAGGCCTATGCGATTCTTATGGAGGCGGACAAACTAAAGGATCAGATGATCCAGAATATCTCCCACGAGCTCCGCACCCCCCTGTCGATGGTCCTGGGCTACATCGAGCTGCTCAGCACCGAGACCTGGGGAGCGCTGAGCCCCGAGCAGCGCGAGGCCACCCGCGTGGTCAGAAAGAACGTGCGCTCCCTCTCCAGTCTGGTGGAGAAGATCACCGTCCTTGAGCAGGTGCGCCTGGGGGAGATCACCCACCACCCCACGTCCCTGGACACCCTGGCGCAGATTCAGATCGACGCCCGCAGCGGTTGGGCCGAGGAGCACAACTGTTCCCTGAGCCTCGAGACCGGAGAGAAGGTGCCCCCTCTGCTGGGAGATGCGCGCGCGCTGGGACGTGCCGTCGAGGCCCTCATCGACAACGCCGTCAAATTCAGCCCCGACGGAGGGCAGGTGACTATCAAGACCTGGGAGGAGAAGGGCCGGGCCTACCTGGCGGTAAGCGACGAGGGCATCGGCATTGCCGAGGAGCAGCAGCAGTATCTCTTCCGCGATTTCTACCAGATCGACGGTTCCACGACCCGTCGCTTTGGTGGCATGGGCACGGGACTGGCCTTGGTCAGGGAGACAGTCCGAGCCCATGGAGGGGACGTGTGGGTGGAGAGTGTGCCGGGAGACGGAAGCACCTTTGGCCTGTGGATCCCCTTGGCCCCCGGCAGGGAGAGGCAGGAGCCGGCGCCGGTCTTCATCACGCAGCGTCCCTTGAAGAAGTTCAGAAAGTACGCCCATAGTAGAGAAAAGGTAGGTAAGGATGGATATTGATAGTATGGTCGCTCTACTTCGTTCACGGGGCATTCACGACCCCAACGTGCTCCAGGCGATGCGCAAAGTGCCCCGCGAGCGCTTCGTCCCCCCCGACCTCGTCGGGAGGGCCTACGGTGACTACCCCTTGCCCATCGGGAAGGGTCAGACGATCTCGCAGCCCTACATCGTGGCGATGATGACCCAGGCGCTCGAGATCGAGCCGGGGGATAAGGTATTGGAGATCGGGACGGGTTCGGGATACCAGACGGCGATTCTCGCCGCCATGGGCGCCGACGTCTATAGCGTGGAAGTCGTGGAGGAGCTCTACGAGAGCGCCGCGCGCCTCCTGGAAGATCTGGGCTACGAGGACGTCCACCTCCGCCTGGGAAGCGGGCACCTGGGGTGGCCCGAGTACGCCCCCTACCAGGGCATCATCGCCACGGCAGCCCCTCCGCGGATTCCTCCGGCCCTCATCGAACAGCTGGACGAGGGCGGCAACATGATCATCCCCGTCGGCCCGCAGGGCGGGTATCAGACCCTGTGGAAGATCATGAAGCGGGACGGGCAGATTCAAAAGGTGGATCTGGGCGGTGTGGCTTTCGTCCCCTTCGTGACCCCCAAGTGAGGGAGCGAGCGTCTCACGCTCTGCGGAAGAGCGTGAGGAGCGCTTTGCCCTCCAGCTGCTTGAAGGTGGCTCCCTGGGCGGCACTGCGCAACGCAGCCCCTGGGTCGACGACCCGGGTGCCGGCAAGGGCATCCACGCCCACGTCAAACAAGACCTCAGAGAGCGGCGTGGTGCCCCCTAGAACGACGACAAAGGCCTCCGGACGACAGAGCGCCACCAGATCATCAAAGGTGTGATTGAGGATGGAGGTGCCCGTCAAGGCCACCACATCGGCCTGGGGAATGATCTCCGGTGCGCGCGCCGCGGGCAGATCCCCCTCGCGGGGATCGAGCTCCAGCACCCAGAGCCGCGCGGCGGCAGCACGGATCTTGGCGGTAAAGGGAAAGTGCCCCACGACGACGACCCGTTTTCCCCGCCCCCGCTCGATGATGACGTCGAGCGCGTTGACGGCTTCGCTCTCCTCACCATAGCCCTCCAGCAGGGCGTTGATGGTCGCCAGACCGATGCTCGCTTCCAGGACGCTCGCGGAGCGCGCCAGAGCAGCCCACTCCCCCACCGCCTTTTCGAGAAGGTGACCGGCGTCCCGTACAGGAGGCCGTTTACCATGGTGGTGGTCGTCGTCTCCACCATGCAGCGTCGAGGAGAGACCGGCACGCACTTCGCCCCGCAGCTTCACCACAGCGACCGTCCAATGCGCTCCGATACAGAGATCTAGAGGTTCTGCGGCGGCGGCGTTATCCGCGACCGCCTCCAGCAGGGAATCGAGAATAGGCATAGGCAGGCTCTCCTTCACACGCTACTTGATGTTTTCCACTCTGACCATTATAATCCCAGCCTATGAAACTACTATTGACGAGGCATGGACAGTCACGTTGGCAGGTCGAGGGGGAGCGCGCCGGAGCCGACGCGGAGTTGAGCCCCCTGGGCGTGATTCAAGCGCACCGGTTGGGCGCCTACCTGCGCGATCACCTGGCGGTCGATCGCATCGTCGCCAGCAGTCTGCAGCGCGCGCACCATACGGCGACGATCATCAACACCTACCTGCATATCCCCCTCGAGGTGGACCCCGAGCTGCGTGAGTTCGAGAGCGCGGAAGCGGGCCACGCTCCCCACCCGATCTCCATCTGGGACCCCGCCACCATCGAGGTCTTCCACCCCGAGCACCGGGCCTTCAAGGAGCGGGTGGGGGGAGCCCTGGAACGTGCCGTCGGCACCGGAGAGCAGGAGGAGAGCGTGCTCGTCGTCGCCCACGGCGGCACCATCGGTGCCGTCCTCCGCCTGCTGCTGGGGGCGCTGACCCAACGCCTCTGGACGGGGAACACGGCCCTTCACGCCCTCGAGTGGACGGGCAACTACTGGCTGATCGGGTACGTGAACCGGATGGAACACCTGCCCCGGCCCCTCAGGAGCTGGTAGACGTGCAGAAGCCGGTCTCGCGCGCCTGGATCTGGTCGGGCCTCGTCCTGGCCTTTGTCGCCCTCGTCTTCTTCGTCTTCTTCACACCCCCTTCCCTCTTGCGCAAAGCGGACTACATCGGAGCCGCAGTCTGCCACCGCCTGCCCGAGCACAGCTTCTTCGTGGACGAACACCAGCTTCCCGTCTGCCAGCGCTGTACCGGCACCTTCGCCGGCGCCCTGACGGGCATCCTCGTCCACTGGCTGATTCTCCGGCGGCGACGCGCCCAGCGCTTCCCCCGCCCCTGGGTGTGGGCCCTGGTGGGCCTCTCCTTCCTGGTGTGGGCGTTGGACGGCGTGAACTCCACCCTGGCCACCACGACGGGACCGGTGTCTCTCGGCGAGCTGACCCTCGCCGCTCTCTACGAGCCCCGGCCCTGGCTGCGGCTGCTCACCGGCACCCTGATGGGGATGAGCATGAGCATCGTCCTCGTACCCGCCTTCAACCAGACGGTCTGGCGCGACGGCGTGAGCGAGCCCACCCTGCGCAGCTGGGGCGACCTCTCCCCTCTCCTCGCCGTCGAATTGGCGCAGGCAGCCATCATCTTCCTGCAACCCGATTGGCTCCTCTACCCCATCGCTCTCTACAGCGCCCTGGGCGTCGTGGCGATGTTTGTCCTCCTGGGAGCCATGATGTGGACCATGGCCCTGAATCGGGAGCAGGCTTATGGCAGCTGGCAGGAGCTCTGGCTACCCCTGGTCTGGGGCCTCGTCTTCGCCGCTCTCGTCATCGGCACCATGGACGGCATGCGCCTCCTGCTCACCGGCACCCTCGACGGCGTCCCTGGTCTCGGCTCGATCCCCCTGTCGTTGTCAGACATCTTTTGACAATCCCCCCCTCCCTTGTAGAATAGTACTAGACTGACCATCTCCCTTCCCTGGTAAAGACAGGTGAAGGGTCACACTGCAAAGACAGTATTATCAGCACTACTTAGGATCACTCCCCCATCCTATACTGTTGCTAGAGTGGAGAGCCCAGGATATTCTCTTGTTACCATTCACCAATACATCGCACTCACCTGTAGAGCAATCTCGGGTCTTTTGGGTTTCGCCGGGTAGTGGGGTGAGAAGCTCTAAAACTAGCCCCAATGGCTGCTGCGGTGGGACGTACCAGACCTTTCCTGCGTTGTGGCAAGCAACGCGTGGCAAATGGCCCTGTTGTACCCTGCGAAATCCTGGAGAGCCGCAATCTCTTAAGTAAGGATATCAGTCTACCTATAAGGAGGTTTCACCGATGTACAAGAAGCTCTTTATCCCCGGACCGACCCACGTGCGCGAGGAGATCCTCAACGCCCAAACCGCACCGATGATCGGTCACCGCAGCACCGACTACTCCGATCTTCAAGGTGAGGTTACGGCAAAGCTTCAGGAGATGTTGTACACTGAACAGCCCGTCTTCCTCTACGCCAGCTCCGGCACGGGCCTGATGGAGGGCTCCCTCCGTCAGGCCGTGCGCTCGGGCAAGCGCGCCCTGGTCACCGTCTGCGGCGCCTTCTCCGAGCGCTGGTTCAAGATCGCCCAAGCCAACGGAGTGCCCTCCGATCGGATAGACGTGGAGTGGGGCACCGGCTTTACGGCCGAGATCGTGGACGCAGCTCTCAGCCAGGGTGACTACGATGCCCTCACCCTGACCTTCAACGAGACCTCCACGGGCGTGATGAATCCCTTGGGCGAGATCGGGCCTCTGGTACGCGAGAAGTACCCCGAGACGGTCATCCTCGTCGACGCGGTCTCCGGCATGGCCGGGGCCAAGATCGAAGTGGACGCCTGGGGGCTGGACGTGGTGCTGGCGAGCTCGCAGAAGGCCTTCGCCCTCCCGCCGGGACTCACCGTCGTAGCCGTGAGCGAGCGGGCCATCGGCCGCGCCGAGGAGATCCCCCACCGCGGCTACTACTTCGACTACCTGAACATGCTCAAGAAGTACAAACTCAACCAGACCCCCGCCACCCCCGCCATCAGCCTCATCCGGGCGCTCAACGCCCAGATGGACGCCATCCACGCCGAGGGGCTGGAGAAGCGCTGGCAGCGCCATCTCGACATGGCCAACGTCGTGCGGAATTGGGCGCGCGAGCACTTCGCCCTCTTCCCTGAGGAGCGCTTCCTCTCCCACACCGTCACGACGGTGGAGAACAACCGCGGCATCAGCGTCGCCGATCTCAACCGGGCGCTGGCGGAGCGCGGGGCCATCATCTCCAACGGCTACGGGAAGCTGAAGGAGAAGACCTTCCGCATCGCCCACATGGGTGACCTCACCGTCGAGGACGTCCAGTGGCTGCTGGGCCAGATCAACGACATCCTGGGTCTCCAGTAGGGACCGGGGACAAGGAGAGCGAGCTATGACCAAGTTACTCATCTGCGACCCCGTCGCCCCGGAGGCGGTCGAGAAGATACGCCGGTTGGGGGTCGAGGTCGACGTACAGGACAGCATCACCGCCGATGAACTCGCCGAGGTCATCGGTGAGTACGACGGTATGGTCGTGCGCAGCCGGACCAAGGTGCGCGAGCCCCTCATCGACAGGGCGGAGAAGCTGCAGGCCGTCATCCGCGGCGGCGTCGGTCTGGACAACATCGACGTGGCCTATGCGCGCGAGAAAGGCATTCAGGTCCTCAACACCCCCGCCGCCAGCTCCAACGCGGTCGCCGAGCTGGCCCTGGGCATGATGATGGCCCTGGCCCGGAACATCGCCCGCGGCGACGCCTCGATGAAAGCCGGCAAGTGGGAGAAGAAGGCGCTCAAGGGCACCGAGTTGAGCGGCAAGACGCTGGGCGTCATCGGCTACGGGCGGATCGGCCAACTCCTGGGGGAGAAGGCCCGGGCGCTGGGGATGGAGGTCATCGCCTCCGACCCCTACGTTCAGCACGAGGACGTCGTCCCTCTGCAGGAGCTGCTGGAGCGCGCCGACTACATCAGCCTGCACCTGCCCCACACCGACGAGACCCACCACCTCATCTCCACGCAGGAGTTTGAGAGGATGAAGCACGGCGTCTACCTCGTCGACGCTGCCCGTGGTGGAGTTGTTGACGAAGCAGCCCTCTACGAGTCCCTCCTCGACGGGCACGTGGCGGGCGCGGCCCTCGACGTCTACAGCCAGGAGCCCCCCGAGAAGGAGGAGCTGCGCAAGCTGGTGGAACATCCCCACGTCGTCGCGACCCCGCACATCGGCGCGGGCACGCGAGAGGCCCAGGAGCGGGTCGGCGACGAGATCGTGCGGCTCGTCAAGGAGTACCTGACCGAGTAAGTTGCAACACTCACCCATGTAGAAGGTATGTCTCCAACCCGCTGAAGGATGACCAACGTGAAACGTAAAGCGTGAAGCGTGGGGTATTTTCTATTTTACGTTTCACGCATCGCCCGAGTCACTAGATCTATTGAACTTACGGAGGATTAAATGGCGAATATCCGACCCTTCCGGGGGTTGCGTTACAACCCCCAGAAGAAGTGTGATCTTTCCAACGTCATCACCATGCCCTACGACCGTATTCACGAGGCGGAGCAGAGGGCCTATTACGAGCTGGACCCCCACAACTTCGTCCGCATCATCCAGGGGTACCGGGAGCCCGACGAGCCCGAGAACGACGTCTACACCCGCGCCCGCTGCTACACCCGGACCTGGCTCGCCGAGGAGGTCCTCATCCGTGATCCCCGCCCCCTGCTCTACGTTCTGGAGCAGACCTTCACCACGCCCGACGGCGAGACTTACGTACGGCGAGGCCTTACGGCGGCCCTGGAGCTGACCCGCTTCGACGAGGGGGTGATCCTGCCCCACGAGCGGACGCTGAGCGGCCCCAAGGTGGACCGGCTCAACCTCACCCGCGTGACGGAGACGGCCTGGGGGCACATCTTCATCCTCTACCCCGACGCCGAGAACCGCATCAACGCTATCCTGCAGCCCTACCTCGACTCCCACATGCCTGCCATCCTCCACGAAGAGGTGATCGAGCCTGAGGTGGAGCAGAGCTTCTGGACCGTGGACGATCCGGAGGTCATCGAGGCGGTGGTCCGTGAGATGGGTGACAAGATCAACCTCATCATCGCCGACGGTCACCACCGCTACGAGACGGCGCTGGCTTACCGCGACGAGATGCGCGCACAGCACCCCGATGCACCGGCGAACGCCGCTTTCAACTACACCCTGGCGACCTTCGTGAGCATGAGCGATCCGGGCCTGATCATCCTGCCCACCCACCGTCTTATCCACGCTTATGAGGGCATGGGCAGTGCTGAACTGCTTGAGGCACTGGAGCCCTACTTCGAAGTGAAGGCGGTGGCGGACCGGCAGACGATGGAGGCGGGCCTGACCAACGCCACGCCCGAGAGGCCCCGCTTCGGCTTCTACGACGGGGGCTACTACCTGCTCACCCTCAAGTCCCTGGACACGATGGCCCGGCTGGTGCCCAACCGCGATCCCACCTGGCGGCGGCTGGACGTCGCCGTGCTGCACGAGGTCATCCTCGAGCACGTCATGGGGCTGAGCAAGGAGAGCGTGGCCCGCAAGGAGAACCTCGACTATCTCCGCGAGCCCGATCCCGGATACGCAGCCGTGGACGAAGGAGAGGCCAACTTCCTCTTCCTATTGAACGGGACCCGCATGGCGCAGGTGCGTGCCTGCACCCAGGCGGGGGAGAAGATGCCGCAGAAATCCACCGACTTCTTCCCCAAGATCGTCAGCGGCATGGTAGCCCTGCCTCTCGATGGCACGCAGGCATAACAACCACAGGTATAGGTATGACGTGTGCACGTTCGCACGTGCACACGTGCACACGTGCACACGTCTTCATTTGTGACCGGTACGCAACATGCCCTTTGACTATCTGCTGTTCGATCTCGATGACACCCTCTACACCAACGCCTCCGGTCTCTTCGGGGAGGTGGGACGCCTCATCGAGACCTGGTTAGCGCGGGAGCTGCACCTCTCTGCCGCAGAGGCCCACGCCCTCCGCCAGCACTACTTCGAAGCGTACGGGACGACGATGGCGGGGCTGCTGCGGGACCATCCCGAGCTCGACCTCGAAGACTACCTGGAGTTCGCTCACGGCGCCGATCTCAATGCCTACCTCTCCCCCTCCCCGGCGCTGGACGCGATGCTGGCCCGGCTCCCCCTCCCCAAGGTCATCTTTACCAACGCCATCGCCAGCTGGGCAGAGCGAGTTCTGCATACCCTGGAAATCCGCCACCACTTCGAGGTCATCATCGACGTGCGCGCCGTCGACTACCGGGGCAAGCCGGCTCCGGAGGCCTACACGCTGGCCCTGGCGCTGCTGGACGTCCCCGGTCCTGCCTGCATCCTCGTGGACGACCAGGCGCGCAACCTTCAGGGCGCCAAGGAGTTCGGCATGGGGACCATCCTCGTGCGGGAGGGAGCCGGGCCGGTCGAGGGGGTGGACGCGGTCGTTGGCGGCATCCTCGAGGTCGAGCCGGTGCTGCACCGGTGGCTCACCCCACCCGGCTAGCTGGAAGCCGGCGGCCCCCTTGAACACAAAAAGAGGACGAACCTTGAGTTCGTCCTCTTTTCAGTTATAATGCCGGAGGTGGGAGTCGAACCCACACGGGGACTACCCGAGCGAGTTTGAGTCGCTTGCGTCTGCCGATTCCGCCACTCCGGCTAACGATCTTAAGTATAGCCGATTTTTACGGTGCGTCAAGCAAAATGATTACAACGAGTATCGACTTTACCGATCCCTGGGACGAGGAACCCCTCGTGGAGGCCGCCCAACAGGGCGACATGAGCGCCTTCAATGAGCTGATCCTCTACTACCAGAACCAGGTCTACAACCTGGCCTACCACCTGATGCAGGATCCGGCAGCGGCGGACGACGCCACGCAGGAGGCCTTCATCTCCGCCTACCGGGCGCTGGGCAAGTTCCGAGGGGGCTCCTTCCGGGCCTGGCTGCTGCGCATCGTCACCAACGCCTGCTACGACGAGATGCGCCGTCGCAAACGACGGCGCTCCATCTCCCTGGAGGACTTCGGAGAGCTGGACGAGGAGGCGAACCCCTATCTGCGGGACGAGGCGGAGCTGCCCGAGCAGACGCTCCAGCGGAGCGAGCTGGGACACTTTCTGGAGCAGGCCATGGAGCGGCTGCCCGAGGATCAGCGGATGACTCTCTACCTCGTGGACCGGTTGGGCTTCTCCTACGACGAGGTTGCCGAGACGATGGGCACCCGCCTCGGTACGGTGAAGTCACGCCTCTATCGTGCCCGGGAGAAGATGCGCGGCTTCCTTTTGGAGAACAGGGAACTTTTGCCGACGCGCTACCGTCTGATAGGCAGTGAATAAAGGGGAGGAAGGTCAATGAGCCCTAAACGTTGGACTAACATGCACCTCTCCGCCTACTTGGACGGCGAGCTGAGCGCCGGGCAACAGAGGGCCCTGGAAGCAGAGTTGGCAGAAAACCCAGGTCTGCGCCAGCGGCTCAACGAGTTACGCCACACCGTGGCCCTCGTGCAAGGAATGCCCATGCGGGAACCGCCGCGAAACTATCTGCTTACGCCGTCCATGGTCGCGGAGAAGAAACCCCAGCGCCGTGAGCGCGCACGCCCCAGTCTCTGGGTCATGCGCCTGGCGACGGCGCTGAGTGCGGCTGCCTTCGTTATTGTGGTAGGTCTGCAGCTGGCACTGGGCAGCGGCGGGGTCCTCTATCCCGTCGCGATGTCCGAGAGGGCGACCGAGGACGTAGTGGTGCAGGAGATGGAGGCCGAGGATCTGGCCGTGGCGGAGACTGTGCCCGTGGAGGGCACGGCTGAACCCATGATGCAGATGGAAGCCCCCGAGGCGCTCGTAGAAGAGTCCGAGGAGAGTGCCGAGGTCGTTCCCGGAGAGCCCCCGTCCTGGGAGGGATCTTGGGGGGATGAAGGCATGGGCGGTGCAGGGGAGGGAATCGGTGGAGGCGGTGAACTCGACCTGGGCGCAGCGGAAGCCACCGAGCAGCCCGTGGCAGGAGCCGAAGAGGAGGCTGTAGAGGGACCCCGAGCAGCCTCTACCAAGGAAGCGGAGGCGGACGCCGAAGAGGTCGAAGAAGCGGAAGCGGATACGGCCGGGGAGGAGGCCCTGGACGACGCGGATGAAGAGGCCTCACCCGAGAGCGCAACCCGCCTGCTGGCAACGCCTGAGGGCAGTCCTCTGCCCTCTGAGCCGACCCTCGAGTTTGAAGAGATCACCCCTCCTACGGAGGAGACTACGGAGGAGAGCGCGCGCCAATTCTGGCAGTGGTTGGCGGCCCTCTTGGGGGTCAGCACCCTGGCGCTCGGCGGCGCGACCCTGTGGCTGTCATCGCGCCAGCCGTAGTACTACAGCCTACGAGTTAGAGAGCAGGTTAGGGCGGATGAGCTCCGCCCTAACCTGCTGTTTGACGGCCCATGCTCCTAGAGTATAATAAGTGAGATACAATGAGTAAAAATTCCGGACCCACCATCGACCCGCACAGCGTCTCCCAGAAGTTGGAGCTCAACTACTGCCCCCGCTGCGGTCACGTTCTCAAGGACGCCTTTGTCTTTGGGCGGGAGCGGCGCGCCTGCCCGTCCTGCGGTCTCGTCGTCTTTCGCGAGCACAAGGTCGCCGCCGTGGTGCTCGTGCACGATGCCGAGGGGCGCGTGCTCCTCACCCGGCGGGCCTGGGAGCCCCAGCAGGGGCAGTGGAGCCTGCCGGGAGGCTACGTCGACCACGACGAGCCCCCTCGAGAGGCCGCCGTCCGGGAGTGCAAGGAGGAGACGGGGCTCGACATCGAGGACCTGGAGCTCCTCACCCTCGTCTCCGAGCACGAGGGAGGACAGAGCACACACCAGCACGGAGCCGACCTGGTGGTCGTCTACCGGGCCAGGGTCGCAGGCGGGGAGCTGACGCCCGCCGACGACGCGGCGGAGGCACACTTCTTTCTGCTGGACGATCTGCCCACCCTGGCCTTCCGCAGCACGCGCGAGGCCGTAGCCAAGTTATTCTCACGAGAGGAAACCGGATCATGAGAGGATCAACCCTGCGCTGCACGACACTGCTGCTGGCCCTCCTCATCCTTACAGCCTGCTCGCCCAACGCCGTCCTCGTGCCCCCGGCACACCTGACGACCGTGACGGCGCAGGCGTCGGAGACGCAGACACCCACCACAACCCCGAGCCCGACTGCGACGTCAATCGCGACCGCCACCCCGAGCCCGACGACGACCCCCTCGCCCACACCGACCGCCCGGCCCACC